>CAZLJE010000003.1:0-213936 GCA_964559835.1 uncultured Terriglobales bacterium
CATCCTGCAACGCCAGCGCAAAGACATGAAACAGATCGTCATGATCACCGACGGCAAGCCCTCCGCGCTGACGCTGGAAGACGGCCGCATCTATAAGAACGCCTTCGGACTCGATCCGCTGGTGGTCAGCGAGACGCTCCAGGAAGTCTCGAAGTGCAAGCGCGCCGGGGTGATGATCAACACCTTCATGCTGGCCAGCGATTACGGCCTCGTCCAGTTCGTGCAGAAGGTCACCGAGATGTGTCGCGGCAAGGCGTACTTCACCACGCCGTACACGCTCGGGCAGTACCTGCTGATGGATTACATGAGCCGGAAGACGAAGACGATTCACTGACGCCACGCGTAATCCGACTTTCGTAGCTTTTCTCGTCCTCGTACAACCACCCGCGCCGAAGTGAGTGAGTTAGAATCGGGTGCTGTTCATAACACCATCGTGCAGAGGGCAATCATGTCTGAACCAACTTACGAGGAATTGAAAGCCAAAGTAGCAGAACTGGAAAAGAAACAGTCGCGACAACGCAGCGGGGCGCTGGAGTTTCGCGTCAGCGAAAAAGGCGCCGTCAGCGTCTACGGCATGGGACGCTTTCCGGTCACGCTCTATTACGAGCAGTGGGTCCGCTTGCTGGATGCCGCGCCACAACTCAAGGAATTCATCGAGGAAAACAAGAGCCGTTTGAAGATGAAGGACGCGGCTGCAGCGGAATAACCGCGTTACGCGTACGCGGATTCGGCGCGGCGGAATTCCGTCACCGCAATCCCGATGTGCGACAGATGATGCACCATGTGGTCGACGTAGTCTTCGATCACGAAACCTAGCGTCATCGGCTGGCTGGTGCCGATCGTGCATTGGCGCGCCATTGCGCCTGCCGTCACGCGCTGCGAGGCGTGCAGCATCTGCGCATTCAGAGCTGACCAAAGCGCGATCAATTCCTTCCAGTCGCGGTCCTGGTATCCCCCGCGCTCCACCCACGTGTCCTGCGCATACCCGGGCAGGGCAGGACTGGCCTCGTGCTGGACGCGGATGACGCGCGCGTAATTATTGACGGCGGAATCGATCAGGTGACCGAGTTCTTCCTTCTTGGACCACGCATCCGCTTGCGGACGCTGCCCGGCATCGGCGATGGAAATCGTCGCCAGGCGCTGCGTCCCGGCTTCGATCACGGCGGCGAACCGCTCCAGCATCTGCATGGCTTTATCCTTTCGCAGGATTGATCTCGTTCGGCTTGATGGCCCCTTCTTCAGCGCGGACAGCGGCCTCCGCTGCCTGAAATCCGATCTTGGAGTGTGTCCCGTCGCAGAACGGCTTGGTCACCGAACCACCGCAGCGGCACAGGGAAAACGCAGTTTTTCCATCTTTGATCTTGGCGCTGAGGTCGAACGGGTTGCCATTTGCGTCGACCATCTCGATCGTGCCGGGGTCGGCTTCCACACGGAAAGGACCATTATTGCGAACGGTGATTTTGACCTGGGCCATGAGCTCTCCTTTGAACAGGAAGTAGATGCAGGTCGACAGCGGTGCGATACAACAATCGCGTTGTTATTTCTTGAACGCGATATTCACGAGCAGTTTGTCGCCCTCGACATCGACCACGTTGCAGAACGTCCGCTTACCACGGCGGGTGAAGTCCAAGCCGACGCGGCTGTGCCCGATGCGCAGGTTGCGAATATGCAGGTGGTCAAGCCACTCGGGAAGCTCGGGATTAACAACGTTCAGTTCCTTGCGCGGCGCGCTCGGGCGGACGCCCAGTACGCTGTTCAACATGAGGAACATGGCCCCCGACGCCCACGCTTGCGGCGAGCACGACACCGGGTAATGAACGGGATCGTCGAAATCGCGCCGTTGCACGCCGCAAAACAACTCCGGCAAACGGAAATCGCGGAAACGCAGCGCCGCCTGGAAGAGGTTGGTGAAAACGCGAATCGCCGGCTCCCGGAATTCATTGAGCGCCATGCCGTGCACCGAGAGAGAGTTATCATGCGGCCAGACGGATCCGCGGTGATAGCTGAGTGGATTGAAGACACGCTCGTCGGCGGACAGCGTGCGGATACCCCATCCCGAGAACATGTCATCCGAAACCAGCCGGTTCACCACTGCGCGCATACGGTCCTTGCCGATCGCTCGGTTCCATAGCAAGTGCCCGGGGTTCGAGGACAGGACCTGCAACTGTTGTTTCTCCGCGTCGAGTGCCATCGCATAGTAGGAGCGCGACGGCATCCAGTACATCTTCTCGATCCGCCTCAATAGCTCGGTGGCTTCACGCTTCAGCCGGTCAGCGTTCACAGTATCGCCGAAGGAGCGCAGCAGCGATGCCATGCGATACTTCGCGTCGTACACGTACCCCTGCACTTCGACCAGCGCTATCGGCGACTTAGCGATCGTACCGTCCCGGTGCATGTTCGCGTCCCAGGAGTCCTTCCACCCCTGGTTCGCAAGCCCGCGCGAGGAGCGTCGGTGGTACTCGATCAGGCCGTCGCCATCGAGGTCGCCGTAACTCGCCATCCATTCCAGCGCGCGATAGGCATGGGGAAGGAGTTCGGTGACCAGGTCCTCGTCGGCTGTCCAATTCCAGGTTTCGCTGAGCAGTATAAGAAACAGCGGGGTCGCGTCGACCGAGCCGTAGTAGGGACCGAACGGCACTTCGCCAACGCGAGTCATTTCACCCGTGCGGTACTCGTGCAGGATCTTTCCGGGTTGTTCGTCGCGCCAGTCGTTTACTTCTTTGCCCTGGTAGCGCGCGAGAACGCGCAGAGTGTCGGCAGCCAGCTGCGGGTTCAGTGAGAGCGATTGGTAGGCGGCAATGATCGAGTCGCGCCCGAACATGGTCGCAAACCAGGGGATTCCCGCGGCAATGACGTGCTCGTCGCCGTCCGGGATCTGAAGGGCGTGGAAGTCGCCGGTGGCGGTCCGCATTGCTGCGTCGAACGTGTCGTTGCTGCTGCGAAACACCGTGGACTGGCTCTCCCACTTCTGAAATGCTTCACGACGCATTTGCAGGTTGGCATCCTGGCCAAGGGACGGCGAGTGTGTCCTCTCCTGGTGCACGCAGGGCGTGACAACGATGTCGATGTTGAATTGGCGCAACGGTGGAAGATCGATGTCCCAATACGCGGTGAAATCGTCGATGCGCGCCGGTGCCGGCGAAAAATTGAGCGACGTCTGGCGGAATAAGTTATCCAGCCCGCGATAGACAAAGAGCATGCCATCTTTCGACGCGATCGGTTTGTAGTACTGCCCATGCTCGGTTCGCGCAGTGCCACGGACCTGGAAGACGTCGACGAAATCCGCGGCGTAATGGATCTCGAGCGCCAGGCTGACAGGAACGAGGTTGAAATTCTCGAAGCTCAGGCGATCGTAGAACTGGCGATTGGACAGTAACTGTTCGCGGCGGAGGTGGATCGTGTTCTCCGGCAGGTCGAAGGAATCACGCAAAGTGATGTTGCTGGTGGTCAGCTCTACTTGATTGGCAAACGTCTTTTCCGTACTCGCCGAGAGCACGACCGAACGGTGTCCGCCGACTCGCAATTCCATGTGGCTCAGGAAACGGGTGTCGTCGTGGAAAAAACCTACGTCGGGCGCGCCCGCAGGACTGATGTCGCCGGCAACCGTGGTAGAAAGGAAGGTCTTGCCGTCGATCAACGTCAGGTTGTTGACCTTGCGCGGTTCGATACTCTGGTATGCGATGCGCGGCTCGACGTAGGGCGAGGGTATCTCGACCAGTTCGTCGGGGGGAACTGATAGACGCGTACTCATGCTATCGCGCGGCTCTTCTCCTCGTTGGCGTCATGGCTGCCCAGGATCTCGCTATAGAGTTCCACATATTTGCCGACCATGCCGTCCAGCGAGAACTTCTGCTCGGCGTATGCCCTCACCGCGGCTGGGTCGAACTCGCCTGCCGCTCGGATACGCTCCGCCATTTCCTCGACCGATTGGCACACCCAGCCGGAAACTCCGTCCTCCACGATCTCCGGTACCGATCCTCCAGGAAACGCAATGACCGGCGTTCCGCAGGCCATGGCTTCGATCGTGACGAGACCGAACGGCTCGTTCCATTGGATGGGGAATAGCAGGGCAAGCGCATTGCCGAGCAGCTCGTTCTTTGCTTCCAGGTCTGCCTCGCCAATGTATTCGACAGCGTCGCCGTCTACATGGGGTTCGATCTCGCTCCCGTAATAATTCCGGAACTGCGGCTGGATCTCACCCGCGATCTTGAGCTTCACGCCCGCGCCTTTCGCGGCAGCGATCGCGACATGGGTTCCCTTGACCGGCGCGATACGTCCAATGAAAGCGACGTACGGCTCCTTTTCTGTTGTCAGACGGTATTTCTCAAAATTGAGTCCATGGTGGATGGTCCGGATGCGAAGCATCTTTTCACGTTGCAGTTGGAAGTCGCTGATGGTGACGAAATTAGTCTCGGGAAAGTTCTGGTAAAACTCGCTCAGGCTCGGCTCGTACGGGTGATGGATGGTGTAGACGATCGGCGGTATGCCGAATCTGGAATGCGCCAACCCTGGAGCATTGTTCAGGTGAATGACGTCGCATTCGCTCCGCGCATCGGCGATCGACCAAGATGTGTGGTTGATATCTTTTAAGTTCGCGTGGATCTCACCCGCGATCGGCCACTCGGCCGTCGGGTACAGCCAACGACGCTCGACCGGGACCGTCGATTCGCCATTCGTATAAACGACTGCCTCGATGCCGCGCCTCTTCAAACCCACCGCCAATTGCCCGATGAACAACTCTGTCCCGCCATACTTCTGCGGTGGCACGCATATGAACGGAGCAGCGATTATCCCAATTCGCATGGATCCTCGGCGTCAAAAAAAGGTTAAGGCAGCGTGCAGCCGGCAGTGATTGGGCGTACTCAAGTCAAGATGCGGCGAACGGCGTTTTCGTTGGCGCGACATGTCGCCGGCAATGCCCCAATACCCTTCTGCGGCCGCTTAGGAGGCGGCAGGAACGCTGGCCTGACAGGCGTCGCGACGGGCAGCGATTCCCTGCTCCACGGCTCGTTCGAATTCCAGGGCGCGATGTGCGCTAGTGTGTTCCGATAGCACCCGTTGCTGTGCACGTTCGCCGATCGCGCGCACCTCGGCGTCTCTCAATACCGTCAGGTAGCGGCTCACGTCGTCGGCCGACGTGGGCAATAGGATCTCGTGCTGGGGTCGGAAGAAGCTTTCCAGGCCCGGCCAATTGTCCGACACGATGCAGGCGCCGCAAGCGGCCGCCTCGAAGAGCCGCACCGATGGCGACCACCCGGCCTGCACCATGTCGCGCCGAGTCATATTCAAAGTGAATCGCGACGACGAGTAAAACTGCGCATGCCAGCGCGGGTTGAGATGGTTGATGCGCCGCACGTTCTTCGGCCACTTGATCTTGCGTGGATATTGCGGGCCGGCGACGATGAATTTCCTCTCCGGAAGCATCCCGGCCGTCCGGGTGAGGAATTCGTCGATCTTCGGCTGGCGATCGGGCGCGTAGGTACCCATGTAACTCAGGTCGCACGTGAAGCGTTTGTGCGGCGGAAAACGCCGGTACTCCGCCGGATCGAAAGAGCAATAAAGCGGCAGCGCGAGCGGCGCGCCGAACCGTTGTTCTATGTCCTTCAGCATTGGCCCGCTGGTGAAGCTGAAATAGACGTCCAGGCCGCGGACCTGCTCGGCAAGCAGATAGTCCGTCCGGCCGCGTTCGCGCAAAGCGGCGATGGTGACCGGAGTGTCGATATCGTAGAACGCCTTGCAGGGAGCGTCAGAATCCAGCACTTCGTCGATGGCGGTGATCCCATCCGGAAAGTACGAGCCGACCAGGGCAACGTCACAATCACGGATCTCCCGACGCGCCGCCGGCAACACTTCCGCCCAGTCGTCGAATATTCGTGTTTTGCAGAATTCGGGTTCCGGCAGGTCGCGGTTGTCCGCGTACCAGTAGGTATCGTGCTCGAAGAACACGATGTGGTGCCCGCGTGCACGCAGAGCCTTGCACAGAGCACGGAAGGTCGTGGCGTGCCCGTTCCCCCAGCTGGAGGTGATCGCAAGACCGAAAATGACGATCTTCATAACTTGCTACGATCCGGCCGCATCAGCTCGCGACAGTTTCCGCCTGCAGTCGCGAGAAGGTCATGATGTTATCCACCTGCCGCGCCCGCAACGCGTACGTGTGATCGCGCAGTGCGCGCGCACGCACGCGCAGCCCGACCTTACGCGACTGTTCGTCGTCGACCGATCGCAAGAAGTTCACGATGTCCTCCGCCGACGAAGCAACCAGGATCTCCGGTCCGACTGAGAAAAACGTTTCGATACCGGCCCACTCATCGGTGATCAGGCACGCCCCTGCGCCTGCCGCTTCGAACACTCGTGTCGGCGGCGAAAAACCCACACCCGCCATCGAATCGCGATTGACGTTTAGCACCATGCGCGCCGAACAGTTGACCCGGTTGTGGTCGCCGGTCCCGACGTGCCCGATCCAGCGCACGTTCGGCGGTAACGTCTTCCCTGCCCAGCCCTCGCCTCCGAGGACAAACTTCAGTTCGGGCGCAAGCTCGGCCGCGCGCAGAAAGAACTGTTCTACCCGTCTCTCGCGGTCCGGCAACCGATGCCCGACAAACGCCAAGTCGCACGCCAGCGACGGATCGGCCGGGACGGGATGGTGCGTCTCCGGATCGAGTGCGTTGTAGATCGGGTAGCAATTACGCGCCCCGAGACGCATGTAATGCCCTACCACTGGGGGTCCGCCGCCATACGTAAATACAAGGTCGTACTGCGGAATGCAGGGCCGGAAGGGATCGCGACCATCCTGCTCCACACGCGCGAGGGTGGCAGGAGAATCGACGTCCCAGAACGCGACCTGCGTCTCCGCCGACTGCAATTCCAACACAGCGCTCTCGAGGTATTCATCCGCAGCGCCCACACCACTGTGCTTGATGACCAACTCCGCGTTCGCTGCATATGCCAGCATGCGGTCGAGGTCGCGCGGCGTCTGATATACGACGGTCTCGGCGTAGTCGATGATCCCAGTATCGCGGTTCTTCTGGCGGTCGTAGATGTCGGGCTCGGCAAATGTGACGTCATATCCGAGCGCCGCGAGGTTCTTGTAAATGCCGCGGTAATAAGTGGCGGCGCCGTTCCAGTACGATGAGGTCAGGCTGGAACCGAATACGAAGATCTTCATCGACCAAGCTCCTGGCAGATCTCCACTAGCTGTTGGGCCCGGTGCTGACACGTATGACGCTTGTGGATGGTCTCCAGGCCATTTTCCGAAAGCTGCGCGCGGGCGGTCTCGTCGTTGAGCAGGTGCTCGATCTCTTGCTTCATCGCGCGGCCGTCGTTGACGCAAACGTAATCCAGCCCGGGCCGGAAGAGATGTTCCGCATCCGTCCATGGAGCACAAACCAGCGGCGCGCCGCAGGCCAGCGCTTCGAACACGCGGATCGTCGGCACGCCGCTCAGGCCATTCGTGTATTGCCGGCGCGGAACATGCAACGCCACCTTGCTGTGCCCATACACCTTCGGAGTTTCGAGGTTCGGCAGATAGCCACGGTACTCGATGCCTGCCTGCTCGAGCTTTTTCAGTCCTTCTTCGGGATAGCGCACGCCGTGGACGACCACTTTCCTTCGCTGCATCTGGCTTACCGGGCCGACGAGAAATTCTTCCAGCTCCTTCGTGCGCTCCTCGTCGCCCCAGTTGCCGATCCACACCAGGTCATTGACCTTTTTGCCGTCTAGCGGCTTGAACGCTTGGACATCGGCAGCTTCATGGAATGTCCACGCGCGTTGAAGGCCGAATCCGTCTTTGTAGATACGCCGGATGGCATCGCCAAAAGCGAGCACGCCGTCGAACAGGTCCAGGCGGAAGCGCAGGATCTCCCGCGCGTTGGTGTACGCGCGATGGTGCGTGTCGTGGAATAAGGCCCGGAAATGCAGCTTCGACTTGAGGCCAAGGATCGTGTTGACGACCGCGGGCTCATTCCATTCGTGGATGATCACGACGTCGGCGCCCCGTAGATGTTGCTGGGCGAACTCCGGGAATGTCGAGTCGTTGTTATAGAAATGGATATTCAGGTCCGGGTAGACGCGCCGGAACTCGTCGATCGATGTGATCGCCCTCTCGCCTTCGTTCTTGACCAGGTTCGACAACGACCATGAGCCCAGTTGCTCGTAGCATTTCACGCGATGGCCCATGCGGATGAGAGCGCCCGCCAGCCCTCGCAGGAAATGCGCGTTGCCGTGGTTCCAATCCGAGACCCACGAGTGCGCGAAAAAATGGATGTTCAGCGCCTGACCCATTTACCGCTGGTCCTCCTCTTTCCCGCAGATCGCCAGTTCGGCGGTCGCACCCAGGATCGATTCGTACAGGCCCATGTAGTTGTCCACCATCCGCTCCGCGGTATAGCGCTGCCGGGCGCGGTTGTAGGCGAGATTGGCATAGGTCAAGCGCAGTTCACGGTCATTGTTCAGCTTCTCGATCTTGCCCGCCAGGTCCAGCGCGTCGTTGTTCCGGAAATAGATGGCGCTGTCGCCCCATATCTCCTGGAACGTCGGAATGTCGTTGGCGATGATGGCGCAGCGGGAGAACGCAGCTTCCAAAGGCGCCAGCCCAAAAGGTTCGTACCGCGAAGTGGCGGCGTACATAGAAGCGCGGCTAAGCAGGCTCGACATTTGGCCTTCCGACAAGGTCCCTTCGAAATGGATCCGCCGCCGCTGTGGGATCGCCGGGCGCGCTTCGGGAAGGATCTCGTCCGGAGCTTTGTCCGGACCCGCGATGCAAATCGGCACTCGATGGTCGTATTGATTGAGGAGTGTCACCTGTTTCGCGGCGTCCCAAAGCCGCCCGACGGAAGCGACCAGCTCGTCCTTCGTCCCGTGCGGGTTGAACAGGCCCGGATTCCGCCCGTTATAAATGACTTCGGTCCTGGCCGGATGGGTGTAATACCGGCAGATCTGTTCCCGCATCCAGCGCGACGGCGTGACCACCGCTGTTGCCGACGCAATCCCCTTCGTTACCGTGTCGCGGTACCATCGCAGCCACGGCGTTTCCCGCGGCTCCTCGCCACGGACTGCGGCCCACCAGCTGGTCACGTCGCTGTGCGCTACGACAACACGCGGCGTCTCAACCGGCAATGAGCCATAGCAGAACTGGCCCAGGTGCAGGATGTCAGGCTTGACTTCAGCAACGACGGACGCCAGGTACTCGGAAGACGCGACGATGTCGGCTTCCGATTCCTGCATCCATTCCAGCCGGAACGCGGTCGGTCGATAGTCGAGCCCTCGGAGACCATCCATCCATGTCGTCTGCGCTGGCGCAGGGATCTCCCCAAAGCTGACGAGCGTCACACGTACACGCCGCCGCGCCAATCCCGTCACCAGTTCCCGCGTGTATGTCCAGACGCCGCCGACCGTGTCGGCGGTGACTAACACGTGCATTCGAGGTCCTCGAGTCGAGCCGGGTTCTGTTCCTGGATGTCGCTGTAGCCCAATCCAGAGAAGGTGCTCGTGTAGTACTGATGCGCCCTCTCCCATGCAAGGTCGTCTGGCGGTCCCCACATTTGCGTGTACTGGGGAGTGCCCGGGAACGGGAACATCGGCACCGGGTCACTCACCCAGACGCCGTGCGCCTTCAGGTTTTCCTGCCAGCGGCGGATGTCTTCCTTGTCGTCGTGCTCGGTCAGGATCAGGTTCGCCTGCACCCACGGGATACGCTGGCGGGCGTAGATCAGCAGTTCGGTCAGGCGCTCGGTGGTCATACGGCAGTTCTTGTTGAGTTCGTCGCGCCCATCGTCGGTGATCGACTCAATGCCGCACTCCAACGAGATGGTGTGAGCGCGTCCGAGCAGGTCGAGCGATTCCTCGTCCCAGAGATCGATGCGCGTTTGAAAACCGATGTTGATGCCCCGTTCCGCAATCCCTTCCAGCAGAGTGCGCACGTTCTTGCCAACGCCAAAGATCTCGTCGATGAAGTAGATGTAATCGACGCCGCGCGCCTTAACCCGGTCCACTTCCGTAAGAACGTCTTCTACTTTCCGTTCGCGGAACTTGTTGCGAAACAGCGTCTTATTGCAGAAGTTGCACGACCACGGACAGCCGCGCGCGAACTCCAGTTCCGCCCCGCGGCCCTCGCCGGAGAACACATGATGGCGATGCGCGTGTCTCTCGACGTTGTAGTTACGGAAATCGAGCGCGCCCAGTTTCTGCATGTCGGCCACGCCGAGTGCCGGAGACAGATGTTCACCCTTGCTATCGCGCCAGCAGCAGCCTTCGATCGTGTTCCATGCGTCCGAGGCCAAACGGGGCAGCGTGAAGTCTGGTTCGCCGCGCATCGCCACCTGCACATTCATCTTCCGCATCGCCGCCGTGGGCGTAGCCGATGTATGCGGCCCGATGGCGACCGTGACCTCCCGGCCGGCGAGGGAAGCAAACCACTCTTTCGGCACGCGCACTTCCGGTGGCGGACAGCGCCAAAACAAATAGGACGGCGCGGTCGGAATCACCAGGAAGTCGGGAGCAAAGTCCCGCACGATGCGGCGCGCCTCGGTCGTGTTGAGGTTCTCTACTTGCGCGTCCACCAGCAGCGGTTCGTGTCCTGCCTCGCGGATCTTATCGAAGGCGAACATCAGTTCCAGCGGATAGTGCGGCTCCTGGCAGCCAAAATAAGTAGACCCCTTGAACTCCCAGTTCGGGTTGACCAGTGCGAACTTCATGCGGCGTCCGGCACTTGCTGGAGCGCTGCGGCGGGCTCGCGCTCCGGTTGAGAAGCGGGCGCGAACACTTCGCGATGGCGCTTCCAGAAGTCGTAAATGCGTTCCAGTGTCTGATTGACAGTAAGCTTCGGTTCCCACCCGGTGTCGCGTTTGAGCTTTGAGGGATCGGTAACGTACACCAACTGGTCTCCCGGCCGCGCTCTCGCCGTCTGGTATCGCAACCGGCGACCGGTCAGGGCCTCGATACGGTCGACCAGTTCCAGCAATGACGTGGTGTTCTGCGCGCCACCGCCGATGTTGTAGATCTGCCCGGCCGTGACTTCCTGCCGTTCCCTTACAACGTCGATCGCGCCCACCAGATCGTTGACGCACAGGACGTCGCGCAGTTGGCGGCCGTCGCCGTAGATCATTACAGGTGTGTTCTCGAGCGCGGAATACATGAAATGAGCGACCCAGCCCTGGTCTTCGTTCCCGTACTGTCGCTGTCCCGCGATGCACGACATGCGGAACACCACCGCCGGAATACCGTAGATCCGAGCGTAGTCGCGAACGTATTGGTCGGCTGCGCCTTTGGAGCACCCGTACGGCGAATGAAAGTCCAGCGGCTCCTGTTCGTTCACTCCACAGCCGGTCTCGTACTCCCAGCGCTTATCCTTCATCACGACGCGGCGCCCCGCCATCTCGCCATAAACTTTGTTCGTCGACGTGTAGAGCAGGAACGGGCGTCGCCCGTGCTTGCGCACAGCCTCGAGCACGTTGAACGTGCCGGAAAGGTTCACGTCAAAGTCGAGGCGCGGGTCGCAGACCGATGTCGTCACCGCGACTTGTGCCGCGAAATGGTACACCTCGGTCGCGTGGCGCAGGACGCGGTCCACCATCACGGAATCGCGCACGTCTCCGATGGTGATCTGCAGGCGGCCGGAATTGCCGGCTGCCTTCTGCAGCGCATGGAGGTTATAGCGCACGCCCGGGCGCGAGAGATTGTCGAAGACATGGATCTTCGCGTCCGACGTTTCGAGCAGATGATGTGCTAGGTTTGAGCCGATGAATCCCGCGCCACCCACGATGGCCACGGAACGAAAACGGTCAGCTTTCTTCATTTCTTACAGTCCCCTGTCCCAGCCGCTCACGCCGTGAGGCCAAACACGCCGAGTTGCTGGGTGGCTTCCGCGACACGGTCTTCCGCCGTTTGCTGCTTCAGCCAGTGTGCCAGTTCGCGGACGCCCTCGGCGAAGCGCACGCGGGGCGTGTAGCCCAGCAGGCGCCTGGCCGCGGAAATGTCCGCGAAGCAATGCCGGATGTCGCCGGCCCGATACTTGCCCGTGATTTCCGCTGGGATCTGCACTCCCAGCGAATTGGAGAGTACCTCTGCCACTTGCTGTATTGTGATCGGCTCGCCGGAGCCGATGTTGATCGCTTGTCCGTCCGCTTCGTCGCGTTCCATCGCCAGCAGGTTCGCCGCCGTGATGTCGTGCACGCTGACGAAATCGCGCATCTGGCGCCCGTCCTCGAAAATGAGCGGCGCGCGCCCGTTCAGCAGCCGCGAGGCAAAGATGGCTGCCACCCCCGTGTACGGGTTCGACAGCGCCTGCCGCGGTCCGTAGATATTGAAATACCGCAACGCCACGACCGGCAGTCCGTACGTGCGGCCGAAGAGAAGCACCATCTCCTCCTGGTCCTTCTTCGACAGCGCATAGATGGAGCTTGCCTGTAGCGGTTTGCGTTCGTCGGTCGCCACCGGCGCCAGTCCGCTTCCGCAATTTGGGCATAGGGTCTGCCAATGCTTGCTGAGCAGTTGCTCCGTTGCCCTTACGGGAGGCGCCACGTCGCCGCAGTCGTCGCAACGATAGCGCCCCTCACCGTAGATCGACATCGACGATGCCACGATCAGTTTCTCGATCGGGATCTTCATGTCGAGGACCACCTGCAACAGGTTCGCCGTGCCTTGTGTGTTGACTCCCATATAATGGGAGATCTCGTACATCGACTGCCCCACGCCTACCGCCGCGGCAAAGTGGCAAATAACGTCTACGCCTCGAACTGCATCGCGCACGGCTTCGAGGTCGCGCATGTCGCCGCGCACGAACTCGATGTTGTGGGCCAGGTAATCGGGCAGACCGCCAGGATGGACTTGCTGGCTCAGGCTGTCGAACACGCGCACTGTCATCCCGCGCTGCAATAGCGCATCCACGAGGTAGGATCCGACGAAACCGCCGCCGCCCGTGATCAGGATTCGCTTGCCCATCATTCTTGCGCTCCCACCTGCACCGACTCGAATTGGTGACCTATACGTGCCCTCGCTTTCGACCCGGCATACCGTCCCACTGCCCACGACGCGAAATCGGCGAAGTCCTGCGGGTTCTTCGGCGGGCTGGTGTAATGCGGCTCGATGCCGAGATGCGCGGGGGTAAAACAGAGCGTCATGGTGACGTCAAACTCATCGAGCGCCCGCATCTGGCGGTCGAACCATGTCTCCGCATCGGGACGGAACCAGTCCGCCCAACTGATCCCCGTGCGCAGGTAGCGCACGCCCAGCCGCCGCAGCCAGTGCACACCCGCATCGAGACGATGATCCTGGTAGTGAAACCACTGGCAGATGCCCAGACCCTGCGGGAACACGTCCGCGCACGGCTTCGGTGTCCCATCTTCGCGCACGAGCCCCATGTAGTAGTGACGGTAGTACGCGCTGCCCTCGGCTTCCTTGTGGCGCGTGGTCGCTGTCCATGTCGACGGCAGGTCGAAGAGGCTGTACCAGTGCACTCTCTCGACGATCGGCAGAAGCAGTTCGGCCGTACGCTGCAACCCGAACGCCTGCACTTCTTCGGCGCCGAACGACGAGGCGCCAGCCTCCGATACCCAGATCGGCCTGGAGGTCACGGCGCGTATCTCATCGATCTTCCTGGGCCATTCATGGATGTTCCAATGGTTCCAATCCAGCGGGAATCCATGCAGCGCCACGACGTCCACGTGGTCGAGCACGCCGCGCGAATCCAGCAATTGAATGAAATTGGCGTCGATCGGAGAGATCCCGCCGAGCACAATCTTCAGGTCGGGATTCACCGCGCGAATGGCCCTGGCGCCCGCAATGGCCATGTCGGCGAACATCTTCCACTCGGGATCGATCTTGAAATCCCAGTGGGATAAGTTGTTCGGCTCATTCCACAGCATCACCGCCTCGACCATTCCTGCTTCCTCTCCTAATGTGGGTGGCCCGCCCTAGCCGATTTTGCCAGGGTGGGTCCCTACAGCAATCCCGACAATTCCAGCTCGTGCACGTACTGCCCGTCGCGCTTCACCTTCGTCGGCGAGCAGATCCATGTCTCCGGCTCCGGATGACCGGCAATCTCCAGCCCCGTGCTCCGCAACATCGCTTCCGCTGCGGCCCGGTTCGGGATCCACCAGTTCGTCGGATCATTCGCGTATTTGTGCTCAATGAAGTACATGCAGGGGAACTCCGGACTGGCAAAGATCTCCTTATTCCAGAAGTGGTAGTTCTCTTTCCATTGCCGAACTTCCTCTGACCCGCGGATCATCGTCTGGAACACAAGCTGGCCACCGACTTTCTTCACCACCTTGTCCAGCGCATACAGCGGGTAACGCAGGTGGTACAGCACTCCCATGAAGAACACGTAATCGAACTGTCCGGGCAACGAGTCCACCTCGTAGACCGATCTCTTCTCGAACTCGATCTCCAGTCCAAGCGTGCGCGCGGCAAAGCGCGCCTGGTTCAAATAGCGGTCATCGATGTCGATTCCCAACACCCGCCCGGCGCCGCGGCGCTTTGCCTCGATCGAATAAAACCCGCCATTGCACCCGATATCCAGGACAGACGCGCCGCCCAGGTCATCCGGGATCGCGCCGGCGATGTGTTTCCATTTCACGTTCGGAAAATCGCCGAGGAAGTGGTTCGGCGCCGTTGGCACGCCGTACAGGTCCAGGTTATGGAACCACTCCCCGAGTTCTCCGATCTGGCGCGCCAGGTCGTCGCGGTTGATCTCGGGATTTTGCAGTGGAGCTTGTAAGCCGGACGGACTGATTGGAATTTGGAATTGGGCTGTCATCGTGCGATGGGACGACACTTCCGTCCACGCAGCTTAGAAGAACTCTGCTCGTAAGAGGATGCCTGCGGAGCAGGCCAGCAGCGCGGTGATGCGCGACAGCGTTAGTTTCAACGCGTCAATATGCGCCTGCTGTTCGGGATTGACTGATATTGCACGGCTGCGACGCGCAGACTACGATCACGCCGTCGATAGCCGCGTACGCATGCGGTCCGCCAGTTCGCAAACGTTCTTCAGCTTCGTTGCCGCAGGGCCAGGCAAAGCCGGCAGATCGAGCGCCTGCTGGGCCGCGAGCAGAATCCCCGTGAGGTCGCCCTTGAGCTGGCTCCGCAACTCCCATTCCACCGAGCGCCGCGCCAACTCCTTCTCCTTTTCGACGCGTCTCAGCGCAGTCATAACGTCGCGCACCACCCGCTCCTTACCGCTGATCGCCATGTTGACGAATGCCGGCACCGCAGTCCCCAGGTGCTTGAACAGCACCTCCAGCTGCGAAGGCGAGGCATTGGCAACGTTGTCGTCGATCACTACGGCGGTGTACTCGTTTTCCCGAAGCCGGTTGAGCGCGGCCTGCAGATCGGCCGCTATTTCGGTCTTCACATGCGATGCGGACAGCAATGCCCGCGCGCAGTCCGGACCACTTACGGAGGTCGTGATGAGGAGGATCATGGCTCACAGAATTGCACTTCGCCTGCGACAGAATCGCAACTGTAAACGCGTGATTTACGGCGATACCACGCAGATTCCCCTTCCCGCTTTGGGATTCCATTTCGGGAATGGAAACGTTATTTAACGCTGATGCGAACTGTGCCTGTGACCAACAAAGCACCCGACAACTCACTCTCGGTTGCTTGATCAGAGCGAATTGCCTCCCGTCTAATCTTCCGACGCGTACTCCTTCAGCTTGCGGTACAGTGTCGTCTTCCCGATGCCCAGCAGGCGCGCTGCCAGCAGCTTGTCGCCTTTCAACTGGTCGATCGTGCGCATGATCACCTGCCTCTCCATGTCCGACAAGGGAACGATGCGCGGTCCCGCGGTCGCATCCGGCGGGATCCGGTGGTGGATGTTTTGGATCGGCGACGGCAGGTCCGCCGTCTGGATCGTCGGCCCGGAACTGACCGCGCAAGCTCGGTCGATCGAGTTCTCCAGTTCGCGTATGTTGCCGGGCCAGTCGTATTGCTCGAGAGCCCGCAGCGCTTCCTCGCTGATCGTCCGCGAGATGCCAGACGTCCGCGCCATGCGGTCCAGGAAATGCTCCACCAGCAACGGGATGTCCTGCTTGCGTTCGCGCAGCGGCGGGATCTTGAGCGTAAGCACATTCAGCCGGAAATAAAGGTCGCGGCGGAATGTTCCTTCGGCTACCGCCTCTTCCAGGTCGCGGCTCGTGGCGGCGAGGATGCGTACGTTGATGGGGAGCCGTTTCGTGCTGCCCACCGGGCGGATCTCTTTTTCCTGGATCGCACGGAGCAGCTTTGCCTGGAGATCCACCGGCAGTGCCCCGACTTCATCCAGGAACACGGTCCCACCTTGCGCGATCGACAGCAACCCGTCCTTCGCGCGGATGGCGCCGGTGAACGCGCCGCGCGCATAGCCAAATAGTTCGCTCTCGATCAACGATGGCACCAGCGAACCGCAATCCACCGGGATGAATGGCTTGTCGTGGCACGGTCCGGAATAATGGATCGACCGTGCCACCAACTCCTTACCGCTGCCGCTCTCGCCCGAGATCAGGACAGGATGCGTGCTCTGCGCTGCCTTGGCGATGATGCGGTACAGTTTCTCCATCTCCGGCGAACGGCCGATGATCGAGCCGAAACCGTTCTTCGAGCGCAGCCGCTCGCGCAGCACGCGCTTCTCGGTGGTGATCCTCAACTCGTCGATGGCGCGCTCCAACATGACGCGCAGCTCGTCGAGCGTGAATGGCTTGCTGATGTAATCAAATGCGCCAAACTTCATCGCCTGTACCGCCGACGGCACCGTCGCAAACCCGGTCATGACGATCACTACCGCGTTCGGCCGCCGGCTCTTGATGCTCTTCAACGCATCCAGCCCATTGACGCCAGGCAGCCTGAGGTCGAGCAGGACGATGTCGATGCCCTGCTGCTCCAGGATCTTGGCCGCGTGTTCCGCCGAATCGGCGACAAAGGTGTTGAATCCCGCCAGGTGCGCGGTGTCGCGGCAGCCCTCGCGGATAGCGCGGTCGTCATCGACTACAAGCAGGTTCAGCAGGTTCGCCCCGGCTATCTCTCTTGTCGTAGTGAATTCAGGTGTAGCGATCATGATGTTCCTCTCACGGCCCCTGGCCGTGCGCCGCCTTGCTGGCAGGCGAGCGTTCGTCCGGCGCTTCGCGCACGTTCTGCTCCAGCACTGTGCGCGGAAACGGTTTGAATACCGGTCTCATCCGATTGCGGTCTCTCGACTCGCGGCAGAAGCACATGGACCCGCGTTCCCTTCCCGAGCTTGCTGGCGACCGTGACGCTGCCGCCCGCCTGCTTGACGATCCCGTACACCATGGACATTCCGAGGCCTGTCCCGCCGCCGTGCTCCTTCGTCGTAAAGAACGGCTCGAAGATCCGTGCGCGGACTTCCTCGCGCATGCCGCAACCGTTGTCCTCGACCACCAGGCAGAGGTAATGCCCGGCGCTCATCCCATGGCGCGCGGCTTCGCGCGCGTCGAGTCTGCAATCCGACGTGCGGATCGAGATCCGTCCGCCCTTCGGCAACGCATCCCGAGCATTCAGGACGAGGTTGAGGATGATCTGCTGCAACTGCGTGGGATCGGTGTGAACGTAGTCGCTGCCGGCTGAAAAATCGCAGACTAATTCGATATCTTCGTCAAGAAGCGGCTCGATCACCGCCCTCAGCGACGACACGGTCTTGCTGATGGAGACGACCTGCGGCGTTGCAGGATGTTGCCTGGCGAAGGTCAGCAACTGGCGTACGAGGTCGGTGCCGCGCTGCGACGCCTCCCGCAATTTTGCAACTTCACTGGCGCTACTTCCGAGCTGGTCCCGGAGCAGGTCCGAGTGTAGTGTCATCGCCGTCAGGATGTTGTTGAAATCGTGCGCGACGCCACCGACCAGCCGACCGAGCGCCTCCAACTTTTCCGATTCCACCAGGCGCGACTCCAGGGCCCGGCGTTCCGAAACGTCTCGCACAACGTTCAGCCCGATGCTGCTGCGGCCGTGCGAAAAGTCGAAGCGCAGTGTCTCGTAGACCCGTCCGCCGTCGCCTGTCTTCTTGGGCAGGGATGGAGCGGGGACAGTCAGGCGCGCCACTTCTTTGCCGACCACTTCCTCACTCGACTGGAAACCCGCCAGTCGCGCATACGCCGGATTTGCATACTGCACGACGCCGCGCTCCTCGATCATCAATCCGTGCGGGCATGCCGCGGCCGCGGCATGAAGAAGATCAGCGCCACTTTTGTGGTTCGCATTTCGGGACGGGATTGGGCGGGCGTGTTGCATCGAAATGGGACCCGTTTGCCCACTACGGAACTTTCGCGCCGAGCTTAACGGATTCCATTTTGAAAGAATGTGACGTAAAGCACGTCTCTTCGGTAGTTTGACCGCCGACGGGTATTAAGGTCCGTTTCGGGAAAATGCTGCCAAAACGAAACCACGCGGATTTACAAGGCTTTCCTCGCTACCGCCACGTTCCAACGGCTGCCTTCCACGATTGCCCAAAATGGGAATGAACATGACCGCGACGTTAGAAAACGATGAGGGGCAAAGGCCCCTGCGCCTTCGCCCCTCATCGTTTCTGACTACATTCGTCTAGCTCTTCAAACTCAACGGCTGCGTCAACCGGAAGGTAAGCCGGCGTTCCGCGCCGAATGCAACATCCTTTTTGCCGGTCGCGTAGGCGCCCGTCGTACCCGCAGCCGCGCCAACCGCGCTGCCGATCAACGCCCCCTTGCCGCCACCCGCGATGGCTCCGATCAATGCGCCCGCGCCGGTTCCGCCACCGATCAAGGCCAGGTTGCGCTTCTTGTGCGCGCCACCCATTACGAACACGCTCGACGTATGCAGCGGCACGGCCTTGCCGTTCACTTCCACCGACACCAGCGCCAAACGCAGGTAGCCCGAATTGTGCAGACGACCCGATTGCCGCGCCGCCACTACCCGTCCGGTCACCGTCGCGCCGCGCGGCGCGATGGTCTTGCCTTCCGAAACGAGCGGCTCATCCAGCACGGCGGCGAATTCTTCGCCCGGCCGCGCGGATGAACTCGAGACCGTCTGCTGCAAACGCACGCTTACCAGCGTACCCGTGGGAACACTCAGGACCTCAGGCGCCGCCGACGGCTTCTTCTCCGAGGCAAAAGGCAGCGTCGCGGGAGGATTCGATTCCGCTGTCGGTCGCGCCGCGCTCACCGTGCCCGGAACGCTGCCGCAGCCCGTTGCGACCAGCACTCCGGCCAAAACGGCCGCCAGCATAACGATGCTAAGTCTCTGCTTCACGACAGACCTCCTCAACCGACTCAACACTACGAGTGGCAAGTGGCGTGCCATTGCGGAAACTCAGGATTTTCAGGCAGATAGAGAGCTAAGTAGCGGGATCGCGGTATGTACTTTTTTCAGCTACTAAGAATCGAGGAACTTACCAGGTGCTGTACGCCGTACCGTCGCTTCCCATTCCGGTCGCTCCGGAATGAACGTCGCTGATTCCCGGCTGGTCCTGGTTGACACTCAGCAGCACGTCTTCCTGCTCGGGTACCCAGGTCTCTTTCGAGTTGGTGAACGGATCCAGCGGGATCTGCTTCAAGTATCCGGCGGTGACAAGGTCGTCCAGCGATTGCGGCGCCTTGCCCTTATCGACCGAGTACTGGTCGATGACCGACCGCATGGAATACAGGTCCTGCTTCAGGACCGCTTCCTTGGCGCGAACGATCGATTGCGTGTAGATGGGAGCGGCGATCGCGACAAGGATCGCAATGATACTCATCACGATCATCAACTCAATGAGCGTAAAGCCGCGAGTTTTTCGCCTGTGCGACATCGGATCCTACTCCGCGATCGATTTCCTAACGCCTAAAGCCCAAAACCTGAAGCCGGCTTTTTACCAATCCTGATACTTCGTCCCATCCAGCCCCGTTCCTGTAGCCTGCGTGAACACGTCGAACACGTTCGATCCGCACCAGGAAGTCGAATCCGGATCATCCGTCATGCAGCGTTTGCCCCAATCGGAGTTGCCGGTCATCGGATCTACGGGAATCCGGCGCAGGAACCGGACTTTCTTCCCGCCGACGTCCACTCCGTCGACCAGCGTTTGCAGGTCGGGCGGATACCCCTCCGTCCCCAGCTTTACCTGGAACGCGCCGCGATCGGCCGCATCTTTGTAGCGGTCGATCGCGTCGCGCATCTGCCATAACGCCAGGTGCAGTTCCCGCTCCTTTTCGCGGCGAATGCGAACTCGCGCGATCGGCACGGCTGCCCCTGCCAGTATCGCCATGATAGTGATCGCCACTATCAACTCGATCAGAGTGAGCCCGGAACTGCGCTTTTTTATACGTTTAAACAACCGAACACCGATTTGCGTTTTACGAAATTACGAATTACCCAATTACCAATTATTTTACCGTTACCATCGCCTGCCCGGAATTCACCTGCAGCGGCTTTTGGCCCGGATCGCGCGCTCCTACCTTGGTGATATTGAGCTGCGACTGCCCCGGCGACTTCGCCATGAACGTGAGGGTGAACAGCGTCCCCTGCCCTGTCATTCCACTGGCGCCCGGCGGTCGCGTGGCATTCACCAGGATCGTGCCCTTCTGCTCGTCTTCTCGATGCACCAGCGACACCGGCTGCCCGTCCTTTTGCAGGAATTGGCCGTTCGATACGTTTAGCAACTGCAGTTGCTTCGGGTCGTATGTGATCTCCACCGGCACTGCATACACATTGGACGCATTGGCGATGGAAACGTTCACCGGGAATGTCGAGCCCGCAGCTTGTGTGATCTGTGCGGGTTCGAAGCTCAGGATCGCCGGCGCGCCAGGGGTGCTGGTCGCCGGTTGCAGGTTTTGTGCCGGCGCGCCCGGTTGCTGCGGCGAAAGTCCCGCAGGTTGCTGCTGTTGTGCCGGAGGCGCGCTGGCCGTCGGGGGTGGCGCCGTCGGCGCGGGCGCTGTCGCCGGTGCGCCGCCTCGCCGCAATTCGATCGCATTCGCCGTACCGACGTCCACCGGACGCAGGTTCTGCTCGGTGATCTCGTGTCCGCGCACGATGCGTGGCGTCATGGCGAACACGATCTCGTTCGTGCGATGCTCCACGTTTTCCTGCGAGAACAGGTATTTCAGGATCGGGATCTTCGAGAAGAATGGCCAGCCGTTCAGCGTGTTCAGGTTGGTATCTTCCAGCATCCCTCCCATCAGGTTGACTTCGCCTTCCTTGAGACGGATCTCGGCCTCGCTGCGGCGCTGCCCGATGACCGGCTGGTCAATGCCGCCGATGCTCACGTGCGACGTCACCGACGACACTTCCATCACGATCTTCAGTGAGATGGAATGGTCCATGTGGACCGTCGGCGTGATGTCGATGTTGACGCCAACGTCGATGTACTGGAACTGCGTGTTGACTAGCGGGTTGATGCCGACGCCGCCGATGCCCGGCTGGAACGAACCCGTCGCCACCGGCACGCGGTCGCCGATCTTCAGCGTCGCCTTGGTCCCATTGAGCGCCCGCACCTGCGGGTTCTGGATGATCTTGGTATTCGAGTCGCTCATCAGAAACTGGACCGTACCGCTAGGAATGCTGACCACGAAGTCGTTCGAAGTAAGGTTCGCCAGCTTGTTCAGCGTGATCTGCGGGGTGGACGTGTTTCCGGTTGTACCGGTTGTACCGGTCGTTCCTGTGGTCCCAGTCGTCCCGGTTGTGCCGGTGTTCGAGCTCGAGACGTTGTTCTGCAGCGTCACGCTACCTGACTGCGGAGGTTGAATGCCCAGATTCCGCATCTTGTCCCGGCTCACCTGCATCACGGCTACATCCACCAGCACTTCCGGCCGCGCGTGGTCGATGTCGTTGATGATCTTCTCGGCCAGCGCCACCTGGTCCGGCGTACCGCGCACCACGATCGCACCCTGCGCCTGCAGCGGCACGAGCCTCGTAATATCGGTAAGAGTACGAATGGTATTGATCGTGTCCTGGACGTCGGTCGTGGTGTAGGCGTTGGAGAGGTAGAACGTCTTCACGACGTTCTCTTCCAGTTCAGTGCGCTTGGTCTTCGTGTCGGCCGCGACAAAGATCGTGTTGGGCGTTACCGCGCGCCAGAAGGTCTTCGACTCCAGCGCGATGATCTCCAGCGCGTCATACAACGAGACGTTGTTCAGGTCGATGGTGATCCGGCGTGAGACGTAATCGGGATCGAAGAGGACGTTAATGCCGGCGATCTTCCCCACCGTCGTATAGATCGTCTTCGAATCTTCGGTCGCGCGCAACGTGATCGGCGTGTTCGCGATCGGCTTAAGCTCCGGCGGGCCTTGCGCGTTCATCGCGAGCTGTCCCAGTTCGCTGACCGGAAGCCCCGGCGGCGTCTTGGGCTGGGTCTTCTGCATCATCTCCTGGGTCCGCCGGATCTCCTGCTGCGCGACGTCCAGGCCGGGATCGATCTCCGCCGCATGCTGGAATTCCGCCAGCGCCGCTTCGAGGTTCCCGTTTTCCCGCAGCTGGATTCCCCTGTGCACATGCGCGGCGGCCGCCTGCGTACGCATACGCGTGAAAGCGCTGCGATAGCGCAGGTCCTGCGGTCTCAGGTCGTACGCCTGTTTGTAAAATTCGAAAGCCTGCTCGTAGTTCTGCCGCGCTTCCGCATCGCGGCCTTGGTTGTAATAGTTCTTTGCTTTGTCGGCCGCGGCTGGCAGCGTCAAAGAGAGTATGAGTGCTAGTACTACAACGAGTCGTCTCATGGGTTGCTGCAAGTCAGACGTCGCACGCCCCAAATGGTGAGTTGCTGACAGTACAGAAAGGGGTGTCCGGCTTTTCAGTTTCTGCCAAAAGCTTTGTAGCTGAACAAGTTGCATGCGAGTGCGCGATTATAACAGTACGGCTCGCCTTGTTCCGAATCCGGAGTCCGTTTCGCGACCCGGAACTGATTAATTCAACCCGCTCCCGCCAGCTTTGACTCCCTTTGTTTTGTTATTCTCGTTACTTGATACTCGCTCTCGTACTTGGCAGTTAGCACTTCGCACTTTTTATGGCACGCCCGGTCTCGACCAATCCGCATCCCAAAGCGAAGAACCCGAAGCGCGACCCGATCGCTTCCGGGGAACGGGACGCGTCCGTCAATCGCGCCGCATCGCACAATTACTTTCTCACCGATAAATTTGAAGCCGGCATCCTGTTGACCGGGACGGAAGTGAAGTCTATTCGTTCCGGCCTCGCCAATCTCAAAGACGCCTACGGGCTCATCAAAGACAACGAACTCTGGCTCCTGAACGCGCACATCGGCCCTTACACCCACGGCAACATCTTCAACCACGCACCACTGCGCACCCGCAAGCTGTTGGTTCACTCCGAGGAGATCCGCAAACTCATCGGCAAGACCCAGCAGAAGGGCATGACGCTTATTCCCACGCGTTTGTACTTTAAGAACGGACGCGCGAAGGTAGAGATGGCCTTAGCCAAAGGCAAGCAACTCTGGGACAAGCGCGAGACCGAACGCCGCCGCACCGCTGACAAGGACGCGCGCGAGGCGATCGCAAGATCGAGGAAGTCTTAACAGCACCACGGAGGCGCCGAGACACGGAAAATCAAGAGACTAGTTTTCCTCCGTAGCTCCGCGCCTCCGTGGTAAGCATTCATCGAGGCAAGAATGAAAATCCAGCTCTCTTCAGCCGTCCCGTCGCAAGTTGAAACTGAAGTTCTCGTCGTTCCCGTGCTCGACCACGGCGAAAAGGAAAATAATGCAGGACGGCCCTCCGCGGGCGACGACGCCATCCGCAAAGCAGCCGGAGAGCTTGCAGCGGCAAGTGAGATCACCGGCAAGAGCCACGAGACCGTTCTCCTGCATCGTCCGCAGGGCGTAAAGGCGAAGCGCCTGCTCTTCGTCGGTGGGGGGAAGGCAAAGACCTTCAACACTTCGGATATCCGCCGTCAGGCCGGCGCGGCCGTGCGCTTCCTGAAATCGAAGAACTTCAAGCGCTTCGCCATCCTCGCGCCGGAATTCGCCGACGCAGCCGCCGCCGTTCGTGCCGTAGTCGAGGGCGCCTTCGTCGCCAATTTCGATCCCGACACCTACAAATCCGACCGCAAAGACCAGTCCGTCGACGAAATCACCATTGTCGCCAGCGGCCCGCGCGAACAGCTTGAGCGCGCCATCGAAGAAGCACGCATCGTCGGCGAATCGCAGAACTTCACCCGCGAGCTGGTCAATGAGCCCGGAAATCGCCTGACCCCGACGATGATGGCCCAGCGCGCGCGCAACATGGTCGAGGAACTCGGCGTCCCCGAACTGACCATTGAGACCTATGGCGCTGACAAATTGCACGAGCTGAAGATGGGCGCTTTCTGGAGCGTCTCGCAAGGTTCCGACGAGCCGCCTGCGCTGATCGTCGCGCGCTACGAACCCAAGGGTGCGCCCGAGAAGCCGCTGATCGGGCTCGTCGGCAAGGGCATCACCTTCGACACCGGCGGTATCTCCATCAAGCCCGCCGACAGCATGGAAAAAATGAAATACGACATGGCCGGCGGCGCCGCCATGCTCGGCGCCATCCGTGCTATCGCGTTGCTGAAGCCGAAAGTCCGCGTGCTCGCCATCGTCTGCGCCTCGGAGAACATGCCCTCCGGCCACGCGCAGAAGCCTGGGGACGTGCAGATCGCCATGTCCGGCAAGTCGATCGAGATCATCAACACCGACGCCGAGGGCCGCCTCGTCCTCGCCGACGGCCTGCATTACGCGCGTCAGCTCGGCGCCACGCACCTCATCGACGCCGCCACGCTGACCGGAGCTTGCGTGGTTGCCCTCGGCTACGTCAACGCCGGTGCCTTCACCAACGACGACTCCATGTGGCAGGGCTTTGAATCAGCCGTGAAGCGCGCGGGCGAAAAGTTCTGGCGTCTTCCTGTCGACCAGGAATATCAGGAGCTGATCAAGAGCCCGATCGCCGACATCAAGAACACCGGCGGACGCTGGGGAGGCGCCATCTCGGCGGCAATGTTCCTGAAAGAATTCGTCGACGAGACGCCGTGGATGCACCTCGACATCGCCGGCACCGCCTGGGAAGAAGAGAACAAGGCTTGGATCGCGAAAGGCCCAACCGGGATCGCCGTCCGCTCCATCGTTGAATTCGTGCGCGCCTTCCCTGACGGCGTCAAAGGGGCGGGGCTGTGACAGCGATCGTCACCAATTCGTCAAAATAATTCCGCGTCAGAATCCAGCCCGCGACCGCCGTGCCGCAACTGACGACCGGCAGCTGGCAACTGCTACTGAGCGTCGTCGAGTTCTTCCGGTGCACCGTGACGGCGGAGCAGGTTGGGCAGGTTCTGTGAGAAGGCCGATCGCGGGATCACCATGTCGCAGCCCGCCTCCATCGCCTTCAGCTTCAAATCGCCCTGCACGTGCGAGACGAACCCGATGATGGTCGTGCCCTTCTTCAGCTCGCGCTTGAGCTTCGGGATGGTCTGCAGCGGTTTCGCGGCCAGGTTGTTCAGGTCGAAGATGATCAACGAAGGCTTCTCGCCGTTTCCGTTGCCATTCGTCTGCCGCTCGAGGATGTCCTTGTCGGTCTTGACGAACTCCACCTTCACATTCAGCTTGCGCCCGGTCTCCTGGATCTTTGCCAGGAAGAACAGGTCTTCGATGAAGGCAAAGATGCGCGGCTCGCCATGCTGGTGGTGCGGCGGCAACGGTTCGGGTTCCATGGGCTGATACGCCGATGGCAATGCGCCGCGGCGCCCCTGCTGCTGACCGCCTTGTCCGTTGCGGTAGTTATGGTCCATCGGCGAAGTGAAGATACCGCCGGGATTGTTTCGCTGCTGGTGGGATTGTTGGCGCTGCTGTCCCTTGTTCTGTCCGGGACGTGCGCCTGCCCCGCGGCGTCCCCGCCGCCGGCGATGTCTTCCTCCGCCACCGGAGGAATTCTTCGGTCCAAAATTCATGTTGTACTCTGCACCCCGGTTATTCTTCATCGGGCGAGCTGAAACACTCGCTCCTCTGCCTTGGTCCGGGGCGAATTCGTCTATTGAATTGAAGGTTCGGCGCCGAGCTCATGAACCGGCTGCTGCACGCGGCCGCCTGGCTGATCCTGCTCGATGCCCCACTCTTTCACACTCGCCCGAAATAGCTGGATTCCGGGTTGGATAGGCTGATCCAAAGTCTCTGTCCGCGGCGCGCTCAATTACAGGCGTCTGGCTGCGGAAGCAACAGCACGGGGAGAGTGCCGTCTCAAAGCCAACCGGATACTACTCGGCCCGGCTGTGAAAACGCAAGTCCGACAACTGACCCTTTGGATGCGTCCCGGTTACGGCGCGGCGCAACATTCTTGCTCCCTGTACCGAAACCGTCTCTCTCGATTCGAACTTTGGTGGGCGCAGTAGGATTCGAACCTACGACTTCCACCGTGTGAAGATGGCACTCTACCGCTGAGTTATGCGCCCTCGCGTCCCGCTTCACGGTGGATGAGCGGTGGCCGCAGTTGCAATGAGATGCAGCCTGTGCGACTTCCTGCGAAGTTGAGTGTAACAGGATTTTTCCGGAGATGTCCACCGCAGACCTGAACCCGATGATGCTTCCGTCGACATTGATTAGCTCGCGGCAGCCGCGTCGGTCTCTTTCGTTTCCTGCATCTCTTTCATGATCTTTTGCGCGAGTTCCCGCGCTCCCTTCTCAGTGGGGCAGGTGCCCATCGCGAGGATGTCGGGAGAGCCGTGGCGCTGGACGATGTAAACCCAGACTTGGCGATCGCAATCGGATGGGACACGCAGAACGTCCGCGAACAGACTGCCGTGAGCGAGACGAGTGGCGGACATTGGCGCACTAAGATGCAGGTCGCTAACGGCGGAGTTGCTTCTGATCTTAGGCGCTCTGAGGTTCGGCGACGAGGTCAGGTGCGGGGTGCGGGATTTCGTAGAGGCGGACGCGGAAGTCGCGATCACAGACGGCTGCAGGAGCCTCGGCTACGAGTTCGAAGTGGACGGCGTCGCCGCACCGGCGGCAACGTGGAAACAATTCGCCGGCCAGGAGAGTGACCTCGTGCGTCAGCCGGTGGCCGTCATGGTAAGCGCGGTAGATTCCCGACACTGGAACGGGAGCGCCAACCCGAGAGCAGCTGCAAGGTTCGTCAGGCTCGGCCTTGTGTACGAGATGAACGTCGTGCACTAGATGGATCCCCGAAAGGTTGGATACCGACGGCATTATACACACCGCTCAGGCAGTGAGATGTTCACGCCCGAAGCACAAGTTGCTGCTGAAAACAGCAGCTCACGAATCTCCGTAATAGTTCAGGTACACCGGGCACACGTGAATGCTTTCGGCGAGCTGAAGCGCGGACTCGCGGGGGCTGGCCGCCACTACGAGTCCGCAGGCAGAGCAATAGGAGACGATCAGCCGGCCACCACCGAGCCAAAAGTGCCTGAATGGCTCCACGTGTTGCGGGTGGGCCGCCATGGCGAGATTAGATGCGGGTTCAGAGTAGCTGGTAGCCATGCGGCGGGGCGGCTCGCCGTGGCCAGGGAGACGGCTGCTGCTCAACCGCGCGGCGCTTTGGTGCGTTCTGCGTGGCAACAGCCGGGGCTCTGGCGGCGTTCGGTGACCATGGGTCAAAGCGCGGCGCAGAGCCCCCTGCCTCGTGCAACGTTAACGTCAACGCTCCGATGAAAAATGTGGCGCTCTGGGTTGCCCGTGTGTTGCGCGAACGAGTATCAGCCGGCGCCAGCGGCGTCCTTGAAGAATTCCTGTTCAAGAGACGGTCTTCTACCTCAGCCTTGTAGTTGGTGAGGAATTGAAACGGGCCGAGTGGAATGATGCGCGGGTCTTTGACTCGCGGGGCGGCTCACCCTGGGGATAAGAACTCATCGAACCTCGTACTACAAAAACCGAGCAACGCCCCCTACACCGATGTCGGCGCTGCTCGGTTCTTTTTTCGTTTGTTCAGTCGGACGGGCGGTAGTTCCTTCGGCCGTTCAATCAGGTAACTATCGTTTTCCTAAGGCTCGCCGACGGAAGCCCGCCAGAAGAACTGCCCCACTGCCGAACAGGATCATCGACGCTGGCTCAGGTGTCACAAAGCTCTGCTGGAAGCCGGTCAATGCGCCGTTGGAGGTGACGCCGATGTCCTTGAACACGTAAATCGGGTTGGTCAGCGCGAAGAACGATGTCTGCTCCCCGCCCTGGCTGACACCGACCATGTTCGCCAATAGCGTACCGCCGTCAGAACACGTACCAGCCGATGTAGTCGCAGTGGTGCACACGACTTCGTTGACGGTCGCTCCGAGCCCGCCCACAAGCAGATCGACCCCTCTCACTCCGCCGGAGACTGCGAACGACAATTGCAAGTCGGCCGTGGTCCCATTGGCAGGACTGAGTTGCGGGTTAAAGTTGACGAACACTTCGCCGTTCGACGTAACGCTACCATTCACAATAAACAGGGTTGGTAGCGTACCTCCGTCACCGTTGACAACGGAAAAGTTCGACAGCGTCAGGCTTCCACAGGTGAAGGTCGCGGCCGTTGTTAGGGCCACCCCTCCTGCGCAAATCGTATCGGCCGCAGCGATGCCAGCCATCAACAAGGTCGCTGCGACAACGAGAGAGAGCTTCTTCATAAACTTCCTTCTTTCTCATGTTCCAAGCATGTTCCAAGGTCCTCATGTTCCAAGGTCTCTTAAACATCGTTTTGTGTTGTCCACAGACCCGAGCCCAAACGCTTGCGGCACAGTGACGTGACACCAGCACAAGAGGGATGAGTGTGGAGTGATTGACGAAACTGGACGACTCAGGACGCGCACCAAAGCTACGAATCGGGAACTCTGGCGTGAGTTGCCACTTAAGTACCGGCCAAAGTACGCCGGGGTGCGCCACCTGCCCGTGGGTGCCCGCAGGACCTTTTGCTGGTGCAGTTAGGCTGAGGGGAACAACCCGTCAGGCGACGAATTCTTGCGCCGTTTTAGCTCCCTGTGCGCCCCTGTCCCGCATCACTGCTGTATATGACCAGACCGACTTTACTCGTGGCTGAGATGGAACCCGGATCAGCCTTGTCCACACGAAAGCTGGTGCTGGAGACGGCAAAGTTCAACGTCCTCACGGCACACGACTCCCGGGAAGCTGCTGAACTGTTTTCTCGCGCGAGGGAATTGGTATCCGCTTTGGTGGTCACCACCGACATCAAGGGGTTTCCCACGCTGATCTCTCAAGTGAAGAAGGAGCGGAAGGATCTCCCGGTGATCTTGCTGTCGCCCGCCGGAACTGCCGATAACCGTGGTGCCGACTACCATCTGTCCAGCCACGAACCACACGCTTTGCTGGAGTTGTGCCGTAAGCTCTTCGGTGACCCGCGCGAGGTCGACAAAAAAGCGTCCTCCACGTTACGCCGGTAACGTCGACTCTCACGCGTACGCTTGCCGTGGCGGTGCGGCGCGATGTAACTAAGTGCTTACTTGCAACCCCGTCGCCGGCGTTACTCGCTTGCAAACGAAACCGACTCAGGAGCTTGCCGTTGCCAGACTGGCGCAATCTCTTATGCTCCGCGATAATAGTCGCTCTGGGTGAGCATTTATCCCGTGGTTGAACCGACCCGCAAATCCGATCCGCCTCCCGCCAAAACTACTGCGGACAAAGACGATAACCCGCAACTTTCACCATTCCGGGGGGTTACTTCAGGTGTGTCCAGCATAGCGATGGATCCGATCCTGCCCCGATCGGGCGCCGAGGCTGCTGCCGCAGGTGCAGCCGGACGCCGTAGCGCGAGCGTTAGAGTCACATCGCCCGTCGACTACGAATCCCTCGACGATGCGCAGGTGATGCTCCGGGTGAAGGACGGCGACGACGCCGGCTTCGAATACCTGGTCACCAAGTTCCGCCGGCCGATGATCGCATTTATGTATCGCATGGCGCATAACTCGGCGGTTGCCGAAGAACTCGTGCAGGAAGTCTTCTTGCGCGTGTATCGCTCCCGGCAGACATATAATGCCGAGGCCAAGTTCAGCACGTGGTTATATCGTATCGCGACGAATCTCGCGGTCAACCACGCCCGCGATACCAAGTACGAGCGTCCGGAAATGACGGTCAACCTGGACGAGCCGGACGAGGAGACAGGCAGCACCATCGACCTGGCCGACGGCTCCATGACCGCCGAGCAGGCGATCCTGCGCCGGGAACGCCTGGCGGCCATTCGCCAGCACGTGCAGAACCTGCCCGAGCGCCAGCGCATGGCGGTGCTGATGCACAAGTACCAGGGAATGGACTATCGCCAGATCGGGGAAGTGCTGAAACTGAGCGAATCGGCCACCAAGTCGCTATTGTTCCGCGCCTACGAGACATTGCGCGAAAAGCTGAAGGACTTTATCTGATCTGAAGGGTGTTGTTATGACTTGCAATGAATTCCGCGATCAACTGTTGGATCTGGTCACCGTGGAGGGCCACGGCGATGCGCGCGCCCACGCCGATGCGTGCGGCAGTTGCGCCGCCGAACTGGCCTCGATGCGCCAGACCATGTCCCTGCTCGACGAGTGGGCAGCGCCTGCCGACACCAGCCCCTATTTTATGACGCGCCTCCGCGCCCGCATGAACGAGGAACAGGCGCCCGCGCGCGGCTTGCTGGCGTGGTTCCGCAATCCCGCCCTCGCCGTCGCCATGATGTTGATCATGGTGCTGAGCATCGGGCTGATGCGGCTGGGTACGCCCGAAGACACCAGCACAGCGAACCTCGTCGCTCCCAAGGGCACTCCGGTCGGCGACTTGCAATATCTCGATAAGAACCACGACCTGTTGGCGGATTTCGAAATGCTCGACGGGCTGGCGCAGAATTAGACAAAGTAGTAGAGGAAGTCAGGGATAAGGCAGTGCATCGACTCAGGTCCATTTCGTCATTAACGGTGCTCGTGCTGGTGGCAGGCCTCGCCACGGCCCAGGAGCGTGGCCCGCACTTCGCCGCCGTGCCGCATTTCATTATCTTTGGCCAAAAGCGCCAGTCGCCTCCGCAGCACCCCCCGCAGCGCCAGGAACGCGATGAGCGCAACCCGGGGCAGCAGAACTCGGGCGGCCAGCCGAACATCGACCAGCGCCAGGGCGATCGTCGCTTTATCTACCAGGGTCCTGGACCCCACGCCGGAGATTGGTTTCGCAAGCACGCCGACGATCCCCCGGAGCAGCAGCTAAAAGAACTTCAGAGCGACCCGAGGTTCAAAAATCTTCCGCCGGACCGGCAGCAGCAGTTCGTCAACCGTCTGAACCGGCTGAATAGCATGCCTCCGCAGCGGCGCCAACAGGTTTTGAACGAACTGGACGTCATCGAGCACATGACGCCCCAGCAGCAGCAGCGCGCTCGGGCCATGTTCGGCGATATGCGCCAGTTACCCGAAGACCGCCGCCGCGCCGTCGCGTCCGCCTTGACCAACCTACGCGACATGTCCCCGGAAGATCGGCAGCGCATGATCGACTCTGACGATTACAAGAGGAGCTATTCCGATAAGGAACGCGAGATCCTTCGCGGCATGACCGACCTTGGCCTGTATCCGGGAGGTCCGCGAGACTAGACGCGGGAGGACGCAGGGGACGCAGAGGATTTCAATCCCAAACATAAGAAATCGATTTCTCTGTGTCAATTGCCCGGTTTTCTATCACCAATCACAAATCACTAAATCACCAACTCCTTAAACGGGCCGCGCCAGCACCAGCGTGATGTCGTCGGGCTGCTCGGCTCCGCCGATCCAGTCCAGCACCGCCGCGATCACGATGTCGGATATCCGCTCCAGCGGCAACTCGCGGTGTTCCCTCACCATCTCGATGAGCCTCTCTTCGCCGAATTCTCCGAAATCGTTCTCCGGCTCCGTCAGTCCGTCGCTGTACGCCACGAACATGTCCCCCGCCCGCACGCACACCCTGCCTTCTTCGTAATTCACGTCCTCGAAGAGCCCGACAACCGTCCCGCCATCGCTCAGGCGTGCCACATCTCCGTTTGCGCCGATGATCACCGGCGGAAGATGCCCCGCGTTGCAGTAGTTCAGGGTTTGGCTCTGGCTGGCATACGTGCTGAAGAACAAGGTGGCGTACTTTTCCGTTGGCGTGCTGCGCACGAGTTGCCGGTTGAGCAGCGTCATCAGCCGCGCCGGCGACAGGTCACCGTTCGCATATGCCAGTGATCCGCCTGTGTACCCCACGGCGGCAGCACCGGCCATCGCCGGTATCACGGCGGCTTCCAGGCTGTACGCTCGCACCGCCGAGTGGATCGTCGCCATCAGCAGCGCCGCCGAAATTCCCTTCCCGCTCACGTCCCCGGCCGCGATCGCCACCTTCCCTTCCTCAAAGGGCAGGAAATCGTAGTAGTCGCCGCTGACCGTCCGCGCCGGCTTGCAGATGCCGTACACCTCCAGCCCGGGCGCCTCGTGCGTATGCGTCGGAAACAGCTGCGCCTGCACTTCCTGGGCGATGGCAAGTTCGTTCTCCAGCCGCTGCTTCTCCTTCTGCTCTTGCAGCAGGCGCTCGAGGGATGTCGTCATCGAATTGAACGACCGCTCCAGCGCGCCCAACTGGTCTTCGCGTTTGACCTCGATGCGGTGCGACAGGTCGCCCTGGTTCACGTGCTCGGTCGCGACATACAGGTGCGAGATCGATTGCGTCATCGTTCGCGTCAGCCGCAATCCGATGAACAGCGCGAGCAGTTCGATCACCGCGAAGATGGCGGCCACCGCAATCAGGACCCCGATGATGAAATTCGTGGACTGCCCGACCGTGACAAACAACCTGCCATACAGCAGCGACGGACGCGTGAGTACGCCCAACAGCGCGCTGCGGCTCTGTCCGGTGCTCCAATCCACCACGCTGATGATCGTCCCGCCGGTGATCATCCGGTCGAACGTCCGCGATGGCGGAGGCAGCGTTCCCGCGTGCAGCGTCGGCGTACCCGGGTTCTGTTCTTTGAAATCGAGGCTTTCGTTGCCGACCGTCAGTTTCGATTCGCTTTTCCCCGAGCTTGTGCTCACATGCAGCCCGCGCTTGTCGTCCTTCTTCTGTTCATTCGGGCTGCGATTATTCGTGAACAGCGACAGAGACACCTCGCCGAGTCCGGTTCCCACTCTGTCCAGAGTCTTGCTGTCGAGTGGCACGCTGGAGATGACTGTCAGCTTCTCCTTCCCGGCGGGGACGGTCTCCCATGCTCGGAACAGCAAACGGCGTCCGTCGATCACCAGCGCATGGTTTCCCGGCGCATTTTCCGGGGGCGGAGACGCGGCAGCCTGGTTCGGCAAGGTCACCGGTTTCCCGGCACGCCAGGCGGTGATCTCCAGCAGCGCATCTTCGGCCGCCGGCGCGGTATTGGCCGCCAGTAGCTCAGGAGTGAGGGCTGCGCCGGCCGAGATCCTGTTGCCCATCTCGACCGCGGCCCGATGGTTCAGCGCGGTCAAGGTCGATATTTGTTTATCGATGTCCGACGTCGCGATATAAGTCGCGAATTGCCATCCGAACAGGTACGCGCCGATCAGCCCGATGCACAGCAGCAGGACCACCGGGATGACGCCGATGAAGACGTACGTAACGATCAGCCGGTTGCGTAGCCGCCACATCACTACCCGGCGCACAAAACGGGCAATCACCAGCAGGCCGAGAAAGATGGTGACGTACCCGATGAACCGGAACCATCCGCCAAGGCTGGAATCGGCGGTGAACAGTGCTGCCACCCTCCACACGATCAGGAGGAACAGGTCGAGACCGGCAAAATAGGCGGTCAACCGCTCCAGGCGCGTGAGTTTTGGCCACCCCTCGACGAGGCTGTGCCGCCAATTTTTGAGAGAGAATGGTATGCGCACACAATCGATGATAGCACCGGAACCCGAGGGCTCCTGACTGGGGAATACGTGGAAACGCACGCGGAAGTTTCGTGTCCAACAGCGGATTTATATCTCGGGATAGAAGTCGAAAAACGCCTCCAAGCTTGTGCGCAGTTGCTTCTCGATCTCGTCCTTGCTGCCCTCGAGCACGTGCATGGTGACGTGCGCTTCGTGTCCGTTCTTCAGCTTGATGGGAGCCTCACCTACTTCGACGATTTCCTCGGACGGCAGCAGGCGCAATCCGTAAACGAGCGTCAGGTTTGCCATGAAAAGATTGTAATTAAGTAATGAGTAATAAGTATTGAGAACCGCGGACCGGTTTCATGCGGCAGAACTCATTACTTATTACTTATTACTCCATTACAATGCAGCCGTGATGCGGAAATCATTCGGCCTCGTAGTGGGAGTCCTGGCTTTGAGCGCCGTGGCCCAGCAGGCGCCCAGACAAACCCCTCCTGTTAAATTGACCGTGTTGAACGTCTGCTCCCCCACCGACGAGGAGCAAAAAGAGATTGCGGCCGCGCTCGCGTCCGTCCCGCGCCAGCCGCGGTTTTCGCCCGACTATGAAGTCGCGCGCGGACACAGCACCATTGAGGGCACGGCGAGCGATTGGGTGCGTATCCGCCGCGATTTTGGCGGCGGACCATTTGGCGTCGCGCAATTCACCTTCAGCGCTGAAGGCCAGAACAGCCGCGAGACCGTGGTGTTGGTGTCTAAAGAGGCCAAAGGCGTGACGCAGATCGCATTGGAAGACAAAACCACGACGCCCGTCGCCCCCGCGCAATTGCTGAGGACGAATACCCCTGCGGACCGGATCAGCCTCGAACGGTTCGGCAAGGCGCATTTGGTCCTGGCCCGTTGCACCGAGGGCGACCAGTCGCAATACCAGCCGCTGTTCAAAACCGCATCGGAAATCATGGCCGCGTATCGCAACGCCACCAGTGCCGTAGAGATCGTCCCGGCCGAACTGGGTCGGCTAAGCTTGGGCGTCGGCCCCGGCTACCGTGCTCCAAAGATCAAGCCCATGAGCAAGAAGTAGCTTTCCAGGTGTCAGGTGTCAGGGTTCAGGTTTCGATTTCAGGTTTCAGGTTTTGGTTTCACAATCGGCAATCACCAATCGGCAATGATTTTGTAGTTCGCTACTTATCCCCTGTGACCGTAATCTAAAGACCACAATGTCCGACAACGTACGCAAGACAGTCATCATCGGTTCCGGATGCGCCGGCCTCACCGCCGCGCTCTACACCGGGCGCGCCAACTTGAAACCGCTCGTCATCCAGGGACACGAACCCGGCGGCCAGCTATCTCTCACCACGCTGGTCGAAAACTTTCCCGGCTGGCCCGAAGGCATTCAAGGGCCCGAGTTGATCGAGAACATGCGCAAGCAGGCCGAACGCTTCGGCGCCGAATACCTCACCGCCACCGTCTCGAGCTGCAACCTCCGCGCCATGCCGATGGTCCTGAACACCAGCAAGGGCGACATCCTGACCGAGACCTTGATTGTCGCCAGCGGTGCGTCCGCGCGTTGGCTCGGCTTGCCCAACGAGCAGGCCCTCATCGGACACGGCGTCTCCTCGTGCGCCACCTGCGACGGCTTCTTCTTTTCCGGCAAGGAGATCGTCGTCATCGGTGGCGGCGATTCGGCGATGGAAGAAGCCCTCTTCCTCACGCGCTTCGCCACCAAGGTCACCATCGTCCACCGCACCAACATGTACCGCGCGTCGAAGATCATGATGGACCGCGCGCTCAATCATCCCAAGATCGAGTTCCTCAGCAGCACGGTCGTGGATGACGTGTACGACGTCAATAAGAAGGAAGTCACTGGCCTGCGGTTGCGCAATGTGGTGACCGGTGAGAGCTGGGATTTCCCGACCAGCGCCATGTTCCTCGGCATCGGCCATACCCCGAACACCGGGTTCCTTAAAGGCCAGCTCGAGACCGACGACGACGGCTACCTGCTCGTGCGCGACTACGTCCACACTGGCGTGCCCGGCGTTTACGCCTGCGGAGACGTCGCCGACCGACGTTACCGCCAGGCCATTACCGCCTCTGGCACCGGCTGCATGGCCGCGCTCGAAGTCGAGAAATTCCTCGAAATGAAAGGCGAGTAACGGACAATAAGTGAAGAACGAAGAAGTCAGAATCAAGAATGGATGAGAGCTCAGGGCTTGGGGCTCAGGGAGGGTTGGCGTACGCCCTACGCCCTGAGCCCTATGCCGTTACAGAGAGCATTTCATTCTTTATTCTTAATTCTTAATTTTCCTCACGCTCCCGTCCTGCCCCTCAGTGTCTCCTCGATATCTCCCAGCCTGTCCCCGAGCAGGTTCAGCTTGTGCGCCAGCCCCTGGATCTCGAAGTTGGTGCGCTTGTTGACATCGAAATCCAGCTCGCTGCGCAGCCGGTCTTTCTTGTCCTGCCGGTTCTGGCTCATCATGATCACCGGCGCCTGGATCGCCGCCAGCATCGACAGCACCAGGTTCAGCAGGATGAACGGATACGGGTCCCAGGCCTTTCCTCTCAGAATCACATTGATGACCGTGTATATCGCCATGAAAAACCCAAAGATGATGATGAACGTCCACGAACCTCCGAACGATGCCACGGCATCGGCGACGCGCTCGCCCCGCGTCTCTTCTTCCTCGATGATCTCGTTCGGGTGACGGTTCGCGCGCACCCGCACCAACTGGTGCGCCACGTGGAAATGGTGTCCCAGGACGGAGAGCATGTCCATCCCGGCGTGCGGTTTGCGCTGCAACAGGGCAAGGATGTCGCTGCGATCGACCTCGATACACGTCGTCTCCTCGACCGCGACAGCCTCGGTCTGGTGCGGCTTTTCCTCGAGCATCGACGCAAATCCGAAGAACTCGCCCGCCGCCGGTTCGTCGACCACGACCTCCTGTCCATCATCGTCGGTAGTGGTGACACGCACGAGCCCGGAAACCATTACATAGCCCCTGCCGCCCGCGTCGCCTATTTTGTAAATGCGCTGGCGGGGCTGGAAGGTCTTGACCTCAACCTGCTCGCAGAGTACCCGGGCTTCGTCATCGTCGAACCCGGAAAAGAGTGGGACTTGCTTCAGGACTTCAGGGCTGCAATGCATACGGCCTCACCTCGGGTTGCGCGGACGATACGTCCGCGTTGCGCTGACATCTTCAATACCACGACTCCTTCCGGTTGTCTCACCCACTGTTGTGATTGGCGTTCTAATGCCTCCCCGCCCTCGATGTGATAAAAAAGTCAGTTTGCATCCATCGGAGACAAATGCTTAGGGCACTGTTCATCGGCTTATCCACCAGCCGCTCGCTCCGTTCTTTCGCCGAAAATTCCTCCGTCGGACAGAAGATGTCCCGCCGCTTCGTTGCCGGCACCACCGTCGAGGACCTAATCACCGCCGCCCAGGAGGTCAACCGGCGCGGCATGAGCATCAGCGTCGACAACCTCGGCGAGAACGTCACCAACGCTGAAGAGGCGAAGCACAGCGCCGAGCTGTACCACCAACTGCTCGACCTCATCACCGAACGCAAGCTCGACGCCAATGTCAGCCTCAAGCTCACCCACATGGGCCTCGACGTCGACGAGAAGCTCTGCTGCGACATCGTCAATGGATTGGTCGAACACGCCGCCCGCGTGAACAGCTTCGTCCGCGTGGACATGGAGGGATCTCCTTACACGCAGAAGACGCTCGACTTCGTCCACGAACTGCACGAGCGCAATCCGGGCAAGGTCGGCGCGGTGATCCAGGCTTACCTCTATCGGAGCGAAAAAGACGTGCAGGACCTGCTCGCCCACGGCATCCGCATCCGCCTCTGCAAGGGCGCCTACAAGGAACCGGCGAGCATCGCATTCCAGAAGAAGACAGATGTCGACGCAAACTACGTCAAGCTGACGAAGATGCTCATCACGAGCGGCGTCTATCACGGCATCGCCACCCACGACGAGAACATCATTCGCGAGACAACGTCCTTCGCCAGGCGCGAGAATGTTCCCTCCAGCGCCTTCGAGTTCCAGATGCTCTACGGCATCCGCCGCGATCTCCAGGAACAACTCGTCAAAGACGGCTGGCGCCTGCGCGTGTACATACCGTTCGGCACCGAGTGGTATCCGTACTTCATGCGCCGATTGGCCGAGCGCCCCGCCAATGTCCTATTCATCGCGAAGAATCTACTGCGGCGCTGAGCGCAGTTCGGAGTCACCCAGCAGTTCGGAACATCGGCGTCCCGCCGGTCACCCACGCCTGGTAGCTCGAGCACAGTCGCGGAGCGACGAGTCGCTGGTAGCCCAGGACGAAGTCCTGGGATGGTGTCGTCGTCTATAGCTCCGAGTCCCGGAGGGACGGCCCGGCCGACTAACTTGCAGCTCCGCTCTCGATAACGGGTACGCCATTTTCGACGTGGACCGGCTCGTGTACAACCCTCTCCTCAGCCATCCGCTCCTGGTACCACGCGCACTCCACCGCTTTCTGCCACAGCCGGAATCCCAGCCACAAGACAACAATCACTTCGCCGATAACGAACGTCCCCCCGATCGCCTCGTGCGGCAGCCGTTCCCACACCGCGAACAGAAGCAACGTGATCACCATCAGCAACACCTGAACCGCTACTACCGCCCCATATAGCTGCCAGAACCCGTCGCGCAACATCCTCCAGGCTTGCCTGAGACTCCGCCGTACTGCCACCTGGTCCTGTGCCACCGCGTCCACCTGCGCGACGTCGATCCACACGCGGACTGCCATCGCAACCAGGAACAAAACGACGCCGATTCCCAACGTCACAAGGAACCCAAGCTGCTCGACGTCACTCCGCGTTTCCAGCCAGTCGGTCAGATTGCCGACCGAACTTTGCGCGATGACCAATGGCGCGATCAGAATGGCGAACACGATCAGCAGCCGCACCATCCGCCAGAAATATTCGGCCGACGCCCGCAGAAATTCGCCGAACCGCATCCTGCGGTCCAGTGACAGCGATTCCAGCACGCCTCCCATGGCGAATATCAGGAAGAAGAAGTACGCAAAAACCAGCACACCCGAGCCGGTATAGAACGCACCCGGCAGCCCCTCCGGCCGCGCCATCGCCTCCACCATCCGGGACAGGTCCATGTGGTGATAAAGCGAATCCGACGCCGCCATGCTTCTGTCGAGCATGCGCAGTTGCTGCCGCACCGGCGCACTGGCGAGGATCCCAACCGCAAGATTCATTCCGAACAGCCACCACAGCACACGCTGCCGCCGCCACAACAATGCCGCTCCCGCCGAGATGATTCCCGTCCGCCTCATGCGAGCCACGACCCCAACGCCGAAAGGAATTGCGTCACGATCATCCAGTAATCCGAGATCTTCCGACGCGCTCCCGTGTCCGCTTTCACCGTCTTGCTGTTGTTGAAGAAATCGACGTCCAGTGCCACCCGATGCTCCGGGTCCACCTCCGCCGACACGACCCTCGCCTTCTTCTCGTATGTATATCGGACCCACCGGTCTCGTCCGTCCCAGTGCTCCCGCACCTTCTCGCCGTTGTCGAACCGGATCTCGACTTCCGTGGGAAAAATGAAGTCGCCTTTGCGGTGTACCACCACCTCGGTCCGATACATCATGTCCGCCGGTTTGGCGTTCTCATCGACCGCCTCCGATCGTGCCGACAGGATCTCGTAATCCAGCACCTGTGTGCCGTAGAACGCCTGGTCCCAGAACCACTTCAAGTCCTGCCCCGCGACTTCGTTCACTGTTTTAAAGAAATCCTCGCCTGTCGGGTGCGTAAACCGATACCGCATGAAATAGGTATGCAACGCTCGCCGCAGCGTGTCCTCGCCGATGACCGCCTCCAGCGTCAACAGCGCCGCGCCGGTTTTCGCGTACGTGATGCCGCCGTACGACCCGCTACCGAGAAACTGCCATGCCTTTCGCGTGATCGGATCATTGCGCACGACTCTCTGATATCCCGTATGCTGTTCGTCGAAGTCGCTGGTCGTCAGCCCGAGAAAGTTCAGCATCGAATTCCGCCCATACAGCGAGTCCATGATCTTGAACTCGGTATAGGTGTTGATCCCCTCGTCCATCCACGCTTCTTCGAACTCATTCGTCGCGACCATCCCGTACCAGTACTGGTGCCCGAATTCATGCTCGACCACCGCCTCCGGCAGCAGGATGCCCCGAGGCGCATACCATGTCGTGTCGGCTGTGATGAACGTTGGATACTCCATCCCGCCGGCCTCCAGTGCGCCGAACGCCGGATCCACTACCGTGACCCGGTCATACGGATACGGCCCGTACCAGCGGTCGAATCGGTCCAACGCCCCCTTCAGTGCGCCCATGTAGCGGTCCGCGCTGTTCATGTGCGCCGGATGCATCAACAGCTGGATGTGCACGTTGCCCGCGCTTCCCTTCCAGTTGTCTTCAACCACCCGGTAGTTTGGATCCGCCGTCCACGCGAAGTCATGGATATCCTCCGCGTGATAGCTCACGGTCTTTGTCCCGTCCGGATTCTTGACCGTCGCTACTTCATCGCCGGCGGCCCCCGTCACAAAATTCCCCGGTACCGTGACCTTCACGTCGTATGTTCCAAAATCCGCGAAGAATTCCGTGTTCGCATGGAACTGGTGACAATTCCACGCTCCGTGCCAGAACACACCCACCTTTGGGAACCACTGCGCGACCAGGAAGAAGTTACGCGCGTAGCCGGTGCGCATTGTCACCCGCGGCAGCTTGTCGTGAAACGTGAAGTGAAACGTTACCGACTCGCCGGGCGCCACCGGCTTGGGCAGAGTCACCTCGGCCACCGTCCTATCGTCACCGTTGTTGTCGTCCGGGGCAGCGAAACGGAGTTGCGACGTGAGGTCCCCCGCGCCATCGACCTCCAGCTTTTTGATCTCGATCGCGCCACGCTCCTCGTCCTTCAACTCCCAATCCGGATCGCCGCGCTCCAGCTCTCGCGACATCGTCGACTTCGGCTGGAACGCATTGAGGTAGAGATGGAACGGAAAGGTTTGTAGCGGCTGGCCGGTTAGATTCCTGTACGTCAGGGTCTCTGTAGCATCAACCGTTTTCTTGACGGCATCGAGCCTGGCCTCGATCTGGTACGCGACGACTCGCGTCGAAAGCGGTTGCGGCGACTGTGCCGCGAGCGGCAAGGCGAGTGCTGCCCACGCCAAAAGAATACGACTCATATCGGAAGGATAAAACAAATGTACTAGCCAGGCTTGCCTGGCGACACCTGATCAGGAGTTCGCGCGGTGGTGGCGGTTGCGCGTGGCGCGCGCCCGGATCGCGGGCGGCAGCTCCAGCAACTCGCCGCCAAGCAGCTCCACTACGTCGAAACAGATATCGCTGCGCTCCCGTAGGAATTCGATCAACGCTGCCGACGGCACGAATACGACGCGCGAATCTTCCGCGAGCTTCGCAGTAAACAGGTACGTGCGGTTCAGGATGGTGCCCGGCAATCCCAGCAGCGTTCCCCGCCCGACCACGCGCACCGGCACGATCCTTTGGTCGTCGCGCTGCACCAACAGCCGCGCCGACCCGCTCAGCAGCAGGTACACGCCCTGGTTTGTGTCTCCTTGCTGGAAGAGCACGGTCCCCTTCGGGTGCGTGGACTGTAACCCGCGCTGCTGCAAAGCAGCGATCAGTTCCGCTTGGGCGGCAAATGCTTCCGCTGCCGGCGGACGAGCGTGAGACCTTCGCATGACGCACCTCCCGCGGTGCCTTTTCTTTACGCCCGCGGGAGTTCGCGTGCAGTGATGGCTATCACCTGCAACCGTGAGTAAGCGCCAAAATGGTCTTCGTCACCGGTGTTTGTGAAGCCGGTTGCGCCACCCTTATCGCTCCCGCTCTTGGAGCGATAGGGGATGTTCCAAATCGAGTGTGGATACCTCTATGCCGCTCGTCTCCGGCGCATGTCGCGGCCCACGTACGGGTTCGTCATCGCGCTGACCGCGGTGATGTTCAGGCCCATGATGCGGAACCACTTCGCTTCGTCCTCGTCGTCGAAGCCCAGGAAATTCGGCAAGGCGGTTGCCCCCGCCGCCAGTCCCATGTCGATCTTCAGGTGCGTCGGGAAGCTGATCACGTCGGCCACACCGCCCGGGAAATCGGTCATCAACGTCGTCGCCAGCTCAGCGCCGCCGCAGATCAACGCGCTGATCCCCGCACGTTTATTGCGCCCCATGATCCAGGCGCCGAGCGCGAACCAGCCACCGATCGTGGCGTAATCAATGATGGCATGAGCTTTAGGGCTAATCACTTTCGGCATCCGGTTGGCAACAGCAGCAACACCCTTTTGCAGCACAGGCATTTCCTTCGTCCTCCGAGGATTCAAGATGCCCTGGTGCTGTGGGGAGTTGGCGTAAAAGCGTATTCCGTATCTCGTATTCCGTATCTGCTGCTCAGGCGCTCACGGCAACAGAACGACCGCCGGAATACTGAATACCAAATACGGAATACATCTTGATGAGGGTGCGAAATTAAGTCTGTCTGCTTCTCGCAATCGCTCTTGCGAGTGTCTGGTCCAGCGCCGCTTTCGCCGTCGCGTACTCCGCTTCCGAGATCTTGCCCTGCTGGCGCTCCATCTCCAACTGGAACAGCTCTTCTTTCATCGCCTGCAACAATAATGTCGGCGTCGGTGTCGATGGTCTCGCGCCAGTTGCCTGCACCGGAGGCGCCGCTGCAGCAGCGACAACCGGACCTTTCGCCGGTTGCGTGCCCTGGTTCTTCGTCACCACCCATAATCCGCCCACCGCCAGTGCTCCCAGGCATACCGCCAGCAGCGGCCACCGATACTTCTCCAGTGGGTCCGGCGTCCCTTCGGGGTTACCCAACCCGCCACCCGGACGCGCGCTTGCCTGCCCGCCCGTAGCTTCTCCCTGCTGCTGATCGCCGCTTTGTGCTTGCGTCTCCTGAAGCGTGCCGGTGCCCGTAACGCGGAAACTCAGGTCTTTATCAGGCGTGACGTTCGTCGCCACTTCCATCGTCGTCTGCCCGGTATCGTCCGGCATCGGCGAGAAATTCGACTCCACCTTCGCCCCGAACTGCATCGACTTCGGCATCAGCAGCGCAAAGTGCTCCAGGTTCTCGCTGACTCGCGGCCGCAGCGTTGCTTCTCCGGAATAGGGCAGGTGATACGCGATCTGGAACCGCGACTCGCCCGGGCGCAGCGGGAAATTGAAATAGTAATGGCCCTTCTGCTTCTCGTCCGGTACGGGCGCCGCATTGATCGGCATTCCGCCGGGTCCCTGCGCCGCACCCCCATCGATCTGTGCCCCCTCGGGCAAATACACTTCCCACGTCCGGTCGCCTGCCAGCGCTCGCGGGGGTTTCGAATCATTCTTAACCGCGATCAACTCCAGCACCTGGAGCGTCTTGTCATCGGGCGCCTGCAACCGCATCACGTGCACGCTCGCCGACACGCCTTCCACCTTCCGCGCAGCGTCGTAGACCGTGATCGATGTGGTTGTCTTGTTCGGCGTGATCGGCCCGCCCGGAGGAAAGTAATTCACGCCCTGGTGGAGCACCCGCACCAGGTGCGGCCCGACCTCCTCCAGTTGGAAGCTGAAGTTCCCGGACGCATCGGATTTCGTACGCGCCGACTCTTCCATCCCTTGCGACAGCGAAAGCAGCACGACGTCATCGCCCACCGCCGGCTTTCCCGTCGTGCCGTTGGTGACGGTGCCCGTTAAAGTCTGCGCTACAGCCGCACAGCTCAACAGAAGGAGGGGCACAAGATATTTTGCGATTAAGGACTTCATTGGATTTTCCGACCTACGACCAACCACTTACGACCTACCCGCCTGGCCCCTACGCCCTGAGCCCGACGCCGGTCTCTTGCCCTTCCAGCATTTCGATCTCCGCCAATATCGCCGCCGCGTCCTCTTCCAATCCCGCCCGCAATCGCGCGTAGTCCGCGTCCGGCAGCTTGCCGGCTTTGTGTTCGAAGTTCAGGTCGCGCAGGTTCTCGTACACCATCTCTTTGCGCTCGCGCAGGAACGCCAATCGCGTTTTCTCCAGCGGACGTTCCACCGCAGGCGGCAGGTTGAAGATGAAATAGATCAGCGCGGCAGTCATCGCGAAGCAGGCGAAGACGATCATAGTTCCGTCTCCTCGTGTACGCGCCGCCGCAGCCCGTCGAGCGTCGCCGCATTCATGTCAGCCGGCATCGACACCGCCGGGACCGCCGGCCGGTGCTTCCACGCGCGCACGATCGTTATCGTCAGGAAGATTCCGCCTGCCAGCGCCGCGAACGGCATGATCCATGCCACGCGATTGAACCCCGTCGTGCCCGGTGCCGCCAGGACGGTCGTCCCGTACTTCTGCACGAATGCCTGCAGGATCAGGTCATCGTTATCGCCGCGCTGTAGCCCCGCAGTCAGCTCGTTCCGCATACGGTCGCTGTATGTGCACCCGACGTGGTTGCACTCCAGCAGCACCTGGCTGCACCCGCACGCGCACATCAACTTGTGCCCGTCCGTGTTGAACCGCTGTTCCAGCGAATCTCCCGCCCCCATGAACAACACGATCGCGACGCAGAGCGCAATCAATGAGAGAAGGCGGGCGTAGGCCCGTCGCCCCCGAGCGGCCCCGCGTCCCGCGTGCCTCATCGCGCCGCCCCCACCGGTTCTTCCGCCGCGTGCGTGACTTTCACCCGCACCGCGGCACGGACCGGCGCCGCGTTCGGGATGAGCGCGAGCACCGTCCCCAGCACCAGCACGATGATCCCGATCCATACCCAGATTACCAGCGGGTTGAGGTGCGCCTTGATGATGGGGCGTCCGCTGTCCTCATTCATGCCGCTGAAAACGATGTACAAGTCTTCCTTGAGCGTCGATCGATCCGCGACCATGGTCTGCGTCGTCTGGCTTGCCTTGTAGAAGCGCTGCTCGGGGTACATCGTGGTGAGTGGCTGGCCGTCTTTCGAGACGTCGATGATCGCCCAGCGGCTGTTGTAGTTGTCGTTGGAATCCTCGGTCCACGAGCGGTTCGTGAGCGTGTAGGGCCCGATCGACATCTGGCCGCCATTGCCCAGTTCGCGCTCAATGTCCTGGTTGAATGCCGCTCCCGCAAACCCGATCAACACCAGCGCAAATCCGAAGTGCGCGATGTATCCGCCGTACCGCCGCGTGTTGCGCCGCGTCAGTTGCGCCATCCCCGCAGCCAGGTTCGATCCCGTCTGAGTCGCGAAGACGCGTCCGCCGCGGATGAACTCGCTCACCACGGTCCCGAGTACCAGCACCCCGAGTGCGATCGTCATCAACGCATAAAAGTACGAAACGTCTTCCCACGGCCTCATCCCGAACGGCCCGCCCCAGCTGTGCGGCGTCAACACCAGCAACATCACCACTCCCACGGAGCACAGCATCGGCACCAGGAAATTACGCTTGAGGCTTTCGACCGAGGCTTTTCTCCACGCCAGCAACGGACCCACGGCGGTCAGCAGCAACAGCATCAGCGCCACCGGTACGTTCACGCGGTTGAAGAACGGAGGCCCGACCGTGATCTTGGTACCGTTTACTAATTCACTGAGCCTCGGGAACACTGTTCCCCAAAGAACAGTGAAACAGGCAACCAGCAGGATGAGGTTGTTGAACAGGAAACTCGACTCGCGAGAGACCAGCGCCTCCAGTTTGTGTTCGCTCTTCAGGTGCCCGCGGTTTCGGACGAAAAAGAACACGCATATGGCGAGCACCAGGGCAATGAAGACTTCAAACCAGGTTCCGATCGACGACTGCGCGAAGGCGTGCACGGAACTGACGAAGCCGCTGCGCGTCAGGAACGTACCGAAAATCGCCAGCAGGAACGTGCTGAAGACCAGCCACATGTTCCACATCTTCAGCATGCCGCGTTTTTCCTGCATCATGACCGAGTGCAGGAACGCGGTGCCGGTCAGCCACGGCATCACCGACGCGTTCTCCACCGGGTCCCATCCCCAATATCCGCCCCAGCCCAGGACCTTGTACGCCCAATGCATGCCCAGCGAGATGCCGATCGTCAGGAAGCACCACGTCACCATCGTCCAGCGCCGCGTGATGTGGATCCACTTCTCGCCCGGGTACTTCATGATCAGCGCCGACAATCCAAACGCGAACGGCACCGTGAACCCCACGTACCCGAGATAAAGCATCGGCGGATGGATCACCATCTCCGCGTACTGTAGAAGTGGATTCAGCCCGTTGCCGTCGGGCGGGATGGCGCCCTGTGTAAGCGCGAACGGCTTCGCGTCGGAAAAATTCACCAGCGCCAGGAAGAAGACCTGCACGGCCGCAATGATCATGCCAGCGAACGCGAACAGCCGCGTGTCGGTCTTGTGCCTCAGCCGCAGCACCAGGCCGTATGTCCCCAGCAGGAACGACCAGAACAGCAGCGAGCCTTCCTGCCCCGACCACAATGCCGCCACTTTGTACGGCCACGGCAGCGCGATATTGGAATGACTCCGGATGTAGGCAATGGAGAAGTCGTTGCGGAACGCAGCGTATACCAGCGTGACCGTCGCGACGGTGATCGCCATCCATGCGGCGATTCCCGCCCGGCGCGCGGTTTCACCCAGGCGCTCGTAATTGTCGCCCTTGCGCGTCAGCGCAAAAACGCCCGCGCCGAAAGCGTACAGGCTGAAAGCGAGTGCTAAAAGAAGCGACCAACTGCCGAGTAACGCCATGTAAAGGGAGGCCCCACCAAGACTGCCGCTATTGTTTCAGAATGCCTTTCGCGGAGCAACTTGCGTGACTTGCTTTTCTTTCGCGTACCATGGTGTCCTTTGTGGTGCTGTTCTTGGATTTTCCTTCGTGTACCTTCGTGTCCTTTGTGGTGCTGTTCTTGGATTTTCCTTCGTGTACCTTCGTGTCCTTTGTGGTGGATTCTCGGCCTTCCGCCCTACGCCCTGAGCCCTGCGCCCAGTTTTACGCTTTCCCTCTCACTTTTGCCATCCACCACCGCACGCCCACGAACAGGAACCGCCAGTCATGGAAGAACTCCGGCGGCTTTCCCTCGAATGCGTGCCCGATGAACTGAAGCATCCACCCGGCGAGGAACAGCACGACCCCCCACTTCAGAAGGCCGCGCGAGTAGATCGACGCGAGAAACACGCCCAGGCTCACGACGATGATCGGGATGCCAAACGTGTGACAGATCCGGTTAATCGGGTGCTGATGACTCGACGCGTACTGCGTCACCCACTCTTCGCTGCTTTTTCCGCCCCACATAATTCCCGCAATGGTACACCTTCCCGCCATTTCCGGGTGGCCCTAAGTTGTTCTCGTTCAGGCAACTAGCGCCACTCTACTGAGAATCGGATCCCGCGGCGGGAAGAGTGCCTCCGGCAAGCGCTGCGCGCGTCCGCAGCTCGGACAAATCCACAGCCGGACGCGGTATATTGATTCATATAGTTCGGTCCGTCATGACCATCAGGGATGTCTGGGCTGGGCCTTAATCATATCTGTTGGGAGTTAGCAGCATGCCAAGAGCAAAGAAGACGCCATCGACGCCAACGCCGACGCCACCGGTGGTTTCGTCCAAGGTTTCTGACATCTCGAACGCGCCGGCCAAGCGCGTGACTTCGGTCAATCCCGATCCGGCGAACAGCGGAGTGAAGACCAACGGCGACCTCGAAGCCGCCATCCGGAATCGCGCCTACGAACTCTACGAAAAGCGCGGCCGCACCGATGGCCTCGCGCACGAAGACTGGGTCCAGGCGGAACGGGAAGTCCTCGCCCAGCAGCAGGGCAAGCGCACCGCGTAACTGCATCATCTCGCGCGCACGATCGGCCTATGCGCTGATCTGTATGATTCTGCTTGCCTGCACGCATTTGTGATTGGTGATTGAACCCGACGGGAGTGCAATCACCAATCACAAATCGCTAAATCACACAGAAGGCACTCCTCGGGAACTTCCTCGCCGCTCGCGCATCTAAATGGGGTGGTTAATTTGAAGACTGCGATCCTTGCCGGCGGATGTTTCTGGTGCCTTGAAGCCGTTTTCCAGCGGCTCAAAGGCGTGGAGAAAGTTGAGAGCGGATACATCGGCGGCCGCGTTCCGAATCCGACTTATCGCGCCGTCTGTGGTGGTGACACCGGTCACGCCGAAGCCGTCCGCGTCACCTTCGACGAAGATGTGATCAGCTATCCCGATCTCCTCGACGTCTTCTTCACCATCCACGACCCGACCACGCTCAACCGCCAGGGCAACGACACCGGCACGCAATACCGCTCGGCGATCTTCTACACCTCGGAAGACCAGAAGAACGACGCCGACCAGGCCATCCGCGAAGCGGCCTCGCACTGGCGCGATCCCATCGTCACGGAACTGAAACCCGCCGCCGACTTCTACGTCGCCGAAGGTTACCACCAGGACTATTACAACCAGAACTCAAACCAGCCCTATTGCATGTTCGTCGTCGGACCTAAGGTCGAGAAACTCCAAGCCAAGTTCAAAGACCGCGTCAAGGCGTAGCATCGGCGTCTCGCCGGTCAGGCCCGCGCCGGCCGTCTCACCGCCAGCGGCGTATACGACACTTGCACTTCGTCTTCGGCAACTTCGCCTGGCTTGTGCGGGAAATACACCCCCCAGAAGTTTTCCGGGTCTTGCAACTCGATCCCGCAAAAACTTCCCTGGATGCGTTCGAGCCATGCGATCCTCGCCGCGCGCCATGTGAATGAGCCGCGCAGGTTGATGCGCACGTGATCGCCGCAGATGAGGTTGCGAGTGGTCGGCCCGATCCGGAGCTTGGCGCCATAACGGCTCACCGTTACCGTCTCCGCATCGAACTGAACGTTGTTGGCCAGGGACACAGTGACGCGTACCCGAAGTGGTATCCGGCCGCTTCTTCGCTGCGCACGGGATGGGGAAGTCCGCTGTGCGTTTAGCATGCAGCTATCATCCAGCCCGGCAGCAATCGGAACAAGGTAACGATGGACTCTGGCCGTGAGTCACAGACGAACTGCTCTCAGTACTTGGTACTTGGTGCTTAATAGAACAGGTATTTCCGCCACTTCGCGTCCGAGTGCCCGATCAGCCGCATGATGTGCCGCGACGTATGCAGGTTGAACGCCCGCGGCTCCTTCAGCAGCTTCATCCCCGCTTCCTGCACGTACTGGTTCCCCTTCCGCCGGTTACACGAATGGCAGCACGCCACCAGGTTCTCCCAGGTCGACGCCCCTCCGCGCGAACGCGGGATGACATGGTCCAGCGTCAGCTCGCCAGACGGCAGTGCTGTCGCGCAATACTGGCAGACATTCCGGTCGCGCAGCAGGATGTTCTTCCGCGACAACGAACGCGTCTGGTGAGGGATCCTCCGGTATTCCAGCAGCCGGATCACCGAGGGCACGCGCATCGCCAGCCGCGTCGAGTGCATAAAATGCCCGTTCTCCTCTTCCGTCATGGCGACGCCCTTCAGCACCAGCACGATCGCCCGGCGCGCCGCGCACACGTTGATCGGCTCATAGCTGGCGTTTAGCACCAGCACGGGCGCGGTCATGGGTTGATAGTGTCCCTCGACTGCCAACGAATGCGGGATGTGGCTCTTCCCTGACATGAATCGGCTCATACGTGGGCCGCCATTGTGTACGGGCGGACCTCCTCGTCGGAGTTGACGGTCATGCACGCCGCTTCGGGCTTCAGCACGCGCGCCACCGTCGCGACAAAAACTCGCTCCGCTCCCGCGCGCCGCAACGCGCGCGCGCACTCGGACGCGGTCGTGCCCGTCGTCATCACGTCATCGACGAGCAGCACATCTCGGCCGTGAACATCCTCGGGGCGCATGACGGCGAACGCCCCGCGCATATTCTCGCGGCGCTGCGCCGGCGTCAGTCCGGTCTGCGAGGCCGTATTCTTCTGCCGCACCAGCGCGGAAACGTTCGGCTTCAGGAACAATCCGGCAGGGTGCAGCTTCAGCGCCGCCCGCGCGATCTCTTCCGACTGGTTGAACCCGCGCTCGCGATACTTCGCCCTGTGCAGCGGCACTGGAACCACCACCGGCTCGCTTGTGAATGCCGCCGACAGGTCCACGATGACTTCCGACAGCATTCGTCCCAGCAGGTTCGCCGCCGGACGCACATGTTCATATTTCAGCAGGTGGATGAGCTCGCGCATGCCGGCGTCATAGCTGCCATACGCTGCCGCCCGCGTGAACACCGGTTCCTCTTGCGTGCAAGTCAGGCAGAGTAACTGGCCGTCTCGTTCCGACGGATGCAACGCCGGTACTCGCTCGCCGCAAGCCGAGCACCTCGGACCTTCAATGGTTTTGATCTTGTCGAGACACGCCGCGCACACAGGAACGCGCGACAATTGCGTGAGAGGAGTGGCGCAAAAACGGCAGGACGAAGGAAACAGGACCGCAAAAAGGCCGTCGGCGGCCGCCGTGACCGAGAGAACGAATTTATGCCCGCGACTTGCCGGGTCCCGGGCTGGGTCTCCGCTACTGCTGAAGACGTCCTCCTCGCCGGAATGCGGTACCGGTTCGCTGACCTGAGCGCATTACCGGACATGAACAGTATAGCTCCCCGCGCAAGTTCCCGCCACACGCCACGGTGTGCAAAAGAAGGCTACAACTTCGTATTCACCGCGTGTTAACACTGTCTCGGAACTCGGTACTCAGTACTCGGTACTCCTTCCGATAAAGCTCCACCGTGTGCCGCACGGTGGCCACCACCGCCAACGCCGTCATGCCTGCCGCACCGATCACTCCGCCGACGTCGAACAGCAGGAACTCCCGCCCGAACAGGTGCGCCTGCGGATGGAAATAAAGCGCTACGGTCCCCACGATCAGCAGGATCCGGATCTCCGTCGGCCCGAACAGCCCGTGCGACATCTCGAACCGCTCCACGCAGTACGCTGCCAGGTACGTCTCGATCGACAGCACCAGGAACGCCACAAGCATCGCCAGCGCCACCTGCCAGTGCAGATACCCCGACACTGCCAAGCCCGTCATCAGGAACGATGCCCCGAACGTGTCCACCATGTGGTCGACATAGAACCCATACCGCGGCCTCTGCTGCTGACGCACCCGCGCCACGGTTCCGTCCAGGCTGTCGCCGAGCCAGTTCAGCGCGATAAAGAAGATGACTCCGAACAGCGCGCCCCGATTCCAACGTGACCACGCATAGCAGGCTCCGGCAAGGAACTGCGCGCCAAGACCTAGCAGCGTCAGGTGGTCGGCGGTCACCCAGCGCGGCGTCCGCTTCGCCATCCAGATCAGCAGCTCCTTCTCCTTCGCCGCCGTGATCGACCCCTGTATCCTCGCCGCTGCCCTGAACTCCTTTGCAACTGCTACCGTGCTCATCATTCCTCCCTCAAATTCTCAGTGCAAAGTGCTCAGTGCTCAGTGCCTACTCGCCTCGGTCTTGCTGAGCACTGAGCACTGATTACTGAGCACTCGGCGACGGCTTTTCTCGTCGCCCTCATCGTGAACTCCAGCGACTCTCGCGGAATACTCGTCACGAACGGTCGGATCATCCATCCCAGCCCGGTCGGGATGTCGCGGGTCAGCGAGATCGCCTCGCATTGCACGATCACTCCGTCCCCGGCCTGCACAAAATGCCAGTAGGTGTTGAGCCGCCACAGAAACCCATGGTCTCCCCCGTCGGCTTCCGCGATCCGCGTGCTGCGCGACACGCTGAACCAGTGCTGCGGGTCGACCCGTCCATAATGCACGTCGTACTCCGTATCGAGTAACACGGTCACGACCTTGTGCTTGCGCAGCCTCATGTAGATGTGGAAGTCGTCGCCCGCGCGCGAGATCAGCCGCGACGCCTGCACGTCCGGCGCGTAATAGCGCGCCAGGTGGTTGTAGTCCTGAACTAGAGCCAGCACCTGCGCGACTGTCGCTCCAGGGATGAACGTTGTCCCCACCCAGTCATGGATCATCCCCCCGGGAACCTCCTGCGGCGTCTGCCCGACTTTCTCGACGAGCACCGCGCGTGCCCCACCCTGACCGCTTTTGGAAGGGTGGGGACTAGAAACATCGGGTGCCCCACCCTGGCCGGGGTTGGAAGGGTGGGCCATTCGTTCCGCCCTGATCCTTGCTTCCGCCACCGCGACGTACCGCTCGAACGCCTTCACCGCCTCCGGCTTCGGCTCCGCCGACACCGGCAGCGCCACCGCCAGCATCACCACCGCACTCCAACTCGCCGTCATGCACTACAAGATGCCGGAACCTGTCATGACCGCCAATGCATCGCGCCTGAACCCGGGCTCAACTGCACCTCAACCCGTAAGTGACGACCACAGAGTAGGTTGAAGTGCCGCATCAACACTTTTAGAACTCCACCTTGGTCCTGAATCCAAAGACCACAGCGCGATGCCGTCCTCCGCCGGCGTTCGCGTAATACTGAACAACCGGTTGCAGAAGGAGCATCGGCAAAGGATCCAGGAGCGCGTTGAACTCGAAGGCGTTCTCGGCCTTGAACGGCGGCGCGCCGGGCGGACGGAATTGTTTACTCAGGCTGTTCCGAACATAGCCAAGCGACATCGTGTTGTGAAAGCGCAGAGGAAGCGGCTCGTTGAAGCGCAGCCCGGCCGTCAGTTCCTTATTGTTGCGGTTGAGGTCGCCGGGGCTCCAGTCGTGGGCAAACGTCGCGTCCAGGCCCTTTGCCCCTCTCGGGTCCACGCGCCAAAGCGCCTGGCTCGCCATCCAGTACAAGAGGTAATTCCCGGAATTTCTTTTACCCGTCGAGGTCGTGAAATGTCCGGGATTATAAGACGCACCGAATTGATAAAGCCCCGAGTAGCCTTTGCGCTCCTCGACATTACCGAAAGCCCGCACGGACGATGCCTTCTTACCGGGAGTGAACCCGATCTCCGAGACACTCACCGGCGCCCCACGAAACTGTGGAACCAGTCCGGTTAAGTTATGAGCATAGGGATTGCGGTCTTCGGCCTCGACCATCGACCTCACATAAAAGAAGTGAGTAGGCACAACGCGGACTTCCATCGCCGGTGTAGACGGAGGATCGAAGGACTCGAAGTCCGTGAACAGGTTGCCTAACGCATATCCCATCGGCTCGAAAGTGAACGATGCCGCTTCGTGTTGTGCTCCGTAAAAATCCTGCCCGGCGAACTGCCCCACTCGTGCGACCACGCGATCGCTCCGCCAACGTTTTTCCAGCCACCAGGAGTCGAGACGGAAAGTGTTTCCGCTCGACATGCCGCTCGGGCTCGTCAGCGTTCCCAGATAGGCGCCAAGATTGCCCCCACCTTGCCAAAGCGCAGTCGCGTGGAAATAAAACCCATGAAGATGGATGGCGGTGCCGAGATCGATGTCCACGGTTCCTCGAAACCGGTTCCAGCTCGCAAGACGCTCCTTTTGCTCGCTCTTGAGGTTCCACAGGGAATCACTGATGTATTGAAAATCGAACCTGACACCTCGCTCCGCGAGCCGTGACCGCTCACCACCCCAATCTCCAAACAGGTGCCCGTGCGGGCCCTGCCCCGTCTCGTGGCTGTCCGGGCCGCTAAGCGTTTCGCCTATTGTGTCTTGGGAATACTCGGGGGCCGCGAAGATGCTCAACGCGACCCCCGCAACAAGCATGACTCGCAAAGCAAGCATGAGGTTCAGGCCGCTTTGGCGACGTCCGTTGAAAGGTCACTGTATTCCGGCTTGTAGACATGCTGGCGAATGAACGCAACCACGTCCTTGGGACGGTCAACACGGGCCAGTCCCGAATCGAAGACCAGTTTCGCCACACGCGCGGCGGTCTGGATCTCGGTTTCGAGGATGTTCGATTGCAGCGGGTACAGCAGGCCTTGCTTCAGCAGGTCGGACGGCACCTGGTCAGCCACTCCACGTGCAGCCTCGATGAACATCTCATCCGTGACTCTTGACGCTTGGGTGGCGAAGATTCCCATTCCGATCGCCGGAAAGACATAGAAGTTGTTAGCCTGGCCCGGCAGGTACGTCTTCCCGTTCAGGCGTACTGGTGGAAATTGGACGCCGGCTGCGTAGATCGCCTTGCCATTCGACCAGGTGTAGGCTTGCTCGGCCGTGCACTCGGCATGCTCGGTCGGGTTCGAAAGTGCAAGGATCACCGGCCGTTCGTTGATACGCGACATGCTCTCGACAACGTTCTGGTTGAAAGCGCCGCCGATCGTGCTGACGCCGATGATGGTCGTTGGCTTGATGCTCTCGATTGCGGCCACGAAATCGCGCGTCGGCGCATGCTTGTGCGCATACGGCTTCTGAAAATCGACCAGGTCCGTACGCGTCGTTTCCAGCAGTCCATTAATGTCGAACATGTACACGCGCGATTGCGCCTCTTTCAGGCTCAGTCCTTCCTGAACCATTGCGGAGCAAATAAGGTCGGCGAGACCGATGCCGGCCGAACCCGCGCCCAGGAACAGGTACTTCTCGTCGCTCAGCTTCGTGCCTTTGATTTTGGCGGCGTTGATCATCCCTGCAAGCACGATGCCCGCCGTGCCCTGCACGTCGTCGTTGTAGACGCAGTACTTGTCACGGTAACGCTGGAGCAAGTGGACCGCATCCACACCCGTCCAGTCTTCGAAGTGAACGCAGCACTTCGGGAAGACTTCCTGGACTGCATCCATGAATTCGTCGACGAACGAGTAAAGCTCCTCGGTCGACGGGCGAGGCTTCCGCATGCCCAGGTACAGGGGATCGTGCAGATACTGCTCATTGTTGGTCCCCGCGTCGAGATACATCGGCAACAGGAATTGCGGCGGCACTCCCGCACACGCGGTGTAGAGCTCCAACTTGCCGATGGGAATTGGGGCGCCGTTTGCGCCGATGTCGCCCAAGCCGAGAATGCGGCCGCCATCCGTGACGCAGATGAATCTCACGTCTTCCTCGGGCCAGTTTTTCAGGACTTCCTTCACTTTCCCACGGCGTGTCATCGAGAGATACATCCCACGCGGCTGCCGGTAGATGTGTCCGTACTTGAGACACGCTTCCGCGATGGTTGGGTCGTAGACGATCGGGAGGAAGCGTGCCGGGTCGGACATCACAGTCCGGTAGAAGAGTGTTTCGTTGTGGTCGAGCAGATTGACGAGGTAGATGTAGCGCTCGAGGTCTGTGTTCTTGTGGCCGAGTTGCTGCATGACTCTGCTGAGCTGCAGGTCTTCCGTCTCGGTTACGTCGGGTACGAGGCCAACGATTCCAAGGGACTGTTTTTCGGCCTCGGTGAAGGCAGTTGACTTGTTAAGAGATGGGTCCAGCAGGACTTCGATTCCACGTTTACTGGTCGTCATAAAAGACTTCTCTCCTCTTCTATTTGGTGTGTCTGCTTAGCTGGCTTTGGCAACGTATGGGTGGACCATCTTCGATGGATCGACAACCCTGTCGAACTCGGCTTCCGTGACAAAGCCCAACTTCAGTGCCGCGTCTTTCAAAGTGAGGTCGTTGTCGAGCGCGTAGTGCGCGATCTTCGACGCTTTGTCGTAACCAATGACAGGCGAAAGCGCCGTGACCAGCATCAGCGAGCGGTCCACGTATTCCTTGATCTTCTTCAGGTTCGGCTTCGTCCCTTCGACCAGGAATTTGCGGAAGTTAGTGCATCCGTCGCTGAGGATGGTGATGGAGTGAGTGATGTTGAAGATGATCAGAGGCTTGTAGACGTTCATCTCCAGGTAGCCGCCGGCGCCGCCAAAACCTACGGCGACATCGTTCGCCATCACCTGCACCGAGATCATGGTGAGTGCCTCGGCCTGGGTGGGATTCACCTTACCCGGCATGATCGATGACCCCGGCTCGTTGGCGGGGATCGCCAACTCTGCAAATCCAGCGCGAGGTCCGCAAGACATCAGGCGAATGTCATTGGCGATCTTGTACAGCGACACCGCCAACGTGCGAAGCGTGCCGGAGAGTTGCACCAACGCGTCGTGCGCGCCCTGCACCGTGAACTTGTTCGTCGCCGTTTGAAAGGGTAGTCCCGTGAGCTTGGCGATCTGCGCCGCTGCCGCCTCGGCGAAACCAGGAGCGGAGTTGAGCCCGGTACCCACGGCTGTGCCGCCCAGCGCCAGACGGTACACTCCCGCAAGCGCGGCCTCGATCCGTTCCAGATCATCCGCCAGCATCCCCACATAGCCCGACCATTCTTCGCCCAGGGTCAATGGGGTGGCGTCCTGCATGTGGGTACGGCCGATCTTAACGATGTCTTTCCACTCCTGCGCCTGCTTATCGATGGCGTCGCGCAACGCTTTCACCGCCGGAACCAGCCGCTCCTTCACATTCACCGCAGCCGCGATATTCATCGCCGATGGGAACGTGTCATTCGACGACTGCGCCATATTCACGTCATCGTTCGGGTGCACCGGCCTCTTGCTGCCGAGCGGCGTGCCGGCCAGCTGGCTGCAGCGGTTCGAGATCACCTCGTTCACGTTCATGTTGAACTGGGTGCCACTGCCGGTCATCCAGACATGCAACGGGAACATGTCGTGGTGGTGGCCGGCGAGGATCTCGCCACAGGTTTGAACGATCAAATTGAATTGCTCATCGCCGAGGCGCTTGCTGTCATGGTTTGCGATGGCAGCGGCCTTCTTGAGAGTGGCGTAGGACGTGATCATCTCACGCGGGATCAGGTCCTTGCCGATGCTGAAATGCTCGAGCGAGCGTTGCGTTTGTGCTCCCCAGAGGACGTCCGCAGGAACATCCACCTCGCCCAGGCTGTCGGTTTCTTTGCGAATCTTGGGTGTTAATACTTTTTCGACAAGTTTCATTTTTGCCTTTCGTGGCCGTTTGGGAAGAGATTCCGAATCCGAAAAGTCGTCTCCAGGAACTGCAAGCCTTACTCCAATCTCCAGGCGCAGTGCCGCAATGGAGAAAGGCAGGCCCGGCGTGCCATCTGCACGCGCTGCGTCGCTCATTAGTGTTTCTGCTGTCGACTGTTTGACGGGGTGTCAGCCGATTGACGGAGGTCTTCGACAACGTGGAAGTCTACGCTTCAGAGGGACGGCGTTCGCCGAATAGAATGTCTGCCCATGACAGCATCCGACTTTCGCCGTCTCGCGCTGTCGTTGCCCGATACAGTCGAAGGTTCGCACTTCGGCAACGCCGACTTCCGTGTCGGAGGCAAGATCTTTGCCACACTGTCGTTGCAGCGCGAAGGCTATGGCGTGCTCTTGCTCTCGCCGGTGGAGCAAGCCGGAATGGTAGAGGACGCACCGGACCTCTTCTCCCCGGTTCCGGGTGGCTGGGGGAAAAAAGGATCGACGCGCGTGCTGCTTTCCAAAGTCCCGCCCGACATCCTGGAAGCCGCGTTGAAAATGGCCTGGCAGCGCAAAGCCGCCAGCAAGGCGAAGCCTAAACCGAAATCTTTGCGGCGACGCCCGTAACCTTTTCCCGTTCGCGACGGTTTACCTCAGTGAAGAACAAAGCGGTCCCGCGGAGAACGCATTGAGGGCTCTGGAAACGCAAAACGAGCACCGAACCGACGAGCGGCTTCTCATCGAGGCGGCGCAGCGCGACCCATCGTGCTTTGCCGGCCTCTACGAGACGAATTTCGAGCGCGTCTATGCCTACATCGCCGGACGTGTCCGCGATCGCGACGTGGCGCAGGACCTGACTGCCGAAGTCTTCCAGCACGCGCTGGCCAACATCGGCAGCTTCGAGTGGCGCGGTGTGCCGTTCGTGGCGTGGCTCATGCGCATCGCGGCCAACGCCATAGCCGACCGTTGGCAGCGCACGTCGAAAGAGCCGCCGCTTCCGGATGAGCCGCTCGACGATCAGGGCGCGGACGACCAGATCGAGCGCCGCGCCATGCTCTCGGAACTGGTGGAAGCGCTGCCGCCCGATCAGCGGCACGTGGTCGTGAGGCGTTTCGTGGACCAGCGCAGTATCCGCGACATCGCGCAGGAACTAGGGCGCAGCGAGGGCGCCATCAAGCAGCTTCAGTTCCGCGCATTACAGGCACTGAGAGTGAAACTAAGGAGTACCCGCAATGTCTAGCCCGGCACTGATCGAACAACTCGACACCGCCATCGACGCCCTGATGGCTAAACCCGAACGCGTGCTGCCGCACATCGATCCCGAAGTGATGCCGCTGTTGATGATCGCGGCCGAACTGCGCACGCTCCCACGCCGCTCGTTCAAGACGCAGCTGAAGGCCGACCTCATGGAGCAGGCCGCCGCACCGGTCGCGCGCGTCATCCCCATTCACCAGCCCGAAGCGCGTGTTGCGCCCCCCGCGCAAGTCCTGCCGACGTTCCTGCCGACGTTGTTCGGCGCAGGCTATGGCAGCTACGCCGTGCAGGGCCGCAATTTCGCGATCTCGTTCGCGGCGCACGTGGCGATGATCGCGTTCCTGCTCGCGTCGGGAACGTTTCTCGTGGCGCACCGGCAGGTGATCAAAGGAGAACAAGCGGCGACGATCGTCGCGCCGGAGATTTCCGAGTACACGCCATTGTCCGCGAAGGCGAATGACACGACGGGCGGTGGAGGCGGAGGTGGCGACCCCGACAAGCTCCAGGCCCCTCAAGGACGTCTACCGAAGTTTTCCAACGAACAACTCACGCCGCCGGCGATGGTGATCCGCAACGAACATCCCAAGCTCGCGATGGAACCAACGGTCGTCGTGCCGCCACAGATCCAGATCGCGAACTCGGCACTGCCGAACCTGGGCGAACCCATGTCGCGCATCGTCGGACCGCCGTCGAACGGCACCGGTTCGGGTGCTGGTATTGGAACCGGAGCAGGCGGAGGAATCGGCAGCGGTGACGGTTCAGGAGTTGGGCCCGGTCACGGAGGGGGGATCGGCGGGGGGGTGTACAAGGTCGGCGGGGGGGTGAGTGCGCCCCGCACCATCTTCTCTCCCGATCCGCAGTACTCCGATGAGGCGCGTAAAGCCAAGTATCAGGGCACAGTCGTCCTGTGGATGGTCGTCACCCCCGACGGCCGTGCTCGCGACATCAAGGTGGCCCGATCACTGGGCATGGGCCTCGACGAAAAAGCCATCGAAGCGGTCCGCACATGGAAATTTGAACCGGCAATGAAGGACGGGCATGCGGTCGCGGTGCAGATCAATGTTGAGGTCAACTTCCGGCTTTACTGAAACAGGTACGTCGTAGGTCGTAGGTGGTAGGTGGTGATTGCACGCGTTGAAGCTCTCGCTCGCGCCCCACAATCTTTCGCTACGCGCTCTCGTATCCGACCTACCACCTACCTCCTACCTCCCGCGCAGGAATCTAGTCCGTCAACTCGTCTATTCCGCGTCCGGCGGCACGCCGGTGATCATCTGCTCGGGGATCCTGTCCTCGATCCGGCGCAACCGTTTGGGCGAATGACGCTTGAAGATGCGCAGAAGATCCGGCGAAAACTCTTGTAGCAGGTGACTGGTCGCAGCCCCCTGGAATGAGCCCACGATGCGGTTCACCGTCTGGTCGAAGCCGCGATCGCCCGGAGGCAGCCACGTGTTCTGCAGCATCTCGGTCGCGCCGATGGCCAGGAAAGTCGAGGCGTCGATCTGCGTGTGGCCGTCGTCTCCCCTGGTGAGCGCGGTTCGACTGACCGCGTGGACGAAGCGCTTCCACACGCTGCCGTGGTACATCGCAAAGTAGCGCGGGTCCTGGCGCAGCATCGCCGGGAAGAAGTACGTGCCGAAGAATTGCCGTGTCCCGGTCGCGGCGAGTGACGATCCCAGGCGATCGCCCCATCCCCCGAACCCGCTACCATAGCGCGCTTTGCCTCCGGTCGCCTGGTCCCATGTCGCGTCGTAGACGCTATTAAAGATCGTGTACGGCGAATACATGGACCGCAAAAAACGGTTAAATTTCTGCCGTCCATTCAGCGGAACGAACGGGCGCTCGGCGGGCGAGAGATTGCTGCGAGGCGCAATCGCTGCGAGCGGAACCTGCGTGAACACTTCAGGACGACGCACGACCGCCGACGGCGCTTCAGGCAGGCACGACTCCGTAATGGGCTGCGCTGGGCCGGAGCACTCAGACGGTTGCGCCCCGTCCGCGATCGTATGCTGCCCGACCGCGACACCGCCACTCAGCAGCAGGTAGCACAACACACGCTTTGTCTGGAGCCACACGGCCGGTACGCCCATTTCTGGTCCGCCAAGTGCGGGGCCCAATGGTGTTTACTTCTGTGTAACTAAGAATGCGCGGCCGAGCGGGTGCGTTGTACGTGTAAGGTGCCGTCCGGAGACTCGATGGACGGGCAACTCCGGCCAGGGCTGCTGTTGTCTCATCAGATACGCAAACTTGCAGGGCCGGAACACTGGCGGGATAATACTTGGGCCTGGCACCGCTAACATCGAGAGTGTACTCACGTGAGCCAAACTCATCAGCCGCCTCCTCCTCATTCCTCCAGCAGCACCGGCGAGCGGGTCAACCGCAAGATCGAGGAAGCGGCACGCACGCTCGAACTCGAGACCGAGCGGCTGATCCAGTACATCAACACCGAAGTCGTGCCGGAAGTGCGCAAGCACTCCAGCCGCGGACTGCGAACCGCCTCGGACAAGCTGCGGGAGTTCGCGGAGTACCTGGACAAGAATTCGGCCCGATAGACGGCGAGTACAACGCTCGAAATCCGTATTCCGTATCTCGTATTCGGTATTCCGGTTCGCAATCTTCTGCTGTGACGGAATACGGAATACGGAATACGTCTTTTGCGGCGAAGAGCTTAGTGGCGATATCGCTTCTGGCCTTTGCCATCGGATGCGGTGGGCACAAGCGCGCCAAGGTCTACACCCCGCCTCCGCCTCCGATCCAGCAACCGCAAGTCGCACAGGTCCCTCCCCCTCCTCAGATACAGGTTCCCGACGACGCAAAGCCGCTCTGGGTGCAGCTTGGAAAGGCGAGCTGGTACGGCGCCCCGTATCACAACCGTACGGCCGCCAACGGCGAGATCTACGACATGAATGCCATGACGGCCGCGCACCTCACGCTGCCGCTGAACTCGATCGTCCGCGTGACCAACGAGAAGACCGGGCACTCGACGATCGTCCGCATCACTGATCGCGGGCCGTTCGTGGAAGACCGCATCATCGACCTGTCGGTGGCGGCGGCAAAAGCGGTCGACGTCTGGCGGCCCGGCACCGCGCTGGTGAAGCTGGAAGTCCTCGAAACCCCCGCGTCCATCCGAACCGGCGGGCGCTGGGCGGTGCAGTTGGGCGGCTTCAAGGAAGAGGACGAGGCGCGCCGGGTGCAGTCGCGCTTGCAGCACCGCTATACCCAAGCCAAGGTGCTGGCCTTCGCTTCTCCGGTCGGCGATTGGTGGGTCCGCGTCCGCGTCCCGCAGGATGACAAATATGTCGCGCGCGACGTCGCCAAGAATTCTCCCGCCCCACCAGAACTGACGTTCTTAGTAAGACTCGACTAAATCAGTTGTAAGTTGGAAGTTGAAAGTTGTAACTTGGCACCGGGCAACTTAGAACTTGCAACTTACAACTGCCTTATGTCTGACTGCCTCTTCTGCAACATGATTGCCGGCAAGGTCCCTTGCAAGAAAGTTTATGAAGACGAGAAGGTGTTCGTCATCGAGGACATCCGTCCGCAGGCGCCGACGCACGTGCTCATCCTCCCGAAGACGCACATCCGCGGCCTGAAGGAAGCGCAGCCCGAAGACGCGGAGATCATCGGCTACTCGCACCTGGTGGCGGCGCAGATCGCGCGCGAACGTGGCATCGAGGACGGCTACCGCACGGTCTACAACGTGGGCCCTCGCTCGGGTCAATCAGTCTTTCATCTCCACCTGCACCTGCTCGGCGGACGCGACCTGAAGTGGCCCCCGGGATAAAGCATGACGGGAACATCTGCGTCCCGCCGGTCACGAGATCCCTCCTCTGCCTCTCTGACTTGTTTGAACCGACACGCCGATCCGGCTGACCGTGGTAACCTGTGTCACGGTGAGCCGCGAAGATATCGACGCTAAGGAGCTAAAGCGATGCTCGCTTTGCCTTGGAGAAGGCCGGAGACGCTCCGATGCGCGTCCGTGCCCTGCGTGCTTTGGAATCGGCAGTGTGCACGCCATTGGTCCGCGAAAGTTCTATAAGAACCCTCTGGAGCGCGTCCAAAAAGAAAGATCCCCGAGGAAACGTTAATGCCGTTAGTTACCGACTCCCAACGCCCTCATGACCCAAAAAGCCGAGTAGGCTGTGGCGTTCGCCTTTTGCGCAGTCTACCTGACAACAGCGACGGGGGCCAGCTTCCACTCCGATGAAAATCAGACCTCAGGCGAACAACGCGGTCGTTTTGTGCGTGGATGATGAAACGGTGGGCCTGATGGTTCGCAAGCAGGTTCTTGAAGCGCGTGGCTACCGCGTCTTCGCCGCAGAAAACGGCGCCGATGCGCTGAAGACTTTTTCCTCCGAGCCTGTAGATCTCGTGGTTCTCGATTACAAGATGCCGGGAATGAATGGCGACGTTGTGGCCGAAAGAATGAAGGAGCTTAGGCCTTCGGTCCCCATTCTGATGCTCTCCGCATATGTCGATCTGCCGCGCGAGACACTTGCACTTGTGGATATGCACCTGACGAAGGGAGAGGGCCCGCTAATTATGCTGAAGGCTGTTGCGGAATTGCTGACTCGGGCGCAGACGCGCAAAGCGGTTCCTGGCACATGACGGGCCGTTAACGAGCCCTTTGGTTTCAACCCAGCCTTGCGTGTTTTCCGCGAACCTTGATGCGACGAATGAAGCCGTGCACTTTGCGCGATACGCTCGCCTACAACCTTCGAAGGACAGAGCACATCGTGAAACAAGAGGTTCGGATTCATGCTCGGTGGCTCCAGGTTACGGATCATGGCGCTGCGCACTCCTGCGGCGCAGTACGCGTTTGCACTGGCAGTCCTGGTCGTTTCGACGTGGATTCGTATTCTGCTGAATCCAGTTTTGGGCGAGCGCCTTCCATACATGTTCTACTTCGTCGCCGTGGCGGTCGTGAGCGTGACGTGCGACCTGCATCCAGCGCTCGTTGAACTCGTAGGCAGCGCACTGTTGACGAACCTGCTTTTCCTCACCCCACAACATCAGTTTCCGTTTAGCCGAGCCTTGTTCTTTGGCGGCCTGTACTTGATAACCGGGTCCGTCGTTGTTTATGCCGGCCAGGCTCATCACCGCTCTGCAAAAGCACTTCAGGAGCAGAAAGATTGGTTTCAGACGACACTCACCAGCATAGGTGATGCAGTGATTGCGGCCGACGCTGACGGTCTTATCACTCTTATGAACCCGGTGGCTGAAACGCTGACCGGATGGTCGTTGAGCGAGGCCCGAGGCATGCCACTCGCTGAAGTCTTCCGGATTTTCGATGAAGAGACTCGCCAGACGGTCGAAAACCCGATGGAGAAGGTGCGGCGTCTGAACCGAGTCGTGGGGCTGGCCAATCACACAGTTTTGATCAACAAGCGTGGAGGAGAGCTTGCGATCGACGACAGCGGTGCGCCAACTTTCGCTGCCAATGGCGCTCTGACTGGCATTGTCCTTGTTTTTCGTGACGTAACAGCGCAACGCAAAGCGCAAAGGGCCGCTGCAGAACTCGCTGCCATTGTCGAGTACTCCGGTGATGCAATCGCAACCAAGAACCTCGACGGCATTATCCAGACGTGGAATGACGCTGCCGAGCGACTCTTTGGCTATAAACGAGAGGAAATCGTCGGTAAGCCGGTCACTATTCTCATTCCTCCCGACCGATTGAATGAGGAAACCGAAATTCTCGAGCGGATTCGCAAAGGCTTGCCTTCCGAGCGACTGGAAACCGTGCGCGTCCACAAGGACGGGAAACCAGTCCATGTTTCTGTGTGCGTTTCTCCGATCAAAGATGCAGATGGGCAGATCATCGGCGCCTCCAAAGTCGTCCACGACATAACGGCACTGGCAGCCGCACGGGAAGAATTGGTCCGGGAGAAAGAATTCCTGGCAACGACCATTGCCAGTATTGGTGACGCGGTGATGGTCGCCGACGCCGAGGGTCGCCTGACGCTGATGAACCGGGTCGCGGAAACGTTGACTGGGTGGCCGTTAGATGAAGCCCGGGGTAAGCCGCTCGGCGAAGTTTTTCGCATTATCAATCAGCAGACACGGCAAACCGTCGAAAATCCAGTGGACAAGGTGCGCCGGTTGAACAAAGTGGCGGGGCTAGCGAACCACACGATCCTAATCGCGAGAAGTGGGCAAGAGATTTCGATTGACGACAGCGGAGCTCCCATTTTTGGCCCTGACGGAGCACTGGTCGGAATCGCCCTGGTATTCCGCGATGTGACGGAAGCGAGAAACGCCGAGGTGAGGCTCACGGCGCAAGCCGCGTTGCTGGACTTGGCATGGGATGCCATCATCGTTCGGGACGAGTTGGGACACATCAAATTCTGGAATCGGGGTGCGGAGGAGTTGTACGGTTGGTCTCGGGAGGAAGCGTTGGGCAAGACGACCCACGACCTGATCCGCACCGAGTTCCCTGTGCCGCTGCCTGAGATTATCAGGCAGACTCGCGAAAAGAACCGTTGGCAGGGCGAATTGATCCATACCACTAAGAGCGGCAGGAGGATTACGGTGCTCTCCCGTTGGGGTTTGCTCCCCGCCAAGGATGCCTCGGGTGTGCGCGACTTGATGGAAACGAACACTGACATCACCGGGCGTAAGCAGGATGAAGACGAAATCCGAAAACAGCGAGAATGGTTCCAAACGACCTTGACCAGCATCGGTGACGCTGTGATCTCAACCGACCCTGACGGCCTGATCACGTTGATGAATCCGGTGGCTGAAAAATTGACGGAATGGAAATCCGAAGAAGCCGTTGGTAAACCGCTGACGGACGTGTTTCGAATCGTAAATCAGGAAACTCGAGAACCCGTAGAGAATCCGGTGGAGAAGGTTCGCCGGCTAGACCACGTAGTTGGGCTGGCCAACCACACCGTGCTGATCAGCAAAGGCGGTCGTGAGATTGCCATTGACGATAGCGGCGCGCCGATTCGCGATTCCAAAGGACAAATAGCAGGAATCGTCCTTATCTTCCGTGATGTGACGCAACAACGGGTACTCGAATCCGCTATAAAGTCGAACGAGCGCCTTGCTCTTGCTGGTCGTCTCTCCGCGTCCATCGCGCACGAAATCCACAACCCGCTCGACACGGTGGGCAACGTTCTGTTCTTGCTCGAGCAGGAAGTCGGTGGTCAGCTGAAAGCGCGGGGATTGATCGAGACCGCTCAGAGGGAGGTCCAACGGGTTGCCGAGATCAGCAAGAATATGCTGAGCCTGCACCGCGAATCGCGTACAGCTTCCAAGGTGAAGCTCTCGGAGTTGCTCGAAGGTGTCGTGGCGCTGGTAAAAGAGACGATTGCCAAGGACCGGAGAACAATCGAAGTGCTACCTGGATTTGAGGGTGAAGTGGAAGCCTTCCCGTCCGAGCTGCGCCAAGTGTTTACCAATGTCCTCAAGAATGCCGTCGAAGCGACATCTATCGGTGGAAACATCAAGGTTTACTCCGAGGCGGCCCAGCAATCCGATCAGAACGGCGTCGTGGTTCGCATTATTGATAACGGCGTCGGCATACCTGAGCAACTCCGGGACCGGCTATTCAATCCGTTCGTCACTACCAAGGAAGAGAGTGGTACTGGGTTGGGGCTATGGGTCAGCCGGAGCATCGTGGAGAAACATGGAGGCAGCATTCGATTGGACGGAAGCACAAGCAAGAACAATTCGGGAACGACCGTTACGATATTTCTTCCCGTCAGGCCCATCGCTCGTAAAGACGATCGTGCGGAGCCTGCACCGGTGTGAAGGGCGGAGCAGTTGAGTAGGGCGGCTGAAGAAACGTAGGACCACGGTCAACACCTTCGGGATCACCACGTCATGAACGCCACAGCCGACCGGCTGTGGCGTTCGCCCAACCCAATCACTACACCGACCTCGGTGCTCCTGGGCCGCACGGAGAGCGCGGCTGCTCATCTCCCACCATAAAGCACACCGGCTCAACAAGCACATTACACAGCGACAGCCGTGGCGCTCAAGTCGCCAAACACAAGGGCAAATTCCCTTTCCACATCGCGGATGCCCGAAGCACCACAGGATCGAAATGGGAAGGCTGGGTGCGACCGTCCCCTTCAAGGATGATGCTGCAGGCCGTTCGGTGATCCAGCGCGCCTTTGTAAGGGCGGGCGTTTCGCAGAGCATCGTATTGATCGGCGACTGTGAGGATTTCTTGCGGACAGTGGGATTCGGTCCTCACACAGGTAGCCGCTGCCATCCCACCTCTCATGGTGGCTGCGCGTGATACTTACTCCCATCTTGAGGAATCGGTTCTCCGGGTAACAGCGCAGCACGTCCTCCAGCGTGCAGGCTCCAATCGTGGTGTGAGTCTGCATGACGCGACGTTCTGCATCGGTTAATGGTCCCGCCTTCAAGAGAATAGAGTCTGAAATACCCACCTTGCCGATGTCATGCAGCGCGGCGGCGTGAGATAAGTTGTCGACGTAATCATCGTCAACATACTTATGAAGGGAGCCATGTCGCTGCAGAGCGACCGCCAACACTTGACAGTATTTCTGTACGCGTTGGAAAAATTTGCGGGCTCCGCAAGACTACATCCGAGCCGTCCCAGACCCCGGCATTTCAATGCCGAAATAAACTCCTGCTCACCGCTGCTCTTTAATCTTCCGAGCAATCCGATAAACCAGTCACCCGTCGGTCCGCCTTACATCTACGTGCCACTTGTTCGAGTACTCGCCTGGTGAATACACCCTTGCAAGTGAATCTGGCCCCCGCGGTCATTAAATCCAGTAAAGTGTCCTCGCCCTCCTGGCTGATGTGGGTCACGTTTCGGAGGTCGATCATGAGAGGGCGGGCACCGAGTTGCGGACGGTAAACGTCCCACGTTCTTCTCAGCTCCGCGATCCACGGCGCAATCAACTTCCCTTCAATGACGAACCTCAGGCACCTCCGGTTCTCTACCACAGAAATCTTCATCATTAACAAGTTCCCGGCGGATGATGAAGCATTGCAGATGCCAAACAGGGATCGCGCAAGTCATTGAAATTCAAGCTCGGAGATTCGATCTCAGTGGGCGTGTCGAGCTGTCGAAGAGAACATCTAGCATCAACAGTCGACAGTCGACTTCGGGTTCGGGCCCGTTGTGAGTCGGAAATAGACGCTACGTAGTATCTCTAGGCCTGAAGCACTGCAGATTTGATTTCTACTCAAACTCGTTCGCATGTATGCCTAACCTTTTCATGCGTGAGAGCAGAGTTGTGCGATTAATGCCCATGCGGGTCGCAGCTCCATCCGCGCCGCCAACCCGCCCGTTGGTTTCGCGGAGCACACGCATAATCTCAGAACGCCGATTTTGCTTCCCTTCTTCGCGACCCCTTTTGAGAAGATCCTTTTGAGGGCGATCCCTTTGGGGGGTTGCCTTGTGCAGCCCTTCAATGGCTTCTTTGACAATACGGACGACATCGTCATGTCCGGTGGAGTCTCGCGAATCGACAGCTGCCGGCGGAACGTTGGGCTCTCTCAATTCACTGAGTGGCGCATCCAACGACTTGGCGCGCGTCAGGATTACGGCGCGCTCAATGAAATTTTCCAGTTCCCGGATGTTGCCCGGCCAATTCCAACTGCTCAGTGTTTTTAATGCCGTAGTCGGCACTGAATCAATATCCTTTTTCATTTGTCGTGAGTACTTCTGGACGAAGTAACTCACCAGCAAAGGAATGTCTTCTCTGCGCTCACGTAGCGGTGGAATCCGAATGGGAAAGACGTTCAAGCGATAATATAAATCGCTGCGAAATTCGCGGGCAGCGATCATCTTTTCCAAGTCGCGGTTCGTCGCAGCCACCAGTCGCACGTTGGCCCTCCTTGTGTGATTGCTCCCCAGGCGTTCGAACTCTCGCTCTTGCAGAGCCCGAAGCAGTTTTGGCTGAATGTCAATCGGGATGTCACCGACTTCGTCCAGAAATAACGTGCCTTGGTCCGCGAGTTCCATCCGTCCAACCTTTTGGGCGATAGCGCCGGTAAATGCTCCCTTTTCGTGTCCAAATAATTCGCTTTCCAGAAGGCCGGTAGGAATCGCGGCGCAGTTCAGCCTCACAAAGGTGCATTCCCTGCGCCGACTGCGTTCATGAATGGCGCGCGCGATCAACTCCTTGCCGGTACCTGTCTCACCCAGCAGCAGAACCGTGGAATCGCTCGAAGCGACAGTCTCTACTAATACCAGAACATGCTTTAAGGCCGGGCTGTTCCCAATAATGTTCTCGAAGTTCATCTCGCTGCGGATCTCTTCTTCCAGATAGAGCTTCTCCTGGGCGAGCTTGTCTTTCAGTTGCGAAATCTCGTGATATGCCAAAGCATTTTCAATGGCGATGGCGATCTCCCCTGAAGCTTGGCTGAGGAATTCAACCTCCTCTGGCGTGAAGGATGGCTCGGTCGCCCGTGCGATCACAAAGCCTCCGAGCACTCGACCTCGATTAACGAGTGGAATCAAACAGGCGGTCTTCAGGCCTTCGCCGACCACTTTATCGTATATCTCAGGCGGAACTCCGGCGGGGTCGGACACGTCAACGACTGATGGTTTCAATGTCTCCATAACGCGCTTTCCGGCTCCGCTTATCGTGTAGACCATCTCCTCCTTAATAAGGCCTTTGCCCTGAGGAAAATCGAGAACGTATAGTTTGGGCGTGCTTGATGCCGAATCTACCAGCGAAACAAAAACAGCATCACAGTGCATTACCTCCCGAATGTTAGAGGAAATCGAACGCAACACCTCACGAAGCTCTAGATTCGAGGTGATTTGGTGAGTTACGTTCAGGAGCAACTTCAGCCGGTCATTTTTCGTGCAAAGATCGCTCTCACGTTGCCGTAGCTCCTGCTCTGCACGTATACGCTCGGTTACATCGATCACCGTACCAACGAACTCACCGAGATTGCCGGATCCATCGAGGACCGCATGACCGACGGCGTGAATGTCCCTGATCCCTTTTTTCGGATGAACGACCCGATAGTCCAGTTCGAAATCCGCTTTGTCGCGGATGGCTTGCTCGAACCGGTCCCTGGTCGTTGCTTGATCGTCCGGATGAATTCGCTGAAAGAATTCTTCGAATCGCGGCAGCGGGCCGGCGGGATCGAACCCCAAGACGTAGTAGCACGTCTCCGACCAGTACCTGATATCACCGGCCGCGGGATTCCATGCCCAACTGCCAGTTTGACTGAGTCTCTGCGCTTCCGCTAGATATGCTTCGCTTTCACGTAACCTCTGTTCCGCGCGTTTGCGTTCAGTGATGTCACGATATATTACGTAGTCACAAATCTGGCTTCCCGCAATCGACATAGGCGCGCTGAGTATCGAGACATGAATGCGGGTGCCATCCTTGTGCTTCCGCACAGTTTCGACGTTCAGGTTCTCTCCCCGAAGGCCACGACGCGCGTATTCCTCCGCCTCAGCCAAAAGTTCTTCGGGAACGACTAGCTCGTTGATCAGACGTCCACGCGCTTCCTCTTGTGCATAACCGAAAACCTTGGTGAATTCCGGATTGACCTGCAGAATGCGGTTATCTGTATCGAGCAAAACGATAGCTTCTGGCACTCTCGCAAACAGACCGTCGAGCAGGGTCCTTTGCAGCGCCACGGCGGCATAGCCGTTTGCGTTGATGCCTGCGATATTGACCTGATTTGCACTCATGACGCCCACTCCCGTCGACACTGTGCCGCAACAGAGTTGATGCTCCTTTCCCGTCCCTGTCTTTCCGAGAACCAGCACGCCGAGATTTGGTTGCTTGAATGGGGACAAATTGAGGAGATCCAGTTCGAACATCATCTCACCGGCAACTCGGCCTTGGCGCTCGCCGAGGCAGGTACTGGATCCGGAAGTTGCAGTCGCGCTACCCGGCGAGTTGGCCCGAGTTCGGGGCGGAGAGACTCGCTGCGCTTGAAAGCGGACCATTTTCGGAGTATGCACGGGGCCACGAAATGGCAATCGCAAATGCACCCAAACGGCCGTGGCATGCAGTGAGCGCCACCCCCAGGAATGAGTGAGGCTCAGACCCGAGTGCCTTCAGCGCGTTCCTGACTTCAGGGAATTGCTCATCACGATTCCCATATTCGTCTATGCGAAGCGAGTGCCGATACTGATGTATCCACCAGGCTGGAGTTTGTTCAACGGAATGTTCAACGGAAACCCTCCGGGAGAGAGAAAATGTGCCGAGAGTCCACTCCATTGTGCTCGCGTCCTCGCTGTAGACGATGGCATTCACAAAAATCAACATCGATCACATTGAGCCCCTTCTCCGCATTCGTTAAGTATCGGTCTGTTGAAGCAGACTTCAACACTCGACAGTCGAAAACCTACTTTAGAGTTCTCGTCGAAACTCATGAACTCGCTGGATGGCGACTTTGGCACGCGTTTTGCTCCTTTCTGTTGTCACGCTGGGCGGTTGAACACATTGAACATGGTCGATTTTCGTAATGCGTCAACCCTGAGAGGAAGAACAAACCATGAATCGCTCATTCGAACACATGCGACACCTCCGAACACATGGTGTTGTTGCGCTGCTGATTTTGAGTTTTTCGCTCATCGGAGTACAGGTTGCGCTCAGTCAGCAGAGTGGCAATGCTCCTTCCACGGATGCCGGTCAGGCAGCTCCTACTGAAGGTGGCGGCGACCTGGCGTCGCAAGCGAACGACCCTTCTGCACCCTTGAAACAGCTGAATTTCTACAATTCGTATAACCCTGCTTACTTTGGATCGCAAGGCGAGGGCAACGTGCTCCTTATTCGGCCCGTGTTGCCGGCAGAATCGCGAGGTTGGTTTCCGGCTACTATTACGCGACCGGCAATTCCAGTCGTTAGTCTTCCTAACGGTCGATCGGGCTTCGGCGATTTGTCTTTCACTTCACTGTTTTTTCCTTTCAATGGTCCGCCACATACGAAAATTGGGATCGGCGAGGCCTTGGCGCTTCCGACCGCATCGAGTTCGCTTCTCGGACAAGGTAAGTGGCAGCTGGGACCTGCTGCGCTAGTCATCTACACAGGAGTTAAATCGCTGGTGGTCGGTGCTTTGGTGCAGAATCCGATCAGCTTTGCTGGCGAATCGCGACGTCGTGATGTGAATGCAATGGCGCTTCAACCACTTATCGTAAAAACGTTTCGCGGAGGATTCTTCGTTCGCACAGACCCAACCCTGAACTTTGATTGGGAACGTGGCGGTGCCGCAACCATTCCCGTAAACCTTGGGTTCGGAAAGATTATAACGATCGGTTCTCGTCCGGTGAATGCTTATATTCAGCCCGAGTGGACCGTGCGTCGTCCAACATTTCCAGGTTCCGTTGTTCCGAAGTTCACCATTAGGCTTTCTTTCACGTTACTCTATCCGGCAAAGCGATAGTGACATTGTTTTGCTTTGCGTTGGAGCGATGCCTGGGATTCACAACACTTTAGCAGCGAGAACGGAAGAACGGCTATCGGCGCTTACCACTCCCCCGAATGAAAACGCGCGAAAGACCTGCCAGCTACCTTTGAGACTCAGCCGCCCTCTCGGTCCCGCCCGACAACACAGCCCTAGCCCATCGGTTCTCACGTTCTGCTGAATAGCCTGCTCTCCCTCGCACTAATTCGAATCGCGGTAGCCGCATTCCGCGAATTCAGCATCTTCGCACTTCCACGCATTTCGTAGGCTATTTGCAGCCCATCGAAGAATCCGACAGTTGCTCGCATTGTGTCGAGTCGACGAGGCATCAAAGCTCAACACTCAACAGTCAACACCGTCTCGCTCGCTCCGTTTTCAATCGTCCATTCATTTCGCTCAACTTATTGGTCTCGGCCAGTCTGCTCGCTTTGGCATTCCGGTTGCCTCTATTCGACTACGAAAGTTGCAAATTGCAACTCGCAAAGGAGACTTTTCATGGCAACTCAAGTACTTGAGGAAAAGATGTCTGAATTTGGATTTCCGCTGCCGAGCGGCGACCCGAGCGTGCTGCCGGCGGGCGCCAAGCTTGAACGCGTGTTCGACGGAGCCTGCTTTCTCACCGAGGGCATCTCAGTGAGCCCCGACGACGGCATGGTCTATTTCTGCGACATTACGTTTACCCCATTGTGCAAGGATCCTTCGGGCAAGTACCCGGGGGCCGGCAACATCTGGAAATTGGACCCAAAGACCAAACAGGCGTCCGTTTTTCGCTCGCCAAGCGGCCAGGCAGCCGGAACAAAATTCGATGCCGAAGGCAATCTCATCATCGCCGAAGGCAACGATTTCGGTGGTCGTCGTATCAGCAAGATCGATATGAAAACGGGCAAGAGCTACATCCTGGCCGGGCTCTATAACGGCCGCCCCTACAACGGGCCCAACGATCTCACGATCGACGAGAAGGGGCACATCTACTTCACTGACCCGCGCTACTTCGGTTACGAGGCGGTGGAACAACCCATCCTGGGGGTGTACCGAATCGACCCGGACGGCAAGGTGACGCGCCTCATCACCGACGCGGGCAAGCCGAACGGGATCTGTGTGTCCCCCGATCAAAAGACGCTTTACGTGATTGCGAACGACAACGGCTCGCTTGACCAGTACCGGATGGAGAAAGGCGAAACCTCGCAGAGGGGCCTGACTGCGTTGCTTGCCTACGCGCTCGCGCCCGACGGCACGGTCAGCAATCGCCGCGTGCTGGTCGACTGGTTCCCCAACGACGGCGGCGACGGCATGACGGTCGATGTAGATGGCAACCTCTACGTCGCGGTGCATGAACCGAATCCCGCGCTCTTCGTCTACTCCCCGGAAGGCAAGGTGCTCGCCACTATCCCGACCGGTAAGGTGCATTCGTCGAACGCGTACTGGCCGACCAACGCCGCATTCGGGTACGGCGCCGATGGAAACCTGCTCTATCTCACCGCCGGCAAGTTCATCTACACCATCCGGATGGCGAAGCAGGGCTATCAGCTAAAGCGTAGCGGCCGCAGGGAGGGAAAGACTGCTTAGTTGCGTGGCGAACGCCTCCGGGGGGGTAGGACGCCACCAGAGGTACTGGATCAATAGAGTCTGTGTCAGAACGAAGGGATCTTTGTGGGGCACGGCTTTAGCCAACATTGCAATGAGGTCGGCTAGCCGTTCCCAACTGGCGCTCTCACACAGACTCCACTACCAAATAGAGATAGGAGGACACAAATGAGCACTACTACTGGGCAATTAGTTGACGTGAAGGTGGGGACTACTGAGCAATTGGTTCACTTCTTAGTTGACACGGACTATTCTCATTTGTCCGAAGCAGCTGGAGAAAGAGCAAAAGAGTTGGTGTTGGATTTCGCAAGGGCGGCTCTGGGGGGAGGCACAAGTCCCCTTGGCAAGATCGTGCTGGACCGTATCAAGGGTGTTGGTGCCAGGGCTGAAGCCTCTGTCATCGGAGGCAAGTTCAGAACGACCACTGCTTATGCAGCATACGCCAATGCCGTCCTCGACCATGCTCCAGAGTTAGAGGCCGTAGGGACAGCAGGACCTAACATCTCTCAAGACATAGCCGCGGCTCTGGCATTGGGCGAGAAGTTAAAGGCTCCGGGTTGGAAAGTCATTGAAAGCATCGTTCTCGGCTTTGAAATTCAAGCAAGAGTCTGGAATGGAGCTATTGCGGCTGCATCCTCCAGAGGATGGGTCCTGCCATTCAATCACGTTGGAGCCGTGTCCGCGGCTTGTAAGATCCTGGGCCTGGACGCTGACACTGCAAGGGCAGCTCTGGGCATTGCACTGGGGAATGCTGGTGGGGTGAACCCCCAGGAGAACTTTTCTCATTATCTGCAATTGGGGGTTCCTGCTTTTTCGGCAGTTCAAGCTGCGGAATACGCTGCCAACGGGGTGACCGCAAATTCGTCAATGCTTGAGGCGCCTCAGGGGTTCTGTGACCAGTTCGCCGGCCCAGGTGGTGCAGACTTTAGCCGCATGACTCGTGATCTAACGGAAGCCTCTGCCATAGTTCCTCCTGGAACCCATATAAAGAAGTATCCGTGCTGTTACCTCGGGCATGGTGCGATAGAGGCCACGTTGGAATTGATGAAAGACAATGGCATTTCATATGAAGAAATAGAAACCGTCGAGGTAGAGGTAAATAAAGCGACTCAGTCTATGATGCAGTACTCTGAACCCACTAATGGCCACGAGGCGAGGTTCAGTTTCGAGGGTGTGCTAGGTGTTGCGATACTCGACAGAGACGTGTGGTTGCCGGCTCTTACAGATTCGAGCGTATCAAGCCAACGCTATCGTGACGCTCGCGCTAAAGTGAAGGTGATTTTCCATCCTGAATGGTCGCCTGGTTTAGATGCCGCATTTCACATTCCTGTGACCATCCGCCTCCAGAACGGGAAAGTGTACTCCAAAGAAGTAAAGAAACCATCGGAACCCTCAAAGGATGACGTAATAAGAACCTACAAGGAATTGGCTGAGCCAATTCTAGAAAAGGATGAGATAGAGCGATCTTTAGACATGATACTCAACATGGAAAAAGTGGAAGAAATTACTCAACTGATGAATATCCTGCGAGCTGGATAAGAGGCTCTCAGAATGCAGACCATGTTCTGCGTCAAGGCAGCGGAACAAATACCACGCAGACAGGAGCGTTTGTTTCTAGCACGCGTTGAATCGGGGTCAGTTGCCCCGTATTGGGATCGACCTGAAAAAGTACGATGTTGTTTGAATTCTGGTTTGCAGCGAACAACCACTTTCCGGTTGGATCGATTGCAAAGTTACGCGGAGCCTTGCCGCCACTGGAAATGTCTTGCACCTGCGACAATCTTCCCGTCTTAGGATCGACGGTAAAGACTGTCATGCTGTCGTGTCCACGACTCGAAGCGTAGACAAACTTGCCTTTGGCGTCGACGACGATCTCTGCGTCTGTATTTTTGCCGGCGAAGTTTTTTGGGAGTGTCGACAGACTCTCCAATTCCTTTGTTTTTCCGCTCCGAGGGTCGAACGAAAAAGTGTCGACTGTGGATGTCAGCTCGTTGAGAACGTAAAGGATTCTACCGTTAGGTTGAAAGGCAGCATGTCGCGGTCCCGCACCGGGCTCCGTTTTGGCAAACTGGAGATTGTTGGGACTTAGAGTTCCGTGCTTCGCATCAAACTTGTAGACCAGAACCTCGTCCAGACCGAGGTCCGCAACCAGGACAAAGCGATTGTCGGAACTAACGATAATCTGATGCGCATGTGGTCCCGCCTGACGCTCGGGATTCGCGCCTGAACCTGAGTGCTGCACAAAAGAGGTTGAAGTTCCAATCCGACCGTCGTCTCCAATTGGAAATACGGCCACATTTCCACCGCCATAGTTCGCAACGAGAAGATACTTGCCTGTCTGGTCGAGTGAGAGGTGCGCCGGCCCTTTTCCCAACGAGCCGACACGATTGAGCAGCCTCAAAGCGCCCGTCTTCCGGTCAATGGCGAACGCGCTGACCGACCCACTTGGTTTCCCTTCGTATTCATCTACCTCGTTGACCGCGTAGAGAAAGCGGCCGCTTGGATGAACCGCCAAGAAGGTCGGGTTCTCGGTCTCGGCAACCAGGCCAATCGAAGTTGTCTGTCCTGTTTCAAGATCAAAGCGATAGGCGTAGATCCCCTGGCTGCCGTGGCCTGTATAGGTGCCAACAAAGACCAGGTCGGTCCGCCCCGACTGTGCGTGCGAAGTGAGCGAACAAAAAGAGGCGCAAAAGAGTACGAGGAGCGCGATCAGATGTTGCCTGGATCGTTTGAGCGAAGTCTCTATTGACATGTGCCATCTTTCCTAGATTTTGGCGTGTCGCGGGGTACGAACCTCACCGTCACACAATCAACGACAATCCCAACGTTAATAACAGCGCGACAACAGAAATAATAGTCTCGCAGATGGACCAGGTCTTGATCGTCTGAACCACAGTCATATCAAAGTACTCCTTCACCAGCCAGAATCCGCCGTCGTTGACGTGGGAAAACAGCAGCGAACCCGCGCCCGTAGCGAGCACGAGTAGTTCCGGGCGGGTTCCACCACTCTGGAGCGCGATCGGGGCCACGATCCCTGCCGAAGTGGCCATTGCCACAGTGGACGATCCGGCAGCAAGACGTACGAGTGCGGCGACAAGCCATGCCAGAAGCAGTACGGAGACGTGCGCGCCCCGTGCCGCGTCGATGATCGCTTGTGATGTTCCACTGTCCTGCAGAATGCGGCCGAAGCCTCCGCCTGCTCCAACCAGGAGCGTGATCGTTGCCGTTGGCGCCAGTGACTCATTCGAGAACTTGAGGATTGTTTCTCTTGAAAACCCGCGCATGCGACCGAGAGTGAGGAAGCTTACCAATACTCCGACCAGCAATGCGATGTCAGCGTTTCCGAGCAAGCGCAACGTTGCATTGATCCGCGTCCCCGAATCGGAAATCACATCGGCCCAGCCTCCAACCATGATGAGGACGACCGGCAAGAGTATCGTCGCTACAGTCAGCGCAAAGCTGGGAAGATCGCGATTGGGGCGTTCCTCCACAAACTGTGCCGCCATCGGATTGTCAGGGCGGAGTTGGATCCGCGGGGCGATCCATCTTGCGTACAAGGGACCCGCGATGATCGCGGTCGGAATTCCCACACATAATGCGTAAAACATCGTGCGCCCGATATCGGCATGGAAGGCCGTAACCGCCAGCATTGCGGCCGGATGGGGAGGGACCAGTCCATGGACGACAGAGATTCCCGCGACCATGGGTAGCCCGACCAGGACCAGCGACTTGCCAGTGCGCCTGGCGACGTTGAACACGATCGGGATCAGCAGCACGAACGCGACTTCGAAAAACACAGGCAGCCCGACCAGCAAGCCGATCGCGACCATCGCCCACGGAGCGCGTTTTTCGCCGAACAGCTTAATCAGCGTATGCGCGATCTGGTCGGAGCCTCCGGACTCAGCCATCATTTTTCCGATCATCGTTCCTAACGCGACGATGATTGCAATGTGTCCGAGCGTGCCGCCCAGCCCCGCCTCGAATGATCTGACGATCGTCTGCAGCGGCATGCGCGTGATAATGGCCACAGCAAGCGACACCGTAAGCAGGACCACGAACGGATTCAGCTTGAAACGAGCGATGAGGACGATGAGCGCGATTACAGCGCCAAGCGCGGACGTCAGGAGAAAGATGCTGTGGTGGTCGATTGCTAGAGTTTCTGGAGATCAGGTGTTCCGAGCCAGGAAGCGCCCGGCGCGCACTCCAGTTCCTTTCTGGTCTTTGTAAGACAGAACTCCGTTTACCCAAACCGCTTCGATGCCTACGGCCGCGCGCGCTGGGTCGTCGAAAGTCGCTTCATCACGAACACTTTCAGGATCGAAAAGAACAAGATCTGCGAAATATCCTTCTCGGATAAGTCCTCGATCGACCAGTTTGAAACGCTGAGCCGTCAAGCCGGTCATCTTATGAACGGCTTCCTGGATCGGAAAGAGTCGCGCCTCCCGGCAATAATGGCCAAGAATCCGCGGAAATGTGCCCCAGAGTCGCGGGTGCGGACGAGGATCATTCGGCAGTCCGTCAGAACCGATCATCGTTGCAGGATGACGCAGAATCGCGCGCACGTCGTCTTCCGACATTCCATGGTAGATCGCGCCTGCAGGTTGGAGACGCTCTGCAGCCTTTAGGTGCGATACCGACCACTTCTCGGCAATCGCAGCCAGCGTTTGTCCAGCCATATCGGGATGAGGCTTCGACCAAGTGATCATGATCTTAACCCGTTCGTCTACTTGCCGGAGATCAAGGGTGCTCGACGAGGCTGCATACGGATAACAATCCCAGCCAATCGAATTTCCACTCGAGCACTGATCGAGTGCAGACAGAACTTCACGGCTACGCCCCCAATTGTCGACGCCGGCACACTTGAGGTGAGAAATGACGAGCGGGGCTTTGGCATGCTCAGCGATCCGAAGAGCCTCGTTAATAGCAGACAGCAGTGCAGCCGATTCGCTGCGGAGGTGCGTTACGTAAATTCCGTCGGTGCTCGACAGAATGTCCGCCAATGCCATGACCTCGTCAGTCGAAGCCGAATAGGCCGAGAGATAGGCTAGCCCCGTGCTCAAGCCAAGGGCTCCGTGATCGAGCGCCTCCGCAAGCTGAGACTTCATGGCTCTAATCTCGTTCGGACTCGCAGCGCGATCGAGTCGATCCATGTGGTTATTGCGAAGAGCTGTGTGGCCCACGAGCGCAGCGACGTTGACGGATGGAATAGTCGCGTTTACCGCCTCCACATAGGTCTGGAAGGTGGGATAGCAAAATTGGCCGGTTCCCCCGAGGAGGTTCATCGGATCAGGTGGATCACCAGGCAAATGCACGGGAGCCGCGCTAACGCCGCAATTGCCCACGATCACGCTGGTAACACCTTGCGACAGTTTTGCCAATATGTCAGACCGCTCGATTACGCTGGTGTCATCGTGCGTATGAGCATCGATGAATCCCGGCGCAAGCACATTGCCGCCGGCGTCGATAACCTCTCGCGCGGAGTAACCATTCACTTCACCCACAGCACGGATTCGTTCGCCATCAATCGCGACACTGCCACTACGCGGCTCGGCGCCGCTTCCATCGACGATCTTGACGTCCCGAATTATGGTGTCGCAGCTACGCACTGGCCGTAGAATTGTCGGTCTGAATCTGCTGAAACGCATGTTCTTTTTACCACAGACGAGGGCATTCAAAAATCCCATACCCAGCTTGCAAACAGGGTTATGCCAATTCGTGGAATAAACTTGTATCTCCAAGCTTCGTTCGGGCACCGCTCAATGAGTGGTAACAGGTCACATCGCAACTTACGCCTGGGCGGCCCCGCCACGGCCCCGGCACTTACGATATGCGGATTTCACACTCGTCACTGCTGTCCGCGTTCGCCACGGATGTACTCGCGTTGTGGGCAGTGGCGATCGCATCGAGCGACGAACGGAGCGGCAGAAAGGCAGTGCTTCTCGCATCCCGATTATCCCGATCGAGCCTTCCAAAACATAAGCGAACGCGTGTGCATTGTGGCGGTGGATGGGGTCTGCACTGCCCGGCGGATATACCATGTTTCGCTTGGTCGCTGGAAATCCTGCCGGACTACTGCCACAGACCGATCCACATTTTGTTCGTCCAGATTGATTACAAGAAGGTGCGCCACGGCAGAGTTCGGCAACAGACTGGCGAGCTTCACGGCATCAGTGGTTGTGGCGTTTTCAAATTTAATCCGTTGAATCCAGAAATTAAGCCGGATTTTGCTGGCATGGTGACTGGCCACAGGAGAAGAAATCGCCACCTCGTTTGTACGAAGGCTGATGTCATCACCAGACTCGTGCGACAGATGCAGACCTCAAACAGACGGGTGCAATGGCAGTCTAACGGCATCGAGTGGCAGCACCGAAAACGAGGTGGATGCCGGTATTAGAGCCATCGGTGGACGTGACTTTTGTATCGTAACCAGTCGCCTCCGAAGGACGCTTCCAGTTGTCTTTCCTCTCGACTGATAAACAGATCGACCAGCGGGAGATGAAGAGCGGTCAGGACAAGGGCACTGGGTGAACCAAGCAACGATGCTGCGCCGAAGAATATGAACACGTTCCCGCCAAGATAGAGCGGATTCCTCGTGAAGCGATACGGGCCGGACGTGATGAGCACTGCTTGCGGGGAGAGCGAGATCACTTTCATGCTGTGCTGATAGAAGGCGTACCCTGCCCATGCGCGCAAGGAGAACCCGAGGGACAAGAGCACGCACCCGACGATGGTCGCAACAAGAGAGCGAAAGCTACCAATACCAAGAAGTGCGTCCAGTCGAGTGCCGAGATAGCCGATCGCCAATCCAACGAGCACGACGCCGATGTTATGGATGACGCTCTTGAGAAGGTTCATAGATGTAGTCGCACATTTGACCATTGCGTCGAAGTTCTGCCGAAATTCCGGACAACAGAAGCGGGCTCTGTCAATGCGGGAGCTTATTCCTTTCACAAACCAAAGTAACCTCAGGAAGTGATTTCGCGGGAATGTCGCTGGAAGTAACCGTGGGATAATGCGCCCCGAATGACTCGATGGACTCCCAAGAAGCGCACGTCGAACGAGCGCCGCAAGGTGCGGAAAATGCGGCCCTCTGCCCGACTCGACCCCGCTGGCCCACGCTTGCTTCCTCTCGATGATGAGCCAGAACCTGCGGTATCGCCCCTTACAGGTTTCGGTTGGGTCTCATTGGCTGACACAGCACTCAAAGTTTGGGATGAGTCCGACAAGCGGAAGAAGAACAAGTAATTCACAAACCAGTGCAAATCTCTGATGCAAAGAGCGCTCTTGTCGGTGCAGTCACCTAGTGTTCGTCAGTCGGGCATCAATGAATGCGACACCCGTTCACTGGACCGGCGCGGAATTCCAATGCCCGGGAAAAATGGGAAAGCGTGCTCGCCACTCCGACTCCCGGCTCGCTGTCCAATCGGCTTTGCAAGCGCCTACTTACCCCGTTTGACTCATTCCCTGATTACCCGCAGGCGTGAACTTCTGGCGTGAAGCGGCGAATGGCAACGCCACCCGCAAAAGATACCTCGATTCTTGTGCCGAAAATCCGGGCATTTTCCACAATTTGCTCAATTCGGCAACTCCAGAGTTCGACACTACATCAAAGTGCCGTGCTCGATTGGTTCGCCGCCCTTCGCGATTCGTTGACCCGACCCGCGCGCTCGAACCGCCGCCGTCAACAGCGCCACGCTTTGAAAGTTCCCATCGAGGTTCGCACGGCCTCAGGTGTCACTTATCCCGGAGTGTCCCGGGACCTGAGCACGGTGGGTATGGGTGCACTCGTTTCTGCGTATCTCGAAATCGGCGATAAGATATGGGTCAAGTACGACCACCCGGCTCGCGGTGAGCAGTCCGCCCGCGCCACAGTTCGCGCCGCTACTGTGAAACAACGCCACGGCTACCGTTACGGTTTCGAGTTCCATCTGCCCATCGAAATTTGAGCTGCCCTCACTTCGCCGCTACTCTGGATCCGCATCTAACACCAGTATGGCGGCGTACGCGAATTACGTCGAGCCATTCAGTCACCTCTGGCTCAGCGGTGGCCTGCTGGTTGTCTCCCGTTGTTCTGCCTGCGGACTCGTCGTGGCAGCCAGCCCCCGCGAGTCCGCGCTCCATCTCGCGGAGAGCATTCACACTTGTCCTGTTTATCAGAACTATTATCGCGACGTTTAGCCAACACGCAACGTGAGCGTTAGCATCGCAGTTAACACAATGGGTTAGGGTGCACTCCAACGGTGTTCACTGTTCAGCACCTCCACGATCGCAGAAATAAGGCGGCGGTTTTGAGTACTCGAGGGTCGGCGTGCGCTCGCAATGGAAGGACTCAACGATTAGCACAATTTATTTCCGTTGCATCGGCCGGAGCTGTCAAATTTCACAAATGCGTCGACTTTCCGGTGCTTTTTACACCGCCCAGAGGAACAAATCTCCATCGGTATGCAGGCCAAAATCCTGCTCCTTGATCCAGTCCTCGCGTGTTGGAGTGCAAACGTCAATAGCGATGACGTCTTCCAAAACTTCCGAGGAGTGCTCGACACCGGGTGAGATCGTCAGAACCTGGTTGGCGCACAGCTTGACGTCTCCGCTCGGAAGGTGGAACAACCAGCATCCCTGCAGCAGCACGATCACTTCCTCGTGCTGATGCCGGTGGGAGAGCGTCGTCGCGCCCTTGCGGGCCACCAGACGGGCGACACTCATGTTCTGGCCTTGCGCAACTGTGCGCTGGTATAGCTCATTGATGGACTGTGGTTCGATCTTATTCAGGTCAAATACCTTCATGGTCATAGCCCCTGTGTTCTTCCTGGAAATTAATCGCCGGCATTCGCAAGATGCGCGCGAGTCGCCGCTTTCTCCGGCGTCCTGGACGCGTTACCATCCGGCGTGATGCTTACTGGGTTCAAGAACGGCATCAGGTCCCGCAACCGCGCCCCTACTTTTTCAATGGGGTGCTCTTGCTCTCTCTTACGCTGGGCGTTGAACCATGGCCGGCCGTTCTCGTTTTCCTCGATCCACTTGCGCGCATATTCGCCTTGCTGGATCTCGGCCAGCATGTTTTTCATCTCCCGGCGCGTCTCCGCTGTTACCATTCTGGGACCGCCGCTGTAGTCGCCGTGTTCCGCGGTATCGCTCACCGCATAACGCATGTAGTTCAGGCCGCCGCGGTACACCAGGTCAACGATGAGCTTCAGCTCATGCATACACTCGAAGTATGCGATTTCGGGCTGGTAACCGGCCTCCACGAGCGTCTCGAATCCAGCCTTGATGAGTGCGCTCACTCCGCCGCACAGAACAGCTTGCTCGCCGAACAGGTCGGTCTCTGTCTCTTCGGCAAAGGTGGTCTCGAGCACTCCGGCGCGAGTAGCGCCCAGCGCGCGCGCGTAAGACAGTGTCAGTTCTTTAGCGGTGCCGGTCGCGTCCTGGTGTACCGCCAGCAGCGCAGGCGTGCCACCGCCTTCGACGAATACCTCGCGAACCCGCTGTCCGGGTGCTTTCGGCGCGATCATGACAACGTCGACGTTCTTGGGGGCGGTGACGGTCTTGAAATGCACGTTGAAGCCGTGCGCGAACAGCAGCGCCTTACCGGCCGTGAGGTTCGGCTCAATCTCGTGCCTATACAATTCCGGCTGAGACGTGTCCGGGACCAGCACCACGACGACGTCTCCCCACTGCGTTGCTTCCGACGGGGAGAGGACCTCGAGTCCAGCGTCCTGGACCTTCTGGCGCGACCTGCTTCCAGCCGGCAGACCGATCCGGACCTCGACTCCACTATCGCGCAGGTTAAGGGCGTGGGCATGCCCCTGCGAACCAAAGCCGAGGACAGCTACTTTCTTTTGCTTGATCAGCGACAGGTCCGCATTAGTTTCGTAGTAGATATTTGCCATTTCCTTCTCTCGCGGGCTTGCCCGCTGGTTCTTACACCGAGTAAGAGACTGGTTCCTCTCCAGCAAATTCGGTTACTTTGCCTGGGGAACGGACAACAAGCTCTTCGTTTGGTCGCGGAACGCCTCGAACCATGGCCACACGTCCGGTCCGAGTGGCTTCGACGATCCCATATTGCCGAAGCACTTCGATAAGCCCGTCGATCTTGTCCTCTGCGCCGGTTGCTTCCAGCACCATCGAGTCAGTGGCAACATCGACGACTCGCGCTCGAAACACATGAGCCAGTTGCATGATCTCGGCGCGAGTTTCGGCCGTCGTCGAAACTTTGACCATCACCAGGTCGCGAAAAACCGACGGTGCGTTGGTGATATTGTCGACCCGCAGCACGTTGATCAGCTTGTAGAGGTTGGCCTCAAGGCGCGCCGCACCTGCGTCGTCCGTGTCGACCACGATGGTCATCCGCGAGATGCCTGGCTTTTCCGTGTGTCCGACGGTCAGCGACTCGATGTTGAAGGCGCGACGGCGGAACAACGAAGCTACGCGGTTCAAAACTCCCGGCCTGTTCTCTACGTGAACGACGAGTGTTGCAATCATTCTTCCCCCGATCTCGTTGTGCTGAAAATTACGTATCCTGGGCAGTCTCGACCAACGGGTTGGGACGGCGGATCATGTCATGCAGATCTGCGCCCGCCGGCACCATTGGGAACACGGAGTCTTCCTGCTCGACGTAAAAGTTGATAACGCAGGTTCCACGATGGTTCCTCGCCTCGCGCACCGCGCTTACGACTTCACGGCGCTTTCGTACCTCGATCCCGCGCAGGCCGAACGCGTCCGCCAACTTCACGAAATCTGGGTTGTGCAGCGGCGTCGCCTTGTATCGGCGTTCGTAGAAGAACTCCTGCCACTGGCGGACCATGCCGAGGTAGCCGTTGTTGATGATGGCGATATTGATGTCGAGTCCCTCCTGGCCAACCGTCGCCAACTCGGCCATCGTCATCTGGAATCCGCCATCGCCCGCAACGACCCACACCTCCGCATCCGGTTTGGCGAACTTGGCGCCGATCGCGGCCGGAAGCGCGAAACCCATCGTTCCCAACCCGCCGGAGGTAATCAACGAGCGTGGATTATCGTGGTGGTAGTACTGCGCTTCCCACATCTGGTGCTGGCCAACGTCGCTGACCACGATCGCGTCCCCGCCCGTTACGTTCCACAAGTCGTTGATCACATGCGCGGCATACAGGTGTCCGTTGTCGGGAAGGTTTTGAATGTCCCGAACTGTGGAATCGCCCTTCAGTTCCGCGATTCGCGTCCTCCAGTCGCTTCGATTTCCGCGCTCGAGTATCGATAGTAAGTCCTGCAACACGCTGCGGAGATCGCCGATCAAAGCCACGTCGACCTTCACGTTCTTGTTGACTTCAGCGGGATCGATCTCGACGTGGATCTTCTTTGCCGTCGCGGCATACGTCTTCAGGTTGCCGGTGACTCGGTCGTCAAACCGCATGCCAAGCGCGAGCAGAAGGTCGGCTTCCTGGATGGCGGTGTTAACCCATGCCTCTCCGTGCATGCCCATCATGCCCAGGTTCAACGGGTTCGATGCGGGAAAGCCGCCGATGCCGAGCAGCGTCATGGCGACCGGGATATCCCCACGTTCGGCGAACGTCAGCACTTCACGCATCGCGCCTGACAGGAGGATTCCGTGTCCCGCCAGGATGACGGGACGCTTTGCCTGGTGGAGGAGATCGAGCGCCTGTTCATAGTTCTGCCGGCTCGGCGCCTGCACGGGGCGCTTGTGCGGACGTGGCTCGGTACCCTCCCACTCGAAATCGCAACTCATCTGCTGCGCGTCTTTGGTGACGTCGATCAGTACCGGCCCTGGCCTTCCGGACTTAGCGATGTGGAACGCTTCGCGGATCACTCTTGCGAGTTCGTCGGGGCGTGTGACGAGGTAGTTGTGCTTGGTGATGGGCAGGGTAATCCCGGTGATGTCGGTTTCCTGGAAGGCGTCGTAACCGATGACCTTACTGCCAACTTGCCCGGTGATACACACCATCGGCGAAGAATCCATCATCGCGGTCGCGATGCCGGTAACAAGGTTGGTCGCGCCAGGACCTGAAGTTGCGATCGCTACACCGACGCCTCCGCCCGCTCGGGAGTACCCGTCTGCCATGTGTGCGGCGCCCTGCTCGTGCCGCACCAGGACGTGATGGATCTCGGGATATTTGCAGAGCGCGTCATACGCCGGCAGGATGGCGCCGCCTGGATAGCCGAAGACGTGACGCACGCCTTCGCGCTTGAGGCATTCCCAGATGATTTCCGCGCCGGTCATTCTCAGTGGCATTGCACTCCCGCCCCCGCGTAGCTGACCGCCTCCGCTGATTCCTTGAACTCCGTCGTGACCGCACCGCGCGCCGCCGACGACACCTGCCTCGCGTACTTCGCCATGACGCCGTTCGCGTACCGGCAGACTGGCGGACGCCAATTCTTGAGGCGATGCTTGATCTCTTGTGGTGTGATAGCGACTCGCAACTCGCGTGCTTCCACGTCGAATTCGATCCGGTCGCCGTCGCGAACGGCCGCAATCGGGCCGCCGCACGCCGCTTCGGGTGCGACATGTCCCGCCATGAATCCATGCGTCGCGCCGGAGAAACGGCCATCCGTAAGGAGCGCGACCGAATCGCCCAACCCGACGCCAACCAGCGCTGCAGTCACATCCAACATTTCGCGCATCCCCGGTCCGCCCCGCGGACCTTCATAGCGAATAAGGACGACATCACCTTTTTGAATACTGCCGACCTGTACGGCCGCGAACGCCTCTTCTTCACTGTCGAAGACTCGCGCTGGCCCTTCGAACCGTGAACGATCTTCTCCGACGATCTTGAGCACGCAGCCTTCCGGTGCGAGATTTCCTTTCAGGATCACCAGTCCACCGCGCGACTTGAGTGGCCGCTCGATCGGTCGAACAACTTCCTGGTTCGCCGTCTCGGTTGCCGCCTCTGCCTCTTCGCCCAAGGTCTTCCCGGAAACAGTGATGGCGCTTGATCGCAGTAGCCGCGCCTCGTGCAGCCTTTTCGCGACCAGCGCCGTGCCGCCTGCTCGATACAGGTCGGTAGCGACGAAACGGCCCGCCGGCTTCAGGTCAGCCAATATCGGTACGCTCGCGCAGACCTTCTCGAAATCTTCGATATCGAGTGGCAGGCCGGCTTCATGAGCGATGGCGAGCAGGTGCAAAACCGCATTCGTCGAACCGCCGGTGGCAGCGACGCCCGCGATCGCATTCTCCAGGGCGTCGCGCGTGATCACCTGTCGCGGCGTGAGGTTACGCTGCAGGAGGTCCATGATCATCGTGCCCACTCTTCGGGCAACCTGAGGTCGTTTCGCGTCTACCGCGGGAACGCTCGCGGTTCCGAGTGCCGAGATTCCCAGGAATTCGCACACCATCGCCATGGTATTGGCGGTGAACTGACCGCCGCATGCACCGGACCCCGGGCATGCCGTGTTCTCGATGTCGAGGAGTTGTTCATCGGTGATGCGGTGGTTCGCGTGTGCTCCAATCGCTTCGTAGACGTCCTGAATAGTGATGTCTCGTCCATCGCAATGTCCGGGTGCAATCGACCCGCCGTAGAGGACGAGGCCTGGAATGTCGAGCCGCGCCAATGCCATCACGGCCCCGGGAATCGTCTTATCGCACCCGACCAGAGCAATGATCGCGTCAAAATGATTTCCGCGGGCGACCAGTTCGATAGAGTCGGCGATCACCTCGCGGCTCACGAGGGACATCCTCATGCCTTCGACGCCCATCGTGATTCCATCGGAGATGGAAACCGTGTTGAACTCCATCGGCGTTCCACCCGCATCGCGAATGCCCTCCTTCACGGCCGCCGCGACTTCACGCAAGTGGTAGTTGCAAGGGCCGATCTCGATCCAGGTATTTGCGACACCGATAAAAGGCCGGCGCAGGTCGGCATCGTTGAAACCGGCCGCTTTCAACATGGCGCGAGCGCCAGCCCGGTTGGGTCCGTCTGATATTGCTCGGCTGTTGCGTTTCAATTCCATAGATCTCGTCGAAACTCAAAAGGCCATCACTGCGGTGGATGATGGCCTTTCACAATCGCTGCTGCTTCGGGCTACATCATCCCTTGTCTCTGGGAAACCGTGTAATTCGGAAGGCGCGAAGCGCAAGCGGCAATCGGGGCCGCCTCGCGACGTTCGTTACGCTTGCATTCGGGATATTCGAGAAGCAAGTCATGCACTCGGCTCAGTTACAGCCACCAGTCGCCAGCGACCAATGTACGGATTTATTCGTCAAAGGCAAACTTATAATGTTTATACGTTCATTATGTTTTGTTATAAACAAACTGCAAAAACTGAGACATCTAAGTGCTTCATTCTGTCGGGGCAAATAAAGGCGAGGTTCCTCCCCGGTTGAAATTCGGGTGTGGTAATGGGCGTGTCTATGCGAGCACGTCGTGGTTCTGAATGGCCCACTTGGTGTAGCCAGCGGTGTACTTGATCTTCTGGTCGCGCAGGGTGGCATCGCGCACACTCAGGACGCGGAACACCGTGGGCATGCGCTCGAGATACAGGCAGATGCAGTCGAAGTTGGTATCGGAACCGGGGTGAGCGAGGGCCGAGGCGACGGCGTACTGCGCCGCCGGCGATTCGGGCACTGGCTCGCCGCCAGGATTGAGAAGGATGGCGTCGATGTTCGGCAGCTCGCGGAACATCTTCAAGAACCCGGAGAATTCGGTCGCTGCTCCGGTCCCTACCGCGCCGGCGAACATCTCATGCTCCACGCTCGCATCGGGGCCGCTGTCGAGAATGCGCGAGACAAATCCCCAGGAGTGCGGCGAGGGAAACGCATTTGCGTCCCGGTCAAACGCGCTCAGCAGTTGCGGCCGGAAGCGGATAAAGGCGATGACCTCCGGCCGGATTGCCCATTCCGACCATTCTTGCGTGTCCACCTCGAACTCCAGGTGAACAAAACGATTGCGCAACGGCGTGGGCATGCGCGTGGTATGCGCGCGATCGGAATCGCGGTTACCCGCGGCCACGATGATCCAGCCATCGGGGAGCGTGTATTCGCCGAGCTTGCGATCAAGGACCAGCTGATAGAAGGCTGCCTGTGGGCTGGAGAAATGCGGTGAAATCGTTCTAACTGCTTTGGAATGATGGTGGCCAGGGACGGAATCGAACCGCCGACGCCAGCCTTTTCAGGGCTGCGCTCTACCAGCTGAGCTACCTGGCCACTCTGGTTGCCGCGCGGGCTCTGCGCGCGCCCGAAATCAGGAAGGAATTGCCGTGCTTCGGGCAGACTCATTGTAACAAATTCCCGCTGACATTCTGCTCCGCCCACCGGATTCACCACAAAGGACACAAAGTACACTAAGACATATCCTTCGTGCCCCTCGTGTTCTTCGTAGTGCGATCTTCTACTGTCCGGCCGTCGCGCCGTGTTCTTTCAGCCACCCGGACAGCTTCGGTCCCTGGTCCTGCCGGATGCGGACACAGTCGTTCAGGCGCTCCATCCCCCGCTGGAACCCACGCGGAGTAGGGTCGGGGTGTTGTGCGAACCACTGCTGCACGTCGCCCTTCGCATCTTCGCTGCAGAAGGAACTCGCCAGACCGCCGTAGCCTCCGCCCAGACCACCGCCGGATTTTTTATCGATCTCCGCAAAATGCGTCTTGAAGAAGTTCCAGGCGAGTTCGCGGGTCTCGTCGTCGCCCAACAACCCGAACAGTGCGCTGAACATGTCCTGCGAACGCACCGCCGGAGTCAGCACCGCGTCCAACGTCCGTTGCACGAGCTTGGGATCGCGGAATGACGTGAGCGCGCCGGCGTAGCGATAGAACTGTTCCGGGGCAGTTGAATTTTGCAGCTTCGCCAGGTACGCGTTGTACAAAGCCTCGTCGCCCTGGATCGCCGCCAGGTTCAGGACCAGCCCGGCGACATTCGGATCCACAGACTTCGGGTCGTTCATGTATTGTTGCGCCAAGGCCTTCGCGTGCGCCAGCACCTCAGGGTCGCGCGCCGTGAAGCCCATTGCGCCCAGCACCGACGGCCTTAACTCGCGGACCTCGTCGCTCTCACCCGGCTTCGGGCTCCAGCCGAGTTCATTCGCCAGCGGACGCAGGAAGTTCCGCAACCATGCGCGATACTGGTCCTTCTCCGGGCCCTCCGCGATGCGCGAATTGATGTAGCCGAGCGGGCCGAGGTAAGTCTGGATCACCTGACGCGTGCGATCGTTCTTCAATCCGGAGACGACGTCGAGATATTCGCCGATCGGATGCTGCCCGGCGCGCACCAATGCCCACTCGTCTCCGAGCAGCATGATGCGTTCTTCAGGCTTCAGTCCAGTCTCCGCTGCCGCCGAGATCTTGGCGATCATCTCGGGGCTATAGTTGGTGCGGAAATAGCCGTATCCGCCGGCGTTGATATAGGCCCAGTCGGGACAGCTATTCAGCGCGACCGCCTGCTGCTTCTGCGTGATCACTTCGCATTGCTGCGCGCCGGATGGCGTCTTGATGCAGATCGGCACCTGCCACAGCTCCTTGCTACCCTGCTTCAGCAGCGCCGGATCCTCGTAGAAGCGCGTCTGCGAAATATTCAGCGTCGCCTTGTTGCCGGCGCACTGTGCAGTGACCGACAGCATCGGCGCGCCCGCCTGGTTGACGAACGTGGGCATGATCTTGTCGACCGGCTTCTTTGACGCCGCGGTCATCGCGTTCCAGAAGTCGTCGGATTTCGCGTTGCCGTATGCGTGCTGCTTCAAGTACGAGTTCACTCCGGCACGAAACGGTTCCTCACCCAGGTAGTGCTCGATCATGCGCAACACGGCGGCGGATTTGCCGTAGGCGATGCCGTCGAATAGTTGCGAGATTGCGTCCGGTGTATCGGCTTCCGTGGCGCTCGCGTGGATTGCACGCGTGTTCTTGGAAGCATCGACGCCAAGCGAGCCGGACGTTCCCTGCACATCGTCCATGTCTACATTCCACTCGGGCTTCCATGCCTTGATGGGCTTAGAGGACATCCAGGTGGCGAAACCCTCGTTCAGCCAAATGTCGTCCCACCAAGCCATGGTCACGAGGTCGCCGAACCACTGGTGCGCCATCTCGTGCGCCGCCACCGAAGCCACGGCTTTTCTCTGGCCGACAGATGCAGTTGCGGGATCGGCCAGTAGAAGAACGTCTCGATAGGTGATCGCTCCCGTGTTCTCCATGGCGCCGGCCGAGAAATCGGGTAGGGCGATCAGGTCGAGCTTCTTGAAGGGGTACTTGATCGCATAGTACTTGTCGTAATACGCGAGCACCGCCTTGGCCGACTCCAACGCAGTTTGTCCAAGCTGCGCCTTCTCCGGCACGGCGCAGACCCGGATGGGTATGTTGTCCTGTGCGCCCTCGACGCATTTGAAGTCGCCGACCAGGAAGGCAACAAGGTAGGTCGACATCTTCGGAGTCGTGTCGAACGTGAGCGTGTGCTTGTTGTCGCTCGGCCCGGGCTGGTCGTTGATGATCTTGCCGTTCGAAATTCCGGTGTCGCCCTTGTCCACCACGAGAGTGATGTCGAAGGTAGCTTTGTATGCGGGCTCGTCGAACGATGGGAACGCGCGCCGGGCGTCCGTTGCCTCGAACTGCGTAACGGCGTAATTCCGCGCCTTCGACTTGCTCAGGTAGAAGCCTTTGAGCTTGTCGTTCAGGATCCCCGAGTACTTGATGTGGATCTGCACCGGGCCGGCGGGGATTTGGTTATCGACGGCGAGTGTCGCCATTTCTTTCTTGTCGTCGGTCGTGACCTTCGCGGTTTGCGACTTGCCGCCCGAGGTGATGGACACGCCGGTAAATGTGATCTCGGCGGAATTCAGCACGATCTGGCTGGTCGGCTTCGTCACGCGGACATCGATGGTCTCGTCGCCATCGAAGGTCGCCTTTTGCAGGTCGGGTGTCAGCGTGAGTTTGTAGTGCGAGGGCACGGCGGTCTCGGGCAGGCGCTGTGCGCTCGCCGCAAACGCCATGAGCACAACGGCAGCACACAACAGGAATCGCTTCATTCGCTCTCCTCATTATTCCGTGTATCGGCTCCGAACTCGAACGGACACACACTTCCACGTTTCAAATTACGAGTCATAACGCGAAAAGTTAGCAGGAAGTTTCAACTTTGTCCGTCAAGGCTCGACTGGCGAAAGTATTCGCTGTCCGGAAATGGACATTCCGCACAGGTTTGAGCCGAACCAGTAGCAGATCTCGCGGTAGTCCCGGACGCCAAAGACGGCAAAATCCGCATCCTTGCCGGGCTCGATGCTTCCTTTGCGTTCTGACATTCGCAATGCGTGCGCTCCGTTGATGGTCGCGGCCGCGATGGCTTCTGCCGGCGACATCTTCATCTGCGTGCATGCCAGCGACAGCACCATCTGCATGTTCGTCGTCGGCGAGCTTCCAGGGTTGTAATCTGTGGCCAGTGCGACAGCGACACCTGCGTCGATCATCTTTCGCGCCGCCGGATACCGCGTCAGGCCGAGAAAGTAAGCCGCGCCGGGAAGTAGCGTCGCCACGGTGTTGGACTTAGCCAGCACCGGCAGCTCGTCGTCACTGACGTGATCCATATGGTCGAACGAGGCCGGGTCGAACTCCATGAGCGGTCCGACCTGCGCCGGGGTAAGTTGGCATACGTGCGCGCGGACTCCGAGACCGTGCTTGCGGGCAGCGGAAAAGATCTGGCGCGCTTCGTCGGTGGTGAAGGCGCCACGCTCGACGAACACGTCCACGAATTGCGCAATTCTTCGGCGCGCTGCGGCCGGAATCATTTCTTCGCAAATAGCGCGCACGTAATCCTCACGACGGTCCTTGTACTCCGGAGGGACAACGTGTGCCCCGAGCAGCGTCGGGACCAGGGTTCCCGGCCATTGCACCTGGACTGACTTGAGCGCTTCCAGGGACTTCAACTCTCCATCGACGCTGAGCGCATAACCGGATTTCGCCTCGACCGTCGTAGTCCCTTGCGCCGCCAACTCGCGCAGCGCCGAAAGGACCTTGTCCGCCAGCGAAGCGCGCGAGGCTTTCCGGACCCCAGCAATGCTGGAGGCGATGCCACCTCCGGCAGCGGCGATCTCCTCGTATGTCGCGCCCGAGAGCCGCTTCTCGAAATCCACCAAGCGCGGCGCCGCGAACACCGGGTGCGTGTGCGAATCCACGAACCCCGGCAGCACCACGCCTCCGCCGCAGTCGATCTCGCGAACTTTCTTGCCCCTTGAGCGCAGCCAGCTATCGCGGATCGCCTCGCGCCGCGTGCCGACACTGACGATCTTTCCCGCCGCGCAGAGCACGGCAGCGTCTTCAACGATGTTCAGTTCGCTCAGTTCGCGCCCGCGCCTCGGCCCCGCCCCGCCGCGTAGCGTGACCAGTTGCCCGATGTTGGTGAGGAGGATGGGAGCGGTCGCTTTCAATCGATGGCTTTCGTGAAGATGAAGTCGTGCTGCCAATCCTGCTTGAACCCGTTCTGCCGCAGAGCGGTCGCCAACTGCGCCCAGTGGCGCATGGAATGGAACATTGTGTGGGCAAACATCTTGCGCCGCGATGCGGTCAACGTGCCAGAGGTCTTGCTCCCGAATGTGATGATCTCGTTCCACTCGGCATCGGTGTAGCGCGCAAGCAAACCGCGGAAGGCTTCGCGGGCTCTCGCGCCGATTCCAAAGATCTCATCCACACTGCCGGAAGGAAAATCGCTGGCCGCAATCGTCACACGCGTGATGCCCTGGATGCGCTCGGAATAGAGAAGGTCGACTGCCATGATGTGGACCAGCATCGCGCGTACCGAATCCGATTGCGCCACGGCGACAGCAATGTCGAGTGCCTCCGGATGCGCGCGGAAAAATTCATGCCAACGCTGTGTCTCCTCCTCGTTGTGGCGAAGGAGTTCGTCGAACGAGATTCCCGCGGCGGCTTTGGATTGCGCACTTGGACCGGCCATACCGTCACCTCACTTCATCGGTATCTTGATTCCCTTCTCTTCCGCGAAGCGCTTCGCCTCGTCATAACCCGCGTCCACGTGACGGGCGACACCGATTCCCGGATCGTTCGTGAGAACGCGTTCGATGCGCTTCGCCATCGCATCGGTTCCGTCCGCGACCGTGACCTGCCCAGCATGCTGCGAGTAGCCGATACCGACTCCGCCGCCGTTATGAATGCTCACCCACGAAGCACCGCTCGCCGTGTTCAACATCGCGTTCAGCAGGGGCCAATCGGCAACTGCGTCTGAACCATCCTTCATTCCTTCGGTCTCGCGGAATGGCGATGCCACACTGCCGGTATCAAGATGATCGCGACCAATCACGATCGGTGCCTTGATCTTCCCTTTTTTCACCAGGTCGTTGATTGCGAGGCCGAATTGCGCGCGTTCGCCGTAACCAAGCCAGCAGATACGCGCCGGGAGGCCCTGGAACTTGATCCGCTTGCGCGCCAGGTTGATCCATCGCGACAAGATACGATTCTGCGGGAACAGCTCCAGCACCAGCTCGTCGGTGACGTGAATGTCGCTCGGTTCGCCGCTCAACGCTACCCAGCGGAACGGGCCCCGTCCTTCACAAAACAGTGGGCGGATATATGCCGGCACGAATCCCGGGAAGTCGTAGGCGTTCTTGACGCCGCGCTGAAAGGCGAAGGTGCGGATATTGTTGCCATAATCGAACGTGACGCTGCCCATCTTCTGCAGCGCGAGCATGCCCTCGACATGCTTCGCCATGGAATCAAGCGAGCGTTCTTCGTACGCCTTAGGATCGCGCTTCCGCAGCTCCAACGCTTGCTCCAGCGACATCCCGTTGGGCACGTAGCCGTTCAGCGGATCGTGTGCGCTCGTCTGGTCAGTCAGAATGTCAGGCACTACACCGCGCGCCGCAAGTTCCGGAATGACGTCGGCGCAATTTCCGATAAGCCCGACGGAAACGTTCTCTTTCTTGCGCACAGCGTTCTTCAGGATTCGCAGCGCCTCGTCGAGGGTGTTGACCATGAAGTCGCAATAGCCGGTCTTCAGCCTCTTCTTTATCCGTTCCGCATCGACGTCGATGCCGAGGAACGCCGCTCCGGTCATGGTCGCCGCCAATGGCTGCGCGCCCCCCATGCCACCCATCCCGCCGCTGACGATCAACTTCCCTTCCAACTCGCCGCCGAAATGTTTTTCTCCCGCTGCGGCAAAAGTCTCGAACGTTCCCTGGACGATCCCCTGCGAGCCGATGTAGATCCACGACCCGGCGGTCATCTGGCCGTACATCATCAGGCCCGCGCGCTCGAGTTCATTGAACTTCTGCCAGTTCGACCAGTGTCCGACGAGGTTGGAGTTCGCGATCAATACGCGCGGCGCGTACTCGTGCGTACGAAAGATCCCGACGGGCTTGCCGGACTGCACCAGCAGTGTCTCGTCGTTGTCGAGCGACTCGAGCGAACTGACGATGGCGTGAAAACACTCCCAGCTTCGGGCCGCGCGGCCGGTACCACCGTAGACGACGAGGTCTTTGGGCCGCTCGCCGACCTCTTCGTCCAGGTTGTTCATGATCATGCGCATCGCGGCTTCCTGCTGCCAGCTCTTGCAGGAGATGCTGGTGCCGCGCGGCGCTTTGACCGGCGTATAAGTGCTCTGATTGATGTCAGTTTCGACCGGCATAACAGGCAATGGTAAGCCGTGTGCGCAAATTGTTCCACGTCGAGGTGATGTGCTCTTCGAGGGTGGGGGTGGGGTGCGATTCGTAAGTTCCCTAACGGCGGGGATTTAGGAAGAGCCGTCGCCAGATCGCCGGAATGATTGGAGTTAGGAGACGGTCATTGCAAAATCCCTAAATCATGCGAGTTAGCAGAACTGGATCGGACATAGGACTCCTAGCGGCGCGAGGCCGGTTCACACGAAGGTCACGATGGTTTCACGAAGGAAAACAAAACCCTCAGCGCAGAGGGCGCGGAGGGGCAGAGAAGCCTTTTCTCTTTACTCTTAACTCTTACTTCCAGTGTAGCAGGTTGCAGGGGGTGATTCCCTCACGTTTACACAAACTATATCGTGAGGCGAGTCAGCGACTTGGGCGGATTTGTGATATCCAGGGGGCTTGACAACAAAATCTGTCATCGCAACCACGGTTGATCTCTCGAGTGCTAGTTGGCAGGCGTGGTGCGCTGGATATCGTACTGCCGGATCTTGTACAGCAACGCCTTGTAGCTGATCTTCAACAGCATGGCGGCCTTTTTCCGGTTCCAGTTGGTCTCGTCGAGCGCCTTACTGATGGCCTCGATCTCCGCTTCGTCTTTGACGCCGCGAACCAATCCCTTGAGGCCGCCCGCGGAAACTACGGCGCCCGATCCGGCGGCGGCGCCGAACGCACGGTCAGCATGCGGAGCGAGTTCGGCGATGGCCATCTCTTCATCGCCGAGCACCATGAAACGCTTTACGAAATTACCGAGCTCGCGCAGATTTCCGGGCCAGGGATAGGCTTCGCAGGCGCGGGTCAGCGATGGCGACAGCGGCAGCGGCGGTCGCGCATAGCGCTCCGCCACCTGTCCCATGAAGTGCTTCAGCAGGATCGGAATCTCTTCCCTACGTTCCCGCAGTGGCGGCAGGTTGATGGTGAAGCCGTTCAGGCGGTAATAAAGGTCTTCGCGCAGTTTCTTAGCGGCGATCGCCTCCGGGACATTGATGTTGGTCGCGGCAAGGACGCGGACGTCGACCTTCACCATGTGTCGGCTGCCCAGGCGCGAGAATTGCTGGTCCTGAAGGACGTGGAGGAGCTTGGCCTGAAGAGCGGGCGGCATTTCGCCGATCTCGTCGAGCAGCAGCGTGCCCTTATTGCAAAGCTCGAACTTGCCGGGTTTCGAGGTGGAAGCGCCGGTAAAGGCTCCGGGCTCGTAGCCGAACAATTCGCTCTCCAAGAGGTCGCCGGGAACCGCGGCGCAATTCACCTTCATGAAAGTACGGTGCGCACGCGGGGAATACTTGTGAATGAGTTTGGCGACGACTTCTTTGCCGGCGCCGCTCTCGCCAAGGATGAGGATGGGGATGTCGACGTTGGCGACCAGCTTGGCCTGCGAGCGGATCTTGCGCATGGCAGGGGAGCCGGAGACAAAAAATACGTCATCGCCGAGATCTTCGATCTCGCCCACGACGGCCGGAGCGGCCGCGGCCTTGTCGCCGATGCACTGCTGGATGACGGCCTCGAGGTCGGCTTTCTGGAATGGCTTCGCGAGGTAATCGACGGCGCCGAGCCGGATGGCTTGTACTACCTTCCGGGTATCGCTGACGCAGGACAACATGATGACTTTCAAATGCGGGTAACGCTGGCGCAATTGCTCGAGCGTTTGCAGGCCGTCAATACCGGGAGGCATGAGCACGTCGAGGAGAACGACATCGGGAGGCACCTGCATCTCGGTCAGACGGCGCACAGCTTCCTCGCCGCTGGAGGCGGTATCGACTTTGTAGCCCTCCACTTCCAGCAAGGTGCGCAGATACCGCAGCATGCTGGGCTCGTCGTCCACGACGAAAAGATTCGGTACGTTTGCCATTACCAGTCCCGGTCCTTGCTAGCCCGTTGTAATGCTCTGTTGTAGCGGTAGGAGAAATGAGAACTTGCTGCCGCAGCCCGGTTCGCTTTCCACCCAGATTTTACCCCCATGAGCCTGAACCAGTCTGCGGGCAATTCCCAGGCCCAGTCCCATGCCGGGTCCGGAAGCATCGTTGTTCGGCACCTGGAAGAAGTCGCCGAAGATCTCCTGGTGGAACTCTGGCGGAATGCCCGGGCCGGTGTCGGCGACACTGACACGCACGGCATTGGGGGCGAGCAGGTGCGGGCGTTTGCGCCGTTCCTTGCTGATGCTGCGCGGCTCCGACTGCCGGCGCTCCCAGAGCTGCGGTTCGGCGTTGAGCCAGACCGTGCCTCCCTGTGGAGTGAACTTGAGCGCGTTCTCCAGCAGGTTGGAGACGACTCTTTGAATGCGGTCGTGGTCGAACGGGAACGGCTGCAGGTGTTCGTTAGCGAGGTAATAAAAGGCTACGCCTTTGCTCTGAAACCGGGGCAGCCAGAAGCTGCATACTTCCGTGAGGCAGGCATGCATATCGCCTGCTTCGTCGAAGCGCAGATTGAGATTGCCGGTCTGGACGGCGCTGAAGGTAAGGAAGTCGGTGATCAAGCGGCCGAGCCGCTGGCTGCTGGCATACATATCTTCGAGGCAGCCGGTCTGCTTTTCGTTCAGAGCTCCCAGTTTTCCGCTGAGCAGCAGCTCGATATATCCTGACACGACCGACAAGGGTGTACGCAGATCATGAGCAGCCGTGGCCAGCGCCTGGGCACAGCGGGAATACTGTTCCTGTAACTGGCGATATTCGCGGAGGAGTTCGCCTTCTGGCCCGCTTTCCGGGCAGGCACCTTGGAGGGTGTGCTCCAGGTTGGCATCTCTGTTTGAGAAAACAGCAGCAGCTTGGCTTGGGGCAGCTGCGCCTGCGAGCGGATTGTGAGCAGAGTCGGACACGCAAAAAGAACCAGAGTGGATTCGGGGGGAAGATTGGGGCGAATCTGCTAGATAATAGGGCGAATAGCTCGCGCGAGTCAAGGACTACAGTGCAACAACTTTCCTCAAATGTCGCAAACTGTTGCGTATAAGGTGTCGAACTTACTGTTCATCCTTTCGATACCGATTTTGGTTACTTTCGTGTAAGTGACTGAGTCTTCTAATTTTTCGAATATCAGGCGCACGAACAAGATATATAAGGTTGTTTGGCCCCTCATGTGCCCCTTACGAGCCACGGAACTACGATAATGACACTTACTGGGTCTGACAGGCGGAAACATCAGCGGCTACCGTTGTCGATTCCGGTATTTGTACGCGGCGTCGATCAAGAGGGCAAAGAATTCCTCGAATTTGCCACCGCGCTGAATATCAGCGCCGGGGGAATTCTTTTAGCCACACGACGTAACTTACCCAAATCCAGTAACTTGTCATTAGAGATTCCCGTAGCTCCCATGCCGACAACGGCGACGTCTCCGCAATCAGTCCGCAGCCTGAAAGCAAGGTTGGTCCGGATCACACACGGGGACCGTTGTCATCTCGTTGGCTTGCGTTTCTCTAAGCCGCTTGGCGAAGCCAAAGGGAAAGTTGCTTCCGCCCTGTGAAATAGTTTTCTCTTTTGATGGTCGTAATCTGCTAGACTTCTCGTTCCCCCGGGCTCCCCGCCGTTCCTTACTTGCGCAGAAGTAGTTGAAATTCGAAGTGATACGTTTTTGTGTTGGCCAATCGTAGCACCTTAGTTGATGAAACGTTTGGCGCTTCGAGTGCACTGTACCGTCACTAAAGCGCAACGTTCCGCACAAGAAGGAGATTCATGTCAACCGCTGGACTTGCTTCCGTGTTTGATCGTACCGGTGGTGGATCCATTCCGCCGGACGCGATCATGTTCGGTACGACTCGCCAAATGCAGTCAGTGCGCGAGAGGATCCGCAAAATCGCGGCCTCCAATCTTCCAGTGCTGATCCACGGAGAGAGCGGCACGGGCAAGGACCTCGTCGCGCGCATGATCCATGCGCAATCGCCGTGGAATACCGGCCCGTGGGTGAAAGTGAACTGCCCCGCCATTCCCGGTACGCTGCTAGAAAGCGAACTGTTCGGCTACGAAAAGGGAGCGTTCACGGGCGCGCATGGAGCCAAGCCCGGCCGCGTTGAGATGGCGAACCGGGGAACCTTGTTCCTCGACGAAATCTCGGAGCTGGACTATTCCCTCCAATCCAAGCTGTTGCAGTTGCTGCAAGACGGCCAGTTCTGCCGGATCGGCGCCACCGAAGACAAGAAGGTGGAAGTACGCGTGGTCTGCGCCACCAACCGAGAGTTGGAGAAAGAAGTGGAAGCCGGACGCTTCCGCCAGGACCTGTTCTACCGCATCAACGTGGTGAACATCCAGATGGTGCCGCTGCGCGAACGCGCCGACGACATTCCCGCAATGGTGCAGTATTTCCTCGACACTTACAACGAGAAATACAATACGCGCACGCGGCCGGTCACGCCGCAACTGATGGCGCAATTGCAGCGTTATCACTGGCCGGGCAACATTCGCGAACTGGAAAACCTGATGCGCCGCTTTGCGATTTTGGGCACGGAAGACGCGGTTACGTCCGAGCTGGCGCCCAAGCGGCAAGTCTTTTTCGATGACGAGATCGCCATCGACGGCCCCATCTCGTTGAAGAAGATCACCCGCCAAGCGGTGCTGGACATCGAACGTAAGGTCATTCTGAAGGTCTTACAGGCGAACCATTGGAACCGGAAGAAGGCGGCGCGGGCGCTGAGCATCAGCTACCGGGCGCTGCTGTATAAGATCCGGGACGTGGGACTGCCGGCAGCTCGCGCGCGGAAGCCCGACGCGGGCCCGGACGCGTAAACCTAGCTCTGAGTTCTGAGTTCGTAGTTCTGAGTTGATGAGGGCAGCGTTGTCAGCTGCCCTTTTCCTTCACGTAGCACTCACATGCGCAGCCCGGAGCGTGCCGTAGTGGAGCACGCCTTCGCTTGCACATAAGGACCTCGTTGCCCTCGACGATCGTCTGCATCTCGGAATTCCTGCAGTGCAAAACCAGGGAAACCTTCGCCGGCATTGGGAGCTGTGTTATGGGTGTGTTGAACGAGCAACAGCACCAGTTGCGACTGCCGGTTCGTGTCGGTCTTCATGAAGATCCGTTTGAGGTGAGTTCGAGCGGTGTTATTGCTGATCGCCAAGGACTCAGCCGCCTGTTCGACAGTTTCTCCCGAAGCAAGACGGCAGGCGAGATTTGCCTCGGAGCGGGTCAAGGAATACATCCGGCGCAGAACATCCGGATCGAGAAGGACTCTCCGGCTTGGGCACGTGATGGTGATGACGATGAGATCCTCCCGATCGCCGGAGCGCATCAAAGCGTTCGCCGTCGTGAGCACGAGGTTGAGATGTTCCGGAGCAGAGACACGCGGGACAGACTTCGCCAGCCACCGAAACTTCCTCGTCGACACCATCTCGATGCTTTGTCGAAGTTCAAGGTCAACATGGGACCTGGAAGCCCTTAGAAACTCCCGTTCGACATACAGTCCGTCCTTCTGCGCGAGGATCTCGTTCGCACCAGCGTTCGTGGTGAACACTTTGGCGGTTTTGTCCACGACCACGATCGCGCGCAGCGAATGGTTCAATGCCTTGGATGTGGCGCGGAACCGCACTTCCTTGTCAGCCAGCCTGTCGTGAATGACGGCTGCACGGTCGAGCCGCGTACATACGAACTGCAACAATTCAATGTGCTCCTGGCTCCACGATTCCCCGCGTGCCTGCTGAAGGAGGCGCAGTGCATTTCCGGGGGATAGGGCCATCTGCGGAAGGTCTGCCAGATCCAGTGGAAGCACCGAAACGAGTTTGGATGCGACCGCGGGCCAGCGGCGCACGTCCGCTGCCGCATCATCGATCGCATCTACCAGGGCATACAGGTCCCGCGCAGACGCAAAACTGCCGACGTTTTGTGGGGGAGAACTCATTCTTGTCGTAGAGAACACGACTCAGCCGCCAGTAAACCTGGCGCAAGCAGGGTCGGCTCGTTTCATGTTTCCGCGACGGGCCCAACTTCATTTGAAAGATGCTGCGAATGTAGGGAGCGACCGCAGTCATGTCAATTCCACCAATGTGCCGCTTTCGTAATTTCGAGCGCTCCAACGCTGATGTGAGGCGAGTCGAGTCGAACAAACGCAGTCATCTCAACAGAGTGGAGGCGTTTCAGTAGATTTCCGGTGCGTTAAAGGACTTCTCAAGAATTCTAAAGAAGATTCTGACGAGCTTGTCGAGGTCGCATGTTCGTCTATTTGGATGAAAGCTCAGGATCCCATAAGAGCAAAATGACGATGGAAGGAGTCGCTCCTCAGTTTGGCGCTCCCGTGGGACAACCGCAGCCACTGCCGCTTTCGCGCCCGCATTAACTTTCACGTTAGCTTTCAATTGTTAATCCGATATAACCATCGGCGTCACCCGTTTGGGTGATTACAGGTCCCGGTAGCGCTCTTCATGATGTTCACGCTTTCCCGGAGAGTGGACATGACCGCAATCAGCGTATCCCCGAGCCGCCCTGAATATCGCGCTGTCTACGAGAGCAAATTCAATCAGCAAAACAACAGGCGGTACTACCGCTACGTGATTGTGTCCGATCTGGGACAGCCGCTGTTTGACGGTTATGCAGGAGACATGAAGGAAGCCATCAGCACAGCGGCAGCCCACCTTCGTCTTCTTCAGGATCAATGGGCACTTCTAGGAACAGGATCGGCCCACCAGTGCTAGGCGAAACAGGGCCGCGTCCCGCGGCCATTGGAGCAGCACGGGATGGATGTCGGGAGGCACTTTGGACGGTAGCTCAAAAACGATTTCAGCGGTGATTCCAGGGTTCGCGGTCATGGTTGCTGTCGCAGCTCCACGCGCGATGGCGGACACGCTGCATGTGGGCGCGGCGAACTGGAATGCCCCAGGCCAAATTCAACCACGCCAACAACATTGACGTCGGGCACTTGGACGTTGACCTTGTCTTTCATCAACAGCACGGCAAACACAACCGACTTAAACAGAGGAGAAACCTATGCGCCTGAAACTATTTGCTGGCCTGCTCGCGCTGCTGTTACTAGCAAGCGGAGCGGCTTACGCCGACACAGTCACTTGGAACCAAGGCGGCTTTACCTTCACAGCCTGGGCGAGTGGAAGTACGCAAGTCTCGTTCACCATCACCAACACCAATGCGACAACCGATTACTGGGATGGCTTCGCGCTTAAGGATACGGTCTCAACAGCCTTGACCGGTGCAACCATCGATGCGACCAGCACAATCAGCAGTGCGAACGCCACGCCTCACGTTGGATTCAACAACGGCGCCGGCACGTGCTCGGGGAATGACCCCTTCTCGTTTTGCGTGGACTTTACCGGCGGGTCCTATGCAATCGCCAGCGGAGCTACCCAGACGGTGGTCATCAATCTATCCGGCACAGGTCTCACGTCGCTGGCGCCCCTGAGCCAGTGGGACCTTCAGACGCTCGTCACTACTGGCGCAAACGCCAGTGGCACGACGATTGTCAGCCTTAGCCAGACCGGCACCGTCGTCTCGCCCGAACCGGCGAGTATGTCGTTGCTCGTGTCGGGGTTGGTCGGGTTGGGCGGGCTCTTAAGGATGCGTCGGCGGCGTGTTTGATGTCGTAAGTGAAGATTGGACGTCCGTCGCACAGGGGGGGCGCGCAACCACGCGCCCCTCTTAAATTATGCAAAATTTGTCAGATGTGTCCGTGGACGTAACGCTTTTCGAGGCGAGCGGCAGAGTAGTCTTCCACATCTTCCGCAGATGATCGATCACCTGGGTGGACCGGAAGAGCATTTTGCCATCTGCCCTTTTCTTTCTTGGTTTTCCTCTGATCGACCGTCGCTCACACACACATGTGAGCTGGATTCTTGCCCGGCGGCGCGGACAGAGGTAGCATGCCCCGCACAAGGATCTGGGCGATGCCGCCGGCCCAGCGCACGGCTCGCCAGTCCCGCGGAGGCCACCATGAAAACCATCCGTTTGGTTGCGGCGGTTGTGCTCGTATCATTGCTGTGCGGGAGCGCGTTCGCACAGCGCAAGATCGTGATTCCCGCCGGAACACCCGAGGACCAGGAACTGCAGGCGATCGCCAACCAGTCGGACGCCAGGCAAAAGACGGCGATGCTGGAAGAGTTCGTAAAGAAGTACGTCGACAACAAGCCGGCATCGGCTTACGGCAACTGGCAATTAGCGCAGCAATACCTGGCGACCGGCGATAGCGCGAAGGCGCTGGAGTGCGGCGACAAGGCCCTGGCCGCAATGCCCGAGGTGCTCGATATCGTCGTGTCGCAAGCGGACGTCGCGCAACAGATCAAGGCCAACGAGAAGGTCGTGGATTACGCCGCTCGAGGCGCCGCCGTATACCACTCGATCCCCGCTGACGGCGAGACCCCCGAGACCATGGCGACGTACAAGCAGCAATACGAGTACCTGGAGACGATCGGGTACAACGCCATCGCCGGAGAGCAGAGTGCAAAAGCGCGCATGACCGAGATCGACCGTTATCTGCCGGCATTCCCAAACGGCCGGTTCACGCAGAACGTGGCAACGCTGGCGATCGTGACATTCCAAGAAATGAAAGACAACGCTGGGCTGGCTGCGTTCGCGGACAAAGTGCTAGCCAAGAACGGCAACGACATACGGCTCCTGACCGCGTTGTCGGGCGCGTTCGTCACCGACAACCCTGCGAAGGCGGGCGCCTTCGCGCGCAAGGCGATCGAACTTGAGACGAAGTCGACGGACGATCCGCAAGCGAAGAGTCTCGCAGGAGTGGCGCATTCCGTGCTTGGACAAGCGCTCGTTCGCGAGAACAAGTTTGCCCTCGCGATACCTGAGTTGAAGACCGCGACCTCGATCCTGAAAGATTCGCCTCAGGACGAAGCGGCGGCCTACTACTTTCTCGGTTTTGCATATGCGAAGCTGGAGCGCGGATCGGATGCGGTCGCGGCGCTCACGCAAGCGGCCAAGTACGACACACCTTATAAAGGACCGTCCGAAGAAATGATCGGGAAGATCCAGGCGGCGAGACGGAAGAAGTGAGCTCAGCGCGTAGGGCTCAGGGCGTAGGGCCCAGGGCGTAGGGCCCAGGGCTTAGGGTCGGACGTGAGCCTGGTCTTTGACGCGACGCTTATTTCTTTGTGAGTTCATCGGACATCAAGTGCGCCTTGATAGCGAGGGTATGGGCGCGCTCGATATCGCCGTCCTTCATTGCCTGGCGCGATTGATCGATATAGCTGCGGATGTGCAGCACGATCGCCTGATCGTCCTTCGAAAGCGTCCGGTGAAGATTGTTGACGTTGAACTCGGACGCACCGAGTAATTGATTGGTGTCGGCTCGGAGTTGCGCAGCCTGGGGATTTTCGCTGGCGATCAGCGGCGGTTGCGGCGCATCGGGCTGCTTGCTTCCTTCTTCCACCACGGTCTTATCGGCGGATCCCGGCGCAGCGGGCTGAGTGGCGGGGGGAATCTTCTTGCTCTCGATCTTGCGCGGCTGCCTTGGCTTCTTCGAAACCGTGGGAGCAGGCTTGGTCGGTGTGGCCTCGGGCTCGGGTTGCGGTACCGGCACCTCGGGGATCGTCGAAGGGACGTTCGTATCTGTGATCGTGGGCGCTTGCGCCTGTGGAGGCGGCAGGGGCGGCTTCTTTTTCGTGCAGCCGCTCAGCACCACCGAGAGAGCCAGCAGCGCGCCAACGACGATGGTCCGCTTTCGAGTCATTCCGTGGTTATGATCCCTTCTCCTCATTTTACGCGCTAACCTGCGCCCCTTCACTGCGGACCGCGGTGCGCGTCTGTTCCTGCGCCGGGAAGCGCAGGTGGAATGTGGTGCCCTGCCCGGGACGCGAATCGAAGCTAACATCGCCGTTATGCAGTTGCATGACGCGATACGTCATGGCCAACCCGATGCCGGTGCCGGTCTTCTTGGTGGTGAAATAAAGGTTAAAGACTTTTTCGCCGACTTCCGGCGGAATGCCGCCGCCCTGGTCGGCGATGTCGATCTGGACGATGCCGTCGTCGCGGTGTCCCGAGAGGGTGAGAGTACCGCCGTTCGGCATCGACTGGATCCCGTTGTTCGCGATGTTGAGCACCGCCTGCTTGACGAGGTCGGCATCGACTTTGACCGGAAGCGGTCCGTCGGACAGGTCGGTCTGGACGATCACGCCGTGGCGCGCGGCTTCCGGCCCGGCGAGCATGGCGACTTCTTCGGTCAGGCGCCGCAGGTCGGTTTCGACGAGGCGCAACTCGACGGGCTTGGTGAAGTCGAGGAGCGTCTGGACAACGCGGCCGAGGCGCTGGATCTCGCTGCCGATGACGTCCATGTGGCGGCGCGATTCAGGATCGATCCCCTGGATCTTCTCGCGCATGATCTGCAAGTGGACCATGATCGCGTTGATAGGATTGCGGACCTCATGCGCGACACCGGAGGTCAGACGCCCGATGGCAGCCATGCGGCGCGACAGTTCGATCTCGTCCTCGATGCGATGGACGGATTCGGCGTCTCGCATGGTCAGCAGGGCGCCGATCTTCTGGCCGCCCTCTTCGATAAAGTCGAGCGAGACCTGCACGCGCTTGTGGTCGGTTTCGATCTCGCGCGCGGCGATGTCCTGGTGGAGTTCGAAGCAGTCGAGCACCAGGCGTCCAAGGCGCGTCTCTGGCGTGAAGACCTCGTAAACGCTCTTGCCCAGGATGTCGGAACGCACGCGTCCGACGAAGCGCTCGGCGGAGGCGCTGACCAGGACGATGCGTTCATCGTGCGTGAACAGCATCAAGCCATCCTGGAGATTGCCCATGATCTGGTCGAGGTTCTCTTTTAATGCGCTGAAGACTTCCTGCACGTCGCGCATCTGGCGGCCGAGGCGGTTGATCTTGCTGGTGACAAGACCCACTTCGTCCTGGCGCGCAGGCGGCGTGTCCGGTGGCGCGTCGACCTCGCCGGCGGACAGGCGGTCGAGACGGCGGCCGATCGCCTCCAGCGGGCGCAGCGCGAAATTCGAAAGGGCCGCCGCCAGCAGGAAGGAGATAAAGATCGAGAGCCCGGCGAATTCGAGTGTGCGGTTGAGCTGCGGCTTCAAGTCGTGCTGGAGAAAGATCGTCTGAATGCCGACCCGGATGGTCCCAAAAGGCTTGCCGGCGCGCGCGAGCGGGAGGTCGACGTCGTAGACCTTTTGCGGGCCGTACAGCAGCTTGATCTGCCGCCAGAGATTCATCTTTCGGACCGCATCGAAATCCGGGCGCGAGGACATCGGCTTGTTCTGGAGGATGGCGTCAGTGTGGAGGATGGCGATGCCGTTCGCGTCGACGATGGCGGCGTCGTAGATCTCGAGTTGATAACCGACGACCGATTGCAGCAAGTTATTCAGGCCCGGGTCGCTTTGCAGGCTGTCCTGGATGGCTTTGCGGATCTCGTCGGGATTATTGGGGTCGGCGGTGGTCTGGTCGAAATCGCTGAGGTCGAGTTCCAGCGCCTGGCGCGCGCCGTTGAAGATCTGGTGAGCTACGAAATCGCCGTCCTTGTAAGCGTCCTCGACGCGCTCGTGCACAAGCTGGGCGACGTAGGCATACGAGAGCGCCGTCACCAGGGCGACGACCATCGCCGTGATGGCGATGACCAGCTTGGTTTTGAGGCGAAGATGCATGAATGAGTCGCCAGTCGCCAGTCGCCAAGCCAATCGCTAGGAAATCAACACCGGCGACCGGCGACTGGTGACTGCTTCTACGTCCCCACGTCGGCGGCAACGACGGTCTGTCCGCCGTATTCCTTCAGCTTATTGTGCAGCGTCTTCAGGCTGATGCCGAGGATCTCGGCCGCGCGCGTTTTGTTGTTATTCGTGGCCTCGAGCGTCTTCAGGATCAGAAGGCGCTCGGCCTCGCCAACCGTCGTCCCCACACCCAAACGCACTGCATTCGCTTCCTGCACCGGCGGACGCGGCACGACGTTGCCGAACCCCGGCGGCAGATGCTTGCTCTCAATGACCGAACCCTCGCACACGATCGCAGCCCGCTCGAGCGTGTTGCGCAGTTCGCGGACGTTACCGGGCCATGAGTAATTCTGGAACGCCTGCATGACCGAATCGCTGATCATCTGTACCTTGCGCCCGTGCTTCTGGTTCATGTCCGGCAGGATGACTGCGACCAGTTCCTTCAGGTCTTCCTTGTGGTCGCGGAGCGGCGACATGTGCAGGCTGAAAACGTTCAGCCGGTAAAACAGGTCCTGGCGCAGTTCGCCTTTCGCGACGGCATCGTCGGGCACTTTGTTGGTGGCAGCGAGGACCCGCACATCGACTGACGTTTCGCTCTTGCTGCCGAGCCGGCGCAGCTTGCGGTCTTCGAGCACGCGCAGCAGCTTAGCTTGTGTGCCCGCCGGCATTTCGCCGATCTCATCGAGCAGCAGCGTGCCGCCTTCCGCCAGTTCGAAGCAACCGATACGGCGTTCCAGCGCGCCGGTGAACGCGCCCTTTTCGTGGCCGAAGATCTCGCTCTCGATCAGGGTCTCGGGAATGGCCGCGCAGTTGATGGCGATGAAGGGCTTGTCCTTACGCGGGCTGAGTTCATGGATCGTGCGCGCCACCATTTCTTTACCGGTGCCACTCTCGCCGGTGATCAGCACCGACGCCGTACTGGGCGCAACCATCTCGATGAGGCGGAAGATCTCCTGGATCTTCTTCGAGGAACCGACCAGACGACCCATGACTCCCTTGTCGCGCAGCGTGCGGCGCGTGGCTTCGAGTTGGACTTCCGCGTCCTGTTCCGACATGGCGTGGCGCAGGATCGTCCGCAGCCGCGTAGGATCGCTGCCCTTCTGGATGTAATCGTAGGCGCCAATCTTCATCGCTTCGACAGCGCTATCCACGCTGCCGTGCGCGGTCATGACGATCACCTTGCACGCCTGAGGAAGGTCCGAGATGCGGCGCAGCAGTTCGACGCCGTCCATACGCGGCATCATCATGTCGGTGACGACGATGGCGGGACTGAAGGCTTCCACCTTGTCCAGCGCCTCCATTCCGTCGGCGGCGGTATCTACTTTGAAACCCCACAGGCTGACCAGCTCGGCCAGCCCAGTACGCTCGTTTTCTTCGTCCTCGACGATCAGTACTCGTTCCTGCTTCATGAGATCCTATGGCTCCATTATTCGCGACAGAGTCAGCTTTCGCAATCGTGCCAGGCTCAGAATCCGCTCTGGATGCGGCTTTGCCCTGCAATTCCCCGGGACACCGAGGACCAGACGCGTAGCGGATTGCGGGTACTACGAGGGCCGGTACAAACCTGTGAGATGCAGAGTAGCGGCTGGCGGTGACTTTGCCACGTAACCGACTGAACAGCAACAACTTGCAAGACACATGGGTGGAGTTCACGATTTAGAATAACAGAGTTAGGGTTACTCTTTAGTTATCTGTCCGCGATTATTTCTTCAGCGGCGCGGTACCCGCTGGAGATCGCACCATGAACCGTTCCGATATTCCAGGTGAGGTCGGTAGCCTCGCCGGCAAAGAACAACGTCTGCGACACGTCCTCGGACAATTCCTTCGCGGCACGATCCCCGCCAACGCGGAAATAACTGTACGCGCCACGGGCTAACGGATCGATCTGCCAATCGTAAACGTAAGCACGTTCGACGAGGTCATTGAGGCGATCGGGTGCGATGTTGAGCTTCTCCGAAAGCGTTTGAACCGCGCGCGCGATTTGAAATTCGTCACCCTTGCCGGAGAGACGCTCCGCCGCAGTCGCAGGCGCCCACGCGACCATCACCGGCGTGCGATGCGGCATGGTCGTCCAAAAGGTCGGGTACCACGGGTCCTCGGTGAACAGGAAGTGCATGTCTTCGAGGGTCGTGCCATTCAGCGCGATGGCATCCCAGAAGCGCTCCTTGAATACCAAAGTCACGCGAACGACGTGTCCGACCGCGAGTTTCTCGAGCGCAGGACGCTTTATATGCAGCGGCGGGTAAAAAAGGACGGCGTTTGACTGCAACACGCCGAGCGGGAGCGTGATCAGCGCCTTGGGAGCTTCGAAGCTTGCCTGCTGGGCGCGCACCGTGACATGCCCAGGTTTCCATTCGATACTCTCGACGGCGGTATTCATGCTGATGCGCAGATGCTCGGGGTCGCACATGCCGAGCAGCGTCCTGGGAATGAAGCTGTAGCCGCCGCGGATGCGGAAGCCGCGGTAGCCCTCGATCTTCTCTTCCGCCTCGTTTTGCCGGACGAGCGAATTGACGCTGATCTCTTCAGCGTGCGCGGCATTGAAGCCCTCGACGTAAGCGAATGCGCGCGCCTTGATCGCCTCGGGGACGTCGGTCTGAGAGCGCGCCCATTCGGCAAAGGACTGGTCGGGGTCGGTGATCTTCATGCGTCCGAGGAATTCGTTGACCTGGTCGAAGAAGTCGCAAGGACCGACCTGTCCCTCGCGAATGCACCAGTTCGTGCCCGACATTTCGTCGACCTGCTCGGTAGAACCGCCGATCAGGTCCCAGATCTCGCGGGGCTTGCCGTGGACGAACTCGGCGCCGAGCTCGACGGCGAATTCCTCAAGGTTTTGCAGCGATTTTCTCCCGCCCTGGTCGCGCTTCTCCGTACTCTGACCCTCTCGGTTCAACTCGCGCACGCTGTAGATCCGGCCGCCGATCCGGTCTCGCGCTTCAAGGACTTGGACATTGATCCCGGCGTTGGTGAGTTTGGAGGCAGCGCCCAATCCTGCCACGCCCGCACCGATGATGATCACGTCTGGCTTGAAGTCCATCGGGTACTTAGATGAAGAAATGCCGGCGGTCGCGCCAGATGCTTATAATCCCGACGTGCCTGACTACACCATTGCCGGACTCGACCACGTTCTCACCCCTGCGCTCGCCATCTATGCCGACCTGGTGGACGCGAACATCGACTTCACGCTCGGCCTGCTCGGAGGCGATGCGAACCGCTGGCGTCCGCACGTGAAGACGGCGAAACTGGAATCGATGATGCGGCGGCTGGTCGAGCGTGGTGTCACGAATCTCAAGTGCGCGACTACCCTGGAACTGCGCACGGCGTGCGACGCCGGAGCGCGAGACGTCCTGGTTGCGTATCCGATGACCGGCGCCAATGCCGCGCGCGTACGCCAACTCGCCGAAGCGATGCAGAACGCGTGCGTATCAGTGCTGGTGGAGAGCGCTGACCAGCTCCAGCCGTGGTTGCGCAGCGACATTGGCGTGTTCATCGACATCGATCCCGGCATGCACCGTACCGGCCTGCCACAAGAGCGCACGGACGATATCGTCTCGCTGGCACGGGCCATCCGTTCGGCAGGCCTGCGCTTCCGGGGTCTTCATTATTACGACGGGCACCTGCACGAGCCCGATCTGGCCGCGCGTACCAAAGCGGCGCACGCCGGATACAGCCGGTTGTTACAGACCGTGAGCGCGCTGGAAGCGGCGAGCCTGCACGTGGAAGAGGTGATTACCGCAGGCACCCCGGCATTTCCGTGCACGTTGTCGTTCGCGGGATTTCAGAATGCGAGCTTCGTTCATCGCGCCTCGCCGGGAACCGTCGTGTACGGTGACGCATCGGCCGTTAAACAACTCCCCCCCGACTATCGCTATCAACCCGCGGTGCTGGTCGTCTCGCGCGTCGTCAGTCATCCCGGCGGGAACATCGTGACGTGCGACGCCGGACATAAGACGTTGTCGGTCGATACAGGAGTTCCGAATTGCGAGGTGCTGGGCCATCCTGAACTCAAGCCGCTGAAGCCCAGCGAGGAGCACCTGCCCATAGCGGTTCCGGAAGGCGCATCGATGCCACCGGTCGGAAGCTTCCTTTATCTCGTGCCGAAACACGTCTGCCCGACGGTGAACAATTTCGACGACGCCCTCATCGTGAGCAAAGGAAAGATCGAGTGCGTCGAACGGGTGACGGCGCGCGGACGCGAGTATCCGCTGGTGGCAGTCGCTAGTACCTAGGAGTTAGTAGTTAGCGAAAACGCATGCGAGCGTTACATGCAGGTGGCGCTGCTAGCCGTGCTAACCGTCTGACCTCGCAAGACTCTGCGCTTCGCGTTCAGATCTCCCGATCTCCAGATCTCCAGATGTCCCGGTCTCCAGATGGGTCCGTCACCTTCCGTTGTGACGTGCGCACCTAGATTTCCCCTGCATTCAGTTAGTTACGAGCACCTATGACGTAGGTCACAGATGTCAGTGCGCCTCGGCTCGCATACTGAACCTTCATCCGGAGAGTTCCCGAGGGAGTGGGTGAGACTGCAATCATGAATAGAGCAAAAGTAACCATCGACGGCAACGAGGCGGCGGCGTACGTCGCGCACAAGATCAACGAAGTCATCGCCATTTACCCGATCACGCCATCGTCGCCGATGGGCGAGTGGAGCGACCAGTGGTCGAGCGAAAACAAGCCGAACATCTGGGGCACGGTGCCGCTGGTGATCGAGATGCAATCCGAGGCCGGCGCCGCAGGCGCACTGCATGGCGCACTGCAAGGCGGCGCGCTGGGCACGACGTTCACCTCCGCGCAGGGGCTGCTGCTGATGATCCCCAACATGTACAAGATCGCCGGCGAACTCACGCCGTGCGTGATGCACGTGGCTGCGCGCGCGGTGGCCGCGCACGCGCTGTCGATCTTCGGCGATCACCAGGACGTGATGGCCGTACGCCAGACCGGCTGGGGCATGTTGGCCAGCAACAACGTGCAGGAGGTCATGGATTTCGCGCTCATCTCGCAGGCGGCGAGCATGGAATCGCGGATTCCGTTCGTGCACTTCTTCGACGGCTTCCGGACGTCGCACGAAGTCTCGAAAGTCGAGCAGCTCGCGATCGAAGACTTGCGGGCGATGATCGACGACGAACTGGTGAAGAAGCACCGCGAACGCGCGCTGAATCCCGAGCGCCCGGTGATCCGCGGAACGGCGCAGAACCCCGACGTTTACTTCCAGGCGCGTGAGACCGTCAATCCTTATTACCTCGCAGTTCCCACGATCGTGCAGAACGCGATGGACAAGTTCGCCGCGCTGTCCGGACGGCAGTACAAGCTGTTCGAATACGTGGGCGCGCCGGATGCTGAGCGCGTGATCGTCATTATGGGCAGCGGCGCCGATGTTGCGCACGAGGCCGTCGAAGCTCTGGTCGCTAAGGGCGAGAAAGTCGGCGTGCTGAAAGTGCGGCTGTACCGTCCGTTCTCCGCGGAGCACTTCCTCACCGCGCTACCGAAGACGGTGAAGGCGATCTCGGTGCTCGATCGCACCAAGGAGCCGGGCGCGTCGGGCGAGCCGCTGTTCCTGGATATTGTGGCTGCGTATCGCGGAAACCAGTCCGCGCCCAAGATCGTCGGCGGGCGCTACGGCCTGTCATCGAAGGAATTCACGCCGGCGATGGTCAAGGGCGTCTTCGACAGCCTGCGCCGCAACGAGCCGAAGAACCAGTTCACCATTGGCATCGTGGACGATGTCACGCACACGTCGCTGACCTACGACGCGGCATTTTCGACCGAAGACGAGAAGACGGTGCGCGCGATGTTCTACGGTCTCGGCGCCGACGGCACCGTGGGCGCCAACAAGAACTCGATCAAGATCATCGGCGAGGAGACGGAGAATTACGCCCAGGGTTACTTCGTGTACGACTCCAAGAAGTCCGGCTCGATGACGACCTCGCACCTGCGCTTCGGGCCGAACCCGATCCGCTCCAGCTACCTGATCTCGCGCGCAAATTTCGTTGCCTGTCACCAGTTCCAGTTCCTCGAGCGCATGAACGTGCTGGTCGCGGCGCAAGAGGGCGCGATCTTCCTGCTCAATTCACCGTTCGGCAAAGACGAGGTCTGGGACCGCCTGCCATGGACGATCCAGCAAGAGATCGTGCAGAAGAAACTGAAGTTCTACGTCATCGACGCGATCAAGGTCGCGAAAGAGACGGGCATGGGTGGGCGCATCAACACCATCATGCAGACCTGCTTCTTCGCCATCTCGGGGGTGCTGCCGCGCGAGCAGGCGATCGAGCAGATCAAGTACGCGATCAAGAAGACGTACGGCAAGCGCGGCGAGGCAGTCGTGGAGAAGAACTTCGCGGCAGTCGATGCGACGCTCGCGAATCTGTTCGAAGTGAAAGTCCCGGCGAAGGCCACGAGCACGTTCGACATGCGGCCGCCGGTGCCGAAGCAGGCGCCGGAGTTCGTCAAGCAAGTGATCGGCGAAATCATCTCGCTCAACGGTGACGCGCTGCCGGTAAGCGCGATGCCGGTGGACGGCACGTTCCCGAGCGGCACCGCAAAATGGGAGAAGCGCAACATCGCACTGGAAATCCCGGCGTGGGACGAGAAGCTGTGCATCCAGTGCGGCAAGTGCGTGATGGTCTGCCCGCACGCGGTGATTCGCGCGAAAGTGTATGACCGCGTGGCGCTCAAGGGTGCACCCGCCAAATTCAAATCCGTGCCGGCGAAGTGGAAGCAGTTCGCGGACGAGTCGTACACGCTGCAAGTCGCGCCCGAAGATTGCACCGGGTGCGCCATCTGCGTGGAAGCGTGCCCGGTAAAGGACAAGACCGAGCCGAAGCGCCGGGCCATCAACATGGTCCCGCAACCGACTCTGCGCGACCAGGAATCGCAGAATTGGGACTTCTTCCTCGCTTTGCCGGAGACGGACCGCACCGCGCTCAGCGTCGGCCAGGTGAAGGACCTTCAACTAATGGAGCCGCTGTTCGAGTTCTCGGGCGCGTGCGCGGGTTGCGGCGAAACGCCATACATCAAGGCCGTCTCGCAGTTGTTCGGCGACCGCGCCGTGATCGCGAACGCGACCGGTTGCTCTTCCATCTATGGCGCTAACCTGCCGACCACGCCCTACTCGCACAACGTCCAGGGACGCGGTCCGGCATGGGCGAACTCGCTGTTCGAAGACAATGCCGAGTTCGGCCTCGGTATCCGCCTGGCAATCGACAAGCAGACGGAGTATGCGCACGAACTGGTACAACGTCTCGCCACGAACATCGGCGACACACTCGCGGCTGACTTACTGAACGCCGACCAGAAGTCGGAAGCCGGAATTCAGAAGCAGCGCGAGCGTGTCGTGATTCTGAAGCAGAAACTCCGCGACGTGTGCCGCCAGGCAAGCCTGGCTAGTACACAACAAGCCGAGGCGAAGGACCTGCTCTCGCTCGCCGACACGCTGGTGAAGAAGAGCGTGTGGATCATCGGCGGCGACGGTTGGGCCTATGACATCGGCTACGGCGGGCTCGACCACGTGATGGCCAGCGGCCGCAACGTCAACATCCTGGTGCTCGATACCGAGGTCTACTCCAACACGGGCGGGCAGATGTCGAAGTCGACGCCGCGCGGCGCAGTAGCAAAGTTCGCTGCCGGCGGCAAGCCGCGTCCGAAGAAGGACCTGGCAATGATGGCGGTTGCGTACGGCAACGTCTACGTCGCTCGTGTCGCCTTTGGGTCGAGCGACATGCAGACGCTGAAGGCGCTGAACGAGGCCGAGGCGTACGACGGGCCGTCGCTGATCATCGCCTACTCGCACTGCATCGCTCACGGCTACGACCTGGTGCACGGGCTCGACCAGCAGAAGCTGGCGGTGCAGTCCGGACACTGGCCGCTCTTCCGCTACAACCCGGACCTGGCGCTCGAAGGCAAGAACCCGTTCCAACTCGATACGAAAGCGCCGACGGTCCCGCTCGAGAAGTACATCTATAACGAAACCCGCTACACCATGCTCACGCATTCGGCGCCGCAGCACGCCGCTGAGTTGCTCAAGGAAGCGCAGGACGATGTGGCGCACTGCTGGAGACTTTACGAGCACATGGCAGCCATGGCCGCGCTGCAGGTGAAGCCGGCGACAACCAAGGAAGTCGTAACCGAGAAACAGGAAACGGTGAAAGTATGAACGATCTCAGAACCACATACCTCGGTAAGGAACTCAAGAATCCGCTGGTCGCATCCGCTTCGCCCCTGGGCAAGGACCTCGACGCGCTGCGTCGCATGGAAGACGCGGGCTGCTCGGCGGTAGTGTTGCACTCATTATTCGAAGAACAGATCGAAGTCGACAGCAACGAACTCGACCGCCAATACTGGAACGCGACCCACGTTGGCGCCGAAGCGATGCAGATGTTCCCCGACCTGGAAGCGAAGGCGCTCGGCCCGCAGGAATACCTCGACCACCTCCGCAAGGTGAAACAGTCGCTCGCCATCCCGGTGATCGGCAGCCTGAACGGCGTGTCGAACGGCGGCTGGACGCGTTACGCGAAGCTGATGGAAGAGGCGGGGGCGGACGCGATCGAACTGAATATCTATCTCGTGTCGACGAAGTGGCACCAGAGCGGATTCGATGTCGAGCGCGAGTACGTCACGCTCGTGCAGCAAGTGCGCTCGGCGGTGAAGATCCCGGTCGCCGTCAAGCTCGGACCGTACTTCAGCTCTTTTGCTAACGTGGCCAAGCAATTGAACAACGCCGGCGCCGATGGGCTGGTGCTCTTCAATCGTTTTTACCAGCCGGACTTCGATCTCGATAACCTGCAGGTTGTTCCCAGCCTGGTGCTGAGCCGGTCGAACGAACTGAAGCTGCGGCTGCACTGGGCTGCGATCCTCTTCGGACAGCTGGATTGCGATATCGCGATCACGGGCGGCGTCCACACCGCGGAAGACGTGCTGAAGTCGATGATGGCCGGCGCAAAGGTCGCCATGATGACGTCGGCGATCCTGGAGCACGGGCCGGAGCGCTTCCGCATCGTGCGCGACGACCTCATCCGCTGGATGGAAGAGCACGAATACGAAAGCATCCGCCAGATGCAGGGCAGCATGAGCCTGCGTCGCGTGCCCAATCCGCAGGCGTTCGAGAGAGCGAATTACGTCCGGGTGCTCAGCTCGTACGCGGGGGAGAAGGCGGTCGGAGCGAAATAGCGACCGGTCATCAGATATCAGCGATTAGGCTCCGGGCTTCGGTCCGGAGTCGTTCATTTTCGAGTTATCATGTCCTTAATGACTGCGCGCAAAAAGAACCGACGCTCCAAATCAGAAGCAATGAAGTCACGCAATGCGCCTAAGATCCCTCGAGCTACTAACCATTCCGGCGAGGGACTTGGGACGAAGTTTGCGAATGCATTCCGGAGTATCGGACCTGGTGAGTGTCCGGAAATCAAAGAACTTCATATCACCCTGAAGCCGGTTAAGTTCGACTAGTCAGCCCTGATCACCCTTCCACCCAATTCCTTCTCTCAATAAATGTGGGCGGCTCGTACGTCTTGCCCTTTGCCAGCCGCTTCTCTTCCCTCTTTGCGGCCCACAGCATCACCGGACCCACGATTCGACCGGCCCACTTGCTGAAACCGCCGAACTCCGCTTCGATCTGCTTGCGCAGTTCACGCACGCGCACGCTGATCTCTTGGTTCTTCTTCTTGAGCCGGCGTTCCATCGCCCACAGCGCGGCGTTATAGGTGTTGTGCAGGTTGCGAGCTTCCCATTCGAAACGCGCTCGCACACGCTGGTCGGGATGGTCCTTGTAGCGCATCCAGCCCTGGAACGTCGTCTGCACGATGCGGTAGAGACTCGGTCCATTCATTTCGAAATCGCGCCGGAATGCCCAGTCGAGAAATCCCTTCGATTGGTCGCGAGAGATCGCCGCATGCTGGAAATTGAATTTGTACTGGCCGTGGATGTCGGCCAGGTCTACGTCGAGCATCCGCCCCTGTTCGGTCATTTCTTTGAAGAGCGGCGTACCCGGGACGGGCGTGTACAGCATGAACTGGTGGAAGTCGGTCGCGTGCGAGACCGCGTAATCGATCTCGCTGCGGATGTTGTGCGGCGTGTGGTGCTCAAGCCCGACAATCGTAGAGCCGAGCAGCTTGATGCCGTGCTGGCGCAGTTCTTGCGTGAGCTTCAGCGTATCGGCGCCGTCGAGCTTGGTGTACGAGGAGTTCGGCGATTCCAGCCCCATCCATACCCACGAAATCCCCAGTTCGACCAGCTCTCCCATCGTGTACTTGCGGATTGCATTCGCTGACGAGAAGACATAGAAGGACCACGCTTTGTCGTGCTTGCGCATGAGATCGAGCAGTTCAAGCGCGCGCCGGCGCTGGAGCAGGAAGTTCTCGTCCATGACGAAGAAGGAGCGCGCGCCGAGCTTCTGCTCCATCTCGCACATCAAATCGAACAACTGCTGGCCGCTCTCGTAGAAATTAACGACCTTCCCCTTCCCGCCGAAGAACGCCGACGTGGTGCAGAAGTTGCAGCCCATGGGACAGCCGACGGACGGGATCACAGTCGCAGCCGTGTCGGCCAGCGCATTGGGAAGAGGCAATCCCAGCACGCGCATATTGAAGCCCGACACGATGTCCGGATGCCGAACGGGCGCCTCGGGATCTTCGCCGAGGAAGCGGCGCATCCACGCGATGCCTTCGCCGGTCACGATTTGGTCGGCGTCGATGAGGTGCCTGATCCCGGGGATGGCCGCGACGTGCCCGCCAACGACGATCGTCGACTGCGGCGAGAGCTTGCGCACCATCCGGCACATCTCGCGCACCTTGCCGACGTTGCTGATAATGGCTGAAATGCCGACGATGTCGTAATGATGACGCGTCAACTCGCGCGCGAAATCCTTGCGCTCGGGAAAATCCAGGACCGTACACGGCGCCGAGATGTTTTCCTGGATCATCATGATTCCCCAGGAGCGGTGGAACATGCGCAGCGAGAATGCGCCCTGCTCGCGCGTGACCTGGTTGTGGTAGAGCTCCATCGGGTTGATGGACCGGCTCCCGAACTCGTCGTCTTGCGCGTAAGGCCCAAAGACCGAGGAAAGCAGCACGCGCGCGCGTGTGCCCTTGGGATGTGTTTGCATTGTGCGTTCTCTCTCTGGGGCGAGGGTAATTCGGTCGCGCACAGCCCGACGTGAGCAACGTCACATTCGCCCAGAGTCTTACAAAAAAATTACAATCCCAACAATGGCTGCCGCCCACGACTCCCTCGCGCTCTTCCATCCTGCCGTGCGCGAGTGGTTCACCGCCGTTTTCGAAGGCGCCACGCGTCCGCAGCAGCTCGGATGGCCCGCGATCGCACGCGGCGAGAGCACGCTCATCCTCGCACCCACGGGAACTGGAAAAACGCTGGCAGCATTCCTATGGGCCATCGACCGCCTGATGTTTGCGCCGGTGCCCGAGCCCGACAAGCGCTGCCGGATCCTATATGTCTCGCCGATCAAGGCGCTCGCGGTCGACGTGGAGCGCAACCTGCGTTCGCCGCTGGTCGGGATTGCGCAGGCTGCCCGCAACCGTGGTGACGATTTTCATGAGCCTACGGTCGCCATACGCACCGGTGATACGACTGCCGCCGAACGCACGCGCTTTGCCCGTCATCCTGCCGACATCCTTATTACTACTCCGGAGTCTCTTTATTTATTGCTGACCTCGCGCGCTCGGGCGGCGCTGCAGTCCGTCGAGACCGTCATCCTTGACGAGATCCACGCTCTCGCTCCGACCAAGCGCGGCTCGCATCTCGCGCTCTCGCTGGAGCGTCTTGAACAACTCTGCGGACGCACGCTCCAGCGCATCGGCCTCTCCGCAACCCAGCGCCCGCTGGAGGAGATCGCGCATTTTCTGGGTGGAGCGGAATCCCACCCGAGCAAAACCGGCTTGGGTGCGCCACCCACACCCGCTTCCCCGACGGATGCGATGGAGGAGTTCGAAGCGGCGGGCAAGATCGAGTTTCGTCCGGTCACCATCGTCGATGCCGGCGAGAAGAAGCGTCTCGACCTGCGCATCGAAGTGCCCATCGAGGACATGTCGAACCTCGACGAGTTCGAGAAGATCCCTAGTGGGCCCGCGGCGCAGGGGCCAGTTCGTCAATCGATCTGGAGCGCCATCAATCCCAAGCTGCTTGACCTGGTCAAAGCGCACCAATCGACGTTGATCTTCGTCAACTCACGCCGTCTTGCGGAGCGCATCTCCGGCGCCATCAACGAACTCGCGGGCGAGACGCTGGTACGAGCGCATCACGGCAGCGTGGCCCTGTCGCAGCGCAAGGAGATCGAAGACCGGCTGAAGATTGGGACGCTGCGCGGCTTGGTCGCGACGTCCTCGCTCGAACTCGGTATCGACATGGGCGCCATCGATCTCGTCATCCAGATCGAAGCGCCGCCTTCGGTCGCCAGCGGCATGCAGCGCATCGGACGCGCCAGCCACCACGTCGGCGCGGTCAGCAACGGCATCGTGTTTCCAAAATATCGCGGCGACCTGGTGGCGTGCGCGGCGGTAACGACCGCGATGTACAACGGCGAAGTCGAGGCCGTGCACTATCCGCGCAACCCGCTCGATGTCCTCGCACAGCAGATCGTCGCGGCCGTCGCGATGGATGAGTGGGAGCTCGATGGTCTCTACGCGCTCGTCCGCCGTGCTGCACCTTACGCTGCCCTGCCACGGTCCGTGTTTGAAAACGTGCTCGATATGCTCTCTGGACGCTATCCGTCCGACGAGTTCGCGGAACTGCGCCCGCGCATCACCTGGGACCGCGTTTCCAACCGCCTCACTGCACGCGAGGGGGCGCACAGCATCGCCATCATCAACGGCGGCACCATTCCCGACCGCGGTCTCTACGGCGTTTTTCTCGCAGGTGCGACGAAGGGCGCGCGCGTCGGAGAACTCGACGAGGAGATGGTGTTCGAGAGCCGCACCGGCGACACCATCATTCTCGGCGCGACCACGTGGCGAATCGAGGAGATCACGCACGACCGCGTCGTGGTTTCTCCCGCTCCGGGCGAGCCAGGCAAAATGCCGTTCTGGCACGGCGATTCCGCCGGACGTCCCGCGGAGTTCGGCGAGCTCATCGGCGTCATGACGCGCCAGTTACTGGCCATGCCTCGTCCGACCGCGTTCACAAAATTAGTCGAAGAACACTCGCTTGACCAGAACGCCGCAGAAAACCTGTTGCGCTATCTCGAAGAGCAGACGCGCGCTACGCAGCGCGTGCCGAGTGACGAGGACATCGTCATCGAACGCATGCGCGACGAAATCGGCGACTGGCGCATCTGCGTGCTTTCTCCCTTCGGTCAGCAAGTGCACGCGCCGTGGTGCATGGCGGTGACGGCGAAGCTGCGCGAAGAGCGCGGCCTCGAACCGGAATCGATGTGGACCGACGATGGTTTCGTCATACGCCTTCCGGAGACCGAGGAGCCGATCGACTCCGCAATACTCCTGCCCGATCCTGCCGAATTCCGCGATCTCGTGCTGCGCCAGCTTGGCAGCACTTCCCTTTTCGCGGCTCGGTTCCGTGAAGCCGCCGGACGCGCTCTGCTGTTGCCGAAGCGCCGCCCGGGCACGCGCTCGCCGCTATGGGCACAGCGCAAGCGCGCAGCCGATCTGCTTGCCGTGGCGTCGCGCTATTCTTCATTTCCTCTGCTGCTGGAAACCTATCGCGAATGTATCCGCGACACCTTCGATCTTCCGTCCACGGCGTCCATCCTGCGCCGGATTCACAGCGGTCAAGTGCGCGTTACGACGGTCAACTCAGAGAAGCCATCGCCGTTTGCCTCTGCCCTGCTCTTTTCGTATGTCGCAAACTATATCTACGAAGGCGATGCTCCGCTGGCGGAACGGCGCGCGCAGGCACTGTCGATCGACCAGTCGCAACTGGAGGACCTGCTCGGCGATTCTGATTTCCGCGAACTGCTCGATCCCGTCGCGCTTGACGAGACCGAAGCGCAGTTGCAGATGCTCGATCCTGACTACCACGCGCGCCACGCCGATGGGGTCCACGATCTTTTGCTGCGGCTCGGCGACCTGACGGCGCCCGAGATCGCTGCCCGCTCGGCAAGCGCGGAAGTCGCCGAGTCTGTGCACGAACTGCTCGCCACCCGCCGCGTTCTGCGCACACGCATTGCCGGCAACGAGCGCTACATTGCCGTTGAGGATGCCGCGCGCTATCGCGACGCACTCGGTATCCCCCTGCCGCCCGGATTGGCCGACGCATGGCTGCGACCCGTGCGCGATCCGCTCCTGGAACTCGTCCGTCGCTATGCACGCACCCACGGCCCGTTCACGACCGCAGATGCCGCCGCGCGCTTCGGACTACAGCCGGACCGGGTCGAGCTGTGCCTGAGAGTGTTGCACGCGCAAGCGAAGCTGCTCGAAGGAGAGTTCCGCCCCAGCGGTACGCATCGCGAGTGGGTCGACCCGGAGGTCCTGCGCACCATTCGCCGCCGCACGCTTGCCCGGCTCCGCAAGGAAGTCGAACCCGTCGAGCAACGTGTGTTCGCGCGCTTGATCACACGTTGGCAGGGTGTGGTTTCGCCGCGCCGCGGTCCCGATGCGTTGCTCGACGCCATCGACCTCCTCCAGGGAGCAGCGCTTCCCGCATCCGAGTTGGAACGCGAGATCCTGCCCGCGCGCGTTGCCGACTATCGTCCTTCCGATCTCGATGCGCTCGTGGCCGCGGGTGAAGTGGTCTGGGTCGGTGTCGAACGCGTCGGGGAGCGTGATGGTCGCGTGGCGCTCTATCTCGCGCATAACCTGCCGTTGCTGCTTCCGCCCGCCGAAGTTCGTGGCCAGGACCGTTCTCAGCTTCCCGAGCGCGCAATCAAGATTCTCGATTTTCTCGAGCAGAATGGGGCCTCCTTCTTTCCTGCGATCCACGACGCTGCCGGCGGCGGATTTCCCGGCGACACCGTCGAGGCCCTCTGGCGCCTGGTATGGGACGGATACATCACCAACGACACGTTGCATCCGCTGCGCGCTTTCGTGCGCCCCGCCGCCGAACGCAAGCAGCGTGGCATCGCTGCCGACGGGCGTCCCGGGTCTGCGGAATTCCTGCGGCGCTTTCGTACCCGTACCGGAGCGGCGCAAGCGCCTTCCCATGGACGTTGGTCGCTGGTCAGCGAGCGCATCGGCGCCCGGCCGACCTCGACCGAGTGGATCGCTGCGACGGCCCAGCAGCTTTTGGTGCGCTACGGCATCGTGATGCGCGAGACCGCTGTCGCGGAAAACATCGCCGGCGGCTACAGCACTCTCTATCCCGCGTTGCGCACGATGGAGGAGAGCGGATGGGTCCGCCGCGGCATGTTCATCGCCGCCATGGGCGCCGCACAGTTTGCGATGGCATCCGCCGTAGACATGCTGCGTTCGCTGCGCGTGAATCCCGATGCTGCGGAAGCCGTGCACCTCGCGGCATCCGACCCGGCGAATCCCTACGGCGCCCTGCTCCCCTGGCCACGTGAAGAGAACTTGGACGCCGCCCACGGGATGGCGCGTGCAGCCGGCGCCAGCGTCATCATCGTTAACGGGGTGCTTGCCGCTTTTCTTCGTCGAAAGAATCCGAGCGTTCGAGTGTTCCTCCCCGATGCCGAGCCCGAGCGGACTCAGTTTGCGCGCGCGCTCGCTCGCAAGCTCGCGGAAGTTGCGGCCGCACGACAGACCCTCAAACAAGGTCTGCTGATCGGCGAGATAAACGGCGCGCCCGCACACGACCACTTCCTGGCGCGCTTTCTCGAAGACGCTGGTTTCCTTCGCTCCGCGTTCGGGTTCCAGATGCGGCGATCGGTCCCATTGTCCGTCCGCGTCGTCGCAGAGGAAGGCGAAGAGCGCGACGAGGAAGAAGACGCCGAGACCTCCTGATGCCCGAAGGCGATATACCATCTTTCGCGCTGCGCAGACCCTCAATCGCGCTCTCTCGGGCCAGAACGTCGTACGCTTCGAGACGGTGCTCCCCAAGCTTTCCCGCATCGACGAAGACGCTCCGCTCGCCGGACGCATCATTGAATCTGTCGAGTCCCGTGGGAAGTGGCTCCTGATGCGTTTTTCCGGCGACCTCGTCCTGCTCACCCACATGCTGATGAACGGCTCATGGCACATCTATCGTCCGGACGAGCAGTGGCAACGCCGCCGCGAGGACATGCGCATCATAATTGCGACAGAAAAGTTCCTCGCCGTCTGCTTCGGCGTGCAGGTAGCCGAGTTCCACACCGCGGAATCGCTGCGCCGTCACGCCGCCTTCTCGCGTCTAGGACCGGACCTGCTCTCCGACAGCTTCGATCCGCAGCAGGCGATCGCAAACATCCGTCAACACCCGGACATGCAAATCGCCGACGCACTGCTGAATCAATCCGCGCTTGCCGGGATCGGGAACGTGTACAAGTCGGAAGTCTGCTTTGCCTATCGCGTCAGCCCGTTTCGTCCGGTGCGCGATGTGACCGACGAGGAAGTCTCAAACCTTGTCCATACCGCGCGCAAGTTTCTCAAGGCGAATGTAGCGAACGGCACAACGGCATCGATCGTGACCTACACCGGCTTCCGCCGCACCACCGGACGCGCTAATCCCGCAGACCGTCTATGGGTGTACGGGCGCGCCGGACAGCCCTGCCGGAAATGCGGCACTCCGATCCAAAGCCTAAAGCAGGGTCCCGGCGCTCGCGTGACATTCTGGTGTCCGAACTGCCAGCTGTAATCGGACCTCTCGCTGGCCTCCGTACTTCTTTCGAACAGGCGATTTCCGCGCCTTTCTGTTGTAAAATCGCGCCTCTTTCGTGGGTGGCCCACCCTAGCTGGGTTTGCTAGGGTGGGAAGTGACGGAGGTTAAATGGCAACGATCGCGAAACCGGCTTCAGCCGACGTGGCAGCCTGTCCGATTCTCATCAACGGCGAACGACGCGAGTCGGCCGGCCGCACGCAGGTGCAGGTCAACCCTGCCACTGGCCAACCTGCATCGATGGTGCCGGAGTGTACTGCCGAAGAGATCGGGGAGGCGATTGGCGCGGCCGAGGAGGCCTTCTCGCTATGGAGCGCGATGCCGGTGTTGAACCGCGCCCGCATCCTCTTCCATTACCACAGCGTCCTCGAGAAAAATGCCGACCGAATCATCTCGCTCGTCACCGAGGAGAACGGCAAGACGCGCAGCGAGGCGCAAGGCTCGTTTCAGCGCGGACTGGAGTGCGTCGAGTTTGCCTGCGGCGCGCCCACGCTGCTGATGGGTGAAGGCTTGGAACGTGTCGGCGGCGACGTCGATACCATCTCCGTTCGTGCACCGCTCGGCGTCTGCGCCGGGATCACGCCCTTCAACTTTCCCTTTATGGTTCCGCTCTGGATGTTTCCGGTCGCAATCGCCTGCGGCAACACGTTCGTGCTCAAGCCGTCACCGGCGGTACCGCGGTCGGCGGTGCTCGCCGTCGAACTGCTGTATGAAGCCGGCCTGCCCGCTGGAGTGGTGAATGTCGTTCACGGCGGTAAGGACGCGGTAGACGCGATCCTCAACGACGTGCGCGTGAAGGCAGTTTCGTTCGTCGGCTCCAGCCCCGTAGCGCGCTACATCTACAAGACTGCCGCTGCGAATGGCAAGCGCGTGCAGGCGCTTGGCGGCGCCAAGAACCACTCCATCGTCATGCCCGACTGCGATATGAAGTTGGCGATCGATTCCGTGCTGGCTTCGTCGTTTGGATGCGCCGGGGAACGATGTGTCGCCGCCAGCGTCGTTGTCGCGGTAGGGGATGCGGGCAACAGGTTTGTCGAAGAGTTGAAGAAGGCCGTGGACAACATGCGCATCGCTCCTGGCGACGATCCCGGCTGCGACATGGGTCCGGTCATCACGCCCGAAGCTCGCAAACGGATCATCGGATACATCGAAGCCGGAGAGAAGGAAGGCGCACAGCTCGTCCGCGACGGCCGCAAGGACGCCTGCAATTCTCAGGAAGGTTATTTCCTTGGGCCCACGATCTTCGATCACGTCAAGCCGGAGATGAAGATCGCGCGCGAGGAGATTTTTGGCCCTGTGCTCTCGGTCGTCCGCGCCGATAATCTCGATCACGCGATCGAGATCGTCAATGGCGCCGAGCAGGGCAACGCGTCGTCCATCTACACCAAGAGCGGCGCGGCGGCCAAGAAATACGCAGCGACGGTGCAGACGGGGATGGTCGGCGTGAACCTTGGCGTCCCTGCTCCGGTCGCAATTTTCCCCTTTGCCGGCTGGAAGACATCGTTCTTCGGCGACCTGCACGCGCTCGGCAAAGACGGCGTGCGCTTTTACACCGAGACGAAGGTCATCACCGCCCGCTGGCCGGAATAGTAGGGCAGTTGCCGGTTGTACGTTGTACGTTTCCGGATTCTCCGTGGTTCGACTCGGAATACGGAATACGTGATACGGAATACGAATCGAGCCAGATCTCATCGGAGCATCTATGCCACGCATCGTACGCGCCGGACTGATCCAGGCGAAGAACGTACTTGGTCCCGACCACTCGATGGCCGAAGTCAAGAAGGCCATGGTCGACAAGCACCTCAAGCTGATCGAAAAGGCGGCCAAGCAGAAGGTCCAGGTGCTGTGCCTGCAGGAACTGTTCTACGGACCGTACTTCTGCGCCGAGCAGCAGGAGAAGTGGTACGGCCTCACCGAACGCATTCCCGATGGGCCGACGGTCAAGCTGATGCAGAAGGTAGCGGCGAAGCACCGCATAGTCCTGGTGGTGCCGATCTATGAAGAGGAGATGACCGGCCTTTACTACAACACCGCCGCCGTCATCGATTCCGATGGCAAGTACCTCGGCAAGTACCGCAAGAACCACATCCCGCATTGCAACCCGGGCTTCTGGGAGAAGTTCTACTTCACGCCCGGCGATCTGGGTTATCCGGTGTTCGAGACGAAGGTGTGTCGGGTCGGCGTGTATATCTGCTATGACCGGCATTTCCCCGAGGGCGCGCGCATTCTTGGACTGAATGGTGCAGAGATTGTCTTCAATCCTTCCGCCACAGTCGCCGGATTGAGCGAGTACCTGTGGGAGCTCGAGCAGCCGGCACATGCGGTTGCGAACGGCTACTTCATCGGCGCGATCAATCGTGTCGGCGTGGAAAAGCCCTGGAGTATCGGCGAGTTCTACGGCAAGAGCTACTTCTGCAATCCGCGGGGCAAGATCGTTGCGCAGGCAAGCCGCGATAAGGATGAAGTGGTCGTTGCCGACCTCGACCTCGATATGATCCAGGAGGTCAGGCAGGTCTGGCAGTTCTTCCGCGACCGCCGGCCGGACTCTTACGAGCCGTTGACCGAGCAGTCGGGACGGGGACGAATCGCAGCAGTCGCCAGGTGAGCTCTGCGTAATTTGCACCACGGAGACACGGGGTCACGGAGATACTTAAATCTCTTTCTCCGTGTTTCCGTGCCTCCGTGGTGATTCAGGAATCACATGCAGCCTTCGCGCGCCACGCGTCGGATCGAAGATTCGCCGCTCTACAACCGCGATCTCGCGCCCGTTCCGGCGGAGCGGCGGACATGGGGGACCTACAACTACGCCGCACTGTGGGTGTCGATGAGCGTGAACATCCTCACCTACATGCTGGCCGCGTCGCTGATCCAAGGCGGGATGGATTGGAAGCAGGCGGTCTTCACCGTTTTCCTCGGCAACGCGATCGTGCTGGCGCCGATGCTGCTGAACTCGCATCCCGGCGCACGATACGGCATACCTTTTCCGGTGTTTGCGCGCGCGTCGTTCGGAGTGCTCGGCGCCAATGTGGCGGCGGTGCTGCGGGCGCTGGTCGCATGCGGATGGTTCGGCATCCAGACGTGGATCGGCGGCGAAGCCATCAGTTCCCTGCTCTCGATCCTGTGGCCCGCGTGGAAGAACGTGCCCAATGGGACGGCAGTCTGCTTCATGATCTTCTGGGTGATCAACGTGGCGGTGATCGCCAAGGGTATCGAGTACATCAAGGTGCTGCAAGGAATCAGTGCGCCGATCCTTCTGATCGTTGGCTTGGTGCTGCTGGGCTGGGCATACTTCTCGGCCGGCGGTTTCGGGCCGATGCTGTCGGCGCCGTCGCAGTTCGCCAGCTTCCCGGATTTCATCAAGTTCTTTATTCCGGCAATCAATGGCGCGGTGGGATTCTGGGCCACGCTCTCACTCAATGTGCCCGACTTCACGCGTTTCGCGAAGAACCAGCGAGCGCAGATCATCGGACAAGCAGTAGCGCTGCCGACGACGATGACGCTGTATTCCTTCATTGGCGTGGCGGTGACGTCGGCGACCGTCGTAATCTACGGCGCGGCAATCTGGGACCCGGTGCAACTGCTAGCGCGGATGCATTCGCCGGTCGCGGTGGTGATTGCTCTGATGGCGATATTGCTGGCGACGCTGAACGTGAATATCGGCGCGAATGTGGTTTCGCCGGCGAATGATTTTTCCAACCTGTGGCCGCGGAAGATCAGCTTCAAGATCGGCGGCTTCATCACCTGCTTCATGGGCGTTGCGATGATGCCGTGGAAGCTGCTGGCCAACCATCGGACGTTCATCTTTGGCTGGCTCGGCGGGTATGCAGCCGTGCTCGGGCCGGTGGCGGGCATCATGATCTGCGATTATTTCGTCCTGCGCCGTCGCGAGTTGAACGTCGACGATCTCTACTTGCGTGACGGGGATTACGAGTACTCGAACGGGTTCAACTGGAGCGCAGTGGTCGCGCTAGTGGTCGGCGCAGGCGTGGCGCTGACGGGACTGGTTTCGCCTTCGGTGCGATTCCTGTATGACTATTCGTGGTTCGTGGGATTCGCAGTGTCGTTCATCGCATACTTCGCGCTCACGCGGATGGAACCGGCCCGGGTGCGGGATGGGGCGGCGGCGGATTAAGAGCGTTTCGGGCGCAACTCCAATCGAGGATCACCGCAAACCTACTTCGCCCTTCGCGAGAGCTCGCCGTCTATCTGAGGCTGGGAATTCGCGGCGGGCGCGACCCGGCGCACGCGCACGCGGTCGACGCGGCGGTCGGTCGAAGCCAGCACCTCGAAGCGCAGCCCTTCGGCTTCGACGACTTCCTTCGGCTGCGGGATGCGCCCGGCGATCTCGCTGACAAGCCCACCCACAGTGGTCGCTTCGAAATCCTCGATCGCCATTCCGAAGAGATCGTACAGGCGGTCCACGCCGAGCGAGCCGGGAACAACGTAGGAGTCATGGCCCTCGCGCACGACATCGACCTTGGCTTCGTGCTCGTCGCGCAGCTCGCCCACGATCTGCTCCACCATGTCTTCGGTCGTGACCAGGCCGGCAACGGCGCCGTACTCGTCGACGACGATCGCCATGCGAATGTTGTCCTTCTGCATCTCGCGCAGCAACGAGCGGACGCTCTTGGACTCGGGCACGAACAGCAGGTCCTGCTTGACCAACGTGCGCACCGAGCGCGTGCGGGCCTCGGTGTCGGGAACCTGGAGGATGTCGTGCGCGACCACGATGCCGACGATGCGGTCGATCGATCCCTCGTACACCGGAATGCGCGAGAATCGCCGCGCCCGGAGCATGTCGGTGAGCTTTTCGATGGTCGTGTCCGAAGGCACGGCGAAGATCTCGGGACGCGGGGTCATCACTTCGCGAACGGTCTTGTCGCCGAACTCGACTACGGACTGAATCAGTTCGCGATCGCTTTCCTCGAGGATGCCTTCTTCCTGACCAGCCTCGATGAGCGCGTCCACGGCCTCGGCGGGACTTTCCGGCTCCGGCTCGGACTGCTCGCGCGTGAGCGCCGCGACGGAAGTGCAGAACGCGAGCACGAGCGTGACAGGCATCGCAACGTAGATCAAGGCGCGCAGGACGATGAGGAATTTCATCAGCCAGGCGCCGCGCGTCCGCGAAAACAGGATGAACGGCAGCAGCCGGTTGAATACGATGACGATCAACGCCAGCAACAGCGCGGCTTCCGCGACTTCGGTTGACCTCCAGTTAGGATCGCGAAAGACGCCGTAGGCGACGATGACCGCGATCGTGGCGGTCAGAAGCTGCTCGAGAATCGCGAAGGAAAGCGACGCCTTGTCTCGGCTGATGCCCAGCTTCGGCTCGACAAGCGTTTCAAAGGCCTCGATGTTCTCCTGGAATTCTCGCGAGAGGAACTTGCCGCTTTCGGTGTAGAGGCGCGAGACGTAAGAGACGAGCGTCTGCACCCCGACCAGTATGGCGACGACGATAACCAGAGTGAACGTCATCGCGCGCTCCGGGCAGAGTTCCGAGTTCTGAGTTCCGCGTTCCGAGTGGGCCGCTTCGAACTCGAAACCCGGGACCCGGAACTATGACGTTCGATCAGACCATCTTTCAAACCCAGGACTTTTCGCAGGCGGGTTTCCTTCCGTGCCATCTGGCCGTTGTCCGTCTCGTGGTCGTGGCCGGCGAGGTGAAGGACGCCGTGGAGGATGAGGACTTTTAGCTCCTGTGTCAACGGGTGATTCAGTTGCCTCGCGTTAGCGGCGGCAATATCGGCAGAGATGACGATGTCGCCCGCGAAGTCGCGCGACACCTCGGCGATCGCGGGAAATGACAACACGTCGGTCGCTTTGTTCTTGCCGCGGAACTGCCAGTTCAGGTTCTTCATCCGGCGATTGGAGACGACGAGGACGTGGACCTGCCCGCGCACGCGGGCGGCGCGACGGGCGCGCAGAACGAAGCGGTTCAGCGCCTGCTCGGAAATGCCATTCAGTTTGGTATCGATAGTGACCATGAAAGTCGCTGGTCTCTTGTCGCTAGTCCCTGGCCGGCGACGGCCAGAGACTAGCGACGAGAGACCCGCTAAGTCTAGTCCACCAACTGCTCGCCGGCCTCCTGCTCGTCCGTGATAGGTAGCGGCGCGGTGTGTTTGCCGTTGCCAGGCTTGCCGCTCTCTTCCGGGAACGGCAGCTTTGCGGTCTCGATGCGCGTCTTGTGCTCGTCGTAGGCGCGGATGATGCGCTGCACCAGGTGGTGGCGGACGACGTCGCTCTCATCGAAGTTCACGAACGCGATGCCGTTGACGCGGCCGAGAATGTCGATCGCTTCGAGCATGCCGCTGCGTTTGCTGGTCGGCAGATCGATCTGGGTGATGTCGCCGGTGATGACGGCCTTGGAATTAAATCCGAGACGGGTGACGAACATCTTCATCTGCTCGGAGGTCGTGTTCTGCGCCTCGTCGAGGATGATGAACGAATCGTTGAGCGTGCGCCCGCGCATGAACGCGATGGGCGCGATCTCGATGACGTTCTTCTCCAGGTAGCGGTCGACCTTTTCCGGCTCGAGCATATCGTAGAGCGCGTCGTAAAGCGGGCGCAGGTAGGGATCGACCTTCTCCTGCAACGTGCCGGGCAGGAAACCGAGGCGTTCGCCGGCTTCAACCGCCGGGCGCGCAAGGATGATGCGATTGACCTTCTTGCTCGCCAGCGCGGAGATGGCCATGGCAACCGCCAGGTACGTCTTGCCCGTGCCGGCCGGGCCGACGCCGAAGATCATGTCGTTGTTCTCGATGGCATCGAGGTAGCGGCGCTGGTTGATGCTCTTCGGTTGCACCGTGCGGCGTCCGAAGGCGCGCTGCCGGCCCGCTTCGGCGAGCCCGCGCAACGTGGCGCTGGAATCGGTGGCGAGCACGCGGATCATCGACCCGAGATCGCCGTTTTTGAAGTTGTGGCCGCTCGACTGTAGGTGGTCGAAGTCGGCAAAGACCTGCTCGGCACGCTTGACGTCACCGGCGGCGCCTTCGATCTCGATGCTGTCGGAGCGCAGGTCGATGTTGACGTTCAAGCCGTCTTCGAGGAGTCGCAGGTTTTCGTCACGAGTGCCGAAGAGAGTTTCTACGTTTGGGGTGATATCGATGTTCTTTTTCATTAACTAGGCGGTGGACCCCCGTGCGCCGATGCGGACCGGCGTCTGACAAAAGGGATTTCCTGAGTCGAAGTGAGCGACGACCCCAGCCAAGCCAAAACCGGGCTTGTCTGGGGACCCCGGTCCGATTGCTCGCGGCGGAGCGCAGGAACTACCATGTGAGCGTTAGGGTACGACGGGGCCTGAGCCGAGTCAAACCCCCGGAAACGGTGAATTTCCACAGTTGATTAGATGTGATAGAGGGCCGCCGCGACGCAAGCTCCTGCTGAAATCCGAGCCCGCCAAGTGCCGGACCTGCTGGCACTTACACGCGAGAGGCGGGTGCATTCGGTTTGACGTTTGCTCCTCCAGCCCGTAAAATAAGCGTTTTGGCCCACGCCGAAATTCTCACACGAAGGACAGTTGGAACACTATGGCGAATCACTTCTCGGCCCTGAAGCGCGCCCGGCAGACGGAAAAGCGCACGGCCACGAACCGTTTGAACAAGTCGCGCCTCCGGACCGAACTGCGCAAGCTGCGCGCCTCCATCTCGGCGGGTAATCACGAGCAGGCCGAAACCGCACTGCGTGGGGCCGTCTCCACCCTCGATAAGTCCGTGCAAAAGGGCGTGCTGCACAAGAACACGGCGTCGCGATACAAAGCGCGCCTCGCTGCGCGGGTTAACACGATCAAGAAATAGTTTCATTTTCGTCCAGTCTCGAAACGGCAGGCGAGCGCGCCTGCCGTTTCGCCCCTGATGGCGTCAACTTGGGCCATCGGAAGCCTGGCGCTAAATCCTGAAATCCACCTGACATCCGACTGCTGTAGCCCCACATCTACCTGATTGAGGTGCTACGTGCGAATCCCGGGCCTCTTCGTTTCCCTCCTCCTGGTCGTACCTCTGGTGGCTACCGCGCAACAAGAGAAAGATGCGCACTTCCTCACCGAACGGCTGGCGCCCGCGGCACATCGTTCGACCTTCATCCACGGCTACCTGCACGGCTATGAGGAAGGTTTTCACGAGGCCGACTTTGACCTGCACATGGGACGCATTGCGCGCGGCGACTACAACCACGATCCCAAGCCTGCCGGCTATCGGAAGCATTTTGGTCCGAAGCGCATGTACGAAGCCGGCTTCAAGGAAGGTTTCCGCGTCGGATACGCGGACTCAGCCGCCGGGCGCAGTTTTCGCGCGATACAGAACGTCGTGGCTGCTGTTGCGAATGACGAGACCGCCGCAGTAAGCGAGGATTTGACTTACGACGAGGGCGTGAGCCAGGGCTACCGCGCCGGCCAGAGCCAAGGCTTGAACGACGCGCGTAACCAGCACGGACAGAATCCTGTGCCCGCGTGCTCAGTCAAGAACGTCGAGGCGAAGAGCGACTTTTGCGGCGCCTATACCAGCGGCTACACCATGGGTTACGCCGACGGATTAGTCAACCAGACCAAGACGGTTGTGGCGGAAGCGAAGTAAAACGGTTGAAGGTTGCCGGTTGTAGGTTGCACGTTGTGTACCGCTTTCAGTTGGAGCGCAACCTACAACCTAAAACGTACAACGTCTAACGGCTTTTCACAGCCTCCGAGCTTGCAGTTGCCGGTTTGTTGTCCTCCGATCGGATGGTCCCAGTCTCATCCATGTAGAACGCGCGGTGTTCCGCGTCGAAGGTCTTGGGCACCAGCGACAACGAAAAACCCTTTCCTGTCGAGTGGAACTTCACCGCGTAATCGCCCCGGTCGGTCGACGCCATCCGCCGCGTGAACGAGCCGCTTCCTACCAGCGCCATCAGCGACGTCGCGTACGTCCCGTGCTTTTTGTTGTATGCGCGCTGCGCCATCCCGACCGTACGCATATACCCCAAGGCAGCCGCCTCGGCATTGGAATGGGCGGGGTCGCCGGGGAACTTGGGGGTATAAGCAGGGGTGTCGGTCTGGGCGACAGCGGCCAGAGTAACGGCCAGAGTAAGGAGCAGGATCGCTGATCTCATCGGTGGTTCTCCGCTCTATTGCATAGTAGATGCTGGATACCGGAGGGAACACGGTTGTACATGTCCCAAAGGCCAGTGTCCCTTTTCCCAATTTGCAGTATCCTACGCGTCAGCCATGATGAAAAAAAGCACGCCCCCCAAAGAACACAAGCCCAGCATCCGCGTTGCGGTGATCGAACCCGATCCGCTGCGACTGGTCGGCTTCCGTGCCCTGTTCGACACCGAGCCCGATTTTGCGCTGGTCGGCGCAAGCCTGCAGAGCGTCGTTACCGAGCCGCAGATCGACCTGGCTCTCCTGGGCAGCCATGGCACCCAGAACCTTTTCGACCTGATGGCCGGCCTGAAGGCTTCGCGCCCGGGGCTGCGCATCCTCGTCAGCGGCAGCGGCATGGATGACGAGACCATCCTCAAGGCCCTCGCCGCGGGGGCCAAAGGGTACGTGGACGAGGCCGCGTCGCCGCAGGAATTCGTCCAAGCCATCCGCATCGTGCACCAGGGCTCGGTTTGGGCGCCGCGCCGCGTGCTGTCGATGTTCATCGAGAGAGTGACGGCGTCACCGGGCCGCATCTTCCCCGCCGGCCGCGTGACCTTCACCGACCGCGAGCGCGACGTGCTGGAGATGCTCGTCGCCGGCCGTTCCAACAAAGAGATCGGGAGCGCCCTCGGGATCGAGGAGCGCACCGTGAAGGCGCACGTCGCCAAACTCATGCGCAAAGTCGGAGTCCAAAATCGTATCGCGCTGTCGGTGCACGCCATCACGCACTCGCTGGTGGAAGCGAAATAACCAGTACTGAGTAATGAGTACTGAGTAATAAGAACGACCGTGTAGGTGTTGCAAAATTCGATTCTCAGTACTCATTACTCATTACTTATTACTTCTTTGCGGTAGCATCTAAGCTGCTATGAGAAAAGCTGTCCTGCTCCCCCTGCTCATGCTCCTGCTGTGTCTTCCCCTCTTCGCCCAGGACCGCGACAAGGTCATGGGTCGCGTCGACGACGCAGGAACCATCCTCGACGAGATCATGTCCGCGCCCGACAACGGCATTCCCGACAACGTCCTCGGTTCAGCGCAGTGCGTTGCGGTCGTGCCGTCGTACCTGAAAGGCGCTTTCGTCCTCGGCGCATCGTACGGCAAGGGCCTGGCCAGTTGCCGCACGCAAAACGGCTGGAGCGCACCCGCTTTCATCCGGCTGGAAGGCGGTAGTCTCGGATTCCAGATCGGCGGCCAGGCCGTGGACCTCATCATGCTGATCATGAACGAGCGCGGCATGAGGGCGCTGCTGTCGAGCAAGTTCAAAGTCGGGGCCGACGCGTCAGTCGCGGCGGGCCCGGTCGGACGTCATGCCGACGCCTCAACCGACTGGAAGATGCGCGCCGAAGTGCTGACCTACTCGCGAGCGCGCGGTGTTTTCGCAGGCATATCGTTGAATGGCGCCGTCATCAAGCAGGACCGCGATGATACGCGCGCGTTCTATGGCCGCATGGTGCCCTACCGCTCGTTGCTGACCGGCCTCACACCCGTTCCAGCAGACGCGCGGCCCTTCCTCGATCGTCTGACGCAGTATGCGCCGATCTCGCCGGCCACACCGGCGGAAAAAAGTTCGGGGAAGTAATCCGTGATTTGCCGATTTGGTGATTTGCTGAGTTGCTGAATAGAATCACTCACTCAGCAAGTCAGCAAATCAAGAAATCCCCGATACGGAATACGTCTTTCTTCCCTTCCACTTGATAAACTCGCAACCACGCGATGCGCCATCGTCTCGAATATGCGTTGGTGTGGCCGCTGGTCAAGGGCATCGGCATCCTGCCTCGTCCGCTGGCGCGATTCGTCGCGTACCTGATGGCCGGCGCCGTCTATTACCTGCATCCTCGCCTGCGCCGGGTGGGGCTGCGCAACCTGGAGATCGCAATGCCCGAACTGCCGCTGAAGGAGCGGCGGCGGATCGTGCGCGGTGTGTTTCGCTCCCTGGGGCGGCTGCTGGCTGAGTTCTGCCTGTTTCCACGATATTCGCGCGAGAACGTAAGCCGCGTCGCCGTATACGAAGGATACGAGAACTTCGACGCCGCCAACCGCCGCGGCAAAGGAGTGCTGTTCCTGACCGCCCACCTCGGCGCGTGGGAGGTCGGGTCGTTCGTCCATTCCGTGCACGGACATCCGCTGCGGATCGTCATGCGCCCGCTCGACAATCCATACATCAATGGCATGGTCGAGCGCTATCGCACGCTGCACGGCAGCCAGACTTTCTCCAAGGACGAGTTCGCCCGCGGACTACTGGCGGCGATGAAACTCGGCGAGACCGTCGGCCTGCTGATGGACCAGAACATGACGCCGCCGCAGGGCGTGTTTGTTCCCTTCTTCGGTGTGCAGGCGTGCACCGCCAGCGGGGTTGCGCGCATGGCGCTGCACACCGACGCCGCGGTGGTACCGGCATTCACCATCTGGGACGAAGTGCTCGGAAAATACCGCGTGCGCTTCGATCCGCCGCTTACACTGGTGCGTACCGATAACATGGAGTCGGACGTCGTGGCGAACACGGCGCTGTTCAACACCGTGCTCGAACAGTACGTGAGGAAATATCCCGACCAGTGGCTCTGGGTGCACCGGCGCTGGAAGACCCGTCCGCCGGGGGAACCGGGGCTGTATTAGTTGTTGGTTGTTGGTTTTTTGTATTTGGCCTGTGCTTCGGTCTTAGTCTCGAAGGGACGAACGCCGGTAGCCAGAGCCTGCCCTGAGCGAAGTCGAAGGGACGAAGTCCTGGGTCAGGTGCACAAAAATATTTCCAAGTCCTGTAGGGACGACACGATGAAACTCTCCGCACTCGCCCAACAACTCGGCGCGCGCCTCATCGGGAACGATGCCGAGGTGACCGGAATAGCGAGCCCCAAATCCGCAACCACCTCCGACCTGATCTTCGTCGACCATCCCAAACATCTCGCCGCGGCGCTCGCCTCCAACGCCGGCGCCGTCATTGCCGGTGAATTCGCCGCGAACGAAACCGCGAAACCACTTTTGATATCCAAGCAACCGCGCCTCACGTTTGCCCGGGCCGCCGCGACCCTGCATCCACCGGCCCAATACGTAGCCGGTATCCATCCGACCGCCGTCATTGATCCCGGCGCAACCGTCGCGCCTTCCGCGCATATCGGACCGTACGTCGTCATCGAATCCGAGGCGACCATCGGCGACCGCACGTCGATCTCGGCCGGCACGTTCATCGGAGGCGGCGTCGGCATCGGCCATGACTGCGACATCCGCCCCAACGTCAGCGTCTACGCGGGCACGCGCATCGGTGATCGCGTCCTGGTCCATGCCGGCGCCGTTCTCGGCAGCGACGGCTTCGGATTCGTCCGCGACCGCCAGACCGGACGCTACACAAAATTCCCGCAGGTCGGCCGCCTGGAGATCGGCGACGATGTTGAGATCGGCGCGAACTCCACCATCGACCGCGGCGCGCTCGACGTGACGGTCATCGCACGCGGCACGAAGCTCGACAACCTGGTGCACATCGGCCATAACGTGCAGGTAGGCGAAGACGTGGTGATCGCCGCCCAGACCGGCGTCTCCGGCAGCACGGTCATCGAAGACACGGTGGTCGTCGCCGGCCAGGTAGGCCTCGCGGACCATGTGCGCATCGAAAAAGGTGCGATCCTTGGCGCCCAGTGCGGTGTGCCGACCGGCAAAGTCATACGCGGCCCAGGCGTGGTCTTCTGGGGTACACCGGCAAGGCCGATCAGGGAATATCTGAAGGAGCTCGCGGTACTAGCGAGGCTGGCCAGGAAGCGGACTATTGGTGACTGAGTGATTTGTGATTGGTGATTGAATTTAGGCAATCACAAATCACCAATCACTAAATCACAAATGCGCGTAGATGAGCCTGTTCGGAAAAATCCCGGCGCCCGATGAGACGGTGGACCGCACGCGTCCCCTGGCCGACCGCATGCGTCCGCGTACCCTCGATGAGTTCGTCGGGCAGGAGCACCTCCTCGGCGAGGGCAAGCCGTTGCGCTTGCAGATCGAACGCGACGATCCGGGATCCATCATCTTCTGGGGCCCGCCGGGCGTCGGAAAAACCACGCTGGCCAAGATCATCGCGCGTGTTACGAAGGCGGACTTCATCGAGTTCTCCGCTGTGCTGTCGGGCATCAAGGAAATCAAGCAGGTGATGGCCGAAGCCGAGAAGGCCCGCACCTACGGCACGCGCACGATCGTTTTCATCGACGAGATCCACCGCTTCAACAAGGCTCAGCAGGACGCATTCCTGCCCTACGTCGAAAGCGGCGCAATCCGCCTGATCGGCGCGACCACCGAGAATCCCTCCTTCGAGATCATCGGCGCGCTTCTATCGCGTTGCCGCGTGTACGTGCTGAACCCGCTCAGCGAGGAGCAGATCGTCGAGTTGCTGAAGCGGGCGCTGACCGACCGCGAACGCGGGTTGGGCGAGAAGAACATAACGGCCGAAGATTCCGCCCTGGCGAAGATTGCTGCGTATGCCAGCGGTGACGCCCGCTCCGGATACAACGCGCTTGATGTCGCCACGCAGATCGCGGGCGATGGCGGCGTCATCACCGGCGCCGTCGCCGAAGATGCGCTCCAGAAGCGGATTTTGCTGTACGACAAGTCCGGCGAAGAGCACTACAATCTGATCTCGGCGCTGCACAAGTCGGTGCGCAATTCCGATCCAGACGCCGCCCTGTACTGGCTCGGCCGCATGCTCCAGGCAGGCGAAGATCCGCTTTACATTGCTCGCCGCGTCGTACGCATGGCCGTCGAAGATATCGGGCTCGCCGATCCGAACGCGATGGCGCTGACCATCGCCGCCCGCGAGGTCGTCGATTTTCTTGGACAGCCCGAGGGCGATCTGGCGCTGGCCGAGGCGGTCGTCTATCTGTCGATCGCGCCCAAGTCGAACGCGCTGTACACGGCGTATGGCGAGGTGGTGCGCGACGTCGAAACCACCACCGCCGAACCGGTGCCGCTGCACATCCGCAATGCGCCCACGAAGCTGATGAAACAGATCGGCTACGGCAAGGGCTACCAGTACGCGCACGACCTCGACGAAAAGGTCGCCGACATGGATTGCCTCCCCGACAAACTCAAGGGACGGCGCTACTACCATCCGACGCAGGAAGGCGTCGAAAAGCGTATTTCGGACCGCCTGAAAGAGATTCAAAATTTGCGTTCTCATGCCGGAAAACGCAAGCCGGACGGCGAATAATAAAGAGCCACTTCCCTCCGCAAAATCATCTCTTTAGCGTAATGTAAGGCACTCTTTTGCGACGTTGAGGGAAGGTGTTTTGTGCGCACGTCGACCCAGCAACAGCAGCCTTTATTCGAACTAACGCCCCTGTTCCACCAGCAGCGGATCGAGTCCCAGGTTCAGAATCTCCTGCGCGTACAGAAGGCCGTCCAGCGCATTACTTCCATCCTTGACCTGGAACCGTTACTCGACGAGATCGTGAAGATCGTCATGATGTCGTTCGGCTGCACGGAGCCGAACATCCTGCTCAAAGAGGATGACGACCTGGTGGTCGCTGCCATTTGCGGCTGCGAGATCCATCACAAGGGATTCCGCTTTGGGATCGGGCGAGAGGGCCTGGTGGGCCACTGCGCCGCGCTTGGCGAAATCATTTACACGCCCGATGTCCGCCTGGAGCCGCGCTATATCGCCTGCGACGCCTCGGTACGCTCGGAGCTGGATATTCCGCTGATCGCCGGTGGGCGGTTGGTCGGCGTCTTCAGCACGGCGCACACCGAACTGGACGGATTCCCCGAGGAACAGCGCGAAATGCTGGCTGCTCTCGCCGACCACATCGCCATTGCCATCGACAATGCCCATCGCTACGAGCGGGAGCGCTCGGAGGGCGCGCGCCTCCGCGCCGAACAGGAAGAAGCTCGTCGCATTCAGCAGGCGCTGCTGCCGAAGTCCACGCCGCTGCTGGAGAACTTCCGGGTCTCGGCGCGTTGTGTGTCCGCGGGCGCCGTCGGCGGCGACTGGTACGACTTCCTTCCTCTGGACGATGGCCGTTTTGCCGTTGTGCTCGCCGACGTCGCCGGAAAAGGCATGGCGGCTGCGCTGCTGATGAGCGCGACGCGTGGCGTGCTGCGCGCGAACCGGTCCGCGTGGGGAGAACCGGCAGAGATACTCTCGCGCGTGAATCACATCCTGCTCAACGATTTTCCGGAAGCGCGCTATGTCACCATGGTGTACGGCGTCCTCGATGACCGCGCCCGCACCTTCACCTTCGCCAATGCCGGTCATCTTGAGCCGCTGGTCGCGCGCGATGGAGAGGTAAGAACCATTTCCACCATCGACGGGTTCCCGCTTGGACTATTCGAGTCTCACTACTCCGATACGACCGTGGAATTCCCGGTTGGCACGAAGTTGCTGCTGTATACCGACGGCATCACGGAAGCGACGAATCCGGCCGACGAAGAGTACGGCGCCGCGCGCTTGTGCGAACTCGGTAGATGCGCCGACGGCCTGTGCCCCGATGCAGTCCTCGAGGATGTCATGCGCTTTGCCGCCGGACGCCCGTTCGGTGACGACGCCACGGTTGTGCGGATCGCCGCGAAGTAAACACGTATTCCGTATCCCGTATTCCGGTGTGGCCTGAAATGTTTGCCGGAATACCGAATACGAAATACGCCTGTTTTCAATCACCAATCACAAATCGCTAAATCACCAATCAGCTGAATCTCTTCCGGTGCTCCTTCAAAATGCATTTGTCCATGATCACCGTGATGCCGGCGTTGCGCGCTTTTTCCGCGGCCTGCTCGTGCACCACGCCTTCCTGCATCCAGATCACCGGCACCTTTAACTGGATCGCCTGGTCGACGACTTCCGGGACGAACTCGGAGCGGCGGAAGACGTCCACGATGTCGATCTTGTCCTTCACATCGAGCAGCGACGGACAACTGCTCTCGCCGAGCGCGCTCTCGATGGTCGGGTTCACCGGAATAATCTTGTAGCCCTGCGCCTGCATATACGCCGAGACGCCGTGGCTGGCGCGGAACGGGCTGTCGGAAAGGCCGACGACAGCGATGGTCTTTGCGTTCTTCAGCAGGTCCGTGATCGGGTCGGTGGTAATGGTGGCCAAGGGAATACTCCTGCGATAAATTTACCCAGTCGTTCAGCCCTGTCGAGTGACCGCCATCACGGGCGGATGTTCGGCAAATCACTCGATCGCAAATCACTCCATCCCAAACGGCCTCGTTAGCCGAACGGGCTCTTCTTCTCCGTCCGCTCATGGAACATCTTCGCTGCCAGCTTGCGCACGGTCTCGGAGACGTTCTTATTCATCATCAGCGACTTCAGGTCCTGGTTCATCAGGTTCTTCGCCAGGTTCATCTGCACGTCGAGCGGACAACGCGGGTTGTTCACCAGCGCGCGCAGCACGTTGTACTGCTTGATGAACTTGCGCTTGCCGGCGATGCCACGCAGCACGCTTTCCTGCACGTTCTTCATGGCCGCGAACATCTCGACTTCCTGCTCCGTCAGCTTGGATGACTCCAGCACCGCCGAGGAAACCAGTTTCGCACCATCGCGGATAAGGATGAACCGCTCTTCTTTGTTCCCTTTCATCGCCAACTGGATACGATCGCCGACCTTCAGCCGTGAGATTTTTTGCAGCGGCGATATGCGCTCCGGTTCCGCATCGTCTTCGGCCTTCTTCTTTGCGGCTGCGGCTGCCGCCGTTGCCGCCGCGGTCACCGCTTCGGCCTCCGCCTTCGCGGCAGCCATGAGTGCCTTGGTCTCGTCGTCCTCGTGCGCGAACTCGAAGGGCTTGTCCGGCTCGGCGGCAAGCTCGTGCGCGTGTTCCTCGATGAATTTCGCCAGGTCGGAATCATCTTCAGCATGCGGGACCGCGTCGCCCGTTTCAGCGGATATGGTTCCGCCCAGCTTCTGGAGCGCTTCCTTCACGAATACGTGCTGCGGCGGGGTTAACACGGGATTCGATTGCAGCGAGTGCAGGATGTTTCGCGATGCCAGCACGCGCGGGCTCTTCAGCAGGATCTCGACCAGCGACGCCGACTGTTCCTGCGCCAGGTGCTGGAGGTCGAACTCGGGCACGGAGGGATTTTCCAGTAGCGCCGGAAGCAGCTTCGGACGCCGGTTCTGCGGGTTGAGGAAATATTCGATGATGTCGAAGGGCGTAGTCGGGTCGGCACAGACGTTGGTGCACGCTGCTTCATCCCAGCCCGCCAGGGTCATGCGCGCCTGCTCGCCGAAGATCTGGTGCGACGACAGATACACCAGAATCTCGATCATCTCCTCGGCCGGAAGCGCCAGCGCACCGTTGGAAGCTGTCCGCATCAGTGCCGCGGGGACGGCGGAGTTCTTGATGAGTTCGATCATCCGCGGCATGGATTTTGTCCTTTACCTCCGCAGCGCGATTCCAGTTGCTCGACGACGCGTTCGAGTTCGTCGATCAGCCGCCGGCGTCCAGTCCCGCTCGCCGAATCATCTTTGTGGCGCGATTCCGCATGACGAAAAGCATCGACCAGCGTCCGGTAATACCACAACGTGCCGTCCTTCCGTCCGCTGAAGCGGTTGAAGCATACATCACCGGCTTCGTAGTGGTCGGTGAGGATGGCGCGCGCATTGTGCACCTTGTCGGCAACCGACACAAGGCGCACCTCGGGGTCGGCTTCGTCCCTCACGTGCTCGATGTAGTCCAGCTTGCGGTCGCACCAGGGCGCCTTCTGGTGCGGATCGACGGCGTCGGAATCCGTGCAGCCCATGACGATCCGCGCCACGCGCTTGCCGTACTTGCTCTCGATCTCGTCGCGCCGCGGCAGGCCGCCCTGGTCCTCAACCGCATCGTGGAGAAGAGCGGCGATCGCCATATCCTCGTCGCCGCCGTTCTCCAGAACCAGCGACGCCACGCCGAGCAGGTGCCCGATGTACGGAATATCGCGCCCCTTTCGCGGTTGCGTGCGGTGCAGGTTGTGGGCGTAGACGAGCGCGTCGTTGAAGCGGTCGCTCAGCGGCTTTGAGAGGACTTTGGGCATGTTTGTCGATGATTTGTGATTTAGCGATTTGTGATTTGTGATTGTACGGCGCTCGTAGAAATCATCCATCACCAATCACCAAATCACAAATGATTACACTCACAGCAAGTCTTTCCGCGCAGCCCGTCCCATCCTTCTTTCACGATGATCGGGACCATGATGAGCGCGGCCACCGGGTCCGCCCACCACCAGTGCAGCGTCGCATTCAGCACCAACCCGCCGAGCAGGATCGCCGACAGGTACGCGCACAGGTCGGTCTGTCGCGAATCGGCCTGCATCGCGCCGGAATTTAACTCGCGCGCAACTTTCCGCTTAGCCCGGGCCAGCAGCGGCATCGCGATCAACGACAACGCCGCGACGCAGATTCCGATGACTGACTTCTCCGGCGCCTCTTTGCTGATCAGCACCTTGAGTGCATCCGTTCCTACATATGCGGCCAGCAGGAGGAAACTCCCGCCTACCAGCTTCAACGCTGTTCGCTCGCGGCGTTCATCGCGCAGACGCCACAACATGGCCGTGCTCGAAGCGCACTCAATGACCGAATCGATCCCGAATCCCACGAGGGCAATGCTGCCGGCGAGAACACCGGCAATGATGGACGCGATGGCCTCAAGTGAGTTCCAGACCAGCGTCACGTACTCGAGCCGCTGCCCGCGCGAGACCGCCATCTCGCGCGCCACGACCGAATCTGCGCTCAGGCCCATCTCTTACTCCAAACGGATCCGATACCAGTTGGAGGGATCGGAGTTTCTGGCTCCGGCAGGAAACGTCTTCGTGTCGCCTCCGCCGGGATGCACGTGCGTCATGATCTCGAACATCAATTTCCATTCTTTGCCCGGAAATCGCGCCCTGACGATCTGAAACTCATGGTTGGGCTCGTTGAGGAACCTTCGGGGCTCAAACGTATCGATGCGCGCCCAGTTCGCTGTCCACCGGTCGTTGTTCCACCATGTCCACTCGGACCACCCATTCTTGAAGAGGCGCTCTCCGAGTTTGGCCGAAGCGTGCAAGTCGTAGATCGCTCCGTCCGGACTGGAGAGATACATATCGACGGTAGATAGCTGATTCTGGTCCGCTAGTTCGAGCGCGATATAAACGAATTCGCCGGAGCGCTTTACGTAGACAGTTCCAAAGTCGGCAGCAAGTTCCAGCTTTGCGGCATCGGACCACTCACCGGGCGACAACCTGCCATCGACCATTACCGGCTTGCCGACGGAAGCTTGCACGCTCGTTTGCGCAATCGCGAACACGGAACTGAATGTGAGGAGCAGAACGAAAATTCGCACTCCGCGCGAAGTCCGTCGCTTCATCCTAGTTTCCTTGCTCATCCCGCCTCATCTTTAAGTATCCGCGCATGAAGACGGCCAGGTCGCCGTCGAGCACGCGGTCGACATCACCGACCTCGACCTTCGTTCGGTGGTCCTTCACCATCCGATACGGCGCGAGCACGTACGAGCGGATCTGCGAACCGAAGTCGATGTCGAGTTTCGAATCTTCGATCTTCTTGGTCGCCGCGCGGCGTTTCTCCATCTCGTATTCGTACAGCCGCGAGCGCAGGATGCTCATAGCCCGTTCCCGGTTCTTGTGCTGCGAGCGCTCGTTCTGGCAGGTGACGACGATGCCGGTCGGAATATGCGTCAGCCGCACCGCCGAGTCGGTCGTATTGACGTGCTGCCCGCCCTTACCGCCCGAACGGTAAGTGTCGATCCGCAGGTCCTCGTTCTTGATATCGACCTCGATCGAATCGTCGATCTCCGGCGAGACGAACACGCTGGCGAACGACGTATGCCGCCGCTTCGCCTGGTCGAAGGGCGAGATGCGCACCAGCCGGTGAACGCCGATCTCGCTCGTCAGCAGGCCGAAGGCGTAATCGCCGCTGACGGAGAACGTCGCGCTCTTGATGCCCGCTTCTTCGCCTGGCTGGTAGTCGTTCAGCACGGTCGCAAAGCCCTGGCGCTCGGACCAGCGCAGGTACATGCGCATCAGCATCTCGGCCCAGTCCTGCGATTCGGTGCCGCCCGCGCCCGGATGGATCGTAACGATAGCGTTACGCGCGTCGTTCTCGCCCGAGAGCAGCGTCTCCGTTTCGAGCTTGTCCACGACGTCGCGCAGCGCATCCATCTCGCGGCGCACGTCGGCCGTCACGTCCTCGCCTTCGCGGCCAAGTTCGAAATAGGCGTCGATATCGCTGGTTCGCCGGCCCAAGTCGGACTCGGTGGCGAGAATGTGCTCCAGGCGCTTCTTCTCGCGCATGACGGTCTGCGAGCGCTCGGGGTTGGACCAGAGGTTCGGGTCGGAGGCTTGTTTGTCGATTTCGGCTAGCTGCGCGCGAAGCTTGGGCGCGTCAAAGATACTCCCGCAGCTCGCGGACCTTGTCGCGCAACGGGAGGTATTCCTGTTCGAATTCGGCGATGTTTTCCATAAAGACGTAATCGGAAATAGCAAACCGGTAATCGGTGGTTCGGCGGCAACTTAGACCTGTCCCGATTTTCGGCTTTTCCCGATTACCGATTTCCGATTTCGGGTGCCGTCGGCAAAGCGAAACGACCCACGATTGCCAGCACTGAAATTATCGCACACACCCACCAGAACCAATTCCCATGACGCGCGTAGAACGTTGTGTTGGTCTCGACGCTGAATGGAACGTCGATATACGTCCGCTGGTTACGCGGTGCCGTGTCGAGCACGCGCCCGAACGGATCGATCACGCCCGTGATCCCCGTATTCGTCGAGCGCAGCAGCCAGCGGTGGTCCTCGATCGCGCGCATTCGTGCCTGTTCCAGGTGCTGCCAGGGCGCGGCGGTGTCGCCGAACCAGCCGTCATTCGATACATTCACGAATACCTGCGCCCCATTTTTCGCGAACTCTCGTACTTCTCCGGGGAACACCGACTCATAGCAGATGAACGTCCCGACCGCCAGGTCTCCCGCCCGCAGGACGTTGTGCTGCGCGCCGGGGATGAAGTCGCCGACCTCGTGCGTCAGCGAACCGGCGAACCCGAGCAGTTGTTTGAACGGAACGTACTCTCCGAACGGGACAAGATGGACCTTGTCGTAACGCGCGCCCCAGCTTCCATCCGGCGCGACGATCGCCGCGGAGTTGTACACTTCCTGGCCCTGCGCAGGGGTGGGCAGCCCGATGCTTCCGACCACCACCGCTGCATGCGCCTGCCGTGCCACCTCGGCGACAGCATGACGGAAATTCGGATCATTGATGAAGAACGGCGCCGGACTCTCCGGCCAGACGATCAGGTCGATCGGCGGCTGGTTCGGGTTCACCTCGCCAGGTTTGGGGATGCTGAGATCGGCAAGCGCCTTGACTGTCTGGTCGAAGTATTGCTGCGTCCACTGCTCGCCCGTCAGGATCGGGATATTCGATTGCACCAGGCGCGCGGTTCCGTTGGAGGGCAGCTTGGCAGGTTTCAGCAAGGTGCCGGCCTGCAACATCAGGGTGGCGAGGATCGCGGCAGCGAGCAGCGACCTCCGCCGGCGCGTGTCAACCAGGAATGCGACCGCGAACGCCACGTTGAGGGCCAGTATCTCGAACGACAGTCCGTATACGCCGGTGACCGTCGCCAGCCGAGTCAGCGGGATATTGTTGACCAGCGCCGTGCCCAGCGGGTCCCAGCGGAAGTCGAAGGGGAAGCCGCGCAGCATCTCCGTCGCTACCCAGACGAACGGCGCCAGCAGCACCGCCTTCTGTCCCAGGCGTCCGCGCGCCAGCAGGGCCATCACCCACCCGAAGACCGCCCACGACAGCGCCATCGTCAGGCTGAACAGCACCAGCACTCCGGTGGCGACACTACGATCCAGCCCGCCGTAGATGTGCATTACGTCGTAGATCCAGTAGCACGCTCCGAAGGACCAGATCAGTCCCGTGACATAGCCGAGCACGAACCCTCGCCAGGGCGTCACGGGACGACCCGGGCCATCAAACTGGCCGGCCTGGAAGATCGCGAGCAGAAGCGGAGCAACACAGACCCAACACAGGAAGCTCAGGTCGGCGCTGGGAAACACCAGCACCTGCAGCACTCCCGACGCTGCAGCCAACAGCAACGCGCGGCGCGGAAAGGGCGTCCTACGGCGCTGAGCGTCCGAAACAGCGTTGCTCGGAGATGCTGCGCCAGTTTTCGTGTCGGTCAAAGCCATGGGTTAAGATGGGCACCTGTGAATGTGCTGATCACAATCGGTATCCGTACTCTCGAGGTCTTGTTCTTCGGCGGATGCATCGGCTCATTCATTGTAGTGGTAATAGCCGGGATTGAGGACGTCGCGACTGCGTTGGAACGCGGAGAAAGCGACTCCGGCGCCACTGCCGGCAGCGAGCCCTCCTCCGAATGACGAACAAGGTCCAGGGCGGCGGGATGAACGACCGGGTCCGCATCGTAGTCGCGACCTCGGTCATGCTCACCTTCATCTCCTATTGGCGCGCCGCCGCCGTCATCCTCAACGACCTCGGCTCCTCCGCATTCTATGCCGGCGGCATCGCCGAGCAGGCGGTGGGCAAAGCAGCTCCCTGGTTCATCATCGGGGTGATGCTCTTCTCTTTCGCCGTGCGTGCCGTGTACGTCGAGAGCTGCTCGATGTTCGTGCGCGGCGGGGTCTACCGCATCGTCAAAGAGGCCCTGGGCGGGGGCTTTGCCAAGATCGCCGTTTCCGCCCTGATGTTCGACTATGTCCTGACCGGCCCTGTTTCGGGCGTTTCCGCGGGACAGTACATCGCCGGGCTGCTGAACGAGCTCCTTACCGCGAGCTTCCACCACGGTCTCCTGCCTTGGCATGCGACCCACGCTCCGCAGATTCCGGTGAACTGGCTGTCGATGGCGCTCGCCGCCGCGGTCACCATCTATTTCTGGTGGCAGAACATCAAGGGCATCGAGGAATCCAGCGACAAGGCCATGAAGATCATGTACGTCACGACCGTCATGGTCGTGCTGATCCTCGGCTGGTCGCTATTCACATTGCTCACCAAGCCCAACGTCCACCTGCCGCCGCTCCCCCTGCCGCAAAACCTGCACTTCGCGCCCGAGGCGCTCGGCTTCTGGAGGAACAGCAACATCCCCAAGATGTTCGGCTTGCTCGGCATCATGATGGCCTTCGGCCACTCGGTGCTGGCCATGTCGGGCGAAGAGACGCTGGCGCAGGTGTACCGCGAGATCGCCAGCCCGAAGCTGAAGAACCTGAAGCGCACCGCGCTCATCGTCGCGATCTACAGCTTCATGTTCACCGGCCTGGTTTCGCTGCTCGCGGTCATGCTGATCCCTGACGAGGTCCGCGTTCCGCAGTACAAGGACAACCTGATCGCCGGCCTCGCCATGTTCGTCTCGGGCCCGCTGATCTTCCGCATCCTGCTCCGCGCGTTTGTAGTGGTCGTCGGTTTCCTGATGCTGAGCGGCGCCATCAACACCGCCATCGTCGGCTCCAATGGCGTGATGAACCGCGTCTCGGAAGACGGCGTCCTCACCGACTGGTTCCGAAAGCCGCACCGCCGTTACGGCACCACATACCGCATCATCAACATGATCGTCATCATGCAACTGGTGATCATCCTTACCAGCCGCGGTGACGTTTACTTGCTGGGTGAGGCGTACGCCTTCGGCGTCATGTGGAGCTTCGTCTTCAACAGCTTCTCGATGCTGCTGCTGCGTTTCAAATTCAAGGGTGAGCGCGGCTGGAAGGTGCCGCCGAACATCACCATCGCCGGAGTCGAGATTCCGATCGGGCTCGCGTCCGTGTGCGCCGTGCTGCTCGCGACGGCGATCGTCAACCTGTTCACGAAATCGGTGGCGACCATCAGCGGCATAGTGTTCACCGCCGTATTCTTCGCGATCTTCACGATTTCCGAGAAGGTCAATAACAGGAAGCACGCCTACGCCGAGCAGCAGATGAAGGAGCACTTCCAACTCCTTCACGAGGAGACCGTCGACCGCGAAGCCCTGAAGGTCCGGCCCGGCAACATGCTCGTCCCGGTGCGCGACTACAACACGATGTTCCACCTGAAGTGGGCGCTGGATCACGCCGCCCGCGATCAGGATATTGTCGTTATGTCGGCGCGCATCACTCGCTTCGCCGCCGGCGGCACCGACTTGGAGCAGGAGCAGATCTTCAGCGACTACGAGCAGACTCTCTTCACCCGGGCTGTCGCAATCGCGGAAGCGGTTGGGAAACACGTATCGCTGCTGGTAGTACCTGCGCGTGATGTGTGGTCCGCCCTGTGCATGACCGCTCGCGACTTGGAGTCCTCCACCGTCGTTGCCGGGCTATCGAGCCGCATGACGCCGCAGGAGCAGGCGTTCCAGCTCGGACGCGCATGGGAGGCCATGCCCCCGCCAAAACGCCAGTTCGTGCTCCACGTCGTTCATCCCGACATGACCGCCGAGACCTTCCGCATCGGCCCCCATACGCCCAGCCTGAAAGGCGCCGATGTGGACCTCGTACACCGGTTGTGGCTGTCGATCACGCGCGAGCCGGGCATGGATAAGCTCCACCACTCCGACATCGTTACGGCCGCGCTCACGCGTCTCGCCCGCGACTACACCGGGCGCGAACGCGAAGACCTGCTCAAGGAATTGCGCAAGTACACCGGCAAACAGGCCGGAGACGGGACGCAGCCGCGCCTTGTTTCCCGTCCGCCCGCGACATCTCCATCGCCGGCGCCAGATCCATCGCGCACCACTCGAGCGGACCAACCGCCCACTGATCCACAGGCGGGAAAGCACTGATTCATTTGTGATTTAGTGATTTGTGATTTGTGATTTCAGTAGTTGGTAGTTGGTAATTCGTAGTTGGTTTTTTCATTTCATTTAGATTCGCGATTGAAAACCAGTTACCGATCACCAAAAACACCAAAAACCAATTACCAACAACCAACTACCAATTTCCGCTCTACCTGCGCCTGTACCTCGAGAACTGGTGGTCTACCACTCTCCGGCAGCTTACCCACGTCCACCAGGGCGCGTTGCCCGCCAGGAATCCTGGAGCGTCGAACGTGGTCGGGCGTGCCTTCACGCCATTCTTCTTCTCCGTTTCGGTCGGCTCCTGCTCCGGCGGGATGCACTGTCCCACTTCAATGGGCGACACGGTGACGAACTTCTCGTCGATCAGCCGTGATTTCGACATCCACCCGTAGAGCGTCGGTCCGCCCTCGCAGAGCAGGTACTGGATCCCGAGTTCGCGCCGCAGGATGCGCGCCATCTCCGGCAGGTCCACGAAATTATCTTCTCCGGCGACGATGATGCGCACGTGCGGGTGGCTCTGTCGCTCGGCAAGCCGCTTTGCCCCGGTGCGGGTGGTGACGATGGCGGCATCGACCAGTTCTCCGTCGAATACGCGAAATTCAGCGAGGTTCAGCGACGCCGACCCCGTCACGATGATGTTCCTCTCGCGGCCGCGCCCGAGTTGCTGGCGCAATTCTCGGCAATCCGGCGCCATGATCCGGAACACCGGCCCGCGCTCGCGGTTCCCCAAGCGGGTCTCGTCCACAAGCGTATTCACGCCCAGCAGGACCGCGTCGGCGTGCGCGCGGAGCAGGTCCATCAGCCAGCGGTCTTCTTCCGAATGGGAGATGTCGGAGCCGGCGGCGTGCTTGCCCTTGAATGAGACGATCCCGTCCAGCGACTGCACGAAATTCGAGTAGGTCCAGGGCCGGTCGGGCGAAGGCTGTGGAAACCCCAGGTTGCCGTAGCGCTGGTAGGCCGGACTTTCCACCGGCGACGGCTCACCGTGATCAAACAGGACTTCAAACTTGCGCATGGTTGGATTTTAGCTGTTCACGATGTTCATATACCCGAAGTCATTCTCCTAAAACTCTGAGCCATGTGCCCTGCGCCCTGAGCCGTTTTCCACCTTAGTTTCGCAACCGTCACCGCCGCATTCCTCATCTACTCCGTTATGCCCTGGCGGAAGGGAAACCGTCTCCGGCTCGTCACCGAAGAGGAAGCCGATGACGCGACCCGCCGCATTTTTGGCGAGATCAAACGCGCTTTAGGGCTGCCTTTCCTGAAGCTTTTCTATCCCGCGCTGGCCATGTACCCGGCTTTCCTTCGTCTGCATTGGGAAGCGGTCAAGGCAATCGCCGGCTCGCGAGAGTTGTTCTCCGCCGCCGACCGCCTCCGCGCCGACGCCTACACCCGCGCGCACAATTACTTCCGCATGCCCGACCTCAGCGTGCATCAGAAGCCCGCGCTGGTAGGTTCGGAGTCCGTCGACATCGGCGCCGTCGCCGATTTTTATCACTATGTCGAACCGTTGCTCCTGCTGCTGGCGTGTTACCAGCTGCAGTCGATGGAAGGCGTTGCTGGGGACGACGCGGCCACACTTACGCCACAACCGCCGCCTCCGGTTCCGCAGCCTCCAGTGTGCGGAGTGGACGAACGGTCGGCGCCGGCGGCGCTGAAGAAGCAGTTTGAGGAGATTCGCCGCCTCTTGGATAGTCCGTTCCTCAATCCGGAGTACCCTGCGTTCGCCTGCCGGCCCGACTTCTTCGGCGCCTACTGGGACGCGCTCAAGCGCATGATCGCCTCGCCCGTGTACGACGAGTGTCGCTACGGGGTACGCGCTACGGCCTGGTCGTTGGCGTCGCGGCTTCCCGGCCCCACGGAATTGTCTATCGATCAACTGTTGGACGCCTCACTTACGGCGGAAGACATCGCCTCGATCGCGCGCATCCTCGAGTTATTCGTCTCCAACCTCAGCGCCCAGTTGCTCAACATCTCCGCCGCCAAGATCGCGCTCGAGGGCGGGAACCTGGGCGTCCCTGAGTCGGATACAGCTTTGCGACCCAAGACGAAAACGCCCGCAGCATGAAAATGAAGAATTAAGAATTAAGAATGAAGAATGCTCGCGCCTCACTCATTCTTCATTCTTAATTCTTAATTCTTCATTCCAATGTGCTGCCGGACGAAGCTGACGATCTCTCCCGTCACATAATCCGGTGGCTGGATCCGAAATACCCGCTTGGCTTGAATGAGCTTCAGCGACACACCATCCCAGGCTGGAACCTCTTCGCCCTCGTGCAGCAGCACCGCTGTCGCCCGGTCCAGGAACTCCAACGCCGACCGCTTAAAGTCCGCGTTAGCGAAATCGAGCACCGTCAGATAGACATCCGGCCGCACGAACTTCATCACCGAATTCGACTCGATGATCACATTGCCCGACAAACGCTCGCGCAACGCCGGCATTGCTTCGGCCAGCATTCCCTGCCGCGTGCGCACCCACAGCGACCGCTCCGCCCCGGCAACCAGGAAGCGCGACGAATCGCTTTCGCCGCTGCGGTCGCGCTCGTCCGTGATGGCCCAGGAGTGATCGTCGGTCGCACAATCGCACGGAGCGCCGTCCGCCGAGCAGATTCCGTGCCCGTACTGCGTGATCTTGACCGCCGTCCAGCGCATCTCCGGCATAGCAGCGATCAGGCCCGCGACGACACTGGTCTTGCCCACACTCCGCGAGTGCCCGCCAACTACAACTACCGCCATCAGGACCTCTCGGCTTTTCTCTGCCGCGCCGCTTCGTAGAGCACGATCGACGCCGCCACGCCGGCGTTCAACGACTCGACTCCCTCCGCGTGCGGGATGACGATTGTCTCGTCCATCTCATTCGCCACCGCCTTCGGAAGTCCCGCACCTTCGCTGCCGATGAACAGCGCCACACCGCCTGTAAGGTCCGCCTCGTCGATAGCGACGCCCTTGTGCGACGACGTTGCCACTAGCCGCACCTGTTTTTCTCTCAACGCTTCCACAATTTCTTTAGATGTCGCCTTGAGGACCGGCAGACGGAACATCGAACCTGCCGAGGCGCGGATGACCTTCGAATTGAACTGGCTCGCCGTGCCTTCGGTCGTCAATACCGCTACTGCGCCGAACGCTTCCGCCGAGCGCACAACCGTCCCCAGGTTGCCGGGGTCCTGCAATCCGGCGGCGACCACCAGGAGCGGGTCTTTCGCCTGCATGACCTTGTCCAGTAAGTGCTGCGGCATTTTGACCAGCGCCGCGACTCCCTGCGGCGTGTCGGTCGCCACCATGCTGGAGAAAACGTCGTCGGGCACCAGGACGGTCTCGACGTGGGTCGAGATCTGCGGCAACAGCTTGTCCGCACGGTTCCGCGCCGCCTCGCTGAACACCACCGCCCGAAAGCGCAACCCGCTGCGGATCGCCTCTTCAATGGTTTTCACGCTCTCGATCGCGGCAAACCCGTCGTCGGTCGGCTCGCCGCCGTGGAACGCCTTCCGCAACTCCTTCACCAGCGAGTTCTGGCGGCTTTCAATCTTCCGCAATCGCGAAACGTCAGTAGGCACCTGTTCATGATACAGGCGCATGGCTCAGGGCACATGCTGCTGGGCTCATGGCACATGGCACATGGCTCATGGCGCATGGCTTGAGACGATGGCAGACCAAGAACATCGACATCCATATCACAGACAAAAGTCACTTTCTGTGCCTACAGTTGCGAATCTGGAGGCACTGATGAGCGGAACATTTGAGGACTTGAATGCTTGGAAACAGGCGATGGAACTCGTTTACGATGTTTACGTCGCTACTGCAAAGTTCCCAAAAACCGAGACCTACGGCTTAGCCATCCAAATGCGAAGGGCTGCTGTCTCTATTCCCAGCAATATTGCAGAAGGCAAGGGCCGATCAACCGACAAAGACTTCGCTCTGTTCCTCTGCCACGCTCGCGGTTCGTTGCACGAACTGCAGACTCAAATCCTGATTGCAGGCCGACTCGAGTACGTCAAGCCTGACGTTCAGGAGCGCTTGCTTGAAAAAACCAGAGTAGTGGGGCGGCTTCTGCATGGGCTGTTGTCGTTTGCAAAAGAAAATGTCCAAGCCTAGCTATGGAGCCGTGTGCCATATGCCATGAGCCATGTGCCCTGTGCCCTGTGCCATGAGCCATGTGCCCTGTGCCATGAGCCACGTGCACTGTGCCATGCTGCTTGTGATATGTTACGTTTTCGCTAATTCTGTCCGGAGACAAACTTTGCGCGCCGAGATCCTCAAGATCAGTAGCGACAACCCGGAACCGTCGCTGGTCACCTACGCCGCCGAGCAGATCAAGAGCGGCCAGGTGCTCGGCATGCCGACCGACACCTTTTACGGCCTTGCCGCCGACCCCTTCAACCTGCGCGCCGTCGAGCGTGTGTACGAGATCAAGTCGCGTTCCCGTCATAAGCCTCTCTCCCTGCTGATCGAGAGCGAGGAGCAGGCGGAGATGCTCGCGCGCGACCCGCTGCCCGACAATTTCTACATCCTCGCGCGGAAATTCTGGCCCGGCCCGCTGACCATCATCGTCCCGGCCGCGTCTCGCCTGCCGCTGAAGGTGACCGCCAATACCGGCAATATCGCCATCCGCATTCCGGAGGCGAAGATCCCGTTACAGGTCATCCGCGCCGCGGGCGTGCCCATAACCGCAACTTCGGCAAACTTGAGCGGCGAAAGCGAATGCACCACCGCCACCGCCGTCCGCGAACAGTTGCACGAGCGCATTCCGATCATCGTGGATGGTGGCCCTTCGCCGCGCCAGGTAGCATCGACGATCGTCGACCTGAGCGAAGATGGAGGCTGGCGACTGCTGCGCGAAGGCGCGCTCCCGCGACAGCAGATCGCCGATCTCCTGGGCGAATGAACCGCGGCACCCCGGCTCCCGTTCCTGCTGATAAACCCCGCCGCTCGGTTACGCGGATCGTCTTGTGGGGCTTGGCTGCGGTTGCGTGCGCGCTCGCCGTCTCCGTATTACTCACCGCGTTCTATATCTCCCGTCACGTCGGCGATGACGGTCGCCCTGCGGACGCGATCGTCGTTTTCGGCGCTGCCGAATACGCCGGACACCCGTCGCCGGTCCTCAAGGCGCGTCTCGACCATGCCTTCGATCTCTACCAGCGCGGCATCGCTCCGGTCGTCATCACGACCGGTGGATTCGGCCCCGATCCTAAGTTCAGCGAAGGCGGCGTGGGACGCGACTATCTTTCCCGCCGCGGCATCCCCGACGCCAGCCTCATCGCCGAAACCCAGAGCGACGATACCGCCGAATCGGCCGACCGCGTTGCCGCCATCCTTCGCGCCAATGGCTGGCGTAGCGTGGTCGCCGTCAGCGACGCCTACCACCTGTTCCGCGTCAAACAGTTCCTCGCCCGCAAAGGCGTGAAGGCATACGGCTCGCCCCGGCCCGATTCCATCCCCAAAACCCGCCCTGCCCGCGCCGAAGCCGCTCTCCGCGAAGCCGTCAGCCTCATCTTCTGGCGCCTCGTGCCCGCGGGAACGTGGTAGACCAGGCGCACGGGTCATGGCACATGGGCGGGAGCGTAATCGGAGATCCTGCGCAATAAAAAGGCCAGCCCTCTCGGACTGGCCTTTCGATGCGCGATGAGCGCTGCGCCGGTTTTAGAAGATCAGCTTAAGCGCGAACTGGAGCTGTCGCGAGCCGCCGGCGTCGCCCGTCGGAATGCGCGTCGAGCTGATCACGCCGAACACGTTCCCAGCACTGGTGACAGCGCTGAGGTTCGGGTTGCCGAAGTTCGGATGATTGAACAGGTCGAACACCTCCAGCCGGAATTCATTCCTTACGCGCTCGGTGATCTTGGTCGTCTTGGTGAGCGAGAAATCGACATCCTGGAATCCAGGTCCCACGAACGCGTTCCGCCGCAGGCTGCCGAAGTGGTAGACATTCACGCCATTGACCAGCGTGACCGGCAGAGCCAACGACGTACCAGCCGCACAGGCGCCGAACCGTGGATCACACACCGAGTTGGGCGCGAACCACTGGATATTCCCCGCCTGTGAGCCGCTGGTGATGATCTGGTTGACGGTGCTCATCGGTCCAATCAAGTCCGGCCGATTCGTTGCCACGCCGGTGAACAACGTCGACGAACCAGCAGGGATGCCAGCTCCAGCGATCGGGGCCCCGGCCACGACGTTCAACGGGTTGCCGCTCTGGATCGAGAAGATCCCGCCCAGCCGCCATCCTTCCCTGAGGCGGTTCCCCTTAAACGGAAGGTCGTAGGTGCTGCTGAATACAAACCGGTGCCGGACGTCGAAATCAGACGGACCGTAGTCACCACCCACGTTCCGGCTATTCTCCGGCGCCGCCGGGAAACCAATGCGCGACGAATTGTCCAGCGAGTGCGACCACGTGTAGCTCCCGTTGAATTGCAACCCGCTGGCGAAACGCCGGGTGACGTTTAGCCAAAGCGCGCTGTAGTTGGAATTCGCCGTGCTGGTGATCTCGGTCAGCGAACTGCCCAGCGCCAGCCCCGGCAGGATCGGGCTGCTCGCCGAGAGTGCCGGATAGGGCAGCACAGCCTTGCCGGTCGACGTGAACGATAGCGGCTGATTTAGGTTGATGTTCTGGCGCAGATGCGTCGCCTTGGAGCCGAAGTAGCCGATCATCAATCCCATCGAGGGCGTGATCTCCTGCTGGAGGTTCACGTTGTAGGACTGTACATAGGGATTCTTGAAGTTGTGGTCCACCGTACCGGAAGCGAGCGAAGCGCCGCTTGCCGCAGCATCTGTCGTCAACGTAGCGGGGCTGGTGAACGGCTTCGACCCGCTTGGTGAAAAGTTGAATGACTGTGTGAATGGCGGGTTGCTGGTCAGCGCGATCGGCAATGGCTGATCGGCCGCCCATCCGTATCCGGCACGCAGCACGGTCTTCTGGTCATTCCAGATGTCCCACGCGAAACCCAGGCGGGGTTCGAAGTTGGTGTCGTTCTGGTTGTACAGCAGCGGCAAAGCACTCGTACCCACCTGCACCAGTTGCGCTGTCGCCGGAACGAACGCGCTCTGGTGGTTCTGCTTCTCGAAGGGCGTCATGTTCCACTCGTAGCGCAGCCCCAACTCCAGCGTGAAGTTCGGCTTCAGCTTGAAACTGTCCATGGCGAACATGCCGATGGCGCGCTGCACGATGTGGTTGAGAAGGTTGCCGTCGTTGGTGAACGCGGCAACATTCCCATTGATGTAGTCGGTCACGTTGTTGAACGTCATGCGCGTCTGGTCGTGGCGGAAGTTGTTGTCATTTACCTGCCGCCCCTCCCAGCCGAACTTGATATTGTGGCGCCCATGCACCCAGTCCACCGTGTCACTGATGACGGTGGTCAGGTCGGCGCGTCCTTGTGGAAAGTCTCTCTGCCCCCCGAAGTCCAGGCCTATTGAGGTGATGATGGTCTCTGGGATGCCTACGGGGCCGGTATTCCCATTGTTGATGCCGAACGTGCTCGGATCGAGCTTGTTGGTCGGATCGAAGGTGATGTGGATGCGGTTGTAACCCAGGCGGAATTCATTCACCACGGTCGGCGTGAAAACGTGGCTCTCGCCGAAGGTCATGAGCTGGCGGCGCGCGACGCGCTGGTCCCCATAGCCGGGCACTGTCGCGCAGCCCGGAGGCAACGGCTGGCTGCACGCGTCAATCGGCTCGGTGCGAATATCGCGCTGGATGGCGTAGTAGCCGTGCAGATGGTCCTTCTCTCTCAGGTTGTAGCTGATGTCGCCGGTCCACTGGTCCAGCAGTACCGGAGCCGATGCGGAACCCTGGAACTTCGACCCGGTGGCGTCGTTAGCCGTCGGGATCAGCGCCGTCAATTTCTGCACTGCTGTGCTGGGCGAAGCGAGCGCTTGGGTCCGCTGCGCTCCAGTGAGCACGGTCGAATTCAACCCGATGCCCTGCCGCTGCCGCAGCCCCTCGTACGCTCCGTAGAAGAACAGCTTGTTCTTGATGATCGGCCCGCCCACATCCGCGCCGAAATCATGGCGGATGAACTGCGACTGCCGTGTAGTGTCCTTGTTGAAGAAGTTCCTCGCGTCGAAATAGTTGTTGCGCAGGAATTCAAAGGCTTCTCCATGGAAGTCATTCGTCCCGGAGCGCGTCGCCATGTTCACGACGGCGCCGGAGTTCCTACCCTCCTCGGCGCTGTAGCTGGAGTTATCGACCTTGAATTCGTTCAGTGTCGCAATACTGGGTTGGAACGTGATCTGCCCGTTCGCCATGTCGGCCAGGTTGATGCCGTTGACCATGAAGTTCACGGTATCTTCCCGCTGCCCGGCGGTGTTGAACGCGAGCGAACCCTGGCCGCGGATTGGCGCCGTCAGGAACCCGTTCGCCGGAGGGGTCACCGATCCCGGCACCAGCAGCCCGAGGTCCACGAAGTGCCGCCCGTTCAGCGGAATTTCCTGCACGTTGCGCGGGTCCATGACTTGACCGACCGTCATGGTCGTCGTTTCCAACACCGGCGCTTCCGTCGTGATGTTGACCGTCTCCGCCACCGCCGCGGGCTTCAAGGTGAAGTTCTGGGACACAGTTCGTCCAACTTCGAGCACTAGGCCGCTGGCTACTTGCCTGCCCATACCTGCGGCTGTCACCTCGACCGTGTAGGAACCGACGGGCAACGCCGGGATAAGATAAGCTCCCGTCGAGTCCGTCTTCGTTGTACGCGTGAGGTTCGTGGCGGAATTGGTGACCTTGACATCGGCGTTCGGGACCACCGCACCACTGTTGTCCACTACCGTGCCCTGAAGAGTAGCCGTCGTAGATTGCGCCACCAGTGGTGTTGCAAACATTAATGCAACCGCCACGATGCTGACTACGACGCGAAAGCTTGCGCGCATGGAACTTCCTCCGTTTAACGTGAGCCAAAAATCAGATAACTGCTGTACTTGGGAGAAGAGCCCAACCCCACTACGGCGGAACAGATGCAGTCCCAAGTCCGTTTACGAAAGATCGCAAGCTCGTGATGAAGTTACACTTAACCGGGGCGGCTGAATTGCGCCATACGGAATTCCGTATAGAAGATACAATATTGAGTAGGTGGAGTACGTCGCCCCGCGACCTTATCGTACGGAGTGCACATCCGTTGCGATGAAGTAAGAAAAAGGCGCGGGTGCCCCACTCTAGCTGCTTTTGCTAAGGTGGGCACTAGACCCTTGCGCCGGGTGTCTTGAGCCCTACGCCCTGAGCCCTGCGCCCTACGCCCTTACCGCACCAACGCCAGCAGCCGTACCGGCGCGCCCGCTGCGTTCTGGATCACCGTCGGCCCCGCCACGAGGACCGCTCCTGCGGCAGGAGCCTCCTCCAGATTGGCGACATTTGCCAGTGCATAGACGTGATTCTGTCCAAGATAGCGGCGTACCGGCATGTCGGTTGAACCGTTCAGGTCCAGCGACGGCGCATCGATTCCGATACCGTACACCATCCGCGCCCGCACCAGGAACTCGACCGTGTCGGTCGAATACGCCGCGTGCGGTAGCGGTTGCTTGGGCAACACCGGCGGGATGTGCCAGCCCGTTCTCGCCAGGACCACCGCTCCGGGAGGAACGTGCCCATGCTGCTGCTCCCAGCGCGCAATGTCGGCCACAGTGATTTGGTAGTTGGGGTCCGTCGCCACGCGGTCGCGAGTATCCAGGACCACCAGCGGCGTCACCAGTCGATCCGGCGTTACCGCCTCGGCGGTCCAGCGCCCATTCTCCTGGTGGATAGGCGAGTCCATGCGTGTGCCGTAGGCGAACGCGTCCAGGTGATCGCCGCTGACGTTCAACGCGGCCTTGTGGGTCAGGTCGATAACCTCGCGGAACGCAAACGCCCTCGGTTCCACCGGCCGTCTCTGCGCGAACAGCAGCACCGCGAGCACCAGGATCGATCCGATACTGAAAGTTCTCCAATGCATGGCCCAGGGGCAGGCCCGCGGCGGCGCTCTCCGGGCTGCCTCAATCATTCAGATGCAGCAGCTTCGCTCGACGTACAGCAGGAAATTTCCGCGCACCATACAACTTTTCGCCGTCACCCAGTGTTTTCTCGGCTGTACTCGATACTTGATACAATGTTTTTTTCCTCATGCGAACTCATAGGACATTGAAGTCGGCCGCAGCGCGTCTTGCGCGCCACGTGCCGGCGCTCACTCTTGCTTCACTCTCCATACTGCTGGCGGGCTGCGGCGACACCTACCGGCCTATCGCCATACCCATCCTGCAACCCGGCGGCGATCCACAGACCTTGCGCGTAGCTACCGTCGTCAACAACAACAACGGCGGCGCTGGCACCACCACGACCGTCGATGCGACAGGAGATACCAACATTGCCGTCTTCCAGGTCGGCAGCGACCCGGTCAACGCCGCCTTCTGGCTCGGCAGTAGCAGCCGCATCTATGTTGCGAATCGCGGCTCCGATTCGGTCTCCTTCTACGCGCCCACGACTGCCGGCAGCGCTGTATCAGTGATCACGCTTCCGACAGGCTCCCGGCCGGTGTTCGTCTCATCTGTCGCTTCCTCGTTCGTTTACGTGGCCGAATCCGGCACCAACAACGTGGCGATCATAGATGCCAGCCTCGGTGTGCTCAGCAAGGAGCTACCGGTCGGCGTCAATCCCGTGGCAATCACCGAGACTCCGAACGGCAACTGGGCCTACGTTGCTAACAAGGGCAGCAACACGGTTTCTCTCATCAATAGCGTCACCCAGACCATTGATGTGACCCTGCCCACCGGGGCCTCACCCGTCTGGGTCACCGCCAAGAACGACAACTCCGTCGTTTACGTCCTTAATCAGGGCAGCAACAACATCACCGTCATCGATGCGGTCAACAAGATTGTCGCGGGAACCGTACCGGTGGGCGCGACGCCGAGCATGATGGCCTTCGACAAGGTCAATCACCGCCTGTACGTCGCCAACACGGGTTCGAACACCGTCAGTGTCTTTAATGCCGATCCCCAGGTCCCGACCCTGCTCGCGACCGTCACCGTTGGCGCCGGCCCCACTTCCATTGCGCCCCTGGCCGATGGTTCGCGCTTCTATGTCGCCAATGCCGGCTGTACCGACGCCATCGCATTGACCGGATGTAGCGGAACCACGGTCAGCGTAGTCGACGCGCTCTCCTTCGCGGTCCGCAAGACGATCACCGTCGGATCGACTCCGATCGCATTGGCCGCCACCCCGGAATCCACCAAGGTCGTGGTCGCGAATCGCGATTCGAACAACATCAGCGACATTCGCACCCTGGACGACACGGTCGTCGCGACCATCAATTCCGCCTCGCCCCGGCCCGTCTGGGTGGTCATGAACTCGCAGTAACAAGGCCCATGGCACATGGCTCAGGGCGCCCTCAGGGGTCAGGGGTCAGGGCGCACGGCAATCTAGGCGCGCCTTGAGCGATGAGCTTTGCGCCCCAAGGTTTGAACCATGCGCCATGAGCCATGTGCCCTGCGCCATGAGCCCTGCGCCATGAGCCGTTTTATTCTTCCTGCCCCCTCACTTGCCCGCGGATCTCTCCTGCGGGAGACCGCGTCGTATGCAGATTCACGTATGCGGCTCCCTCGCGCAGGTTCCTGACCACCTTGGCGAAGTCAACGCCCGGCGTGATCCCTTGCGCATTCGGACCGACTACGTTCGCGACCGTAAGGCTGCCGGTCACCGTCCCGGAGGTGGCGTCCGGACATGCGGGAGGATTCGGAAATCCGGCGGGTGGACCGCCCGTCGCGCCGGCAGCGGGCCCGCAAAGGAAGACCATGATCCCGGTCGCCTCCCTCGGAAACCCAAAGTGGATATGCGAGAACAGGGGTGTTGCGTTCAGGCCGCTGAATGTTTCGGTGTACTCGAGCGTCGTTCCGTCTGCGCTGAGCGTCGCCGTGAAGGATCCATTGCCATCGGTCGCAACCGGCGGGACTTCGTTCAGGCCGCGCAGGCGCGCTGTGAAATGGTTGACGGCGTCGTCGTCGTCGAAGGCGGTGGTGGCGAACACGAGCGTAAGCAGAGCCAGCAGAGCTAGCGTCTTTTTCATGTGCGACTCCTATCCGACGAGGTGTGGGGTTCGGGAGGCCAGGTTGGAACCAGAGAGGCTCCCACTGCAGAGCTAGAGAATCTTGGCGCGAGAAGTTGCAGGTGGGCGAACGTCAAGTTGCGACTCAAACCGCAAATTCAAGTTCAGTCGCTATGTCCTTGGCACCTCATCACTCCGAGGTAAGCGCACCATGGTCCCACCGCTTCCCGGTACTGGTGCGCCATCACGCGCGAGAGTTGGTGTAGATGTGTCAGGTCGTGCGCCGCCCAGGTCGCCAGCAACTGCGACAAGGTCACTACACCGAGCGCCGGATGCCGCCCTCGCCGTTCCATGTCCTGCCGCGTCAGGTTCATCGCTCGCAACTCACGCAGGTTCTCCGACCTCAACCGCCCGAATTCATCCAGCAACTGCGCAAGAGACTTCCCGTCCGATTCGCGTTCCTGCGCCCGCCGGTCGAATTTCTCGAACTCCCGGCTCTCGCCTGCGCTCAGGATCATCCGCGCGCGTGGGATCCAATCCGTCTTCTCTCCGTGGATCAAATGACCAACGATATCGAACGGGCTGAACGTGTTCTCGCCTTCATTACGCATGGTCCACGCTTCCGGCAGGTCGCGCAGCAGCACGTCGAATGTGGCCGGCGTGCGCGCGAGCAGCGCCATCGTGTGTTCAACATTGAATTCCGTCATGCAAACATTGTAGCGACTCCCGACGTAGCACCGGCGTCCCGCCGGTCACGTATTTCTCTCCGACCTCTGCGCTGATCTTTGGTTCTTTTCCGTTAGCCACTCTGATTCGCCTAGGCTTATCCACACCAATGTGTGTTACCTTCAGTTCCTCGCCGCCTTCGTCATCCCAACGGACGAGGTGTTTCTTGTCGGCGCAAACGCAACCCGAACTCCCCTACTTCGTAAAGATCGAGACTTCCACCGGTCATACAACCACTGTTCCAATCGCCTTTTTAACGCCGAAGCAGGTGGAAGATTTTCTGCAGGTCGACTTCAAACGGCTGGTCCAGGAAGCCGGCGTCAAAGGCGCGCGCATCCACGTCGAGCGCGCCACCACCGCGGATTACGAGAAGGTACTCGCCGATTTCGCGGCCTGCTTACAGTCGGCGCGCGCCAAAGCGGCCTGAGGGCCGCAATGCCCCTCCACCCTTCCGTGAGGGGAAGGGTGGGGGAATTGAAACGAAAGAAGAGGGAGGAAGCAATCTCGGCGGACCGAAATGCCACCGGGTCCCCGCGAAAACGAGAGCGGAGCGGCTGCTTTTGCCGCGACGCGATGACCGATTCTTGAGCCTGAGCCATTTGCCCTGAGCCCTGCGCCCGTCCTACGCCGCTTTCTTCCTCCCGCCCGCCTTCTTCTTCACCTGCGTCCTCGACTCCTGCTCCGCCTCGGTCACACGCGCCGGTCCTTTCTTCTTGCCTTCCATCTGCGCCAGGCTCTGCTTCAGCGCGTCCATCAGGTCCACCACCTTCGCCGGAGGCTTCGGCTTCTCGACTGCGGCGACCTCCGTCCCCTCGAGCTTCGCCTTGATCAGTTTCTTGACGTTATCTTCGAACGTATCGTGAAACTTTTCCGGCTCGAACTTCCCTTCCAGCGCCTTCACCAACTGGTGCGCGACCTTGACCTCACCCTCTCGCACCTGCACGTTGTCGGTCCCGAAATCGATCTGCCGCACCTCGTCGGCGTAATAAATGGTCTGGAGCAGGATGCCTTCGCGATACGGCCGCAGCACTGCCGTGTACTCGCGGTTGTGCATCGTGACCTTCGCGATCCCGACCATCCTCGCGTCCGCCAGCGTCTTCGCCAGGAGCGCGTACGGACGCCTCCCCGCCTCCTCCGGCACCAGGTAATACGAGGTCTCGAAGTAGATCGGGTCCACTTCATCCGCCGACACGAATTCCAGGATCTCCATCGCCTTCGACGTCTTCGGCTCGATCTTCTTGATCTCTTCCGGCTCGATGATCACGTACTCACCCTTGCGGTACTCGTACCCCTTCACGATCTCGCTGCGGTCCACGACCTTCTCGTCGGTCGGACACCAAAGCTGTTGCTTGATGCGCGTGTTATCCGGGCGGTGCAGCATATGAAAACCGATGCGCTCCCCGCGCGCCCCCGGAAACAGCCGCACCGGCATCGAGATCAATCCGAACGTCAGATACCCGCTCCACACTCCACCTGCCACTCCGCACCTCCACCGTACGAAATCGAAAATACTTCGGATCGCCCACCCTGGCCGATTTTGCTAGGGTGGGCGCCAGAGCCACTCTGGTACGATGCGCTGCGCTCCGGTTCATGGTGTCCCAACCCGGTTCGCCTGATGCCTGACACCTGAAGCCCGTTTATGCCCCGTTTGATCGTCGCCCTGCTCGTAACGCTCACGTTCGCAGTGATGGGTTTTGTCGTCGGCGGCGTGACCCTTTCCGGCGCGGTTGCGGGCTTCGCTATCGCGTTCGCGCTCTACTACTGCATCGGATCGGGCGCTTTCGGGGTCCTGCTCGCCGTTTTCGGGATCACATGGCTCGCGACGCGCATCGGCTACGCTCACAAGGAAAGCCTCGGCATCGCAGAGGACGGCCGCGGACGCGACGCCTTCCAGGTCCTCGCCAACCTCGGTGTCAGCGCCGCCCTTGCCGTTGCTGGGATGTTCTTCTTCCGGCAACTCGCCTGGATCGCCGCCATCGCCTCGCTCTGCGAAGCCGCGGCGGACACCACCTCCAGCGAATGTGGCACAGCCTGGAGCGACCGCGCCTACCTCATCCTCGGCTTTCGTCGCGTCCCCGCCGGCAATGATGGCGCCATCTCTCTCCCCGGCACGCTCGTCGCCCTCGGCACCGCGGCCCTCATCGGCTTGGTCGCCGTTTTCGAAGGAATTCTGCCGATGCGGGCTGGCCTCACCGCCGCCGCAGCCGGATTCCTCGGCACCATCGTCGACAGCCTTTTCGGCGCCACCCTCGAACGCCGCTCTCTCCTCGGCAACAACAGCGTCAACTTCCTCAGCACACTCTCAGCCGCGCTTATCGCTTCGCTACTCTCGCTCCCATAAAAACCATTTGTCATCCCGAGCGAGGACGGCAGTCCGAGTCGAGGGACCTCTTGTTTTCCTTCGTGTACCTTCGTGTCCTTTGTGGTGGATTTTTCCTTTGCGTTCTTCGCGACCTTTGCGTTGAATGTCTTGGACCTATGAAGCGACTCCTGCTGCTGCTCCTCTTCGCCATCCCCACCCTCGCCCAGAACTACGACGTCCTCATCCGCAACGGCCGCGTTATGGACGGCGCCGGCAATCCCTGGATCCAAGCCGACGTCGGCATCATCGGCGACCGCATCGCCTTCATCGGCCTCGCCGCCGACTCCGTCACCGCCAAGCGCACCATCGACGCTCGCGGCCTCATCGTCGCCCCCGGCTTCATCGACATGCTCGGCCAGTCGGAGGTCAACTTGCTCATCGACCGTCGTGTCACCAGCAAGTTGACCCAAGGCATCACCACCGAGATCACCGGCGAGGGCGGCTCCATCGCTCCCCTGAACGACCAGCAGGTCGCGGAGCGTCACGATGTCGCCAAGCACTACCACATCGCATTCGACTGGCACGACCTCAACGACTATTTCCGCAAACTCGAGCAGCACGGCGCAGGGGTAAACCTAGGGACATATGTGGGCGCCGCGCAAGTCCGGCAGTATGTCCTCGGCAACGCCGACCGCGCCCCTACTCCGGAGGAACTCGCCCAGATGCAGCAACTGGTGGAAGACACCATGCAGGAGGGCGCTTTCGGCGTCTCCTCTGCGCTGATCTACGCTCCCGGAAATTACGCCAGGACCGACGAACTCATCGCGCTTGCCAAGGCCGCTTCAAAATACGGCGGCATCTACGCGTCCCACATTCGTAGCGAGGGCGATCGTGAACTCGATGCTCTCGAAGAAGCTTTTCGCATTGGCCGCGAAGCCAACGTCCCGGTCGAGATCTGGCACCTCAAAGTCAGCGGCGCCTCGCACTGGGGCACGATGCCGCAGGTGATCGCCGCCATCCAGAAGGCGCGCGATTCCGGCCTCGACGTCAGCGCCAACCAGTATCCCTACATCGCCTCCGGCACCAGCCTGAGCACCATCATCCCGCCGAAATTTCACGAGGGCGGCGACGACGCCATGATCGCCCGCCTCAAAGACCCGGCGCAGCGCAAAGCCATTCGCGACGCCATCACCCACGGCGGCAACGGTCCCGAAGACCAGTTCCACTCCACCAGGGGTCCTGAAGGCATCCTCATCGCCTCGGTTCTCGATCCCTCGCTGAAGAAATACGAGGGCAAGACCGTCGCCGAGATCGCGAACGAAGAGCACAAAGATCCGCTCGACGCCGTCTTCGATCTCGTCGCTGACGGACGTAACCACGTCGGCGCCATCTACTTCACCATGAACGAAGACGATCTCCGCTACGCCATGAAGCAGCCGTGGGTCAGCATGTGCACCGATTCCGGAGGCGTCAATCCCGACGGCCCGCTCAGCCAATCCAAGGGGCATCCCCGCGGCTACGGCAGCGCCGCCCGCATCCTCGGCCACTATGTCCGCGAAGAACACGTACTCACGCTGGAAGACGCCGTCCGCAAAATGACCTCCCTGCCGGCGCAGAAAATGAAATTGCAGGGGCGCGGCCTCCTCAAGCCCGGCTTCTTCGCCGATATCAACATCTTCAATCCTGATACCGTCATCGATCGCGCCCAGTTCAAAGACCCGCATCAGACCTCTGTCGGGTTCGAATACATCTTTGTCAACGGCGTGCTCTCCGTAGAGCACGGCCAGTTGACCGGACAAGTCGGCGGACGCCCTCTCCGCGGCCCCGGTTTCCGCGGCCCGTCCAGCGGACAAACTGGCCCCGGCAGCCTCCACGGATTCGTCAGCGACTCTGGCGGCTATCCTATGGGCCGCGTATCGGTAACGGTAAAAGATGCGTCAGCGAAAGAAGTCGGCCGCGCTGCCGTGATGTACGACGGCAAGTTCGACATCCCGCTCACTCCTTCTTGCGAGCGCTGCACGATCACCGCCGAGCGCATGGGCTTCGCCACCGTCTCGCGCACCTTCGACTTCAACGGCACGAACTCCCTCTGGTTCGGCTTCGCGCTGAAAACATCCCGAACCCCCTAACCACCTGTCATCCCGAGCGAGAGCCTGTCCTGAGCGAAGTCGAAGGAACGTCAGTCCGAGTCGAGGGACCTTTTGTTTCCTTCGTGTCCCGAAGCCTGTCCTGAGCGAAGTCGAAGGATGCCTTTGTGGTGGACTCTTTCCTTCATGCGCCATGCGCCATGCGCCATATCCCCAGCGTTATACATCCATAACTCTTCCGTACTACTCCCATATCTGATACTTTCTACGCAAGGAGCGCCATCTTGGATTTCCAGTTGAACGACGAGCAGGAGCAGCTTCGCCGCAGCGTCCGCGAATTCGCCGAAAAAGAGATCCGTCCCCATGTCATGGAATGGGACGAAGCCTCGCAATTCCCCATGGACACGGTCAAGGAACTCGGCCGCATGGGCCTGCTCGGCACCATCTTTCCCACCGAATACGCCGGCGCCGGCATGGGCTATATCGAGTACGTGATCGCCATTGAGCAGCTCTCGCGCGTCGACGGCTCCGTCGGCATTATCGTCGCCGCCCACACCTCGCTCGGCTCGAACCACATCTTCATCGCCGGAAACGAAGAGCAGAAGAAGAAGTACATCCCCAAGCTCGCGACCGGAGAATTCCTCGGCGCCTGGGGTCTGACCGAACCCGGCAGCGGCTCCGACGCCGGCGGCGCGCGCATGACCGCCGTCCGCAAGGGCAACAACTGGGTCCTCAACGGCAATAAGACCTTCTGCACGAACGGCCACTACGCCGACGTGCTCGTCGTCATCGCCGTCACCGACAAGACCGCCCACACTCACGGCCTCTCCGCGTTCATCGTCGAAAAAGGCACCAAGGGCTTCCGCCCCGGCAAGAAGGAAAACAAGCTCGGCCTGCGCGCCAGCGATACTTCGGAACTCATCTTCGAAGACTGTGTCATCCCCGCCGAAAACCTGCTCGGCAAAGAAGGCGATGGATTCATTGACGCCATGCGCGTGCTTGACGGCGGCCGCATCTCCATCGCCGCGCTCGGACTCGGCATGGCCCAGGGCGCGTACGAATCGGCGCTGAAATATTCCAAGCAGCGCAAGCAGTTCGGCAAAGCCATCAGCGAATTCCAGGCCATCCAGTGGAAGCTTGCCGACATGGCCACCGAGATCGACGCCGCCCGCCTGCTCACCCTCCGCGCCGCCGACATGAAGGACAAGGGCATGAAGACCACGCAGGAGTCGTCGATGGCGAAGCTCTACACCAGCGAGGTCGCCGTCCGCTGCGCTAACGAAGGCGTGCAGATCCACGGCGGCTACGGCTTCATCAAGGATTACCCGGCGGAAAAGTTCTACCGCGACGTGAAGCTCTGCACCATCGGCGAAGGCACCAGCGAGATCCAGCGGCTTGTGATCGCGCGGCAGTTGTTGAAGGACTAGGTTTTTAGGTCGGGGCTACTGCAGCAAGAATGGGCTGCGGACCGCTTGTTCGAACAGTTCGGATAGGCGGATCGTCGTCTCTTCGCGATGATAATTCGCACGCTTCAGCCACTCCGCCATATAAACGCGCGCCTCGGTTCGCGACCCATTTTCGCCAAATAAAACGAGTACGCGAGTGACACCTGCGGTTGATTCCAGAAAGTTCCCCATCTGGCGACTCGCTCTTCGTGTTGGAAAAGAGCGTCAATGTCGCGGAGATCAGAAACGGCTTCAAATAACGCCATTGCACGCGGCAAGACATTGACTCGTGCCGATCTGCATGCTTCCTCCAGCCGCTCTCGCCCTTCGATCGTGGGTATTGCAAATTTGGGCCGAAATCCGCGTGAAGGGTCCTCGACCTCGCAGTATCTCAAGTCGGGATCCGCGCTCCTCGCAGTCCTATGCCACTTCACGGTTTCAGTATCGCGCCCGGAAACGTGTGGCACGAATTCCAGCGACAAACCCCATACCGGGAACACTCGGATGTAGTCGGAATGCAGCTCTATAACATCGCGGGTGTGCGGAACACGAGCGCGTACATACTTTCGCGGTGTAGCCTTTTCGAATCGTGCGGCGAAAAGAGGTGGGTCGAAGACTTCGGCGATAGCCTCGTTTACGACGGCTGGTGGACAGGGCACATAAGCCATTCGACAAGTCCGGTGGAGCGTGGATTTGCTCGTGTAACTTCGCGCATTATGCATCACGCGCGTGGCACGTTAAACTAACAACTTGCAACTTACAACCTCCAACTTGCTCGACCAAATCCGCCGGGGGGCCCACCCTAGCCGGTTTTGCTAGGGTGGTACTCGCGCGCTCTTTCCTCCGTCTTCCTCTGTGTCTTCTGTGGTGAAGGTATCTCCTTCGTGCTCCTTTGTGTCCTTTGTGGTGAATTCCTCTGCGTCCCCTGCTCCTCTGCGTCCTCTGCGCTGCTCTTTTGACTTTTGCTTTACACTTACAACTTGCAACTGGCGATGCACGTGTCATCGGCCCGGGCTCCCACGAAAACATCGGAAGGAGGCCAACATGAGTGGCTACTGGTCTGCCGGATTCCTACTCCTGATCGGATTGGGCGGCTTATCTCAGAATCCTTCGCCCGCCGCTCCGACCAAGCCTCGAATCACCGTCCTGTACGATGCTTTCGGCCCGCCCTCCGCGATGCAGAAGGATTGGGGGTACTCAGCGCTCGTGGAATATGGCGGCAAACGCATCCTATTCGACACGGGTAACAATCCCGACATCCTCGCGCAGAATGCGAAGGCAAAGAATATCGATCTGACAAAGCTCGACTTCGTTGTCATGTCGCACCGCCATGGCGATCACATGGGCGGTCTCACTTATGTCTTGCGAGTAAATCCCAGCGTAAAGATCTACGCGCCGAAAGAGGGCTTCGGCGTGTACGGTTCCGACCTCCCCAGCACGTTCTATCGCAAAGACGCATCTCTGCCAGCCGACCAGCGTTATTACGCCGGTTCCCCGCCCGATGTCATGCGCTTCGGCTCTGCCTGGCCCGGCGCCAACTTCCAGCTCATCGACAAGACCACGGAGATCGCTCCAGGCATCCACTTGATCTCGCTGGTATCCGATAAACCGGGCACGCTGGAATTGCGGGAACTGTCGCTCGCGATCGATACGCTGGAAGGAATCGTCATAGTCGTCGGCTGTTCGCACCCGGGTATCGATAAGATCGTCGCCGGAGCAGCCGCAATTAATCCCCGCGTCCATCTCATTGCCGGCGGATTTCACCTCGTGGTATCGAGCGATCCCGACATCGAGAAGATCGTCACCGCGCTGCACGACACCTTCAAGGTCGAATACGTAGCGCCGGGACACTGCACGGGTGAGCCCGCGTTCGCCGCCCTGAAACGAGCGTTCGGCGATCATTATCTCTACGCTGGCCTCGGCACGACGGTGCGCTGAATACCATGCGCCACTGACTCGCGGGGTGCCCCACCCTAGCCGGTTTTGCTAGGGTGGGCTTAAACTTACAACTTGCAACTTCCAACTTCCAACTTGCTCGAAGAGATTCGTAGCGGCTCCCCGCGCGCCCTCGCCCGCGCCATCACTGCCGTCGAGAACCGCACTCCCGAATCTCGCGAACTCCTCAAAGCTCTCTTCCCGCACACCGGCCACGCTCGCGTCATCGGCTTGACCGGCGCGCCTGGTGCGGGCAAGAGCACTTTGGTCGACCAACTAGCCCGCGAGTACCGCAAGCAGCAGAAGACCGTCGGCATCGTCGCCGTCGATCCCACTTCGCCCTACACGGGCGGCGCGATCCTGGGCGACCGCATCCGCATGGGCTCGCATTACGCCGATCCCGGCATCTACATCCGCTCGATGGCCACCCGCGGCTCGCTCGGCGGCCTTGCCTCGACCACCTCCGACGTCGTAACCGTGATCGACGCCTCCGGCCGCGACCTCGTCCTCATCGAGACCGTCGGCGTCGGCCAGGACGAAGTCGACATCGTCCGCCTCGCCGAAGTCACCGTCGTCATCCTCGTCCCCGGCATGGGCGACGACGTCCAGACCATCAAGGCCGGCATCATGGAGATCGCAGACGTATTCGTTATCAACAAGAGCGACCGCGAAGGCGCCGAGCGCGTTGAGCGCGAGATCCGCGCCATGCAATCGCTCGCCCCGCGCAGCGACCGCTGGGTCCCGCCCGTGGTGAAGACCGTTGCCAGCGACGGCACCGGCGTGCCCGAAGTCGCCGCTGCCATCGCCGCCTACCAGGACTTCTTGGCGAAGAACAACCTCGTCCAGGAGAAGCTCGCCCACAACTGGCGCGAGCGCCTCGTCGAGATGCTCCGCGATTCCCTGCTCCAGCGCCTTTTGCGCGAGGAACTGAACGAAACGGCCGTCACTCGCTATGCGACCGAGATCGCCGAACGCAAGCGCGACCCATACACTCTGGTAGAAGAGATCGTTGCGAAACTCGGCAAAAATTAATTCTTGGCACTCGGCACTTGGTACTTGCTACTTATTACTTGTTACTGTTTTCCATCAGCCATGTGCCATGAGCCATCCGCCGCTTCCGGAGCCCACATGATCGCTAGACTTTGGCACGGCTGGACCAAGCCCGAGAACGCCAACGAATACGAAGGTCTTCTTCGGACCGTGGTCCTGCCTGGCATCCATCGCATCCCGGGCTATAACGGCGCGTGGCTCATGCGGCGCCGCGTCGGCCCCGAAGTCGAGTTCATCACGCTGACGTTCTGGGATTCCATGGAATCCGTACGCGAATTCGCCGGCGACTCACAGTTCCACGCGGTCATTCCCGCCGCCGCCCGCAAGCTCCTCTCCCGCTTCGACGAACAATCCATCCACTACGACGCCACCTGGGTTCCCTGAGTCCTAAGCCCTACGTCCTTTCGCCGCGAGCATTTATCATCTTCCGTTATGTTCGCCATCGACCATCTCGGTATCGCCGTCAAATCTCTCGCCGCCTCCAAAGCTTTCTACGAACGCCTCGGCCTCAAGGTCATGCCTGAAGAAACCGTCGAGCAGGAGAAGGTCCGCCTCGCCATGGTGCCGGTTGGCGAGAGCCGCATCGAACTGCTGGAACCGATCTCGGACGAATCGCCCATCGCGAAATTCCTGGCCAAGCGCGGCGAAGGGCTCCATCATGTCGCGCTGCAGGTCGACGATCTCGCGCATACGGTCGAACAACTCAAGGCTTCCGGCGTTCGCCTGATCAATGACAACATCCAGATCGGCGCCGGCGGCCACCTGTACGTCTTCGTCCATCCCTCCAGCGCCGGCGGCGTCCTGCTCGAACTCTGCGAGGAGCAACCGAGAGGCGTATGACGTCCTTCGTGTCCCTTCGTGTCCTTTGTGGTGAGCGTTTTTCCTCTGCGTTCCCCCGCGTCCCCTGCGGTGAAAAATGTTGATCGTCGCTATCGACACTTCCGGCAAGAACGGCTCCCTCGCCCTCGTCCGCTTCGACGTGGGGACGAACAGTTCGTGTGAAACCTTCGAAGCTCTCGATCTCGTGCCGCTCTCCGGCGGCACCTACTCCGCTCAGCTCATCCCGCAGCTTGCCGCCATGCTCGACCGCCACCACATCGCAAACTCCGCCATCGACGCCTACGCCGTCGCCTCCGGCCCCGGTTCCTTCACCGGCCTGCGCGTCGGCCTGTCCACGGTCAAGGCCCTCGCCGACACCACCTCCAAACCGATCGCCGCCGTCACAGTTCTCGAAGCCGTGGCTTGGAAAGTGGAACAACTGGGCCGCATCTTTATCGCGCTCGACGCCGGCCGCAAGCAAGTCTTCGTTGGCGAATTCCTGTCGGAGGGCCGCCTGCGCACGCCGCTCTCCGAGCACCTGATGGACGTGACGTCCTTCGCCGAAAAACTAAAGACCGACTCCGCCCCCGTCTTCACGCCCGACGCGAATATTGCTGACGCCCTGCGCGCGACCGTCATCCCGCAACCCATGGCCGACCTCTACGCTCGCATCGGCGCCGAGCGCATCCTCGCCGGCAATACCATCTCGCCCGCCGAACTCGACGCCAATTACATCCGCCGCTCCGACGCCGAGATTTTCTTCAAGCGCTGAACTCTTCTTGTTTTTCCTTCGTGTACCTTCGTGTCCTTTGTGGTGAACTCTCTTTCGTGGTGAACTCCTTGTTTTTCCTTCGTGTACCTTCGTGTCCTTTGCGGTGAACTCTCTTTCGTGGTGAACTCCTTGTTTTTCCTTCGTGTACCTTCGTGTCCATTGTGGTGAATAATTTGCTCTACGATGATCCGTCCCGCCACGCTCGACGACCTCGCCGTAATCCTCGCCATCGAGCGCGCGTGTCCCACCGCCGCCCATTGGAGCGAAGCGGAGTACCGTCTCGTCTTCGATCCTGGCGCCACTCCGCGTATGCTGCTGATTTCCGAAGAGTCCACCATCTCCGGCTTCATCGTCGTCCGTACGGTCGGACCAGAATGGGAGATTGAGAACGTCGCCGTCGCGCCCGCTTCCCGCAGCCGCGGCATCGGCGCGCAGCTGGTCGCAGCCATTTTGCAGCAGGCCAAAATGCGCCGCGCAGAATCGGTCTTTCTTGAGGTCCGCGCCTCCAACACCGCAGCGCGCGCGCTCTATTCCCGCGCCGGATTTTCCGAAACCGGCCACCGTCGCGCCTATTACTCGAATCCGGACGAAGACGCGGTTCTCTATCGTCTCCACCTTCGTGACGGGTTGTCTTCTGCACCGTGAATGGTGCGTATTAAAATCGTGCTCTGCCTGTGGAAATCCGATTGAAGCCTCCTCCCCGCTGTGCTACGTTTTGAGATTGCGGGGTGGTGGCCGCTGTTCCTACCACCGCCTCCCCGCACTACGCGACTAGCAGGAGGACTGCTGGATGGCTACTCAGGTTCGCGACGTGCTTATCGCTCAAAATGAACAATTCAAGAAACTGGCAACGGAGCACTCGCAATACTCGCAGCGTCTCGATTCCCTCACTCAAAAGCGTTACCTCTCCGAAGACGAAAAAATCGAGGAAGTCCGCCTGAAGAAGCTGAAACTCCGTTTGAAGGACCAGATGGAGAGCCTGGAACGAGAGTTCCGGCGCTCCAACAACGTCGCTTAATTCTTCAACGACTTCGCGGCTAAACCCGCGGAGCATTCGCCGCTCCCACGGCGATCCGGTTATCCCTGCCCAAGCGCCTCCTTGGTAGTTCCTCTGTGACGACTCTTTGTCCTCTGTGGTGAGTTCTTTAATCGGCAATCGACAATCGTCAATTCTTTAGGTTCGTCCTCCGCGTCTATAATGAAGTGATTCCTATGGTTCGCGACGGCTACTATTACGGGCTCGCCTCGGTTCTCGCCGCTGTGCTGCTGGCGTGGCTCACCTCGCCCGCATGGGCCGTGCTCCCGCTGCTGCTGGGCGCGTTCTTTCTAAACTTCTTTCGCGATCCCGACCGCGTCGTCCCCGACACTGCGGGCGCCATCGTCGCTCCCGCGGACGGCAAGGTGACTGATATCGTGGACGTCGAAATCGCCGGCCGTCCTTACAAGCGGCTCAGCATCTTCCTCAACGTCTTCGACGTCCACGTGAACCGCTCGCCCGCCGCGGGCGTCATTACTCATGTCGAATACCGCAAGGGCCAGTTCAAGAACGCCATGGGCTCGACCTGTGTTGACCACAACGAGCAGAACATCGTCACCCTGGACTGCGGCGGCCAGACGCTGATCTTCAAGCAGATCGCCGGCTTGCTCGCCCGCCGCATCGTGTTCACCAAACAGATCGGCGACCGCATCGCGCGAGGCGAGCGCATCGGCATGATGAAGTTCGGCTCGCGCATGGACGTGATCTTCGATCCCGCCGCGGCCGTGCAGGCAAAACTCGGCCAGCGCGTCAAGGGCGGCAGTGACATCCTCGCTATCGCTCCGCTCTCTCCCGCTGCCACGACGCGTGAATCACGCGAGCAGGTGCGCGCATGAAGTTCAGTCGCCGCGCCGACGATCCCCGCACCCGCCGTGGACGCCGTGGCGCATACCTGCTGCCCTCGCTGTTCACGACCCTGAACATCGCGCTCGGCTATTACGCCCTCTTCCACATCTTCCGTGGCAGCGCCGACCAACCCTGGCACTACGACAACGCTGCCATCGCGATCGGCTTTGCCGCCGTCACCGATGGGCTCGACGGCCGCATCGCCCGCATGACCAACACCACCTCCGACTTCGGCCGCGAGTTCGATTCTCTCGCCGACGTCATCACCTTCGGTGTTGCGCCCGCGTTTCTCGCCTTTATCTGGGGCTTCCACATGCTCGGCCCGTTCCGCGGCGCCGGATTCTTCTCGCGAGTCGTGCAGCTTGGCGGCATCACCAGCTTCGCCTTCCTGGTCGCCGGCGCATCGCGGCTTGCACGCTTCAATATCCAGACGAACCCGCAGCCCTCGAACCCCGGACGCCCGGGCAAGAAGTACTTTGTCGGCATGCCGATCCCGGCCGCTGCCGGCGTGGTTGCCGCCGTCGTCCATTTCACCAACGGCTATCCCATCACCACCTGGTGGATGGCCTGTATCTGGTCCGCGCTGGTGCTCGCCTGCGGTTTCCTGATGGTCAGCACCTGGCGCTTCTACAGCTTCAAGGACCTCAACTTCCGCGACCGCCATGGCGTGCGCCTCATCTTTGTGCTCGCCATCATCATCTTCGGGATCATCGCCGCGTCGGAATACGTGCTCTTCTTCCTGGCGCTGGCTTACATGCTCTCCGGCGTCGTCTGGCGGCTGATGTACGTCTTCCGGCGCCCGGCAGGTCCGACCACGCCTCCCGCCGCTCCCTATACCGAGGCCACCGAAAGCCAATGAACCGCGACGCCAAATCCCGCACCGATGCCACCTATCGCGTCGCCATCGTCGGCGCCGGCACGCTCAAGGGCAAGGAACTCGCCGACATCCTTCCCGAATCCAATTTTCCCGCCGTTGACATCAAGCTGCTCGACGACGAAGAATCGCTCGGCAGCCTGGAATCCGTTGGCGACGAGGTGACGTTCGTACAGAAGGTCACGCGCGACAACTTCGAGAACGTCGACTTCGCCTTCTTCTGCTCGCAGCCCGAGTTCACCCGCAAGCACTGGGAACTGGCCCAGAAGGCCGGCGCCGGCGTCATCGACCTGTCCTACGGCCTTGAAGACGTGCCCGGCGCGACCGTCCGCTCCGGCTGGATGGAACGCGAACTACAGCACGCGCCCGCGCCCGAACTCGAGCCCGGACCTGTCGTGGTCGCGCATCCCGCGGCGATCGTGCTGGGACTGCTGCTCGTCCGCGCGCAGAAGGTCGCCAGCATCCGCTCGGCCATCGCCACCGTCTTCGAGCCTGCCAGCGAGCACGGGCGCGCCGGCATGGACGAGCTTCACGAGCAGACCGTAAACCTGCTCTCCTTCCAGGAAATGCCGAAGAAGGTCTTCGACGAGCAGGTCGCGTTCAACCTCATCGCGCGCTACGGCGAACAATCTCAGCCGACACTGGAATCCGCCGAGCGCCGCATCCTCGCCCACTACAAAGCCATTACCGGCGGAAATGCCGTCACGCCGTCGATGATGCTCGTGCAGGCGCCCATCTTTCACGGCCACGTCTTCTCGCTCTATCTCGAACTCGAGAAGCCGCGCTCGATCGGCGATCTCTCGCAAGCCATCGGAGGCGAGCACGTCGTCCTCACGCGTCTGGAAGACTCGCCGAGCAACGTCAACGCCGCCGGGCAGGAAGATGTGCTGGCCTGGATGCGTCCCGACGCGCAACGCGAGACCGGCATCTGGATCTGGGCCGCCGCCGACAACCTCCGCCTCACCGCCCACAACGCCATCGACTCCGCCCAGCAAATGGCAGCATCAAGACCGCGCAGGACTCTGCAGTAGCACCTGGCAAATCACGGCTCGAGATGGACGAATCGTCCTTCTTGGGTGTGCGAAAAGAATGACGTGGAGCACAGATGCTTGTGGCGAACCATTCTTTACAGGTACAACCCGCGTAAGAACGGTGTCTAATACACATGATGCTTGGGCGCGTGTTTACCCGTAAACTTTTCCCATTTGTGTAGCATTAATCTGTCTATGCAGTAATGAAGCCAAAGCCTGCCAATGCGGTACGACCGTGAGCCCTTGCAATTCCTTGAACGGTACTGCAGTCGTATTCGTCGGCACCGTTCAGTCGATCCGTTCCGGATCACTTCTTGAATTTATTCGCTTTGCACAAGCGCATCCTGGTTCGTGGACTGAACAATGGGGTCTTTTCCATGACATTTTGCAAATCACCTTCGCGGTCGACGAGAGTTTCAGAGGAACCACAGCGAAAGAGATAACCGTCAGGATCAATAAGTTCATGGGCGCGTGCGGATTTGAATCCGACAAGGGAGACTTGTACTTCAAAAAGGGGGAGCAGTATCTCGTGTACGCTTCACTGGGTGACGACTCCGGATTCATCAGAAGGGGCGATTTGTTATGGACGACTCACTGCTCCAGAAGTCGGCGTGCAAAAGATGTGAAGGCTGAGATTGAAACGCTCCGTGGAATACGTAATCTGGCGCCCGCGAGGGTAACGGGAACGTACAGCTTGCTGAGTCGGCCTACCATGCAAATGCCGGCGGCCCAACAAACGATCACCTTAGTCACGCAGGACGGTCGCGCGCGGACGGAAACAGTACGTGACAGTGGCCGTTTTGCATTCTCAGGGTTGGCGCCGGGGAAGTACTTAGTATCTCTAACAAGGCCGAGCAACTATGCGAGTCGGTTGTATGACAACGCGTCAATCCGACAAGGCGATACTTGGGTTCGTTTAAATCCGCGATCTGTCGAAGTGGAACCCTCCGGATGCGTTGACATCGCCTTCAATGCCGTGCCTGATGGTCATATCTCCGGAATCGTAACAAATGCAAATGGCGGGTTGGCCAAAGGTGCTGAAATCCGATTGTGGCCGGATGGGAAGCTGGTTGATCCGAATCGACCTTACCAATTCACCAGAGCCGATGACCAGGGTCGATTTGACCTCGGTCCACTGCCACCAGGCGACTACTTAGTAGCCGCAAGCGCTCCCTCCACTGAACCGCAGAAGGTCTGGTTTTATCGAGGAACCACCAGCGGTTCAGGCAGCAAGCCCATTCACCTGAAATTTGCGCAAAGGGTCGCTCTTGCGTTGCGCATCGGAAGTACTGAATAAACACAGCTGCCCCACCACCCTGATCCGCGTTCCCGTTTCGGAACTGCCGGAAAAATATTTCTCTCCACATCACAGACAACTCTTGACTTCTGTGTTTAGCCTTTTAGATAGGAGAAACATCGGCGCAGCTCCCGGGCCACCGAGCATCTCGCCTACGCTGCGAGCCAGCCCGAGACACCTGCCGCGCCCCTTCTCCTGGTACCGGTTTCTCGGTCTGCTCTTTGAGCGGTTGCACTCGTATCCGGGCACGGCTTTAGCCGTGCCGGTGCGCTGTTGTGTTTGGACGCGGCTTTAGCCGCTGGCCCCGACCTACGACGTGCGACCTACGACCTACCTCCCGGTACCCGCTCCACCAAAATTCAAATCGAAAGGAGGCCACCATGGCCTCACACCTCGTCGTCTCTGCTTTTCCTTCGTGCTCCTTCGTGGCCTTTGTGGTGAGTGTTTTCCGCGCCCCGCTGGGTTACCCAGGGTTACCCATACTCAACCCATTGATTCCATTCCCGACCACCGGGAGGGGGTACTAACCCATGCCTGAGATCGCGCAGCTCTTCCGTTCTCCCCGTTGCCAGCACGTCCACTACTCCGGCAAACCCTGCAAAGCTCCGGCCCGCCGCGGACGCAATTACTGCGTCTTCCACCAGGCCCGCCCACCTCGACCCCGGCGGCTGCGTCCTCCCCATCGTCGAAGACGTGCACTCCTACCAGCTCGCCATCATTCGCATCGCGCGCGCCCTCGCCGACGACGTCATCGACGCCCGCAAGGCCACCGCCCTGCTCTACGCCATGCAGCTCGCCGGCTACCAGCTCAACGAATTCGCCAAGCAGCGCGCCGAAGTCGAAGATCCCCAACGTGCGCTGAAGAACGAGATCTCCGCCCGCTACGACGCGCGTAAATACCCCTTCCCGTCCTACGTCCCCGAGCAAGACCTCGTCTCCATCCTCAAAGAACTCCGCGTCGAACAATCAGCCGAAGCCAACGAAATAGATAGTAGTCATGCTGAGCGAAGCGAAGCACCTATGCATTTCGGCCCTGCACAATGCACAGATCCTTCGTCGGACTCACGTCCTCCTCAGGATGACAAAGCGCGCGGTTGCGAAGTCCCGCAGGGACGACTCGCTGGTAGCCCAGCACGAAGTGCTGGGAACCCGGACCCGCAATCCGATCGAGTCCCGGAGGGACGAACCGGCCTTGACCGAGTCTCCAAACCGCCGCAACCCGAACGACCACCAACGCCCCATGCAACTGGCGACTGGCGATTGGCGACTGACTTCCAATCCATAGATCCTTCGTCGGACTTACGTCCTCCTCAGGATGACAGTCGCGAACAGCCCGGCGCCGCCTGAGCCATAAGCCATTTGCCATGCGCCGGTTCCTCATCCATCACGCCCGGCGCGATACGCGCTGTGGGATAATCGGGCTTCACGTGCACATTGGAATCAAAGTCGGGCTGGCGCTTGGAATATGCCTGCTACTGGCGTCGTGCGGCTACAGGACGGGCTCGCACTCGTCGCGGCTGCCGACCGAGGTCAAGACCATCGCGGTGCCGGCGTTCACGAACCAGACGCAGAGCTACAGGGTCGAGCAGGTGCTGACTGCCGCGGTGGTGCGCGAGTTCGTCACCCGTACCAAGTTCCGCGTGCTGCCCGAGATCTCGAACGATGCCGACGCCACCCTGCGCGGGACGGTCGTGTCGGCCTCGGCGGCGACACTTACTTACGATTCGCAGACCGGACACGCGTCGACCGCGCTAGTCACGGTCACGGTCCGCGTCGCGCTGGTCGACCGCAAAGGCGCCGTGCTGTTCGACAATCCGAACTTCACCTTCCGCCAGGAGTACCAGGTATCGCGCGAAGTGAGCAGCTTCTTCGAGGAGGACGCGCCGGCGATGGACCGGCTGGCCCGCGACTTCGCCCGCACGCTGGTGAGCAGCGTAGTGGAGGCGTACTAATGCCCAATTCACCACGGAGGCACGGAGACACGGAGAAAAACATTTCTGATTTTCGATTTTTGATTTTTGATTCTCTGTGCCTCCGTGACTCCGTGGTGAGGGAGTTGCTCGCATGAAGGCCTTCGCAGCGACCCAGCGCTTTCTTAGTGATGTCGAGCAGCGCAAGCTCAAGCCGATCTACCTGCTCGTCGGCGACGAGGCGTTTTTCCGCAAGCAGTGCCGCGAGGCGGTTCTGAAGACGCTCGTGCCGGCCGACCTGCGCGATTTTAGCCTGCACGAGTTCGACCTGGGCGAGACGCCGCTGGTCGATGTGCTCGATGCGGCGCGCACACCGTCGCTGATGGCGCCGTTCCAGGTGGTGTTCGTGCGGGGCGTGAAGGCGCTATACGGCCGCGGTTCGCACGACAAGGAATTCGAGGCAGTCGAGGAGTACGCGAAGAACCCGAACCCGGACGCGCTGGTGATCTTCGTCGCCGACCACATCAGCATTCCCGCCGACGTCCGGCGCATGGAATTGCAGGACAAGGACCGGTACGAGCGCATCCGGGAGACTTTGGGAGAGTTCTGCCAGATCGTCGAGTTGGCGCGCGTGGATGAAGGCGAAGCGGTGAAGTGGGCGACCGAGACCGCCGCGTCGGAACAGGTGAAGCTCGATGCCGACGCCGCGCACGAACTGGTGGACGCGCTCGGCGGCGACATGATGCTCGTCGCCAACGAACTGGAGAAGCTCATCCTGTACGTTGGCGAGAAGAAGAAGGTCACGCTGGGCGATGTGGAGACGATGGTGCTCGCGGCGAAGCAGCGCACTTTGTATGAGCTGACGGACGCGATCTCGGCGAAGGACCGGATGCGCGCGCTGGCGGTGATGGACGCGATGCTGTCGACCGGCGACGGCGACGATGCGGCCATCGGACATCTTTATATGCTGGCCAAAACCTTCCGCCAGATGCTGGTGATCTTCGAGAAGCGCGTGCGCGACTCGCGCGCGCTGTGGCAGGCGCTCTGGCGTGGGTTCGGGGTGCCTCCGTTCGCCGCGGAAGATGTGCTGAAGCAGGCGCGCCGCTATAAGTCCCGCCGCGAACTGACGCGGGCGTTGCGCCTGATCGCGCGCGCCGACCTGGAACTGCGCTCGAATCCGCCGAGCAAGCGCATGGTGCTGGAACGCCTCGTGCTGGACCTGGCGAGCGAGCCGAAGGTGTTCGAGAGCGCTGGTGAACAGGGACAACTCAGTCTGTAGCGGTAATTGGTTGTTGGTAATTGGTAATTGGTAGTTGGTACTTGGTAATTGGTAATTGGTAGTTGGTAATTGGTCGTTGGTGTGGCCAATTACCAATTACCAATTACGGATTTCCTGGTTTGATGTCGATTGCTTTTCCGTTCTGATACGTAACGACGAGCGGCTTGCCGCCGTTCGGATATGTGACGGTTTTCTGGCTGGCGTCGCCGCCGGCTTGCGGCGTGCCCATCCCGATGGCGAATGCGACCTGGTACTCGTTCATGCCCTTCGTCACCTCGTGGCGCTCGATGGCCTGCCAGGTTTCGGGCGTCCAGAAGTTGAAGAGCTGGTGCGGGTCTTCGTAGAAGAACATCTCGTCGGCGTAGAAGGTAAAGTCGCTGCCCTCTTGGATGCCGATCGGGACCGCGTAAGCCTTGCCGTCCTGGTCGAAGACGGCGACGACCTGGCGGCTTCCCGGCGCGGCGACGCTGACTACGTCCTTGATCTGGAGCTTCTGGATCGGCAACAGCATGCCCGCCGAATGTTTGAAATCGACGGCATGATTCGCGTACGGATAAACCGTGTAGCGATAGCCTTCCTTGACCCAGACCGCCTGCTGTGTCAGTTGTTGCGCGGATTTCATGCTGGAAATGTAGAGCTTTTTCGGTACGACGTAGGCCTCGCGGTTGAGCGGCGGAGCGGCGGATTTCGGAGTTTCCGAGGTCGCCGTTTTGCGCTCGCGCATGATGACGATCACGCGGATGGCGGCGGCGACTATCAACACCAGGAAGAAAACCTGGAAGAGTCGAATGGTCTGCTTACTTGCCATAAGTACCAGTGAGATGATGTTACGCCGCGCGACGTCACCTGAGGTGCCCAAGCAATTGATTGCCGAAGGGTTAGTGCGGCTCGGTGCCAGGCACATGGGCTAAGGTTTATGTAACCGTCACCTAAGTCAACCTCCTGATTTGCAGCGCTTTAGGCGCGAGCCATACTGAATTTCAACCAACCCCGATATACGAGTTCGCCGACGTTCTCTGCATTAGTAACCTGGGGGAAACGGTGCAGGGCCCGGAGCGAGATCTGAAAAAGGGGCAACTCCCCGGCCGGCTAAACGGTCGCCCGGGGAGTTCTTGCCAGTCTGGCGCAAGCCAAAGCAGATTCCTGACGCCGAAAGCGGGCGTTCGGAATGACAAGGGAGAGGCCGGACAGGCACAGCTTGGGAATAGTGACGCGCCTTCGTCTTCATCTCGCGACCGCGGTCCTGGCGATGCTGGGAATCCTGCCCGGAAGCTTGTCGCAAACGTACTCTGGTTCACCGAATCCTTACGAAAAGAAAGCCGCGGAGCTGCGGCAGAATTTCGCGCGGGCGAGCGCGCCGGAAAAAGCTGCGTTGCTGGCGCGTGAGTATGCGCTGAGGACGTACGTCGGCGATGTGAGCGCGCTGACGGCGTGGTTCGAGAACGTGAGTAAAGATGCGGCCGTCGACCCGGCAGTGAGGCAACAGGCGGAGCGTTACGCCGATATGTGTCGCCAGGCAAGCCTGGCTAGTACACAGGAGTCGATGTATCGCCAGGCAAGCCTGGCTCGTACACACGAGTCACGGAGTGAAAGCGACGGCGTGATCGCACTGGCGCGGCGGGCGGTCGAAGAGCAACCGAAATCGGCGGAAGCGCTCGAGGCACTTGGAGTCCTGGAAGAAGAGCGCGGATCAAGCGACGCACACGATCACTTCGAACAGGCGGCGCGGATCGCGCCCACGGCCGAGCGTTGGCTGAGGGTCGCGTCGACGTGCACGGATTCGACCTGCACGTTTGCAGCACTGAGCGCCGCGCGCGCGACGGGCGAGAACACGGCGGAAGTCCTGGGACGGATGGCGGAATACTATGCGTCGCGGGGACAGTCGCAGAAGGCGCGAACGCTGCTGGGGCAAGCGATGGCGCAGGCGCCGGAAGACTTCGTCCTGCGCATGCACTCGGTCGATCTGGATCTCGCGGCCGGGCTGAATGCGGAGGCTCTCCGCGAGTTGCGGAAGGTGGACGCGCAATACGCGGGCGTGGCGTGGGTCGAGAGCGAAGGCGCGGCACGGTACGAAAAACTGGGGTTGCTGGACCGGGCGGAAGCGCTCAACGAAGCTGCGCTGGCGCAGGATTTCGATACTGCTACGGTCCGCGAGGCGCTCGCCCGCCTATATGCGAATCGCCTCGAGACGGCGAAACTGCGCGCGCTGTTGTCGGACACGGTAAAGCTGGAGCCTTCGAACGCCGAGGCGGCCGCGATGTTGGCCGGACTCAGCGACGGCAAAGAAGTTGCGCCGGCTGAGGAATCGCAGGAAACGATCTCGGACCGCGAGAGCGCCTACGTCGTAAACGCCGCCGAGTTGGCGCAGAAGACGCGCGCGGCTGTCCCGACGGACAACGCGACGGCGGTGGAGCTGGCCGATGTGCGAGTCGAGCACGTGGCCGAAAACGGGCTCAGCAGCGTCCGCACGCAGCAGGTGGCCTACATTGCAACCGAGCAGGGCGCGCGCGACTACGCGACGCGCACCATCACCTACGCGCCCGGGGCGCAAAGGCTGCAAGTCCTGCATGCTCGCGTCTTCAAGGCCGACGGACGCGTCATGGAGGCCGAGACGTCAACCGAGTCCGGCCCGGGTGACGCGACATCGGCGATGTACTACGACACGCGGACGCGGACAGTGCGGTATCCGTCGCTGGAAACCGGCGACGTCGTCGAACTCGATTACCGTTTGACACCCGAGACGAAGACGAACCCGTACGGTGACTATTTCGGACAGCTGGTGACGTTTGGCTCGTCGTTGCCGCGGAAGTTGCAGCGCTACGTGCTCATCACGCCCGCGGCGCGGCCGATGCATGTCACCCAGGCGCGCCTGGCGAAGGTAGTGGAAACGCGCACCGATACCGAGCATGTGTACGCGTGGGAGATGCGCAACATCGCGCCGCTGCCGAACGAGCCGAAGGGTCCGGCCACGACGGAGATCGCGCCGTACGTGAGCGTCTCGACGTTCCAATCCTGGGACCAGGTCGGGCGCTGGTACGCGGACCTGATCGCGCCGCAGTTCAAGCTGGATGCCGCATTGCGCGACGTCCTGGCAAAGCTGACTTCGGGGAAAACAAGCGACGACGAGAAGATCCGGGCGATCCACCACTTCGTACTGCGCAACACGCATTACGTGGCGCTGGAGTTCGGGGTGTTCAGCTACAAGCCGTACCCGGTGAGCCAGGTGTACGCGCGGCGGTTCGGCGACTGCAAAGACAAGGCGAGCCTGATGATCGCGCTTCTGCGTGCGGCGGGAATCGATGCGGACCTGGCGCTGGTGCGCACGCGCAGGCTGGGCAACGTGGCGGGCGATGCGACGTCGATCTCGATCTTTAATCACGCCGTCGTGTACATCCCGAAGTACGACCTGTGGCTCGACGGGACCGCTGAATATGCGGGCTCGCACGAGTTGCCGATCGACGACCAGGGCGCGCAGGCGCTCACGGTCTCGCTGGACGGGTCGGCACAACTGCGGCGCATCCCGGTGACGCTGCCGATGGAGAACTACACGCACCGCCAGGTGCGGGCAGAGGTCGAGCCCGACGGGCGGATCCAGTTCACCGGCTCGGCGTACACGCGCGGTGAAGACGCGCCCGGCCTGAGGCGCGAGTACGAGATCACGGAACTGCAGCGCACGAACTTCCGCAACCGGCTGGCCGAGGTGCTGCCGGCGGTGCGGCTGAACTCGGTCGAGGTCGATGGCGCGCACGACCTGGAGAGCGACGTCATCGTGAACTTCAGCGGCGACCTGGACACGAACGCGGGCAGAAAGTCGGTAACACTGACGCCGTCGTGGATGATGCGGTCGTACGTGCAGTCGCTGGCGCCGCTGAAATCGCGCAGCGAAGACCTGGTGCTGCCGGCGCCGTGGACGACGGAAGAAGAGCTGCACTTCGTACTGCCGGGCGGGTCGCGGATCGAGGCGGTGCCTCAGGATACGAACCTGGAGACGCCGTTCGGGGTCGCCGTCGTCCGGTACCAAAGACAGGGCAACGAAGTTCTGGTGAAGACGTCGGTGCAGTTCCGCAAGCTGCGCATCGCGCCGTCGGAATATGCGGCCTTCCGCGATTTCTGCACGCAGGTGGAGAACGCGTTCCATGGCGAGATCAGGGTGGGGCTGTGAAAAGAGTACTAAGTACTAAGTACCAAGTACTGAGACTCGTCGCATTCGGGTTCGTCATGAGCTCAAGCCTTATAGCTGTTTCGCAACCCAAGAGAGCTGTGGCGATCCCGGCGTTTGCGCAGGCGTTGTTCGAAAGATCGGACTTGCCGGCGGCGCGCGCGGGAGCGCAGGCGGCGCTGAAGCAGAACCCGCGGAATGTGGACGCGCAGTTCGTCGAGATGGAAGCGGCGGCGTTGGAGGCGGACACGCCGGCGGTGCTGGATGCCGCGGTACGGCTGATCGAGATCCGCACGGCGCAACACGACGATCGGGTTGCAATCGCTGCGGCGCGCATCAACGACCTGGCCGCAAATACAGAAGAGTTCCGGGCGGTGCTTCCGCGCATCGAAGCCGCGCTCCTGCGGCCTCATGCACAGGCCTTCCTGCTCCGCAGCGCCCTGCTGAAGGCGGCGATGGACGGGTTGCGCGACGTCAATGCCTCGCACGTTGCGGGTGAAGCCGGGATCCTAACCGACTGGCGCGCGGCGGGGCCATTCGGCGAATATCCGAACCTGGATTTTCCACGCGCGTGGCCGCCTCAGCGTGACCAACTGATGGGCGGCGCGAGCGACGGGCATCGCGTCGAACTGTTCCGCTTCGACGACGGCGAGTTCCGTCTGCCGGAGTACTTCGGCAAGAGCGGTGTGTATTACGCGATGGCGGAATCGAATGCCGCGGGACAAGCGATCGTACGCACCGAGAGCGCTGGAACGATCGAAGTATTCGTCGATGGCGAAAGCGTGTTGCGGCAGGACGGACGCTTCCGCGTCACGCCTGCGACGGCCACGCAGGCGATCCGGCTGAAACCCGGCACGCACAAGGTGCTGGTGAAGTTCCTGGCGACGGCAGTTCCCTTCCGGGTGTCCATCGAGCGCGGAACGAACGTTCCCACATCTGCCAAAGGAGGGCAGATATGGGGCACCGAGGCGCAGTACGTTGCGGCCGCAAAGAAGTTCTGGGAGGGCGATCACGCGGGCGCGATCACGGCGTTCCAGCAGCTACGGAGTGCCGAGGCTTCGTCCGCGTCGGCATGGATGCTCTACCGGGCGTGGACGCGCGCGGAGGCGAACGGGCCCGCCGTGGGATCGATGCTGGACGAGGTCGTGCGGCAGTCGCCGGACGCGCTGGCCGCGGAATACGAGATGGCAGCGCGCGCCCATGCGGACGGACGCACCGACGATGCGCTGGCGCACCTGGACAAGGTAGTGCGCGGGCGGCCGCGTTTCGTCCCGGCGCAGGACCTGATGGGAAAGCTCGCGGTGGAAATGCACTGGCCCGTACGCGCGATGCACGCGATGGAGATCCTGGTCGACATCCATCCATCTTGCGACGTGCTGCGGCGCGCGCAGCGCTTCTTCGCCGGATATGCACGGTATGACCGCGGCAAGAAAGTGGATGACGATCTCTCGCAGTGCGCGCTCGATTCCATCGCCTATGCCGACACGCTGAGCGACCAGGGTCGTCATGCGGAAGCGGCTACGGCCGCGCAAAAGTTCGTCGCCCAACATCCGCTGGACCGCACGGCGCGTGAACGGCTCGCGCGGGAGTTGGCGCTGGCAGGAAAGGCAGCGCAAGCGCGCACGGCGATCGAAGAACTTGCGGAAATGGCGCCGAATTCCGATCGGTACCGCAGGTTGGCCGCGGCGGCGAAAACCGACGTGCTGGCGCTGCTGGATGATCGCGGGACAAATCCGCACGCGCTCGAGACCGAGCCGTTTTACGCGAAGTACCGCCGCGACGGCGTCGAGATGGTGAAGCAGGCGGCGAACCGGCGCTTCTCGGGCGGGCCGGCGCTGCGGATCCTTGACGATCAAGTGGCGCGGTTGTGGCCGGACGGGACGGTGTCGCTGTACGTCCATCGTGTGACACGTGCTCTCGACCGCGGCGGCGTCGAGAAGTACGGCGAAGTGGAATTGCCGAGCGGAGGGGAGGTGCTGGAGCTGCGGACGGTCCGAGCCGACGGCAGCATCGCCGAACCAGAGATGACGCGGGAGAAGTCGACGATCTCGATGCCGGCTCTGTTGCCGGGCGATGCAGTGGATGAGGAATACGTGGTCCACTACGGCGACACGGACGGGATCGATGCGCACGCGGCGGCATTCACGCACACCTTCGGCTCGTTCCACGCGCCCATCCTGTATTCGAAGCTGGTGGTGCTGACGCCGGCAAGCGAGCGGCAGACGATCGTCGCCTCGGGCGCGGCGCCGGGCTTCACGGAATCTCGGAATGGCGACATCCACGTGCGCGTGTGGGAGAAGAACGATATCGCGCAGTCGGTCGAAGAAACCGCGAGCGCGAAGACCGACGTCCTGCCGGCCGTGCGTTTAGTGCCGGCGCTGCAACGGGGATGGGAAGACGTCCGCGACAACTTGCGCGAGACTACGGTGGATGCGGAGCGCATCGGGCCTCACGTAGAAATGGTTGCCGCTGAGTTGCGCGGCGATTCCGACGACGTGCTGGCGCGCGAGACGTACCGTACCGTGACGACGACACTGCGCTCGAGCACGTCGAGCTTCGACGACGATGTCCCTTCGGCAGAAGAGACGTTCGCGAATGGTGAGGGCAGCCGGACAGCGGCGCTGCTGGCGTTGGCGCGCGCGGCCGGGTTGAAAGCAGACCTGGTGCTGGCGCGCAACGCGGGGACGTCGGGGCCGACGACGCCGGAGGAGGATGCGTATACGCGTCCGCTGGTCCGGTTTCGTCTTCGCGATGCGCAGGGCGGAACGCATGAGGCGATCGTCGATGCCGAAACCGACGGGCAACCGTTCGGGGCGCTCGCTCCCAACGTCGCGCACAACGATTCGCTGCTGGTAACGCTGCCGGACGAGAAGCACAACGCGAGCGTCGAGGCGGCGATCCTGAAACTGCCGACGAACCACGCTATCGATGAGAGCATCGCGCGCGCGGAGGTGACGCTGGAACCGAATGGCAGCTTGCGCGCTGATATTACGATCCTGCTGGGAGCGTGGCGGGGGTCGCAGATGCGCGGAATACTGGCGGGGATCGAGCAGTCACAGCGCGGGCATTTCTACCAGCAGCTTGCGGCGCGCATCTTCCCCGGCGCGGAAGACGTGACGGGCGAGGCAAAGAACGAGAACAGCCCGGAGAAGTCTCTGGAGCTGACGGTGCATTGTTCAGCGCCGAAGTTTGTGAACCTGGCGAACGGCACGGCAGATTTGGAACAACTGGTGCCGACGCTCGGACTGAGGAAGATGTACGCGAATAGCGGAGCGCGGCAGTCGGCGCTGTACGTGGACACACCGCTGTTCGAGACGGCGACGTTCCGGATCCATCTGCCGGAGGGAGTGTCGATCGCGCGGCGGGCGAAGGACGTGCAAGTGACGAACGAGTTCGGCAAATACTCGGTGACGTTCCGCGAGCCCGAGCCGGGAGTGCTGGAAGTGCGGAGGGCGTTTGATATTCCGGTGCAGATCGTGCCGGCAAAGAAGTTTGCCGACTTCGCGCGCTTCGCGAGCCAGATCGATGAGGCGGAGCGGCAGAAGATCGGGCTGGAAGCGGAGCGGACGAGCGCGACGAATAAGACAAAGGCATTGCCGATTGCCGATTGATGATTGCCGATTGAAAAGCATTCACCACTAAGGACACGAAGGGACACGAAGGAAAACAAAGGAAGACTCACCACAAAGGGCACGAAGGGACACAAAGGAAAGCAAGAAGGAAAACAACGAGAGGGCCGGTCGACGTGACCGGCCCTTAGTTTTTGTGAAGGAATTGTGTCGCCAGGCAAGCCTGGCTAGTACACCTTCGTTCTTCTTCTATTTTCCGCCGCCGGCTTGCAGTTCGCGGGTCTTATCGCCCTTGATCTGCGCCTTGAGCACTTCCACGGCTTTCTCGAGTTGCGCGTCGCGTCCGGCGAGGAAATCTTCGGGAAGATTGTCCACGTAAACGTCGGGCGGAACGCCGTAGTTCTCCAGGTTGTAACCCTTCACGTTGTAGAGGCCCGTGCCCGGCGTGCGGATCGACGAACCGTCGAGCAGGCGATATGCGCCGGTACCGATCACCGCGCCGTACGTAGGCGTGCCGACGACTTTGCCGAGGCCGAGCGTACGGAAGCCGTCGGGGAAGACTTCGGCGTCGCTGGTGGAGCGCTCGTTCTGCATCACCACCATCGGCCCGAAGAAGCCCTGTTGCGGACGCGAGATCATGATCGAATCGCGGCCGCGGGTCATCTGGTATTGCTTCTGCCCGAGGATCTCGAGCAGTTCCTGGTCGATGCCGCCGCCGGGGTTGAAGCGCTGGTCGATGATGAGCGCCTTCCTGGAGTGGTTCTCGACGAACTCGCGCTCGAAGCGGCGTAGCGACGGCGCATCCATGGCGCGGATGTGGACGTAGCCGATCTGGCCGCCGGAGAGCTTGTCGACGATGGCGCGGCGCTGCGCGACCCAGTCTTCATATTGCAGCGTGGTGTAGGCGCCCTGGCTGGCGGGAACGACGTGGGTCATCCACGCGCCTTCTTTCGCCGGCTTCGAATTCACGAGGAACTCCATCTTGCGGCCGGGCGAAGAGTTGTAGAACTTCCAGTAGTTGTCGCCGGTCTTGAGGTCGTGGCCATCGACGGCGAGGATGAAATCGCCGGTGTGGACCTTGACGTACTCGTGGTCGGCGGGACCGTCCTTGTAGATCTTCGTGACCTTGTAGAAGCCGGAGGGATCGGGATCGATCTCGAATCCCGGATAGCGGCTCTGGACGCGCTGGTCGCGATCTTCTGCGGATGGGCCCGCGCTGATGCCGGTATGCGAGGCGTTGAGCTCGCCGATCATTTCACTGATGATGTTGTGCATCTCCTCCTGGTCGGCGACGTAGTCGAGCATGGGCTCGAAGGTGGCGCGGGCCGCGTCCCAATCGGCGCCGTGCATCTTCGGGTCATAGAAGCGGTGCTTCATGATGCGCCAGCTCTCGGCGAAGACCTCCTTGCGCTCGGCGCGATGATCGACTTCGACGCGAACGGCAAAGTTAATCGGACGATGCTCGTAGCTGCGGGGCGTAGCGAACGCGGCACGTGAGCTGGCAGCGCCCGCGGTGGCCGCGCCGAGTTCGACGACGTTCAAGCGACCGCCCTCCAGATAGAAGAGCGAGCGGCCGTCGCGAGAAAAAGTGAGGTCGCGAAAGCCGCCGCCGAATCCGCCGGCGGCCGGAGCTTCCTCTTCGTCGCCGCGCGTGGGAGCGGCTTGGACGAGGCGAGCGAGCTGCGTGCCGTCCTCCGCGATGCTGTAGATGGTCGCGAGAGGCCGGCCGTCGGCGTCGGCGGTGCCGACGAAGGCGTAAGTACGGCCGTCGGGAGAAACGGCAGGCGACGAGACGTTGTCACCGAGATGCGTGATCTGGTGAACGCGCTTGGCGATGCCCTCGAAGTCGATCTTCACTTCGGCGGGAGTGGCGTCGTCGCGCGGCGGGCCTTGCGGACGGCGGGCGCGGGCTTCACGGTCCGCTTGCGCGGCTTCTTCTTCGGTGTCGAGGCCGCGGTCGCTCAGGGCTTTTTCTTCCTTCTGGAGCGAGACGCTGAAGAGCTGCGACTGCGGGCGGCGTTGCACGGCGCTGCCCTGCTGTGTCACGCCGGCGAGGAAGATGATCTTGCGGCCGTCGCGGGTCCAGTGCGGCGAGCTTTCGGCGAACTGAAGCTCGTCATTTCCGATGTGCTGCGGCTTGCCGCCGGTGGATGGAATGACGTACGCGTGCGGGCGCATCTCGTTGTCGAGCGTGGAATAGGCGATCCAGCGACCGTCGGGTGAGAAGGTTGCGCCATTGATATTGCTGGCGACACCCTGCGCGAGTACGGTCGGCTGCGGCTTGTCGAGGTCGTAGCGATAGAGCTTGTGGTCGGAGGCGGAGACGAGGAGAGTCTTGGAATCGGGCGACCACTCGATGGCGTGCTTCTCGGTGGCGCCGGTGGTGATCTGCTTCAGGCCGGTGCCGTCTTCACGGGCGATCCAGACCTCGTCCTGGCCCGACTTGTCGGAGACGAACGCGATCCACTTGCCGTCGGGCGACCACTCGGGATTGCTCTCGCGCGAGTAGGACTGCGTGACGCGCTGGACGTCGCCCTGGTCGGTGGCGACGGTGAAGATCTCGCCGTGGGCGCTGATGGCGGCGCGCTTGCTGCTGGGCGAGAGGCCGTAGCCCTCGGTCTCGTTGCGGACGGTGATGGTCTCGAGCTCGTTCTCCTTGTCGTCGGAGACGATGTTGAACTTCAGCTCTGTGGTCTTGCCGGTGGCGGTGTCGAGCTTCCAGAGGCCGAAGTTGTCTTCGTACACGATGACCTTATGGTCGGCGGACATGGTCGGGAAGAAGAGATTGCCGTCGGTGTGGTGCGTGACCTGGACCGGCTTGCCACCCTTGTCGGAAATCTTCCAGATGTTGTTGACGCTCTTCAGGACTTCCGGCGAGCCGGGCTTGATGTTGGCTTCGTTGGGCAGGCGGTCGGCCACGAAATAGATGTCGCCGTTATTGCCGTACATCGGCCAGAAATAGTTGCCCTTGTAATCCTGATCGCCAAGGCGGGTGAACTTCTTCTGCGCGACGTCCATGATCCAGAGGTCGGCTGCGTAGGACCCGCGATAGTGCTTGCGCCACCACACCATGGGATGGCGATTGAAGGCGAGCTTTTTGCCGTCGGGCGAATAGCCGCCCCAGAAGCCCCAGTCGGTTTCGAGCGGGCGCTCGAGGCCGCCGTCGATGGAAACTTCGTAGAGGCTCGGGATGCCGGGGAACATGCGTCCGCGGTTGGCCTGGAAGATGACGTGCTTCGAGTCGGGCGCCCAGTCGACGACGGTGTCGTTGCCGGAGTGGTAGGTCAGTTGCTTCGCTTCGCCGCCGGTCGCCGGAATGACGAAGACGTCGTAATTGCCGTAGCGGTTCGAGGAGAAGGCGATCCAGCGGCCGTCGGGCGAGAAGCGCGGATAGATGTCGCGTGCCTTGTGGACGGTGAGGCGCTGGAGATTGGAGCCGTCCTCGTTGGCGACCCAGATGTCGCCGAGGTAGCTGAAGGCGACCTTACCGTTGTGATAGCTGGGGTGGCGCAGCAGCTTGGTCTGGGCGACGGCGGAAAGGGAGAGAACGGTGACAAGACAGAAAGCAAACAGTTTTTTCATGTGGCACTCCTGGCGGCAGAACCGCTTCGGATGAGTTTCTGGGAGCAGCGGATTATATGAATGGGAGGTGACAGGGGAAAGGGGATTTACAAGGGTTTACAAAGGCAGGCGCAAGGCGCAAGGCGTTAGGCCACGCGCTGCATTGTGTCGACGCCGATGTTCCGGTCGGGTGCGGCGTGGCAGGCGAAACGCCTACGTTACGATGGCCAGCGGGACGTGTGCCGCCAGGCAAGCCTGGCTAGTACACCGTCAGCGCTAGCAGGGTTTGCGGACGATGACCTGGTGCTCGCGCAGGAAGAATTGGGCGGAGCATTTTTCGGAGCCGCAGATGACGGGGATCAGCCCTGCAACTTGGCGGCGCGTGATCAGGCCGAGCGTTCCGCACGAGGGGCAGGCGAGGACGGCCCAGTAGGGGTCGTCGGCTTCGCCGACTTCGCCGGCGTTTTCGAGCACGAACATCGCGCCGGGGACCATGTGTTCCGGGATCCACTCGTTCAGGACATCCAGTTCAGCGACCATTCCAGCCTCCTCGGGAGACAAGGCGTTTCGTGATCAGGCGTACCGCCGCGACTTGCGCCTCGCGGAGGCTTCCCGGTGGACCGATTTCCTGGGCGAGAGTTGCGTCCGGACATGGCGCACGGTGTCGCTCAGGCAGATGGTGAACATGGGTTGACGCGCGTTCTTCAGCACGTCGATGGCTTGCTGCGCGGAGGTTTCGATGTAAATGCGCTGGCCGTCGGTGAGCAGGTGGTACTCGCTGCGTCCGCCGACGGTCTCAACCAGGCGCTTGCTGAATTCCTTCTGGATGAATTTCACGACCTTGCGGACGCGCTGGAGCGAGAAGCCGCGGCGGCGGAGGTCGCAGATGATGGCCATCTCGGCGACGTCGTCGAGCGAATACAGGCGGCGATGCCCTTCCTTGCGGGGCACGACCAGGCCGCGCTCGTCCCACCATTGAAGCTGGCGGGCGGTGATGCCGGTGAGCTCTATGACCTGGTTCGATGTGTAGGGCTGGTCCATTGTTCTAAAACATTCGAGTCCGATAATGTTTGAAACATTTTAGGGAGAATGCGTGCGGAGTCAATTGTGAATATCTGGGGGAATCCACAGGGTAAAAACTGCAGAGTGCAAAACCATTGACGATTGTCGATTGATGATTGCCGATTGAAAGAACGTTCACCACAAAGGACACAAAGGAACACGAAGGAAAAACTAAGAACCGCCGCCGACGAAGTGGACGATCTCGAGGCGGTCGCCGTCGTGAAGGGTGGTGGAAGGCCAGCGGTCGCGCGGGACGATATCGAGGTTTAGCTCGATGGCGACGCGGTCGCCTTTCATGCCGAGGTGCTCGACGAGGTCGGCGAGGGTGCTCACGCCGGAAAAGTCGCGCTGGTCGCCGTTGATCTGTAGTCTCACCAGTTGTTCCTCGCAATGTGCTCGTATTTCGTATTCAGTATTCCGTATTCCGCACGCGTGGGCCGGAATACAGAATACGAAATACGGAATACGCCGTTCTGTTGAAGTGAAATGATAACCGCTAGGCTTTGCGCAGATTGAATTTGCGGCTGGCGGATTTGCCGTGGACGGCGGCCTGGATGAGGACACCGGTCGACGGTTGCAGCCCCGTGGTGGCGATCTTCAGGTCGGCGATGCCGCTGGCGTTGCTCGTCGAGTAGACGTACACGGCGGGTCCGTTGGGCATGGCGATACGACAGGTGATCTGGGCGCCGTTGGACGGGTTCCCTTCCTCCGAAACTTGCACGTTGAGCAGCACACTGCTGCCGTCGGGAGCGACGATCGGCTCCAAGCAATCGAGGCCAATCCCTTTTCCGATGACATTGCCAGCGACTTCCACGCGATATTGCTGGATCGGCGGAGGAGGCGGTGCTTTTTCGGCAGCTTCCAATTCCGCCATGAACGAATCAAGCATGGGATCCGGCGGGCGCTCGACGGATTCCTCGGGAACTTCGTCAGCATGCATCAGCGGAGGAGGAGGGGCAGGTGTGGGTTGTTCGGTCGCGCTGAATGCGGCGGCCGAAGCTTCTTGTTTCGGCTGCTCCGCAGCCGGGGAAAGCAGCGCCTCCAAGGGGTCCACGAGCGGCGCAGAGGTACGCAGCGAAGCGAACGGATCGGCGTCAGCGGCTGGTTGCGGCACGTCGAAAGGCGGGACCGTTCCCGCGGAAGACGCGAAGGCGCGCGTTGCGGATGCGGGAGCAGCCATCGGTTGGTCCTGGACGGGCGGCGCCTCGGCCGGAACGCCGCGTCCGCTCTCGATCTCTTCCATGATGGTGCCGGCGCGCGCGCAATCCACAAAATGCTTGTGCTGGGCTTTGAGGATGTCGTGGAGATGGTCTTCGGTGAATCCGGGCTCGCCGGCACGTTCGGCGAACGAGGTGGCGTATTTTCCGAGGCAGCGGCCCTTTACGAAGACCTGGGTCTGGAGAAGACGGTCGTGCTCGCGGACTTCCGACTGCACGTGATAAACGGTATCGCCATACTTGATGTCCGTATTGAACCCGAAAATCACGTCGCACCCGGAATCGTGGCCGCGTTGAACCCCTGCGCAGCCCGCTGTTTCTGCCGCAATTGCGAGCGGCTGCTTACATCGTGCGTCTCTCGTTCACCGCGCCGTCGGCCATCGCTTGACAGGCGCAATTCGCGCTAACTATAGTCGAATGTTTAACTCATTACTTGGGCGCGAATTATACACAGCCCCGCTATGCCGGACAATTACTTTGCCCGTTACATCCCGCTGCTGATCCAGTTCGGAATCGCCTTCATCATGGCGGTGGGGATGGTTGTCGCCTCCCAACTTCTGGGCAGGCACCGCTATTCCCGGGTCAAGTTCCAACCGTACGAATGCGGCATGACGCCGGTCGGGGACAGCCGAGAGCGCTTCTCGGTGAAGTTCTACCTGGTAGCCATGCTGTTCATCCTGTTCGACGTAGAAGCGGTGTTCCTGTATCCGTGGGCGGTCATCTTCAAGGAACTGAAGATGTTCGGCTTCATCGAGATGATGGTGTACATCGCGATCGTGCTGGCGGGACTCTGGTACGTTTGGAAGAAAGGTGTGTTGGACTGGGCGGAGAAGCCGTCGCGCAGGCACACGACTTCGGCGGTCCTGGACCTCCGGCGCCCGACCCCCTCCCCACCAGTGCCCGTCACGGTAGAAGGGAGCAAGGCCTAAGAATGCTCGTCCCCGCCGTTACCGATCTCACACAGCTACAGGAGCGCCCGGAAGTAGCGCGGCTGCTGGCGTGGAACGCCGACGCCGTCGAAGGCGCGAAGCTCGACCGCGAGCAGTTGTCCATCTATGTTGGGCGCGACAGCATCCGCGAGGCGTGCGCCATCCTGAGAGACGCGCCGGAACTCACTTATAACTTCCTGTCCGACGTCACGGCCGTGGACTGGTACCCTTCGGAACCGCGCTTTGAAGTCGTCTATCAACTACTGTCGATCACGCGGAAGCAGAGAGTCAGCCTGAGGGTGAGACTTGCGTCCGACGACGCGCGGCTGGAATCGGTCACATCGGTGTGGCCCGCCGCCAATTACTTCGAGCGCGAGGTCTTCGACCTGTTTGGAGTGCAGTTCGAAGGACACCCCTACCTGCGCCGCATCATGATGCCCGACGACTGGCAGGGGCATCCGCTACGCAAGGATTACCCGGTCGAGGGCTACCGCTGATGTCTTCCTCTCACAACCAGTACGTTGCCACGCTGGAAACAGGTTCCGACGATCGCACGATGATCCTGAACATGGGGCCGCAGCACCCGTCTACCCACGGCGTGCTTCGCCTGCTACTGGAGATCGATGGCGAGACCATCGTGCGCATGACGCCGGACATCGGCTACCTGCACACGGGTATCGAGAAGACCTACGAGGCCAAGTTCTACCAGCAGGGCGTACCGCTGGCCGACCGCATGGATTACCTGTCGCCGTTCACGAACGAGCTCGGGTTCGTGCTCGCGGTGGAAAAGCTGCTGGGGATGGATGTGCCGGAACGCGCGAAGTGGATTCGCGTGCTGATGGCGGAGTTCTCGCGGCTGAATTCGCACCTGGTCTGGCTGGGAACGCACGCCATTGATATCGGCGCGATGTCGGTGTTCCTGTATTGCTTCCGCGAGCGCGAAGACATACTGCGGCTGTTCGAGATGCTCGCCGGCCAGCGCATGTTCGACAGCTACTTCCGAGTCGGCGGGCTGGCGATGGAGGTGCCGCTCGGGTTCTTCGAGCGTTGCAAGCACTTCATCGACCGCTTCCCTTCCAAGATCGACGAATACGAAGAGCTGCTGACCGGAAACCCGATCTGGGTGCGGCGCACCAAGGGCGTGGCGCAGATCAGCGCGGAAGATGCGCTAGCACTGGGCGCGAGCGGCCCGACCCTGCGCGGAAGCGGCGTCGACATCGACTTGCGCCGTGATATGCCGTACAGCGGGTACGAGAAATTCCAGTTCAAGGTGATCACGCGGCCGGAAGGCGATGTCTTCGCCAGATATCAATGCCGTGTCGCGGAGATGCGGGAGTCGACGAAGATCATCCAGCAGTGCCTGGCAGGGATGCCGGAAGGGCCGATCAAGGCGGATGCGCCGAAGGTCGTACTGCCCGACCGCGAAAACATGAAGACCCAGATGGAGGCGCTGATCTATCACTTCAAGATCATCACCGAAGGGTTCAGCGTTCCGCCGGGCGACGTGTACCAGGCGGTGGAATCGCCGCGCGGGGAGCTGGGGTTCTTCATCGTCAGCGACGGGACGGCGAAGCCGTATCGCGTGCACGTGAGGGCGCCGTCGTTCGCCAATCTGCAGATCCTGCCGAAGCTCTGCGAGGGACAACTCATTGCCGATGTGGTTGCGGCAATTGGGAGCATTGATATCGTGCTGGGAGACGTAGATAGGTAGGCATTTGTGATTTAGTGATTTGTGATTGGTGATTGAAAGGCGGAAGCGCGTGACGCCTGACGAACTTCGATATCGAAGCAGGCTGTTTGCGATGAGGATTGTTAAGTTGTATCAGGCATTAGCTAAGAGCACTGAAGCACAGGTCATGGGAAAACAGGTCTTACGCTCCGGCACGTCGGTTGCTGCAAACTACCGGGCCGCATGCCGAGCACGTTCCCGCGCCGAGTTCGTTTCGAGAATGGCAGTGGTGGTCGAAGAGGCTGACGAAACTTGTTACTGGCTGCAAATGATCGCTGAGTCGGGCGTGTTTTCGGCGAAGAAGCTGCAGCCGTTGCAAAAGGAAGCGCAGGAACTGCTGAAAATCTTCTCTGCGTCGAGGAACACGTCGCAGAGCGGAAAGAAATCACAAATCAAGAATCACTAAATCACCAATGGTTATTTCAGAACAGCTCGACCAGTTCTTCACGGAAAAGATGAAAGAGTATCCGACGCAGAGGTCGTTCCTCGTGCCGATGCTGCTGTACACGCAGGACGAGGTCGGGTACCTGAGCGATGAGGCTATCGCGTATATCGCGGGCAAGGTAAACCTGAGTGAGCTCGAGATCCGGAACGTGATCAGCTACTACTCGATGCTGACCACGAAGCCGAGGGGCAAGCACACGGTCGGGATCTGCCGGAACATCTGCTGCATGCTGATGGGCGCGGACGAAGTGATCGCGCATACGCGACAGAAGCTGGGCGTCGGGCATAAAGGCACGTCGGACGACGGCGTGTTCACGTTTGAAGAGGTCGAGTGCATCGGCGCGTGCTCATGGGGACCGGCGATGCAGGTCGACTACGACTTCCACGAAGAACTGACGCCGGAAAAAGTTGACGAAATCCTCGAGCAATACCGGGCAAAGGTTTAATGGCTAGGCTCGTATCACATCCCGACGAAGTAAAGGTGATCTCGAAGCGCTTCGGCATGGGCGCGGCGGACATCGACCGCTACCTCCAGCTCGACGGTTACAAGGCCGTGCAGAAGGCGATCGCGATGGGGCCGGAGGCGATCATCAACGAAGTGAAGGCGTCGAGCCTGCGCGGGCGCGGTGGCGCCGGATTCGCGACCGGCATGAAGTGGTCATTCGTGCCGAAGGAATCCGCGAAACCCAAGTACGTGCTCTGCAACGGCGACGAGAGCGAGCCCGGCACGTGCAAGGACCGCCTGATCCTGGAGCACGATCCGCACGCGGTGATCGAAGGCGTGATGATCGCGGGGCTGTCGATCGGCGCGAAGATCGGATACATCTACATTCGCGGCGAATACCGGTACCTGGTGGACATCATGCGCAAGGCGATCGCCGACGCGCGCGCCCGCGGATTCATCGGGAAGAACATCTTCGGCAGCGGCTTGGATTTCGAAGTTTATTGGCACACCGGCGCGGGAGCGTACGAGGTCGGAGAAGAGTCGGCGCTGATGGAGTCGCTGGAAGGCAAGCGGGGAATCCCGCGCATTCGGCCCCCGTTCCCGGCCGTGGTGGGACTGTGGGGCGGGCCGACGGTGATCAATAACGTCGAGACGCTGGCGTCGGTGCCGCACATCATCCTCGGCGGCGGGCAGTGGTACGCCGATCTCGGCACACCGAAAAACGGCGGCACGCGCTTATTCTGCCTGAGCGGCCACGTCGAGAAACCAGGCGTGTACGAACTGCCTCTCGGCTACAACTTGCTCAAGATGATCAACGATGTCGGTGGCGGGATCCGCGGGGGGCGCAAACTGAAGGCGGTGACGCCGGGTGGGTCGTCGGTGCCGGTGCTGAAGGCCGAAGAATGCGACGTGGCGATGGATTTCGACACGATGCAGAAGGCGGGGACGTTCCTGGGCTCCGGCGGCGTAATCGTGCTCGACGACCAGACGTGCATGGTGAAGTACGCGCAGCGGATCACGTGGTTCTACCAGCACGAGAGCTGCGGGTGGTGTATTCCCTGCCGCGAAGGAACCGACTGGATGAAGAAGACGCTGAACCGGTTCCATGCGGGCGGCGGGATCACAAAAGATATCGATAACCTCGGGTACCTGGCGGAGAACATGCTGGGCCGGACGTTCTGTCCGCTGGGCGATGCGGCGGCGATGCCGATCATTTCAATCGTGAAGAAATATCGTGAAGAGTTTGAGGCGCACTTGGAAGGGCGGCCTTGTCCGTACGAAGCGCAGGCAGCCGTTACACAGCTGCCGGTTTTGGCGCACTAGATAAAGATTCACCACAAAGGTCACGAAGGAACACAAAGGGAACGAGTCGAGGTTTCATGGCGGATGTAAACATCACGGTCGATGGAAAGAAGATCACGGCGCCCGCGGGGACGCTGCTGATCGAGGCGTGCAAATCACACGGGATCGATGTCCCGTCGTTCTGCTATTACCCGGGGCTGTCGCTGCAGGGCGCTTGCCGCATGTGCCTGGTGCGCGTGGAGAAGATGCCGAAGCTGCAGACGGCGTGCACCACCGTCATCAGCGAGGGTATGACGGTCACGACCACGAGCGACGAAGTCCGGCAGGCGCGCAAGTCAATGCTGGAGTTGCTGCTGGCGAACCACCCGCTGGATTGCCCGGTGTGCGACGCGGGCGGCGAGTGCGAACTGCAGGACATGACGTTCACGTACGGTGCGGCGGAGTCGAAGTTCATCGACATCAAGAACCATCGCGACGAACAGCAGTGGTCGCCAGTGGTTTACTTCGACCGTCCTCGATGCATTTTGTGCTACCGGTGCGTGCGCGTCTGCGGCGAAGGCATGGACGTGTGGGCGCTGGGGGTGCAGAACCGGGGCGTCACGAGCATCATCGCGCCGAATAAAGAAGACCACCTGGAGTGCGAGGAGTGCGGCGCCTGCATCGATATTTGCCCGGTGGGTGCGCTCACCAGCGGCGCGTACCGTTACAAGACCCGGCCGTGGGAGATGAACCACATCGGCACCGTCTGCACGCATTGCGGCGACGGGTGCAAGACCACCCTGGGCGTGCGGCGTTGCGACGAGGGCATGGAGATCGTGCGCGGAGACAACCGCGACAAGAGCGGCATCAACGGCGATTTCCTGTGCGTCAAGGGCCGCTACGCGTTTGATTTCTCGCAGAACCCGCGGCGCATCAAGGAGCCGCTGATCCATCGCGATGGAAAACTCCAGCCCGCGACGTGGGAAGAGGCATTTGAGCTGATTGGGCGCAGCTTCCGCGACATCGTCGCCCAGCACGGCGGGCAGGCGATGGGTGTCATCGGGTCGAACCGCACGACCAACGAAGAAAATTACCTGCTGCAGAAGTTCGCGCGCACGGTGCTGGGGACAAACAATATCGACCATCACCGCACGGCGGACTTTCCCGGATTCGCGGCGGCGATGGGCGCTGACGACCGCACGGCGAGCATGGAGGACGTCATCAAGGCGCCGGCGGTGCTGTTGATCGGCAACAATCCGACCGACGAACACCCGCTGCTGGCTTGGCAAGTGCGGACCAATGTCCGGCTGAATCGCGGCCGGCTGTACGTGGTGAACTCGTATCCGATCAAACTGCGGCGGCAGGCGACGACGTTCCTGCAAGTACCCGAGGACGGCGGCGAGGGCGCGTTCGTTTCGTTCCTCGCGGACAAGGACAGCGGAGCGTCGCTCGCGACCAACGGTCAGACGCAGGATTCGCTCAAGAAGCTGCGCGATGTGCTGCTCGCCGAGCAGAACCTGGTGGTCGCATTCGGTTCGGAATTGCGCGGCGAACAGATCTCGACGCTGGTAAATGCGCTTCCAAATGCGAAATTCATTTGCCTGGGCGACTACGCGAATTCGCGCGGCGCGGCGGATATGGGACTTTATCCCGACCTGCTGCCCGGATACGTACCCGTCGAGGACGCAGGCCGGTTCCGCGAAGAGTGGTTCGCGCAAATCCCGGCGCAGCCAGGACTCGACCTGCAACAGATGTTTGCCGCCGCGAACGACGGGCGCATGAAGGGCATGCTGGTCGTCGGATCGAATCCGGTGAGCCGGTATGCGGTCGATCCGTTTGCGCTGTCGAAGATGTTCGTCGTGGTGCAGGACATGTTCCTGACGGAGACGGCGATCCCGGCGCAAGTCGTGCTGCCGGTCGCGTCGGCGTACGAAAAGGCGGGGACGTTCACGAATACCTGCGGCGATCTCCAGATGCTGAAGAAGGCTGGGCACCTGGAGGGCGTGAAGAGCGATTTTGAGATCATCGTGCGCATCGCGGGCGCGATGGGCGCCGACATCAAGAAGCTGGTGCCGTTCGGGCGTCCGCTGCGCGTGGACATGGGCCAGTCGCGCGGCGCGCAATCGGGCGAAGCCGACCGCCACGCGGTGTGGCTGGAGACACACGGGCTCGAGCCGAAGATGAGCCCGTACGATCCGATCGCGATGCTCGACGAAATCCAGCGGCTGGTGCCCGGGTACGATGTTGGGCGGATGAATCTCGCCAGCGGGACGAGCGCGCATACCAGGATCGTTGTTTCCCACCCTTCCAAAACCGGTCAGGGTGGGGCACCCGCCGCAATGCCGAGTCATCCGGAGCTAATCGTGCCGAGTAAGGACACGCTGTTCACTTCGGGCACGCTCGGGCGCTACTCGAATACTTTGAACTCGGTGATCGAAAACGAGCGCAAGGTTCCGGCGGACAAGGAAGTTCCGGTCTAAGAACGGTTGTTGGTTATTGGTTGTTGGTTGCGAAATCCAGGGCCCACAAAACGTCAATGCAAGGCACAGTTAGTCTTACTCAATTCGTCATCATCTCGATCCTGAAGATCGTGGTTGCGCTCTTCGTGCTGCTGACGCTGGACGCCTACACGGTCCTGGCGGAGCGGAAGATCGTAGCGCGCATCCAGAACCGGTGGGGACCGTCGCGCGTCGGACCATTCGGATTTCTCCAGCCGCTGGCAGACGGCCTGAAATTCTTTTTCAAGGAAGACATCACACCGCCGTACGTCTATAAGCCGCTGTACCTGGCGGCGCCGGTGCTGGCACTAACGTTATCGTTATGCTCGATCGCGGTGATTCCCATCGGGAACAACATCACGATCGCGGGCTACACGACGGCGCTTCAGATCACGGACATCAATGTCGGCGTACTGGTGATCCTGGGCATCACGTCGATCGCCGTCTACGGCGTCGCGCTGGCGGGCTGGTCTTCGAACAACAAGTATTCCCTGCTCGGTTCGCTGCGGGCCAGCGCGCAAATGATCAGCTACGAAGTGGCGCTGGGGCTGTCTCTGGTCGGAGTGCTGATCCTCTCAGGCACATTCAGCTTGCGCGGCATCGTCGAGGCGCAAAAAAACACGTGGGTCATCGGTGGTTTCAACACCCATCTCCCGCACTGGTACATCTTCCCGCAGATCATCGCGTTCTTTATTTACCTGACCGCGGCGTACGCGGAAACGAACCGCATTCCTTTTGATCTGCCGGAGGCGGAGACTGAACTCGTGGCGGGATACCACACCGAGTACAGCTCGATGAAGTTCGCGATGTTTTTCATCGCCGAATACTCGAACATGATCACGGTCGCTTGCCTGGCTTCCCTGCTATTTTTGGGCGGGTGGAGCGGCCCGCTGTTCGGGCCGCCGCTGATGCAGGCGCTGCTGCCGGTTTTCTGGTTCGCGTTGCGGGTCTTCTTTTTCCTTTTCGTTTACATCTGGGTGCGCGGCACGATGCCACGCTTCCGTTATGACCAACTGATGGCATTCAGTTGGAAGGTGCTGCTGCCGCTGGCGATGGCGAACATTGTGATCACCAGCCTGATAGTGGCGTTGAAGTAGGGCTTAGGGCTTAGGGCTCAGGGTTAGCGCTCAGGGCGTAGGGTGAACGGCAAGACGATATGCTTCATCTCGCACTATTTACGTTTTTTGCGGTGATATGCGCCGCGGGGGCGATCAACGTCATCGCGCAGCGGCACCCGATCAACAGCGCGCTGTCGCTGATCGTGGTGATGGCGTCGCTCGCGGCCGAATACCTTCTGCTCGGGGCGGAATTCCTCGCGGTCATTCAGGTCATCGTTTACGCCGGCGCGATCATGGTGCTGTTCGTCTTCACCATCATGCTGCTGAATGCGGGCGAAGAAGAACGGACGCGCGGCAGCCGCGTGGCCCTGATGCTTGGGTTGCCTGGTTTGATCGTCGGAGGCGGGCTGATCGCATGGATGCTCGCGCGCCACAGCGGCACCGGCTCGGTCGCGGGCGGCGCACTGCCGGGATACCCGAACGAGATCGGGCGCCTGCTGTTCAAGGATTTCCTGCTCCCGTTCGAGGTCACGTCGGTACTGATCCTGATCGCGATCATGGGCGCGGTGGTGCTGGCGAGCCCGGCAAAAGAGCACGAATCCCTCGAGATGCCGGCCCAACCACGGGAGGAGGACTAGATGGTTCCCCTGGCGTACTACCTGTTGCTGAGCGCGGTCCTGTTCGCCTGCGGCGTGGCGGGGTTCCTGATCAAGCGCAACCTGATCTCGATCTTCCTGTGCATCGAGCTGATGCTGAACGGCGTGAACCTGGCGTTCGTGGCGTTCGCGGCGCAATGGCAGGCGCTCAACGGGCAGATCTTCGTTTTCTTCGTGATGGTGGTAGCGGCAGCAGAAGCGGCGGTGGGATTGGCGATCATCATCGCCGTGTTCCGCACGCGCGAGACGCTGAACGTGGATTCAGTCAATTTATTGAAACTCTAATTTATGGGCACACCGCATACATGGCTTGTCCCGCTGTTGCCGCTGGTCGGGTTTGCGATCAACGGGCTGTTCGGGAAGCGTTTCTCGCGTAAGGCGGTCGCCGCCGTGGGGCTGTTTTTCTGCGGCGCGGCAGCGCTGTGGGGATGGCGCGTGGCGGCCGCGTTCTTCCAGAACCCGATCGCGCAGGAAGCGCACTACGGCACCTGGTTCACGGTCGGCAGCTTCAGCATTCCATACGGCATTTATCTCGATCAGCTTTCCGTGCTGATGATGCTGATCGTGACCAATGTCGGGTTCCTCATCCACATTTATTCGGTCGGCTACATGTGGGAGGAGGGCGGGTTCTACCGCTTCTTCTCGTACCTGAACCTGTTCATGTTCTTCATGCTGACGCTGGTGCTGGCGAACAATTACCTGCTGATGTTCGTCGGATGGGAAGGCGTAGGACTGGCGTCGTACCTGCTGATCGGGTTCTTCTTCCGGCGAGATTCGGCAGCGGCAGCGGGCAAGAAAGCGTTCATCGTCAACCGCGTCGGCGACTTCGGATTCCTGATCGGACTGTTCCTGCTGATTAAGCACTTCGGCGTGCTGGATTACTCGACGTTGTTCCCGATGATGTCGAACATCTCGCCTGAGACGGCGGGCGCAGGGCTGATGACCGCGATCGGCCTGTGCATGCTGGTCGGTGCGTGCGGCAAGTCGGCGCAGCTACCTCTTTATGTGTGGCTGCCGGACGCGATGGAAGGCCCGACGCCCGTTTCCGCTTTGATCCACGCGGCGACGATGGTCACAGCGGGCGTGTACATGATCAGCCGCTCGCACGCGATCTTCGACCGCGCGCCGCAGGCTCTGCTGATGGTGGCCGTCATCGGGTGCGCGACGGCGCTGTTCGCGGCGACCATCGGCATGGTGCAGCACGACATCAAGCGCGTTCTGGCCTACTCGACGGTCTCCCAACTCGGATACATGGTGATGGCGTGCGGCGTGGCGGCGTATTCGGCGGGCATGTTCCACCTGATGACGCATGCGTTCTTCAAAGCGCTGCTCTTCCTGGCGGCGGGTTCGGTCATTCACGGCCTCGGCGGCGAGCAGGACATGCGCAAGATGGGCGGCCTGCGCAAAGATATGCCGTGGACCTTCTGGACCATGACGATGGCGACGCTGGCGATCGCGGGCGCCCCATTCTTCAGCGGCTTCTTCAGCAAGGACGAGATCCTGTACCGCGCCTTCACCGGCGAGCACGGCAGCGTGTGGTTCTGGGCGGTCGGCGTTTTCACGGCCTTCCTCACCGCGTTCTACATGTTCCGCCTCTGGTTCCTGACCTTCTTCGGCGAGTTCCGCGGCGAGGTGAAGACGGCGCATAGCCATCACGACGAGAAGCCTGGGCAGGAAGCGCACGCCCACGCTCATGCGCATGAGAGTCCCAAGATCATGCTCGTTCCGCTGGTCGTGCTTGCGATCCTATCGGTGGTGGGCGGATGGGTTGGCGTTCCCGAGGCGATGGGCGGCAGCAACCATTTCGAGCATTACCTGGCGCCGGTGTTCGAGTCGTTTGCGCCACAGCAGACGCCGGCCGCGAGTCCGGCGGAATCAACAGGACCGTCGGAACTGATGCTGACGCTGGCCGCATCCGGCGCGGGTTTGGCCGGTTTCCTGCTCGCTTTCTTCTTCTATAACCGGCGGCCCGACCTGGTACCCAAGCTTCGCGAGAAATTCCACGGCGCGTACACCGTACTGGAGCACAAGTACTACGTCGACGACTTATATAACGCGGCGATCGTACGGCCGATCATCGGTTTCTCGCGAACCGTCCTGTGGAAGTTCATCGACGCGGGCATCATCGACGGTTCGGTGAACGAAAGCGCGCGCGCGGTACGTGAAGTCGGCGGCGGGGTCCGCGAGATGCAGTCCGGCAACATCCGGTCTTATGCCGGATGGGTGGCGCTGGGAGCGGCTTGCGTGGTGGCCTACATGGTCTGGCTGGGGGTGCGATAGTGGAAACCCTCAACGTATGGATTTTGACTCTCGTTACGTTCATCCCGGCCGCGGGTGCGTTGCTGCTGTTTGTCTTTCCTCGGCGTGACCGCGACATCCGAGTCTTCGCGCTGGGCATTTCGCTGCTGACGTTCGTCCTGTCGCTGCACCTGCCGGTTCATTTCCAGCGCGGCGCGAGCGGCTTCCAGTTCGAGATGGACCGGGCATGGATCTCGGTACCCAACATCCATTACCACCTCGGGGTGGACGGCATCTCGATGTGGCTGGTGCTGCTGACGACGTTCCTGACGCCGCTGTGCGTGCTGATCTCGTGGCACTCGGTGCACGATCGGGTGAAGGAGTTCTTCGTCCTCCTGCTGCTGCTGGAGACGGCGATGATCGGCGTGTTCGTCGCGCTCGACCTCTTCCTCTTCTACTTCTTCTGGGAGGGGACGCTGATCCCGATGGCGCTGCTCATCGGCATCTTCGGACACGAGCGGCGCATATACGCGGCGGTGAAGTTCTTCCTGTACACGATGGTCGCGTCGGTGTTCATGCTGGCGGCGATCATCTGGCTCTACGCGCACGTGGGCAGCTTCCAATTCGGCGATGTGCAGGCGTGGCTGCGCGGCGCGGGCGCCACGGAAGCCGCCGGCGCCATGAAGTGGCTGTTCCTCGGATTCTTTGTCGCATTCGCGGTCAAGGTCCCGCTGTTCCCGCTGCACACGTGGCTGCCGGACGCGCACGTCGAAGCACCGACCGCGGGCTCGGTGCTGCTCGCAGGCGTGCTGCTAAAGATGGGCACCTACGGCCTGCTGCGGTTCAATGTCGGGCTCTTCCCCGAGCAGAGCCGTCACAACGCGCCATGGATCGCGGCGCTGGCGATCATCGGCATCATTTACGGCGCGCTGGTCGCGATGGTGCAGCCGAACCTGAAGAAGTTGGTGGCGTACTCGTCGGTGAGCCACTTGGGGTTCGTCGTGCTTGGCATATTCAGCATGACGCAGGCGGGGATGGTGGGTGCGGTGTACGTGATGCTCGCACACGGTATCTCGACGGGCGCGCTGTTCATGCTGTGCGGCATGATCCACGACCGCCGGCACACGTATGAAATATCCGAGTATGGCGGGTTGGCGACGCCGATGCCGGTGTACTCGACATTTTTCCTCATCATTACGCTGGCATCCGTCGGACTGCCGCTGCTGAATGGGTTCATCGGCGAATTCCTCGTGCTGAGCGGGGCGTTCCAGGCCGATAAGACCTGGGGCATCCTCGCCGCAACCGGTGTGATCTGGAGCGCTTGCTACCTGCTCTGGATGTACCAGCGTGTGTTTTTCGGCGAAGTAAAGGTTGAAGTGAACCGTACGCTGCCCGATCTTGACCTGCGAGAGCGGGTGGCGCTGTGGCCGATGTCGATCATGGCAGTGGTGATGGGCGTGTTGCCGCTGATATGGATCTCGGCGATCGATCCGGCGGTGAAGAACGCGCTCGGTAATGCGGCGCAAGTGGCAATGCAGGTGGTGGGACGATGATAACTAGCGCCGATTACATCCGCATTCTTCCCGAGCTGATACTGGTAATCGCGGGCATCCTGGTCATGATCATCGAGCCGGTGCTGGGCGAGCACGATGACCGCACGAGCGTGGGTGCGCTGGCTTTTGTCGGGACGCTGGCGGCGATCGCGGCAACGATCTACCAGGCTGCCAATCGCGACGTGCACGGGCTCGGCTGGTTCGGCATGGTGCGCGTCGACAATTTCAGCATCTGCTTCCACCTGATCGTCGGATTCGTGGCGGCGATCGTGATCCTGGCATCGTTCGACTACCTGAAGGCGCAGAACATCCGCAGCGGAGAGTTTTTTGGGCTGATCCTGCTGGGTTCGTCGGGCATGATGCTGATGTCGTCGGCGGTCGAGCTGGTGCTCATCTTCATTGCGCTGGAGATCTCGTCGATCTCGACCTACGTGCTGGCGGGATTCCGGCGGAGGGCGCTGGGGAGCATTGAGTCGTCGATCAAGTACTTCCTGCTGGGATCGTTCGCGACCGCGTTCTTCCTGTACGGCGTAGCGCTGACGTACGGCGCTACGGGCTCGACCAGCATTTATCCAATCGCGCAGAAACTCAGCGCCGGAGCGACTCCGCTCGCGTACGCCGGGATGGCACTGATGTTTGTCGGCCTCGGGTTCAAGATCGCATCCGCGCCATTCCATGTCTGGACGCCGGACGTGTACGAAGGAGCGCCAGCGCCGGTAGTGGCGCTGATGTCAACGGCTCCCAAGGCCGCGACGTTTGCCGTGCTGCTGCGCATCCTGTTTGCCGCCGCCGAGCCAGGCTGGTTCTGGATCGTGTGGGTGTCGGCGATCCTGTCGATGACGATCGGCAACCTCGGCGCGCTGGTGCAGAACAACGTCAAGCGCATGCTGGCCTATTCGTCGATCGCGCACGCGGGATATCTGCTGGTCGCATTCGCCGCCGCGAAGGACATCGGCATTTCGGCGGCAATCTTCTACGCCGCATCGTATGCGGTGATGAACGCGGGCGGATTCATCGTGATCAGCCACTTCGCGGGACACTCCGAACGGCTGGTCAATATCGACGACTATTCGGGATTGGGGCGACGCGCGCCGGGGCTGGCGGCGATCCTGACCGTATTCTTGCTCTCGCTGATCGGGATTCCGATCACCGGCGGCTTCTTCGCCAAGTTCTACGTGTTTAGCGCCGCGCTGCAGTCGAATCTTGTCGGACTGGTGATCGTCGGCGTGATCAACAGCGCCGTAGCAGCTTACTACTATTTGCGCGTGATCGTTTACATGTACATGCGCGAGCCGAAGAGCGATGCGCCGATCCCGATGCCGGCAACCGTGGGACTATCCCTCGCCGCCGCAGTGCTGGCGACGATCTATCTCGGCGTGGTGCCCAATCACGTCCTGGAGTACGCGCTGGCCGGCGCGCGGGAATTGGTGAAGTAAATACCGGCTCCCGGCTCCGGGCTTTGGGCTTTCGTTTTGCGCTTCCGGCTTTGGGCTGACGCCAGTGATTTGCCCAAAGCCCAATGCGTAACACCCAAAACCTGATTTATTCGACTGCCACTGCGATATCCCGGCGCGCGAATATCGCGTTCGCGATGATCCAGAACACTCCAGCTTGAACGACGGCGGCGATACATGCCAACCACGGCACTTGCCAGCCCGGTTCACCGAAGTTCACGGCGCGACTGACCAGCAGGAACGAAGGCAGGATCTCCAGCCAGATGCCGCCCAGTGCGCGCGCGATCAGTCCTTCGGCGCCAAGCAGAAGTCCCGCCGCGGCGCTCGCGAGCAGTGGGTGAAAGACAGTCGAGAACGCCATCGCCACGGTGGCGGCGAGCAGGAAAAGCACCATCAACATGAGCGCGAACGGCAGCAGCATGGCGACCTTGTGCGTCGCCAGCGCGCCGACAGCGAAGATGGTCAGGCAGTACACGCCGGAGGCAAGCATCGCGCCCAGCAGTAATCCGGCGAGATATTCGCTGCGATCGATCCCCTTCGAGAGCACCGCCAAGATGCGGCGAGTGCGGCGTTCGTTGTTGAGGGCCGACGCGGACAGCAGCCCCGTGAACGCCAGGCCGTACATCGAGGTCGAGCGGAGCATGAACAGCGTGTCGTCGCCGGACTGGCCGCCGGTGAGCGCAATCCCTCCGCCGAACACGACCACGTAAAGCAGCAGCGTGATCAGGGGCCAGCGCTGCTCGCGGACGAAGTTCACGGCGATGAGAAAAACAGGCATCGGGCTTCAGGCTCCGGGCTTCGGGCGTGCGACTTCCGCTTCTTTGGTTAGCTCCAGGAAAATGTCTTCCAGACTCCGGCGCACCGGGTTCACGTACACGACTTCGCCGCCCATCGCCCAGACGCGCTCGATCGCCGAACGCTGCTGGCTGGCGAAGACGCGAAAGCGGACCAGGCCCTCCTCGCTTTTTTCGCCGGCAAATGCCGCCGCGTCGATACCGCGCGCGATGATCTCGGAAAGGTCCGCCCGTTCCAGCAGGTCCCCGGTAGTACCAAGGCGCACGAGGCGCCCGCGATTCATGATCGCGATACGGTCGCAAACGCTCTCGATCTCCGACAGCAGGTGCGAGCTGAGGAAGATCGTCTTGCCGGCCGCACGCGCGCGCAGAAGGAGTTCTCGGACGGCGACGCGTCCCAGCGGATCGAGGGCGGAGGTCGGCTCGTCCAAGACCAGCAATTCGGGATCGTTCACCAGCGCCTGCGCCAGGCCAACGCGCTGCATCATGCCGCGAGAGAACTTGCCAACGTTGCGGTCGCGGACTTCGTTCAACTCCAGGGTATCCAGTACCTCGCGAACGGCGCGCGACAGTTGCGGATCGCGAAGGCCGTTCAGCGCACCGTAAAAACGCACTACTTTCTCGGTTTTGCGATGATAGAGCGCAACGTTCTCGGCAAGGAAGCCGATGCGGCGGCGCGTGCGGGCGTCGCCGAAGGGCTGGCCGAGGAGGCGCCCGGAGCCGGAAGTCGGCCGCATGAAACCCATCGCGAGGTGGATCGACGTCGTCTTGCCTGCGCCGTTAGGGCCGAGGAAGCCGAGGATCTCGCCCTGGTTCACGGTCAGCGAGAAGTCATCCAAGGCGGTCAACTGTTTTGACGAGAAAGGTCCGCCGTAGCGCTTGACGACGTGCTCGTATTCGAGGACGGGAGGCAAAGGAGGTTATTGGTTCTTGGTTATTGGTAGTTGGTAATTAGTGTTCAGAAACACTCCATGCGCAATAACAATGCAGGTTACCAACAACGAACTACCAAGTACCAAGTACAAGAAATAAACCCCGGCTCGTCACCGGGGTCTCACTCGAATCCGAACGGGTGCTATTTCACCTTGGCGAAGATGATGACCAGGGTGTACAGGGCCAGCGACTCGATCAGCGCCAGGCCGAGGATGAGCGCGAGCTGGATCCCAGGACGAGCACCCGGGTTGCGGGCGAGCGCTTCGGTGGCGGCGGCGGTGGCCTTCGCCTGTCCGAGGCCGCAGAGGCCGGAGGCGATGGCCATGGCAAAGCCGGCGGTGATGGCTACCCAGTTGGTAGCGGTCGCGGCGGGCTCGCCCTGCGCCAGCACCGGAAGGGCGAAGCACATAACGGCGAGCATCAGGAATACAAAGCTCAGAGTCTTACGCATTGGTGTTGCTCCTTTTTCAATTTGCCGCAGTGGGTGGTTGACCTCAACCCGTGCAGAGGCCCTCACGCTAACGGCAGTTGCAAGTTGCAAGTTGTCAGTTGTCAGTTGAAAACAAAACGAGGACGATCCGAGCATCAACTTTCAACTTACAACTTTCAACCGCAAATTCTAGTGTTCCGTGGCTACTGCGCCGGCGAGGTACACGGTCGTCAGCAGCACGAAAATGTACGCCTGCAGCAGTGAAACGCCGATGTGCAGGGCCAGGAACGCGACCGGAACGACCAAGGGCACGAGCGAGAAGAAGACCAGCGTCACCATGTCACCGGCGAACATGTTCGCGAACAGACGGATGGTGAGCGACATCACACGTGCAAGGTGACTGATTATCTCGATCGGGATCATCAACGGCGCCAGCACAGGCATGGGTCCGGCGAAGTGCGCGGCGTAGCGCAGCGGTCCCTGCTTCTTGATGCCCTGCGCGTTGTAGTAGATGAACGCACAGATGGCGCAGCCCAGCGGGACCGACGGCACCGCGGTGGGCGCTTCGAATCCGGGGACCAGGCCGATCAGGTTGCAGAGCAGGATGAAGATGAAGAGGGCCGAAAGGAAAGGCGTGAAGCCTTCGCTGTGGTGCCCGATGATCTCGCGGCTCTGGCCCTCGATAAACCCGTTCAGGCCTTCGAAGATGTGCTGGAGCGCGCCGGGCTTGTCCACCGACAGGCGCGACCGCACCATGACGAAGAGCAGGATCAGGACTGCCGCGACCAGTATCTCCATGGCGACGGCGTTGTTGATCGGCGCCTGCGGATACGGGGGCTCAATGTGCAGTGCGCGCAAGAGCGCCGTCACAGGCCCGGCGAGGAGCTTGTTCAGCAGTGCGGTAAATGGCAGTTGTTCAGGCATGCAAAGACAGTTGTAAGTTGTAAGTTCTAAGTTTAAAACCCGCGGCGGAGGCCGACGAACGCTTCATAAACGGCTTCGCACAAAATCGCCGCCACGGCCAGAAAAAGCCCGCCCAGGAAACCGTACAGGCTCTTACGGGAACTCAAAAATATAACATAGGCGCCGAGTCCAACTAAAGCATAGCGCAGCAAGAACTTGGCGACAGTCGAGGCGCTCGATCCAGGGCGGCCGGATTGGGTGACTTTGTCGGCGAGGGCAGCAATGGCCCCTTTCAGCCAGACGAAATTCAGCCACGCGACAACGCAGCCGAGGAGCACGCCCATAGCCGTCTTCCAGCCGAACGCGACCAGCGCGGCGGCAGTGGCGAGCGGCGCGAGGACGAGCATGAAGCGGCGGATGCGGTCGAGGGCAGCCCCGTAGAAAGCGTCCGCGCGGGATGAAACTTCGCTGGGCATTGGCGATTTAGCGATTTGTGATTGGTGATTGAACACGGCGGGACAAGCAATCACCAATCACAAATCACTAAATCACAAATGAGGCGTAATTCCGTATTTTTCTTCGAGAAACGATTGCAATCGGTCCGGCAGCACCGCTGCGAGTTCCTGCCACGTCAGAACTTTGCAACGCAGGCGCAGGTCGTGCAGCTTGACGCAGCGCATGACGTCATACCACGCGTCGCGCAGGTCGGGGCGGCGCGCGTCGTGCAGGACACAGAAGGAGCAGTCGAGCGCGTAGGCTGCAAGAACGTTGCGAATGAGCTGGTAGGAGACGTAGCGCTCGCGCGTCTGTGGAAGCTCACGGCGGTGGAAGGCCTGTTTGAAGTCGCGGTACTGATCGACGATGCGCCTTTCACGCGATTGAAAGTCCGCTTCGGTCAGCTTGGCCTCGACCAGCAGCGACCCGAGGAGCATGTCGACCTCGGTGCGGTCGGATTTTTCATTGAGGAGCGGGACGCGAGGGCGGAAGCCGAAGACGGGGCTCGTGCCGTCCCTGACGGGACTCGGAGGGGTGGCGGCGTCCTGGTCCCGGCACTCATGTGCCGGGCTATGAACCGTCGTCCTGCGGACTTCTGCCGTTAACCTCGCATCGTCCCCGCACTCACCCTTCGACAAGCTCAGGGCAGGCCGTGCGGGGCTATGAACTGTCGTCCTGCGGACTTCGGATGGATCGACTCCGAGCATCGACAGGACGCGACTGTCGTCGAACAGGCCGGGGTAGCAGAAGACGTTCATCAGCAACGCGTCGGAGCTATTGCAGGAATCGAGTTCGGCCCAGAAGCCGCGGTCATTGCGCGGCAGGCTGGTGCGTCCGCTGGTGTGGACCTTCGTCAGACGTTTGGACCAGGCGGCGTTCGCGACTATGGCAGCGTAAGTTTCGGGCAGAAAGTTCCCGTGCGCACCGTCACAAGGTTCATAACAGACAACAGGCGCTTCGCCGTAGCTGAGCTGGTGGGCGAGGCGGTGCTTTCGCGCGAACTCAACATTCCGTTCGCGCAACTCGTGGCGAAACGCGGCGGCGAATCCGGCATTCGAGACGAGGTTCACTGCTTCTCTGATTTCATGGCGGTCCGGACTAATTCGACGAAGCCCGCCGCGATGCCAAGCAGTAGGCCGACGAGGTAGAGCCAGGTCATGTGCAGCCAGCGATCGAGCGCGACGCCGATGAGCCATCCGACGACGGTGCAGGCCGGAAGTATGAACGCGAGCTGCGAGTACTCGGCGAGCTGGACGTAGAACTTCTTCTTGGGCTCTGGGCTTTGGGCATTCGGCTGTGGGGTCTGGTCGGCCATGTCGGGAATCGACATTCTACAAGCAAACAAAACCGTTCACACGATCGACACGAAGTACACACGAAGGCGCGACGGCAGAGGTCGTGCGACCGTCGTGCCCTTCGAGTGAACTTTTTATTTCAGGAACCCGACCATCGAGCTTCCCGCCTGCTGGATGCCGAGTGCGGCGCCGGCGGCATTGATGAAGAAGTTCGGGAAAATGCCGATGAAGATCGTCGCCACACCGGTGATCACGAGCGCAACCTGCATACCGGGGCTGATGGTGACCGGTTCTTCGGTGATCGCGGGCTTCATGAACATCGCGTTGGCCATGCGCATGTAGTAGTAGAGGCCGAGCACCGCGAACAGCACGGCCACCGCGGCGAGCGTGTAGTGTCCGGTCTGGATCAGGCTGAGGAAGATGAAGTACTTGCCCCAGAAGCCGGCCAGAGGCGGAATGCCCGCGAGCGACAGCAGGAAGAAGAGCATGAGCACGGCGGCGGTCGGCGCCTTGAAGAAGAGGCCGGCCATGTCGTCGATCTCGTCGCCGATGATGTTCTTGCGCCGCAGGGTAGTGATCACGGCGAACGCGCCCAGGTTCATGAACGTGTAGACGAGCAAATAGATCAGGATGCCCTGGATGCCGGTCTGGTTCGTGACGTTATCGCTGGCGACAAGGCCGAGCAGCATGTAGCCGACGTGCGAGATGGAACTGTACGCCAACAGGCGCTTTACGTTGTTCTGGGTGAGGGCGGCGAAGTTGCCGCCGATCATGGTCGCGACGGCGACGAAGATCAGCAGGGGCACGTAGAGCGGGCGCATCGGGTACAAGCCCCACAGGAAGATGCGCAGCAGCATCGCCCAGCCGGCGGCTTTCACGGCAACGGACATGTAGCCGGTCACGCTGGTCGGCGCGCCTTCATACGCATCGGGCGCCCACTGGTGGAACGGAACGGCGGCGATCTTGAAGAGCAGGCCGACGGCGGTGGTCAGCAGCGCAATGATCGCGATCGGATTGCGCGGATTCGCTGCCATCACGCGCTCCAGCGCGATGCCGATCACGCGCAGGTTGGTTGACCCGGACAGACCGTAAAGCAGCGACAGACCATACGCGAACACGCCGCTGGAGAACGCTCCCAGCAGCAGGTACTTCAGGGCGGCTTCGTTGGAGCGCGTGTCGCGACGCAGGAAACCGACCAGGACGTAGGTGGAAATGGCCATCACTTCCAGGCCGATGAAGAGCAGGACGATATCGAAGCCGGCGGCCATACACATCATGCCGACGACGGAAAACAGGACGAGCGCGTAAAACTCGCCGTGGTTCTCGCGCTCGATCTCCAGGTACCGGACAGACATCAGGATGGCAATAGCGGCGCCGACGATGAAGAGGTAGAAGAAGTAGATGGCGAAACCGTCCATCAACAGAGAGCCGACGTACTGCCCGTTGGCGCGGCTGATGTAGGCGAAGCCGCCGATCAGTTTCCCGCTGAGCTGGAGGCGGATGACCGAGGCCGCCGCGAAGCCGAGGCCAATCAGGGCCGTGATGGCGTTCCACTGCTTCCATTCGTCGTCGAGGAGCAGGTCGATCACCAGCACGCCGAGCCCGAACAGAGACAGCAAGATGATCGGGAGCGAGAGCGCGTAATCGGTGCCGGTAAAGAATTGCATCATGAGCCTACCTCACCATAGCCACCGGAGTTGCCGGAGGCTTGGGTGCTTCGTGTTGCGCGGGAACAGCCGCTGGTTCAGCCGCGGGCGGTACAGCCGGCTTCTCCGCCAGCGCGGGCTTATTCGGGAACAGTTCCGGACGCACCGTCTGCACCAACTGGTTCACCGGTTGGTCGAGGATATGGAAAAACGGCTTGGGATAGAGACCGATCCAGAACGCCATGATCAACAGCGGCATGAAGTAAACGACCTCGCGGGGTGTCAGATCGGCGAGTTTCGCATTCTTCTCGTTCGTCACCGGCCCGAAGAACACGCGCTGATACAACCAGAGCAAGTACGCTGCGCCGAGGACGATGCCCGGGACCGCCCATGCTGCCCAGACTTTGCTCTCGACGAACGTGCCTTGCAGGATGGTGAACTCGCCGATGAAGCCGTTCAGCAGCGGTAGGCCCATCGAACTGAGGAAGGCGATCATGGTGATGGTCGCGTAGACCGGCATGACATTGCTGATGCCGCCGTACTCGACGATCTCGCGCGTGTGCCGCCGCTCGTACAAAATGCCGACGATCAAGAACAGCGCGCCGGTCGAAATACCGTGGTTGATCTGCTGGAGCACTGAGCCTGCGATGCCCGCCTGGTTCAGCGCGAAGATACCGAGCGTGCAGAAGCCGAGGTGGCTGACGGACGAATACGCCACCAGTTTTTTCATGTCTTTCTGGACGAGCGAGACCAACGCGCCGTAGATGATGCCGATCAGCGACAGCGTGATCACAATGCCGCGCACGCGTGGGTCCTTGACGACATCCGGGAAGAACGGCAGCGAGAAGCGGATGAACCCGTACGTCCCCATCTTCAGCAGGACGCCTGCCAGGATCACCGAGCCCGCCGTGGGCGCTTCCACGTGCGCGTCGGGGAGCCATGTGTGGAACGGGAACATCGGCACCTTGATGGCGAA
>CAZLJE010000004.1:0-212517 GCA_964559835.1 uncultured Terriglobales bacterium
GGTTGGTGATGGTGAACGTCCCGCCGGCGACTTCATCGGGCTTCAGCTTCTTGGAACGCGCGCGCTCGGCCAGGTCGAGCACGGCGCGCTGGATGCCGAGGAAATTCAGCTCTTCGGCGTTTTTGATCACCGGGACGATCAGTCCCCAATCGAGCGCGACGGCGATGCCGAGGTTCACGTTGCGGTGATAGCGAATGTTGTCGCCCTCGACCGACGCGTTGATGATCGGGTACGGCCGCATCGCTTCGATCGCGGCGCGGCAGAAGAATGGCATCATCGTCAGGCGCGTGCCGGTGCGGCGCTCGAAATCGTTTTTCGCCTTCTGACGCACGGCGATCACGCGCGACATGTCGACCTTGAAGACCGAGTGCACGTGCGCCGAGGTACGCTTCGATTCGACCATGCGTTCGGCGATCTTCTTGCGCATGGCCGACATCGGCACGACTTCGCCCGGAACTTCCATCGCGCCACGCTGTACGGCCGGCGCCTGTACGGGCTGTGCGGGGACGGCAGCGCCAGTCTGGTAGGCCGGCATCTGGGCTGCGGGCTGCGCGCTTGCCGCGGGTGCATAGACGGGCTGCGTGGTCGCCGGACCGGTGGTGCTCGCCGCCGCTGCGGGACGCTGCTGCGGCGTGCCGCGCGCGTCAATGAATTTCAAGATGTCTTCCTTGGTGACGCGTCCACCCATGCCGGTGCCACGAACCTGCGCCACATTGACGCCATGGTCTTTCGCGATCTTGCGAACGAGCGGCGACGAACGCACGCGTTCACCCTCTTCTTCGGTGTGCGGGAATTCGATGACCTCGTGCGGCTGCTGATCGGGTTGGGGAGGCTGCGTCGAAGCGGGAGCAACGCTCGCGGGCGGAGGAGTCGCCGGTTGCGCCTGCGGTTGAGGCGTGGGTTTCGGCGGAGCCGCGCCGGCTGCGCCTGTACCGCCTATGACCGCAACGACGGAGTTGACCTTCACCGTCTCGCCGGACTGGGCGCGGATCTCGCTCAACACTCCGGAGGCGGGAGATGGAATTTCAGCATCGACCTTGTCGGTCGAGATCTCGAACAGCGGCTCGTCGCGGCGGACCTGCTCGCCCGGCTGTTTGAGCCACTTCGTGATGGTGCCCTCGAAGATCGATTCGCCCATCTGCGGCATGACGACTTCTGTACGGGCGCCACCATCGGCTTGCGCCGACGGAGCGGGCGGTTGCGAAGGCGCGGCTTGTGCTGCGGGCGCCGGAATCTTCGCGGGGCCGTCGGTGGAAGCGGCGCTGGTCGCGGCGGGAGCGGGCTGTGCGGGAGTGGCAGGGACCGGGATCGCGGGCGATTCGGTCTGCGCGGCCGCGCCGTCACGATCGAGCACCGCGACGACAGTGTTGACCTTCACGGTCTCGCCTTCCTTGTGCTTGATCTCGCGCAGCACACCGCTGTCGGGGGCGGGGATCTCGGCGTCCACTTTGTCGGTGGAGATCTCGAACAGGGGTTCGTCGCGGCGGACGATGTCGCCGGGCTTCTTCAACCACTTGGTGATCGTGCCTTCAAAGATCGATTCGCCCATCTGGGGCATGACTACGTCGGTCGGCATGAGAATCCTTTCAAAGAGAGCAGCACAGAGCGGACGGGCACCCCACCCGCAAACAAATCATTATAAATACCGGAGCGCGATCGTGACGAGTGCGGGCCAGTATGTCAGTTCGGCCGATGCCGCAACTACTGAAAAACTGATCTACTCTTCAGGAGATTCGTCTTCCTCGAGCGGGGATTCAGATTCCAGCATGGCGAGTGCCTCCTCGGCATCGGCTTCGCGTACCTGGAGCTCGATGTAGTGCGCGCCGAAGAAGCCGTGGATGTGTCCGGTCAGGCGTAATGCATGCTCGTTGCGGCCGAAGCACTCGATGCCGGCTGATTCCAGCCGCGTGCGCGCCAGCAGGAACTCGGCGTCGTTGTGGAAGCGCGCGATGGTGACCAGGCGCTCATCGTCGGGATGGTTTACGCGCCAAAGCATAGGTCCTTCGTCGGACTCACGTCCTCCTCAGGATGACACCCGGTAGAGTTTCAGTACGCCACCAGCCGCTTCGCCTCGCGTACGACATCCCCAACGTTCGGCAGGAACCATTCTTCGAGCGGTGGAGAGAATGGGACCGGAGAATCCTTTGACGTGATGCGGACGATGGGCGCGTCGAGGTAGTCGAATGCCTCTTCGTTGATGATGGCCGCGACCTCGCCGGCGATGCCGCCGGTGCGCACGTCTTCATGCAGGATGATCACGCGATTGGTCTTCTTCACCGTGTCGGCGATGCCTTGGCGATCGAGAGGCAGGAGGGTGCGAAGGTCGATCACTTCGAGTTCGATCCCCTCTTTCGCCAGGGCATCCGCGGCTTCGAGCGCGGTGTGCACCATTGCGGCGTAGGTGATCACCGAAACGTGACGGCCTTCGCGGGCGACGCGCGCCTTCCCGAGCGGAACGGTGTAGTCGCCGGCCGGGAGATCTTCCTTGATCCGCCGATAGAGGAACTTGTGCTCGAAGAAGACCACGGGGTTGTTGTCGCGAATCGCTGACTTGATCAGGCCCTTCGCATCGTAGGCGGTCGCCGGACAGACCACCTTCAGTCCCGGCGTGTGCACGAAGTACGCCTCGGGATTTTGCGAGTGAAACGGGCCGCCGTGGACGTTGCCGCCGCTCGGTCCGCGCAGCACGAGTGGCGCCGGCGCGCCCCAGCGGAAATGCGCCTTGGCGACCATGTTGACGATCTGGTTGAAGGCGCAGCCGATGAAATCCATGAACTGGAATTCGGCGACCGGGCGCATGCCGGTGAGCGACGCGCCGAACGCCGCGCCGACGATGGCCGACTCGGCGATGGGCGTGTCGATGATGCGCTCGGGTCCGAAGCGGTGGACGAAGCCGTCGGTGACCTTGAAGGCGCCGCCGTAGATGCCGATGTCCTCGCCGATGCAGAAGACCGCCGGGTCGCGCTCCATCTCTTCCCAGAGTCCCTGGCGGATGGCTTCGAGATATGTGGTTTCAGGCATAGCTCTGAGTCATTTCAAGTGTACCGCCGCTTCCTGCTGCTTGAGGCCCGCGTCCCTGTGTTCGTTCGGATAACGCGGCACATCATACGTCGGCTTGATCTCGTGGCAATCGTCGCACCAGTTATCCAGTGGTGTTGACGCGGGATCGGGCATCGGCGAGTTCACAGCGAAGTCGCGGTCGCGCTCCAGTTCGGCCTCGACGCCGGCGATCAGCTTTTCATTGTCCGCAGCCGTGAGCCACTTCTTCACGTTGACCAGGTTGTTCTCGAAGCGGGCGATGGGGTCGCGTCGCGTCCAGTAGTCAAACAGCGGACGCGGCACGTACTGCGCAGCATCGTGGATGGCGTGGCCCTTCATGCGCATCATCTTCGCCTCGATCAGCGTCGGGCCTTCGCCGCGGCGGGCGCGCTCGCAGGCTTCATGCGCCGCGTCGTAGACCTGGCAGGCATCGGTGCCGTCGACGATGATGCCCGGGATGCCGTAGGCAATCGCGCGCTCCGCGAGGTCTTTGCAGCGGAACTGCTCGTCGGTGGGCGTGGAATACGCCCAAATGTTGTTTTCGACGAACAGCACCAGCCCGAGCTTCTGCACGGCAGCGAAGTTCAGACCTTCGTAGGTCACGCCGGTGGACTGCCCACCGTCGCCGATCCACGTCATAACGGCAATGTTACGCCCTTGCAGACGCGCGCCCAGCGCGACGCCGCTGAGCACGGGGATCAGATCACCTAGGGTCGAGATCGGAGCAACGACGTGCCGTTCCTTGATGTCGCCGAAATGCGAGCTGGCGTCCTTGCCGAACGTGGGCGAGCCGGCCTTCGCCATGTACTGCATCATGATGTCGCGCGCGGAGAATCCCTTGACGAGCAGCGCGCCCTGGTTGCGGATCATCGGGCCGAGCCACTCCTCCTTGCGCAATGCCATCGCCGACGCGCACGAGCACGCCTCCTGTCCGAGGCCGAAGTAAACGCCACCAACGACCTTGCCCTGCTTGTACAAATTCTCGAGCGCCGTCTCCATACGGCGGTTGAGGAGCATCCAGCGGTAGAGCGCGATGTGCTGGTCTTTATCCAGGTACTTCGATTCGCGAATGGGCGGCGCGGGCGCGGAGAGGTCGCCGTGCACGACGTACTTGACGTTCTCACCCTCGCGCACCTGCTCGATGCGGAACTCGGGCCGCTCGGCGCGCCAGTCAGGGATGTCGTAGGTGCGCTGCTGGGGCGGCGCTGCTTGCGGCTTACGACCATTGTTGCCGGATTTCGGGGCAGACTTCTTTGCCATAGCTCAGGCGGACATTATTACAGGACGGTGCCTAAGTGGGAAATCGTCACAATCAGAAGTGATGGGCAGCACGGCATCGATACGTCCGCCAGACGTAGTGTGACGCGCAGCGGACCAAACGTCTGGAGGGTATTGCCAGTGGGTACTGGACGCGGTCCGTCAAACCGTCGAGTGGCTATCAGCCACTGCAGTTCAACTCTGCTGCCCTCCGTACCCCCGACGGTAATGTTGACTTCGATGCCGTAGAGTCGTACGTTATTAAGTGACGGACCGCGTAGGTATCCATTAGGTTGAAAAGCCCCGGAGTGATGAGCCGGGGCTTTTCTCTTTTCGCGAACGGTCGGAACCTACTTCTTGGTTTTGGGCGGCTCCGGCTGGTCATTGTCACCGAATAATTCGCCGAGCCTCCACGACACGGCGTTATAGCAGTGTAATTGCGAGGCGGCGCCGTGGTCGGGGCGCTGCAATGCTTTCCCGCTGCTTTCGTCTGCGGGTTTCTCGTTCTTCGTTCTTACTTCGTCAGTCTTCATTGTTCCTCACGCCCAGAAGGTCTCATCTTCCCGCCGCCGCAGTTCTTCCGGTGGGCGGTTGGGGACACCGACGGTTCGGCCCATCAGGGCATCGAGCGTGTCCACCCAGACGATCTGAGAGTTGAATACACGGCCGAAGTGCGCCGTCAGCTTATGCGCGAGGTCGTCGAGATCGGGGGCGCTGCCGGTCTCTTTCTCGATCGACGTCACGGGCTTGGTCGCAATGCCGCACGGCACAATCAGCGGGAAATACTCGAGCGGCTCGTTCGTGACGTTCAGGGCGAACCCGTGTGACGTCACGCCGCGCGAGATGTGCACGCCGATGGCAGCGATCTTGCCCTGCTGGTGGCCCACCCTAGCTTCTTTTGCCGGGGTGGGAACCTGCGTCCACACGCCGGTCATCCCCGGCACGCGCTCAGTGGGGATTTTGTAATCGAGGCAGGTGCGGATCAGGGCCTCTTCCATGCGGCGGACGAACTCGACTGCGCCGAGCGTCTTTCGTTGGCCTTTATCGTCGGTGAAGCTGCGCAGGTCGAAGATGGGATAACCGACAAGCTGTCCGGGGCCGTGAAAGGTCACATCGCCGCCGCGGTCGCATTCGAAGAGTTCGACACCTCGTTCGTGCAGGAATTCATCCGACGCAAGGACGTTCTCACGCTTCGCATTTCGTCCAAGCGTGATGACCGGTGTGTGCTCGAGTAGAAGCAGCGTGTTGCCGATTTCGTCGCGCTTGCGCAGATCGACCAGAGTCTGCTGCAAACGCAGGCCGGTGGGGTAGTCAACGCGGCCGAGTTGGACGACAGAGATGATCACAGAAAACCTTGCCACGGATTTTCACGGATGAACACAGATCAAAGCGATGTATCCGTGGTGATCCGTGCAAATCCGTGGCTGATTCCTAGAAGTTAATTGCCATTCCCTCCACGCTCTCCACCGCATCCAGCATGGCCTCGGCGAGGGTCGGGTGCGAGTGGACGATGTACATCAGGTCCTCGACCGTCGCTTCCATCTCGATCGCGGCCGTGGCTTCGGCGATCAACTCGGTCGCCTGCGGCCCGATGATGTGCACGCCCAGGATCTCGCCATACTGCGCGTCGCTGACGACCTTGATAAAGCCCTCGTGCGAACCGACAATGCTTGCCCGGGAGTTGGCGCTGAAGGGGAACTTGCCGATCTTCACCTTCTTCCCCTGCTCCTTCGCCTTTGCCTCCGTCAGCCCTACGCTGCCGATCTCCGGATGCGTGTAGGTCGCAGCGGGCACGCGCACGGAAGTCATTTTCCTGGTAGGACGGCCGGCAATGTGGGCCATCGCGATCTTTCCTTCGATGAAGGCCGCGTGCGCGAGTTGCGGGTAGCCGGCCACGATGTCGCCCATGGCGTAGACGCCCGGCTCCTCCGTCTCGAGCCATTCATTGACCTTGATGAACCCTCGTTCGGGCTTGATCTTCGTTTTTTCCAGGCCAATGTTCTCGGTGCGTGGTTTGCGTCCGACGGCGATCAGAATTTTTTCGGCAGATACCGTTTGTGACTTGCCGTCGGCATCGAACGTCACGGTCACGCCGTCTTTCGCCTTTTCGATATTCTTCACCGACGCGCTCGCGAAGGTCTTTATACCGCGCTTGCGGAACGACCGCTCGAGTTCCTTGGAAACGTCCTCGTCTTCCAGCGGCACGATGCGGGGCAGCATTTCGAGAACCGTGCAATCGGTGCCGAACGAGTTGTAGATGGACGCGAACTCGCTGCCTACGGCGCCGCATCCGACGATCACCAGCGATTTCGGGATGGCCGGCAGGCTGAGAATCTCGATGTTCGTCAGCACCTCCGGGCTGGGTTCCAGACCTGGCAGCATGCGCGCCTCGGAACCGGTGGCGATCAGGACATTCTTCGCCTGTACGGTGCTGGTTTTGCCGCCGTCACTTACTTCGACGGTGTGAATCCCGCTTTTAGCCGGGCCTGTGAGCTTGCCGTAGCCGCGGATGGTCTCGACCTTGTTCTTGCGCATCAGGAACTCGAGACCCTTGGTGTGCTTGGTGACGATCTTGTTCTTCCGGTCCTGGATGGCCGTCCAGTTCAGCTTGGGCGAACCAAGGTCGTCGATGCCGAACTCCTTCGCCTGTTTCAGGTGGTCCCATATCTCGGCATTGAACAGCAACGCCTTGGTCGGGATGCAGCCGACGTGCAGACACGTGCCGCCGAGCTGGCTATCTTTTTCGATGAGCGCGACTTTCAGTCCGAACTGCCCGCCGCGAATGGCAGCGGTATATCCGGCCGGGCCGCTGCCGATGATGACAACGTCATAGATCTTGTCTGGCAAAAGCGTGCTCCCCACTAGTGCGATTTTCGTGAGTACCCAAACTAGTGATTCTACTAGAGGAGGAAAGGATTCGGGGAGAAGCAGTGGTCAGTAATCAGTGCTCAGTAATCAGGAGGTGAACCCCGAAGTCAAAGCATGTGGGCTATGACGTGTGCGGCTTTGTCATGACAACAGCCGGCCACTGACCACTGACCACCGATCACTCGCGTCAATTTGCACCGGACTTAGCACCAGCCCCTGCCACATCCGCGAACAAGAACCGCGTGTCCACCTTCTCGTACTTCTTGCCCTCGATCTCGACGTACGGGTAGATGAAGTAGTTCAGCGGCTCGCCCGCCTGCTTCGGCGACAGGGTAATGTCGCGCCCGACGGAGAACTGGACGCGGTTCACGTCGTGCGAACCGAAGAAGTAATCTTTTTTCTCCTGGTGCTTCCACGCTTCGGAGATATCAACCGGGATCCAGCCCTTGCCGGAGACGTAGAAGTCCGACCAGCAGTGGTATCCGGGAATCTCGCTTTCGTGTTTGTCATCGGGCAGCGGGAGGCCGATCTCGAAGCGCGTGGGAATCCCCTGCGAACGTGCCATGGAAGCGAACAGCGAGTGGAAGTCGCTGCAATTGCCGCGCTTGGCGTCGCACGCCCACAGGCTATCGCCACGGCCCCAACCGGTACCGCTCTTGTCGTAACGCATGGTGCGGAACACGTAGTCGTAGATGGCACGCGCTTTCGCCAGCGGGTCCGACTTGCCCTGCGTCTCTTCCTCGGCGAGCTTCGCAGGCACGCCGGTGACCGGGACAAGCTGATCGGCACGGACGAAGCGCGCCAATTGCTTCTGCGGCGCGGCGTCGAGTTGCGCGGGCGAAGAGTCGTCGAAGCCACGTCGTTCGAAGCGGACCACGTCATACCGCGCTTCGAAAACATACTCCGGCTTGTCGGCGTGCTTCGTCTCGGCATAAAAGATGCGGTTCCCGTACTCGGCTTCGGCGGTGCGCTGGACAGGCAGGTCGCCCTTGACGTCGAGCAGCGTCACCTGCTGGAAACGGTCGCTGTGGGCCATGGGAAACCAGACACGTACGGGCGCACCAGGTGCGACGTTCCGCACGGTGAACTTGTAAACGACGGTGAAATGCCGCTGCTGCTGGGCGGCGGCAAGCAAACATGTCAGAAGGACGATGGCAGCGAGCGCGGGTCTGCGCATAGACAGCTCCTCAGGTTGCGGACGGGCGGGACCGGAAACGAGGGCGTTGGCGTGCGATCAGGTAACCGCACCGCGATTAATGATTGCGGCGAATACGGTCGCGATTCAAAGTTTTCTTGCGCGCGGGTCGCGATCGCGAGCTTCTCCTGAGCAATCACCGCTGCAGCAAGGAAAAGAGAAACGGCGGCCGCAGTTGCGGCCGCCGTTGTCGTCCGGGGTACTGTTCTCTCCGCAGTCAGATCATGGGGTACCCTTGCCCGTCAAGGCTATGGTTTGGACGCTGTTCGGCGCGCCATTGTTGTTGTCTGTGATTGTGATCGCGCCTGTCCGTGTCGCTACCACGGTCGGGTTGAATGTTACCGAGATCGTGCAATTCGCCCCCGGGGCCAGGGAAGTACCGCAAGTGGTCGTCTGAGAATAATCTCCGCTGGCCGCGATGCTGTTTAACGTAAGCGTCCCGCCTCCTGCGTTGACCAGCATCACGGTTTGAGGTGAGCTCGATGTGCCGTTCTTCTGGTAGCCGAAATTCAGACTCACCTGGGACAGGCCCACGATCGGGTTCGAGCCGCCAGCGCCCGTTCCGAACAAGTCCACCTTCTGAGGCGGCGGGGCATCATCCTGGTCCATTCCCGCCGGAGCAGCATAGGTGAACGAGAGCGCCCCCGTCCTGGTGCCCAGGTCCGTCGGCGTAAAGGTTACGTTGAACGTGCAACTGGCTCCCGGCGCCAGCGTAAAGCTGCCAATGCTGCACGGCGCCGTTGCACCTGTTACGGCGAAGTCACCGCTGATGGCAACCGACGACGCATACAACGCCAACGTCAGATTGTTGTTGGTCACGGTAACAGCCATGGGGCTGCTCGACGCGCCTGCCGCTACTGGAGCAGCAAATACCACCGGACTGGGGGAGATGGTCACAGGCGTCACGGAAGGAATAACGCCTGCATCCTTAGTAAAGTCACCCGTGAAGTCGTTCTTGTCATCCGCAGTCGCACCGAGGGTCATGTACTGCGTGTAGTTCTCCGGTGTGGCTGCTCGATCCGTATTCGACCAGAGAGAGGGCGACTTCCCGTCATCAACCGGTTTCACGCCCAGCTTCGTAAGGTCTGCGTTGAACGATGTGTAAACCGCCGCGCCCCATTCCCACTTCAGCTTGATGCCGGGCGTATCGGTGGAGTAAGAGGCAGACCAGGTTACGTTCTTGATCCCGCCGGGCAGGCCACCAGCCGGAACCAGGTACCCCATTCCGCTCGAGAAGATCTCACCGTCGACGTCGAAGTGCTGTTTTCCGCTCTTCTGGTCGTAGGCAGGCACCGTGGTGCGCCACAGGTTCTTGCTCGGGTCATAGGTAGTCGTCGCCTGAGTCGCCGCGGGATCGAATGTGATCAGCGCGTCGGGAACAGGAAGGGTTACCAGGCCGTTATTCCCGGTGAAGCTTACGCTCCCATTGGTGACGAAGACTTGAATCTTGGCTGAGCTCATGTTGAGTTCCCTGCCATCGTCGCCATTGGGACCCTTCACTGAGAAGACGCTGTTGAACCAGATCGTGTTGTTTGCAGCAATACTCTGCTTGGTGAAATCGGCGCTGACTGCACTGAGAGCTGACCCGGTAAGGCCGATGTACTGCGAAACCGGCGCCACGCTCCCGCCGTCGTTATCGGTGAAAATGAGGGTGGCGCTTCGAATGCCGGTGTCGCGCGGGTTAAAGGTCAGGGTCACAGAGCAACTGCTTCCCTGGGCCAGAGTCTGACCGCAGGAATTTGAGGCGAGGTTAAAGTCGTCGGGGTTCGACCCGCCGATCTGGATATGGGAGATGTTCAGAGTCGCAGTGCCAATGTTGGTTAAAACGACCGGCATTGCCGCGCTCCTGGTGCCCACGTCCTGCCCAGGGAAGGTGATACTGCTCGGATCCAGACTGACGATAGGAGCTGCGGTCACCGTTTGCGTGATCGCGCTGCTTGCGCTCGCGGTGAAATTGCCATCGCCGTTGTAAGCAGCCGTGATCGAGTTCGCTCCCGGCGGCAGCACGAACGTGCTAAACACCGCAGTATTTCCGGACAGCGAGCCCGTGCCGATCGCAATCGCGCCATCGACGAAGGTCACAGTACCGGTTGGCGTACCCGAACTCCCTGGCGTCACATCCGTCACCGTTGCCGTGAACGAAACCAGGGCGCCATAGATGGTTGGCGTCTGCGACGTTACCACCGAAGTCGCGGTAGCAGCTTTATTGATCGTGAACTTGGCAGTGTTGTAAATGATGTTGTAGTTGCCGAGCACCGCCGCCGGACTCAGCGTTGCCGAGATCGTATACGGGCTACCCGCGACGGTTTCGCCGGCCGTGCGACTATACGTCGCTGTAACGGCGTCTGAGGCCACGAAGTTGGTCAGCGTCCCCGTGAGTGGCGGGTCGGCCGAGCCGTAGACCTTGGTGGCCGCATTCGGTGTCACCGAAGCGTCGCGTTGGATTATGGTCAGCGATCCGTTGCTCGGAGTGACACTGTAGTTCGGGTTCGATCCCAAAATCACCGTGATGGGGTAAGAGCCAACGCCGGAGAACTGCACTGCTGTCGTCGACAAGGTGTAGTTCAGGGTATCGCCGTTCACGGTACCCGTGACCGTCGCCGTCAACGTCGGATTGACATCACCGTAGGTCTTACTCTTGGCATCGGCCGTGACAGTTGCCGGGCGCTGGTTTACTGTCAGCGCGCCATTCGCCGGAGTGATGCTGTAGTTCGGGTTCGAGCCCAGGGTCACAGTGATCGGGTAGGAGCCCACGCTGGAGAACTGCACTGCGGTCGTCGCCAGCGTGTAGCTCAGCGTGTCGCCGTTTACCGTACCCGTGACAGTCGCCGTCAATGCCGGGTTGACGTCACCATAGTTCTTGCTCTGGGGATCCGCCGTCACGGTTGCCGGGCGCTGGTTGACGGTTAGCGTGCCATTCGCCGGAGTGATGATGTAGTTCGGGTTCGAGCCCAGGCTCACCGTGATCGGGTAGGAGCCCACGTTGGAGAACTGCACTGCGGTCGTCGACAGGGTGTAGCTCAGCGTATCGCCGTTCACCGCCCCCGCAACCGTTGCCGTCAACGTGGGGTTGACGTCACCGTAGTTCTTGTTCTGGGGATCCGCCGTCACGGTTGCCGGACGTTGGTTGACCGTCAGCGTGCCGTTGGTCGGAGTGATGCTGTAGTTCGGGTTCGAGCCCAGGCTCACCGTGATCGGGTACGGACCCACGCTGGAGAACTGCACCGCCGTCGTCGACAGGGTGTAGTTCAGCGTGTCGCCGTTGACCATGCCCGTGACCGTCGCCGTCAATGCCGGGTTGAGGTCACCGTAGTTCTTGCTCTGGGGATCCGCCGTGACGGTTGCCGGGCGCTGGTTTACCGTCAGCGTCCCGTTGGTCGGGGTGATGCTGTAGTTCGGATTCGATCCCAGAGTGACCGTGATCGGGTACGAGCCCACGTTGGAGAACTGCACCGCCGTCGTCGACAGGGTGTAGTTCAGCGTGTCACCGTTGACCGTGCCCGTGACCGTCGCCGTCAACGTGGGGTTGAGGTCACCATAGTTCTTGCTTTGGGGATCCGCCGTCACGGTTGCCGGACGTTGGTTGACCGTCAGCGTGCCGTTGGTCGGGGTGATGCTGTAGTTCGGGTTCGATCCCAGCGTCACAGAAATCGGGTAGGAGCCCACGTTGGAGAACTGCACTGCCGTCGTTGCCAGCGTGTAGTTCAGCGTGTCGCCGTTTACCGTACCCGTGACAGTCGCCGTCAATGCCGGGTTGACGTCACCATAGTTCTTGCTCTTCGCATCCGCGGCGACGGTTGCCGGGCGCTGGTTGACCGTCAGCATCCCGTTGGTCGGGGTGATGCTGTAGTTCGGGTTCGATCCCAGCGTCACAGTAATCGAGTAGGAGCCCACGCCGGAGAACTGCACTGCTGTCGTCGACAAGGTGTAGTTCAGGGTATCGCCGTTCACGGTACCCGTGACCGTCGCCGTCAACGTCGGATTGACATCACCGTAGGTCTTACTCTTGGCATCGGCCGTGACAGTTGCCGGGCGCTGGTTTACTGTCAGCGCGCCATTCGCCGGAGTGATGCTGTAGTTCGGGTTCGATCCCAGACTCACCGTGATCGGGTAGGACCCGACGCTGGAGAACTGCACTGCGGTCGTCGCCAGCGTGTAGCTCAGCATTTCGCCATTCACCGTGCCCGCAACCGTCGCCGTCAACGTCGGGTTAACGTCACCGTAGTTCTTGCTCTGGGGATCCGCCGTGACGGTTGCCGGGCGCTGGTTTACCGTCAGCGTGCCATTCGCCGACGTGATGCTGTAGTTCGGGTTCGAGCCCAGGCTCACCGTGATCGGGTAGGAGCCCACGTTGGAGAACTGCACTGCGGTCGTCGACAGGGTGTAGTTCAGCGTGTCACCGTTCACCGTGCCGCTGACGGTAGCAGTCAATGCCGGGTTGACGTCACCATAGTTCTTGGTCTTGCCATCGGCCGTGATCGTTGCCGGACGCTGGTTGATGGTCAACTGCCCAGCGATGAAGTTTCCCGCCGGGAAATCATAGTTCCCTGCTGCAAGGCTGCCCTGCGTACAAGTGATCGGATACGGGCTACCCGCGACGGAACTGGTCGCAACCGCCGATGTCGTACAGGACGCTGAACCCGTCACACCGCTGGTCGCCAGGGTCTCACTATTTGCGAAACCAGTTAGGGTCGAGGTGAGAGTCGGATTCGCATCACCGTAAATGCGGGCCTGCGGATCCGCAGTGACCGTCAGGAGCGCCTTCGTGATGGTCAACTGGCCGTTAACAAAATTCGCCGCCGGGAAATCGTAGTTGAATGCGCTCAGCGTGCCCGCATCGACTACCGTAATCGCGTACGGGCTGCCCGCCACCGAGCTGCTGGGCGTGGCTGTCGTGCTCAGGTTCGCCGACCCGGTCACGCCTGCCGTCGCCGTCGTTTCGCTGTTCTTGAAGCCGCTCAGCGTCGCCGTGAGCGCCGGGTTCGCGTCGCCGTAGCCGCGGCTCTTGTTGTCAGCCGTCACCGTCAGGTGCGCCTTGGTGATGGTCAACTGCCCGTTCACAAAGTTTGCCGCCGGGAAGTCGTAGTTGGCTGCGCTCAAAGTACCTGCATCGACCACCGTGATCGCGTACGGGCTGCCCGCCACACTGCTGGTGGCAGTGGCTGCCGTACTCAGGTTCGCCGAGCCGGTCACGCCTGCCGACGTCACGTTCTCACCGTTCTTCAAGCCGGTTAGTGATGCCGTGAGCGCCGGATTCGCATCACCATAGCCGCGGCTCTTGTCGTCAGCCGATACGGTCAGGTGCGCCTTCGTGATGGTCAGATTTCCTGGGTTGAAAGTTGTGAAGTCGTAATTGCCCGCTGCAAGGGTGCCCTGGGTGCAAGTAATCGGATACGGACCACCCGTAACCGAGCTCGTTGCTACTGCCGTAGTCGTGCAGGACGCCGAACCCGTCACACCGCTGGTCGCCAGCGTCTCACCATTTGCGAAGCCACTTATGGTCGAGGTCAGAGTCGGATTCGCGTCGCCGTACTGGCGAGACTGTGGGTCCGCCGTCACCGTCAGGTGCGCCTTGGTGATTGTCAACGCAGTGGCGTTGCCGGCCGCCTGAACGAAGGTGTAGTTGCCGTTGTTGGCCGTGAGTCCCGATCCGTTGACGGCATAGCTGCCGACGTTGCTGGTGGCCGTTGCCGAGCTGGAGAACGCCAGCGTGCCCGTGGTGGCGTTGGCTAGCGTGTCGCCGGTGACGAAGCCCGTCACACTCCCGGTAAACGCCGGGTCGGCCGCTCCGTACGCCCGGGTTTTGGCATCCGCCACATACGTCAGCGTGGCTGGGGTGATGTTAGCAGTAAGGCCGGTCGGTTGTGTCAACGTGTAATTGCCGGAGTCCGGTCCATTAATGCTGAACCCACTGGCGCTAACCGATTTGTTATTAGCCACGTTCTTGTCGGCGAACGTGCCGGCGGCGCCACTCGTCTGCAGGTTCACGTGGTCGCCTCCCACCACTCCCACCAGCGCAGCGCCGCCGGTGTTAAGCGTGCCCGCCGTGGTTCCGTCATAGGTCTTGTTATTCGCCGTGACACCCGAAACGGTGAGCGTCGCCTTCGTGATGTTGGCCGTGCCAGTCGCGGTCGTCGGGGAAAGCGTGTAGTTCCCTGCGGCTGCACCGTTGATGCCAAGACCTGTCGCCGAAACCGTCAGGTTGCTGCCGACCGTCACTTGAGAGAAGGTCGCCGATCCGCCCGTACAGCTCACGTTGCCGGCGTCTCCGGCAAGCACGCCGTTCAGCGAGCAGGAGAACGTCGCCGAGTTCGTCCCGTCGTAAATTTTGTCGTTGGCGGTGATGCTGGCCGTTATGACCTTCTTGTTCACAACCTGGCTAAAGGCGCTCGACGCGGCACTGGCATTAAAGTTGGCGTCGCCGTTGTATTTGGCGGTGATCGAGTGGGGCGAGCTGACGGCGTTCATGGCGGACGTGCTGAAGGTCGCGGTCGTCCCACTCAGTGTGCCGCTGCCGATGTTCGTGGCGCCATCGAAGAAGTCGACCGTTCCTGTTGGCGTGCCGGACCCAGGCACAGAGACGCTCACTGTGGCAGTGAATGTTACGGAACTGCCATAGGTGATGGCGCCGGGCGAGGAGACGGAGACGGTTGTGCCTGCCGGCGTGATGTTGAAGGTGCTGCTTATCGCGCTGGTCAGCGAGCCACTGCTGGCTTGCAACGTGTAGCCATTCGCGACCTTGTTCACAGACAGATTGGCGAAAGTGGCAATGCCGCTCGAAGCGTTAACAGTTGTCGTACCGCTGAGGGTCGCAGAGCCAGGATTGTTAGCGATTGTCATTGTGACGGGAGCTGAGCTTCCGGTCACGACGTTGTTGTTTGCGTCCAGCACCTGGACCGTTACCGAGCCAAGGCTCTGGCCGGTGACCGCGTTGCTGGGAGGCTGTGTCCCGAAGGCAAGGTGAGTTGCCGGCCCTGGAGCGACTGTAAATGCGGGTTGGCTCGCAGCGGGCGGCCCCAGATTCTTTAGCGTTCCGCCGCTATTCTTGGATTGAGCGGTGAACCCCGTTCCCAGAGATGTTCCTCCGCTAGTGCCGTTGAAGGCGCCAGCAGTAGTTGGCATTGTGACCTTAGCTCCGCCACCTGCGTAGGTCAGAGTGAATCCGGTGCAGCTCGCGGTAATGTTGACGGCGATTTGCCATGGTCCGCTGCCTGAAATTCCAAGCGTGGCAGTACACCCGCCACTACCGCCAAAGCTCACAAATCCAGGGTTAGAGGAAGCCGAGGTTTGAGGGGCGGTAAAGCCGGCGGGAATCTGCTGGACGATCTGGGCTCCTGAGTTAAAGGTCTTGGAGCTGCTAAACGTGAAGGTCAGCGTATTTCCCGTACTGGCAGCAAGAGCGGTCGCCGGACTCAAAACCATCGAGCCGTCGCCATCATTTGCGTTAGCGTCAGTGAACGCCGTTCGCGCTTGCAGAGCGGAACTAGACCCAACCGCGGTCAGTGTGAACTTGACGTCAAGATCGTGTACGTCCGTCACGAAGCTGGTGTCGGAAATATTGCCCGACTGGTCAGCTACCACAGTGTACGGCCCATGGGCATCGATCAGCGGCGATTCGACCATGCTTAGCGTTACTGTCTCGCCCGGCTGCCAGCCTGTGCCGGTAATGTGAACGGTCGTGCCCGGCGGATAGTCCAAGGCATCCGTTTTCACCGTCGTGAACCTGTACCACTCGCTGCTCGCCTGGACGTTGCCGCCGGCGTCGGTGCCGCCGGCGACGTTCAACAGGCCTTCGGAGAATGCAGCGCCCGCGGCGTGCGCGCGCGCGCTGTTCATCGGACCTGTGGCGCTGAACTGCTTCAACCACGGGGTGTACATCTCGACCGACGCAACGGCTACGCCGTTGGAATTCCCGCCAACAAATACCACGTTGTTGTTATTCGGAAGTAAGAGCGCGACATGACCGGAGCGGGGCGTTGCCAGGGAGACGGGGAGGGCTGTGATCGAATTGGCTGCAGGATCGAAGATTTCGGCCGAGGCCAGGTCCACCATGCCGGCTGCTGGATCGGCAGCGATGGCGGAGCCGGCGGCGATGAGGACTGTACCGTCGAGCAATGTGGTGGCGCTGTGGCGGGTGCGTGCCGTGTTCAGCGCTGGCCCGGCGCTCACGCCGCTACCCATCGTATAGATCTCTGTTGAGCCGAGGATGGCCGGATTGCCGCCGCTATCAAGGCCGGAACCGCCGCTGATGAGCACGCGCCCGTCGTTCAGGACAGCGGCCGCATGGTCTTTACGCGCCTGCTGCAAAGTGCCGGCAAAGGTAAAGGAGTTCGCCGCTTCGTCGAAGAGCTCGATGCTGGACAGCGGGCCGGTGGAGTTTTCGCCGCCGACGATCGCGACGGTGTAGTCGGGCAGCACCGACATGGTATGGCCGGCGCGCGCGTCGGCCATGGATGCGGCAACCGTTGTCCAGGCGCCGCTGAGCGGGTCGAGAAGTTCCGCGTTGTTGGTAAAGCCGCCGCCGCTGGTCTGGCCACCGGCGACGAGGACATCCCCGTCGGGCAGCAAAATGGCCGCATGACGAGTGCGGCCGATGCTCATGGAACCCGCGCTGGAAAAAGAGCCGTCTGGGTTCAGGTATTCAGCGCTCGCCAGCGGCGCGCCGTTCGTGTCTGTACCGCCAACGACCAGGATGCGGCCGTCGGGTAGGGCGGTCGCGGTCGCGCCACTCCGGGCTGCGCCGAGGCTAGACCCGGCGCTCCACTTGCCCGTAAGCACTTCTGGAATAGAACCTCTTGTAGCCAGGACGACGGCAAACACACCGGCACACACCACAGCGAGACGCGCTATGCGGTTCATAGGACTTCCTCGTTCTAAGTTCGTGTCGGGGATTGCCGAGGGGGATCCTGCTCGCGCAGGGGTGGCACTCCGCTGCGACCTAGTACAGGCCTACCTTGGGTGTGGCCTACCGGGGATGGGACCTATTGTCGGATATGGAGCGAGATGCACGTGAAGTACCGAACAGTACTAAGGTCGACCAAGAAGATTTAAACATATTTTCAATAGCTTGACTTGATACTACGAAAACCAAAACCACTTTCGTGGTACGCGCATAAAACACATAAATCCCGGAGCAGTGGAACGGAAGTTCCACATTCAGAACGGGTTTCGGCGAAAGCGAGGCCTGGGTTCGCCTTCTCAACCGCTTGGCTTCGGTGATGGACTGCCCAGCAGGTCAGAATTTGACCCAAGTCGCAAAATCGCCTGCGCGCACGGGCCTTGCAAGCTACTGATCTGCAGATGATTACTTGCACGCACCTCATGCCGCTGCTGCGGCGTAGTTCAAAACTTCAGTAACGGTACTGAAGACATCTGTTCCTCCGGGTAGGGGAAGAGTAGGTTGGCACCTAGGTGGAAGGGAAACTAGGGGAGCTGAAATGAGCGCACAACCAAGATATCCCATACCTGCCGCAGATAGTTATTACATGCAGAAGTCCCGCCAAAGGGACGACCTGAATGTGGCGTCCGTGCTGGCGAAGGTAGGTCCCTCAATGTTCATGATCATATTGGTGATCATGATCGTGATGACCTGTGCGGACCAACTGCACGCGATTCGGGCTCTCTTCCACATTCCCCGCTAACGCAGCGTGAGGCCCACCCCGTACTGCTCGCATTCCAGTGTCACGGAGAATGCGGCGAGCTGCTGCGGCTACCTCGGGGCCAAAACGATTGGAACGGTGATCAAGACTTTTACAACAACCGCCTTGCCGTCGAGCTCGGCAGCTCGGAACTGCCACCGCTGCAGAGCCTCGAACAGGGATGCGGTCAAACCGGCATCGGGAGTTCGAACGACATGGAGCCCGAGTAGCTTACCGTTCTCATCCACAACGCCGCCGACGATCGCCGACCTGCCGGCATATCGGGAGGCAAGGCCATCCGGGAACTTCACCGCATGCTTTTCGTAGGGAGCGGGCGCCGCCAGCAAGCCGGACAGGCCATGAGACGCCAAACAATATTGCAGTGTCCAATCGGGTCCCCGGACTTCCGTGTCCTGCATATTGATGAACACCGTATAAGCCATCTCGGCGCCGAACTCCGCGGCTGCGTAGGACGAATTGGAAGAACTACCGATGATGGTCAGGTCGTAGCTGTCGCCGGTTTTCCCCGGAGGCGAAGCCGCAACTCGTGCGGTGGATCCGTGAGTTCCGCCGACGCCGCCGATGATGGTCAGGCCGTCGTCGCCGCTGCCACCGCTCCCTTTTCCATTTCCGGAGCCATTGCCGGTGCCGGTGCCGGAACCGCTGCCGCTCGCGTCGCCATTACCTGAGCCCGAAGTCCCTTTTCCGGGACCGGTCCCCGAAGTACCGGTTCCGGTGCCTGTGCCTTTGCCAACGCCGCTGCCATGTCCCGTACCGATCCCTGCGCCATGACCATTGCCGGCGCCGGTTCCGGCTGCAGCACCGGTGCCGCGACCATGGCCTGATCCGCCGGCCGCGCCGGTCCCGTCGGAAGTTTTGCCGCCGCCGGGTAGATCACCCGTCCCGGGCGCGTTGCCGGCTGAGACCGCGAACTTCCCCTGGCGCTGTCCGGGAGGGAACGTGGCCTGGTTCGCCACGACTGGTACGGCATTGATCACGAGGATGTCGGCGGGAAAGTTACTTTTCACTCCGAGCTTTGGAGGTTGGACGGGCTGGGGCGCCGACGACCTGCGGATCTCGATTGGCTTGACTTCGCTTGGCTCGGGCCGCGGCTGTTCGGCCGGAGACGCAGGCAACTTCGCTTCCATGACCGTAGGTTCGGGCAGAGGCAACGACGCTTCGACCTTCGATTCCTGCACCTCGACGGTTTGTGTCGCCCGCGCCGGCATAGCGGCCTTGAACATCACCAGGTTGGGGAGGCGAACGTCCGTCTTCAGCACGGGAGCCGCGATGAGATCGGTGCGACGGATGGTCTGGACCTTGTTATCGGGAGTGATGGGATCGGAGACGATCGTCTGCGGACCACGGTACGTGACTTCGCCACGGTGTCCCGCAGCGGCAGCGGGAGCGCTGTTCGGGCCGGACTCACCGCCCGATCTGCCGCTCGCTCCAGGCGCCGCGCCGCCACCCCGACGGCTCGACATGGACGGCAGAAAGATGGCGTCGTGCTTGACGTCGAGTTCCGTCAGCTCGATCACAGGCGCCTGAAACGTTATTGCAGCCCGAGGAGCGACGAGGCGCGCCAACAATATCGCGGTGTAGATGGTCATCGCAACCGTGAGGTGCAGAACCAGTGACCAGGCCATTCCGCGGTAAGGCGGATCGACGTGGGGAAGACGTCCTTCCACCAGCAGAACGCGACCGTACCGGGTACCCGCATTGAGCGACGGGCTCACCGGAGTAGCTGCACTTTCAGAAGCGAGTAGGACGAACTCGGGGAAAGGATCATGGTCAGGCCGCTGCCGCCGCTCAGGGAGATCTTGTCGGCCACGATATTCCCGTAGGCGTACGAGTTGCCGGAAGAACCGCCGCCCATCGTCAACACGGTGCCATAACCGCCCGAGCCCACGGCGGAGCAGTTGATACCCGTGCTGTCACTGCGGCATTGGTGGAAATACATGAGGCCCGCCGACACAAACGAGCCGCCGCCGCCCCACTGCGGGGTGCCGGCTATGGCGCGGTTCTGATAGAAAAGGAAACCGCGATAGTTATTATTCGGGTCGCCCCACGTCCCGGTGCACGGTCCCATGAGAACGTTGCCAGTGAGGGTGGTCGGAATCTGCGTGGGGATGGCGACGGTGCCGCACTGCATCGCGCGTGAGCCGACGGTGGAGAACTGCGTAGTTCCAGCCGTGGAATAAGAAACAACACAGTTCGACGGGTTCAGAGTCGGACTGATCTGCGTGCACGCCGAGGCGCTGCCCGCGCCTGAGCCGACGGACAGCGATCCCGGATTACTGCCCGATCCGGCGGCACTGAAGTAGAACGTAACGCCGCCGCTGCCGTCTCCATTGCAATTCGTCGTGGTGGTCGTACCTGCCGTACAAGCCGTAACGCGAGACTCGGAGCTTGATCCCGAAGCTCCAGCGAACTGCAGCCCTTCGGCGCCGACGTAGTAAAGGCCGGGCTGGAATATTGCCGTTCGAGGCTTGTTGCTGATCGCACCGACATTCAACCAAACAACGGAGCCGTCGGTTACGGTGAGGCCCGCCGTCTGGGGCCATGTGGGTTGACTGCTGCCACTGGCCCCACCAGTCTGCACCTGGAAGACATAGTCTCCGTGATTCTGCCCATGATTTGGCTGGATCAGAGTGCCGGCGGTGTATGTTCCTTGGCTCCAGCTAGGCAGATTAAATCTATACGGCGTCGGAACAATCAGGCACCCGACATCGGATGTGCCATTCAAATTTCCACTCGACTTACAGGAATTCGACCCGGTGAGTGCGTAGTTCCCTGGAGCAAATTCAACACAGCCGGAAGGATCGGGGCAGCCGTCCGTACCGAGTGGCACGAACGTCGTGGCATTTGCAATGCTGGGCGCTGTGGGGACCGAAATTCTCGCGTACGGGTCCGAGTCCGGAGATGCCGGATAAACATAGGTTCCGGTTCCGAGAGTCAGGCCACCTGGCGCCGTTGCCGGCCCGCCAAAGGTGCCGAAATCACCGCCCGTGCCACTGGTGCCGGCGCCGCTGAGGTCCACGGTGGAACTGCCGCCAATGCTCACCGCCCCGCCGATGATCCAGTTCACAGGCACTTGCAACTCAATGCGAACATGATATCCGGCTCGTCAATGGACCACCCAGACATCACGCGGATGTAGATGATCGCATGACCAGTTCCAAACAGGATCGCCGCCTGCCTTTTGCTTACAACAACCTAGTCATCCAGCACTTTGGTGACATGATTGAAAAACTGCAGGTCTTTGCAGTTCGATAAGAAGTTTTTCGGAGTATGGACTACGGCTCCAAAGTCCTACCGAGCACTGTTGTTTAGCACGAGCACATTCACTCGTGACCCGTTCGCGCCGCGATACACCCTCTGCGTCGCTTTCTGGAAATCGCCGGGCTTCGCCTCATAGATGTTCGACACGAACGTCTGCGGGTTCAAGTCGGCGAGCGGAAACCACGAGCTCTGTACCTGGACCATGATGCGGTGCCCGCGGCGAAAGGTATGGTTCACGTCGGGCATGACGAACTCGACCTTCGTCTGCTGCCCGGGCTTGAACGGCTCCGGTTTCTCGAAGCTGTTGCGGAAGCGGCCGCGGAAGGGTTCGCCGCGCACCAGTTGCTGGTAGCCGCTCATCTCGATCTGCATCGGGTTGGGATCGGCGTTCGGGAATTCCTCCGGATAAACATCAATCAGCTTTACGTCGAAATCGGAATCGGTACCGGTGGTTGAAACCTGCAGCGACGGCCGGATCGGCCCCGCGATGGTGATGTCTTCGGTGAGCGGCTCAGTCTGGTAGGTGAGCACGTCTGTGCGCCAGCCCTGCTCGCGATTATCGCCATCCATGTACGGGCGCGCCATGCCCGACGTCGTGTGCTCGTAGAACGGCACCGGCTTGTTCGGGTCACTGATGTACTCATCGTAGCCGCTGTCGGCCGGCGGATCGAATGAAAGCGTGCCGTTCGCTCCGAAATAGAGCGTCTTCTCTGCCGTGTTCTTCGGCGGCCACGAATCGTACTGACGCCACTGGTTGGTTCCGGTCTCGAACACCGACGCGTTCGGCAGATCGTTCGCGCCCTTGCCCTTTAGATAGAACTCGAAGAACGGGAACTCGATGTTTCGTTCATAGAAATCGCTGACAGGCTGGTTGAAGTTGATGTCCCCGAGATGGTCGTAGTTAGGCTGCGACCAACAGCCGTGACACCACGGCCCCATCACCAGCCGGACGCGCTCGGCGGGCGAGTTCTTCGCGATCGTCTTGTACGTATTCAGGGCGCCGTAAAGGTCCTCGGCGTCGAACCATCCGCCCACTGTGAGGATCGCCGGCTTGATATTCTTCAGGTGCGGCAGCAGGTTGCGCGCCTGCCAGAAGGCGTCGTAGTTCGGATGCTGCGTGGTCTCGTCCCAGAAGGGGATCTCATGCTTCAGATATTTGTCATTGGCTACGGTGAGCGGCTCCATTCCTTTGAAGAACGTGTAGCCGTCCGGCGGGATCTCGAACGTCCGCTGCGGACGCACCGTCGTCGGCCCCTGCCGGATCTGGCCGAATACCGAGATGAAGAGGAACATGTGCGGCAGGAAGAGCGCGCCGTTGTGATGGAAGTCGTCGCCGATAAACCAGTCCGCGATAGGCGCCTGTGGCGAAGCAGCCTTGAGCGCCGGGTGCGCATTGATCACACCCGTCGATGTGTAGAAGCCGGGATACGAGATGCCCCACATCCCGACCTTACCGTTGTAGAACGGAAGGTTCTTGATAAGCCAGTCGATCGAATCGTAAGTGTCGGTCGCTTCGTCGGTGGCTTTACCGCCGCGCTCGGCCGCGTCTTCGGGGCGCATGTCGACGAAGTTCCCTTCTGACATCCATGCCCCGCGCACGTCCTGGTATACGAAGATGTATTTCGCGCGCGCGAAGTGCTCCGACGGGCCGAGCCGGCCGGGATAGTTGTCGCTGCCGTACGGACGCACACTGTACGGCGTCCGGTCGAACATGATCGGGTAAGTGTTCGTCGCGCTCGCGTCCTTCGGGACGTAGACGGCCGTGAACAAATGAACGCCGTCGCGCACCGGGATGCGGTACTCGCTCTTGGTGTAGTTCGCCTTGATGAAGTCGGCGAGCTCGCGGGCGTGGTCCTGCTGTGCGTGGGCTGGCTGCTGCCCGCCGCCAGCTTGGGCGAACGCGACTGCGGAGAGGATGAGTACAGAGACGAGAAGGCGTCGAGCGATTCGCATGCGATGACCCCAACTTGGAGTGAACCGCGAATTATACGAGACGCGGGAAATCGGTAATCGGTGATCGGTAATCGGCAGGCACTAACTTGAATGCTGTATGGATTTTGCGGATCAGCAGCGCTAAGAGATCGAGACGCCGCGATCTGGAAGCCATGCCTCGCAAATCGCCGCGTTTAAGGAACTTAGAAATCCCACCGGTTAGGGGGACGAGATTGGAACGGTTCTGGAATTGTGGGCCGAACTCCCGATTACCAATTACCGATTACCGATTACCGGTTTAGGATTTTCGCCACGTCCTTCGCGAAGTAGGTCAGGATGATGCTCGCCCCCGCGCGCTGGATGGACGTCAACGATTCCAGGATCACCCGATCGCGATCGATCCAACCGTTGCGCGCCGCGGCTTCGATCATCGCGAACTCGCCCGATACCTGGTACGCGGCAATCGGCACCTCGAAACGCTCGTACGCCGCGTGGACCACATCCAGGTACGGCAGCGCCGGCTTGACCATCAGCATGTCGGCGCCCTCGGCGAGATCGAGCTCCATCTCCTTCATCGCCTCGCGGAAGTTGGCCGGATCCATCTGGTAGCTGCGGCGATCGCCGAACTGCGGCGCCGAGTCGGCGGCCTCGCGGAACGGCCCGTAGAAGCCGCTCGCGAATTTGGCGGCGTAACTGAGGATGGGAATATTGGCAAATCCGTTCGCATCGAGCGCGGTGCGGATCGCCTCCACGCGCCCGTCCATCATGTCGCTGGGCGCGATGATATCCATGCCTGCGCGCGCCTGCGAGACCGCTGTCTTCGCCAGGATGTCGAGCGTGGGATCGTTGGCGATCTCGAACATCTCGGCCGTGACCTGCTCGACGGCAGCAGCCGCGCCGACCGAAGTCGTGCGCACGCCGCTCGAGGTCTTCGCGCTGGGTAGCACGATTCCACAGTGGCCGTGGCTCATGTACTCACAGAGACACACGTCGCCGATGACCATCAGGCCCGGCACTTCGTGCTTGATGGCATTCGTCGCGCGCTGCACAATGCCGTCCTCGGCCCAGGCGCCCGTCGCAACCTCGTCCTTCTTGTCCGGCAGGCCAAATAGGATGACTGCGGGAATGCCCAGCGACTTGACCTCGCGGCACTCTTTCACCGCTTCGTCGATCGAGAGATTGAATACCCCGGGCATGCTGCCGATCGGCTTGCGCACGCCTTCGCCCGGACAGACGAACAGCGGATAGATGAACCCTTCGGGCGTGAGGCGGGTTTCACGGACGAAATTGCGCAAGACTTCCGTACGGCGCAGGCGGCGCGGGCGCGAGACGGGAAATGGCATGACCAAACCTCTTCGTAAGCTGCGTTTATTGTAGCGCTCCGGAGCCGCTGAAAATGCGGTCGGAACTATATTTCTCGACGTGACGGAAGTCACAGACAATTGTGAGGTGACGACAACGATTCGTGCTCAGTGCTCAGTGCTCAGTGCTCAGTGCTCAGTGCTCAGTGCTCAGTGCTCATCATTGGATTGGGACGTAGCGGAGCTCCTGCGTGGTTCGAAGCGTTCTCAATCAGTTGAGGAACCTGCTGATCACTGATTACTGATCACTGACCACTTGTCACGAATTTCCCATCTCGTTACCGCGTATGCTAGCTTCAAAGCGATGGACCACACCTGCCACCAATGCGGCCGCGAGATCGAAGAAGGCACACCCTTCTGCCGCCATTGTGGCGCGCCGCAGATCCGCATTCCCAGCATGGACGAACCTGCCACGCCGCCGATGCCGCCCGGAACTCCCGGCGAGGTGCAGCCTCCAGCGCAGCCGGTCGTGATCTCCACCGCACCCATGCTTAGAGGCATCGACTGGGCCAATGCCCTTCCCGCGGCCGGATGGGCAGGCGCCTTGCTGGCTGTGGCGTGGCTTATCCCGTACCTCGGATACTTTCTCTGGATCCTGGGCGCAGGCGCGGTGGCAGTCGCGTTATATAAGCGGCGTGTGCCGGGTGCGGTGGTCACGCCGGCGGACGGCGCGCGCATCGGGGCGATCACCGGCCTGTTCGGGTTCGCTGGCTTCGCCGGGCTCATGGCCATCACACTCCTGCTGCTCCGCGGCAGCACGAAATTCCGCGAAATGCTGCAACAGTCCATGCAGCAAGCTGCGGCGAGAAATCCTGACCCGAAGGCGCAGGAGATCATGGCCTGGATGACGTCGCCCGCCGGCCTGGCACTGATGGTGACCATCGTGATGGTCATTTTCCTGATTGGGTTCATCGCTCTGTCGAGTGCAGGCGGGGCAATCGGGGCAAAGATCTTCAAAGGCAAATCAGAATGAAGAAGTCAGTGTTGTAACAGCGCAGTTCCCCCAGATATGATTTCTCAGCCATGACCACCACCCCAGCGACGAAACCCAAGCTGCGCGAAAAGGCCCAACTGATGTCGGCCTCCGAGATCGAGCGGACACTGGTCCGCCTGGCGCACGAGATCATCGAGAAGAACGACGGTATCCGCGACCTGGTGCTCATCGGCATCAAACGGCGCGGCGTTCCCATCGCGCAACGCATCGCCAAGATCATCCAGCGGATCGAAGGCACCCCCCTGCCGGTCGGGATCCTGGACATCCAGTTCTATCGTGACGACCTCTCGACCGTCGGCGAAAAGCCGCTGTTTCAGGCTGGCGAACTCGGTTGCGAGGTGGAAGACAAGAACGTCGTGCTCTGCGATGACGTGCTCTACACCGGTCGCACCACTCGTGCCGCCCTGGATGCACTGGTGGACCACGGACGTCCGCGGCGTGTGCAGTTGCTGGCGCTCATCGACCGCGGGCATCGCGAACTGCCGATCGAAGCCGGCTTCGTCGGACGCACCGTGCAGACCACGCGCAACGAGATCATCGAAGTGAAGTTCCAGGAAACAGACGGTATGGAAAAAGTCCTGCTGGTGGAAAAAGAAAGCTAAAAAGCAGCTCAATGCTCATCGCTCAAGGGTCACGGGCTCAAGCTTCAACGCTTTTCCTGTTACTTAGTACTTGGTACTTGTTACTCTTGCTGTGCTGCCCTGCACATGCAGACAAAAGATAAGCGGTCACTGTTAGGTATCGAGCAACTTGCGACCGAAGACATCGTCTCCATTCTTCGGTTGTCCCGCCGTTTCCAGCGCAGCCGCCCGAAGCCGCACTTCAAAGAAAAGCGTATCGCGCTGCTTTTCTACGAGGCGTCGACGCGCACGCGCATCTCGTTCGAATTCGCGGCGAAAGTGCTGGGCGCGACCACGACATTGGTACACGCGAGCGCTTCCAGCATCGAAAAGGGCGAGTCGCTGCTCGACACGGGATACACCATCTCGGCGCTGGGCGCGGACGTGATCATCATCCGGCATCCGTCGTCGGGCGCGCCGCACGTGCTCGCCAAACACGTGCAGATCCCGGTCATCAACGCGGGCGACGGCATGCACGAGCACCCTTCGCAGGCGCTGCTCGATGCCTACACGATCCTGCAGCGTAAGAAGACGCTGAACGGGCTGCGCGTCGCGATCGTCGGCGACATCTTTCATAGCCGGGTCGCGCGCAGCGAGGTGCTGCTGCTGTCGCGATTCGGATGCAAGATTTCCCTGTGCGGCCCGCCGGAGCTGGCGCCGGATGTCGCAGCGACGCTCGCGCCGGGTGTGACGGTGACGCGCAATATCGGTGAAGCGCTGCGTGGGGCCGACGTGGTCATGGTACTGCGCATACAAAAGGAGAGGCTCGCCACGCTGAAACTGGACGCGGATGAGTATGTCGCGAATTATCAGCTCACCATCGACCGCCTGCGGTTGGCCAAGCGTGACGCCATCCTCATGCATCCGGGACCGATCATCCGCGGCATGGAGTTGAGCGGCGAACTGGCGGACCTGCCGCAGTCGACGATCCTCGACCAGGTGCACAACGGCGTCGCCGTGCGCATGGCGATCCTGGCGCGTGCGTTGGGGATAGAAATATGAAGGCCATGCACAACTCGCTGCTGATCAAAGGCGGAACCGTCATCGACCCGGCCAGCAAGATCGAAGGACAGGTCGACGTCCTGCTCGCGAATGGTGTCGTCGCTGAGATCGCGCCGAAAGGAAAGACCAAAGGTAAAGCCGCTGAGACGATTGACGCGCGTAATCTCATCGTCGCTCCCGGCTTCATCGATCTTCACGTCCACCTGCGCGAGCCCGGCCAGGCACACAAGGAGACGATCGCGACCGGAACAGCAGCGGCGGCGGCGGGCGGGTTTACCAGCGTCTGCGCCATGCCGAACACGTCGCCGGTGAACGATTCGGCCGAGATCACGTCGTGGATGCGAAAACCCGAACGCGGCGCGGTGGTCAACGTCTTCCCCATCGCAGCCGCGACGATCGGCAGCATGGGCGAGAAGCTCACCGATTTTGCCGCGCTCCACAACGCTGGCGCAGTCGCGTTCACCGACGACGGCAAGCCCGTGCTCGACGATGCAGTCATGCGGGAAGCGCTGGTGCACTCGGCGCGGATTGGCGTCCCGCTGATCCAGCACGCCGAAGACACGCGCATTACCGCCGGCGGACAAATGAACTCCGGTGCGACCGCCTTCCGCCTGGGTCTACGCGGTATGCCGCCGGAGGGCGAATCGAGGATCGTGGAGCGCGATGTCGAACTGGCGAAGGCCACGATGGCGCATCTGCACGTCGCGCACATTTCGACCGCGGGCGCGCTGAAGGCGGTCCGGCGCGGCAAGAGAGACCGCGTACGCGTCACGTGCGAGGTGACGCCACACCATTTCACGCTGCTCGACGAGGAAGTCCGCGACTACGATTCGCGCTACAAGATGAACCCGCCCCTGCGTTCCGGCGCCGACCGTGAGGCGATCTGGTCCGCGCTCGCCGACGGCGCCATCGACGCCATCGCCACTGACCACGCTCCGCACGCGACCCACGAGAAGCAGGTTGAGTTCGATCGCGCGCCCTTCGGGCTCATCGGCCTGGAAACCGCGCTCGGCCTGGCCATTACGGCGCTGCACCGGCGCAAAGGTATCCCTCTGAAGCGCATCGTCGAACTGCTCTCGAGCAATCCGGCGCGCATTCTTAACATGCGCGATCGCGGAACGCTCGCCGTTGGCTCTACCGCCGATGTGGTTCTGTTCGATCCCAAGGCGCGCTGGACCTACGATGCGACGAAGACTAAGTCGCGCTCGCGCAATACGCCGTTCGATCGATGGCAGCTATATGGTCGCGTGGTGGTGACGATTGTGAACGGCGCGATCATCCATCGGCAATAGTTTCACACGATGGACACGATGGTTCCACGAAGGAGCGGAAGAGATGCCTTCGTGTGCACTTCGTGTCCATCGTGCGAACCGCTGTTATTCGACAAACATGCAATCCCCGTACGAATAGAACCTGTACTCCTCCGCGACCGCGTGCCGATACGCCTCGAGCGTGAACTCCCGGCCGGCGAATGCACACACCAGCATCAACAGGGTGCTCTTGGGCAGATGGAAGTTGGTCAGCATCGCGCCCACGACGCGGAACTGAAATCCCGGGTAGATGAATATGTCGGCCTCGCCGCTTGTGGGTTGAATTCCTCCTGGTTGTGAGGCGGCAAATTCCAAGGTCCTCACTGTCGTCGTCCCAACCGCAGCCACGCGTCTGCCCGCCGCGAGCGCCGCGTTGATTTTGTGCGCCGCATCTTCCCCGATGCGATACCACTCGCGGTGCAGCTTGTGTTCCTCGACGACCTCCGCATGTACGGGCTGGAACGTTCCGAGACCCACATGCAGCGTTATCTCAGCCGTCTCAATGCCGCGGATGCGAAGCCGTTGGAGGATCTCCGGCGTGAAGTGAAGGCCGGCAGTCGGCGCCGCCACGGAACCGCGCTCCCGCGCATAAACGGTCTGGTAGCGATCGCGATCTTCCGGGCGGTCCTCGCGTCCGATGTACGGCGGCAGGGGCACGTGTCCGACACGCTCGACGGCGGCAAAGAAGTCGGGCACCGGGTCGAAACGCAGGGTGCGCTCGCCAAACTCGCCGCGGGCGATCACTTCGGCTTCCAGTTCGTCGCTGAAACTCAGGTGCTCGCCAACGCCGATCTTTCTTCCCGGCCTTACCAGCGCATTCCATACGAGCGGGCTCTCGGCTTTAGGCTCTCGGATCTCGGGCACAGGATTGGTGAGCAGCGCTTCGACCCTGCCCTTGAGGAACTTCTTAGCCGCAGGATTTCGCCCCGATATGGGCTGCGCACGCTCGCCGCTGCGATGACCGAGCAGTCGGGCCGGAAAGACGCGCGTGTTGTTGAAGACCACCAGGTCGTCGGGACGGAGCAGGTCGGGCAACTCGCGGAACAGGCGGTCCTCAAAACGCTTTTCGTCGCGGATCAGGTGAAGCATGCGAGAGGCGGCGCGGTCGGCCAGTGGTTCCTGGGCGATGCGCTCTTCGGGCAGTTCGTAATCGAACTCTGAAACCAGCACAAACCATTTTTAATGCAGTAATTTCTAATTGGGTAATTGAAAAAACAGGGGCTGATCCAATCCCATTGCCGTGCCCCGAATTTCTAAGGTACGATGTGGCACCCAACGGCGGGGAAATCCCGGTAAAATTACTAGCGGATGACAAGCGAACGCCACCATCGCGACGAGATTGTGCGCTACGGGCACAAGCTGCACGAACGCTTCTTCGTGGCCGCAACGGACGGCAATCTCTCCGTGCGGCTCGATGACGGAACGGTGCTCTGCTCGCCGACGTGCGTCAGCAAGGGCATGATGGAGCACGATGACCTCGTCGTGGTGGACATGACCGGGCACAAGGTCCGCGGACATCGCGCGCCGTCGAGCGAGATCGCGATGCACCTGCTGATCTACCGCTTGCGGCCCGACGTGAACGCGGTCGTCCATGCGCATCCGCCGACCGCGACCGGGTACGCTGCCGCCGGATTGGCGCTGACCCAGCCGCTGGTTTCCGAGATCGTCATTACGCTCGGCTCGGTGCCGCTGGCGCCATACGCGACACCCGGTACCCCTGAACTGTGCGATTCGCTTGCGGCACTCATCCCGATGCACGACGCCATCCTCATGGCCAATCACGGCGTGGTGAGCTATGGCGAAGACCTCACCAGCGCGTACATGAAGATGGAAACAGTCGAGCACTTTGCCAAGATCGCGCTAGTCACGCACACCCTCGGCAACCAGCAGCCGCTGAGCCAGGCGGAAGTCGATAAGTTGAGGGTCGTGCGCGAGCAGTACCTGGCTAACGGCGCTGCGAAGCGCCCGGCAGCGGCCGCCGCCGCCGAGCCCGCGCAGGCCATGACCTCAGACCAGCGATAACCGTAACGCGGGCGTCTCGCCTAACGATCAGTCCCCGCCGATCCGGAAACGCATTCCTGCCCGGAAGTTTGCACGCAGCGCCGGAAATCCCGCAGCCTCCTCGTAATGACGATTGAGAAGGTTCTCGACATTGACATACGCTGTCATGCGGCTGGTGATCGATCTCCAGGCGCCGACATCGAAGCGCGCATATCCGGCGGCGTGCGTGACCGGCGGAATGAGCCCGAGAAAGTCGGAATCCGCCCTGCGGCCGAGGAACGTCCCGCCCACGCTGCCGCCCCACCGCCGCTTCGTATAAATGGCAAGAAGCGATCCAGCGTGCTTCGGACGGCGCAGTAACGGGGCCCCCGGCGACAGCAAATGGTCGAATGCCAGCGGCGCCTTCAGGATCTGCGTCGAGGTGTACGTGTAGGACGCGTCGAAGCTGAGGCGACGTCCGGGACGCGCGCGAAACTCGAATTCCGCTCCATGCGCCAGCGCTTGGTTCAGGTTCACGTACTGGCTGACGAACGTCGTCGGATCGAAACTGAAAGCAATCTGGTTGGTGAACAGGTTGTTGTAGTAGGTTGCGCCCATCCAGTACTTGCCGCCGAACAGCGACTGCTGCACGCCCGCTTCGAACGAGCGGTTCTGCTCCGCCTTGAGGTTCGGGTTCGGAATGATGCCGAAGCCTCCGAGGCCAAACGCTTCTTCCAGTCGCGGCTCCTTGATGCCCGTCGCGTAGGCGAATCGCAGACGCGTGCCGCTGAAAACCTCGCCGCCTTTCAGTGCAAGAACTGACGCAGCGATGCGCGGGACAGCTTTGTCCCCGAACGTCGTGTTGTGCACGTAACGCACGCCTCCGATCAGCGACAAGCGGCTCCATGTCACCACCTGCTCGCCATAGACAGCGTGGTTGCGGCGAAGGCCGTGGCTGATCGGGGGCGAGGTTGGGTCGCCCACGAAGCCATTCTCGTCCTCGAACTGGTAGCCGAATGTCATGCGCGCCCACGAGCGTTCGTCGTATTCGCCCTGGTAATCGAAACCGGCGCGATTGATGTTGGCGAAGTCGGAGAATGGGAAATCGAAGTTGCCGAACGCCGGCGACACCCGCCCCGCCTCCTGCACGGTGTCGATGTTCAGGCGGCGGTGGTGATACTCGAAGCCGGTGAAGCGGTGCTGCCAGCGCGAATGGCCGGTGATCGCCAGTTCAGCCGATGCGAGGAAGTTGTTCGCACGCGCGCGCTCGTCCATGTCGGGCGGCAGCAGCGGTTGGCCGTTGAAATTCCAGAACGACTGCACGCCCGAGCGCTCCGTCGAATGCCGCGTGCGCAAGCGGAAGAGAGCCCGCGGATGGAGCACGATCCCGATGTTCGCGCCCTCGAGCGAGTTCGAGTAATCGTCGTTCGGGCCTTGGCCGGAGGTATTGAACTGATCGCCGAAAGCGTTGAAGTCGAAAGGCCCGCGCGCGCCCGAAAGCGAAGCGTATCCGTGCGCCGTCTGGAACGTGCCGCCGTCGGCGCCGAAGCGCAGTTCGGGAGTGCGCGTCGAACCGGTGCGCGTCCACATCTGCACGACGCTGGTCATCGCGTCGGAGCCATAGAGCGTGCTTTCCGCGCCGCGGACGAACTCGAGCCGGTCCACTTCGCCCATCGGAACCACGCCGAATTCGAAGGTGCCGCCGGGATCGTTGACGGTCACACCGTCGATGATGACCTTGTTGTAGCGCGAATCGCCGCCGCGAACGAACAGCGACGTCAGACCACCGCGTCGTCCGTTATTGCTGAGAATGGCGCCCGGGAGGAAGCGTAGCGCGTCGGATACGGCCACGGGCTGGATGGCTGTGAGCGCCCGATAATCGAGCTGCGACGTGTCGGCGCCCGATTCGTCGGTCGGGAGCGGCGTGCGGTCGGCGCTGACCACAACCGTCTCCGCGGCGGTCGCGACCGACAGGCGAACGGTCGTGGTTTCTGCGTTCGTAGCGACGTCCTCTTCCGCAGGCGCGAATCCTGGCGCCAGTACGCGGACGTGGTAAGCGCCGTCGGGCAAGCCAGTTAATTGCGCGATGCCGTCCGCACGAGTTTGCGACACGCCGGCAGCGGTCGAGGAATTCTGAGCGTACGCCGTAACACGCGCGCCTGCAACGACTGCGCCCTGAGGGTCTACGACTTTGACCTGCAGGTCGGCGGCAAAGGTGAATGGAGCGAACACAAGAAGAGAAGCGAACAGCCGGAGAAGACGGGACATGAGCCCTCCTTTTCACGCGAAAGGGGCTATTGGATTTGGTCCACGCCGGTCTCCTGGCTTGCGACAATCAGTTTCAGTTTCGGTTTCTGTTTCAGCGAACCCGAATGAAACCCGGCCCACCTTCCCATGGTCTCCCACAGTGGTGAACCGTTTCAGAAACTAGTAACTAGCAACTGACCACTAGCAACCGGTTTCCGTCGCTTACAGTTGCGCGGCAGCGCGGGAGTTTCACCCGCTTCCCGTACACGCGAACCAGAAGGAGATTGTACTTGAAAGAACGGAATCCGTAATTCGTAATTCGGCACGTAGACAAATGGAGCGATCGGGCTCCCCGATTACCGATTACCAAAGACGGATTACGCGCGCTGCTCCCACACGCTCAAGTATCGTTCGCCGCGATCGGGCAGGATCGTCACCACTTTCTTCTCCGGCCCCAGCTCCTGCGCCACGTACTTCGCGGCGAGCACGTTCGCCCCTGCGCTGATGCCGACGAACAGCGCTTCCTCGCGCGACAGGCGCATCGCCATATCGATCGCGTCGTCGGTTCGGATCGCGATCACCTGGTCGATGGCGTCGAGCTCGACGATCTCAGGGATGAATCCATCGGCGAGTCCTTGAATGCCGTGGCATCCCGGCGGATCACCTGACATGACCGCCGACTCAGCGGGCTCGACGGCCACGATGCGCACCTTGCGATTCACTCGCCGCAGCGCGCGCGCAACGCCCATCAGCGTGCCGCCCGTCCCCACGCCCATAACGAAAGCATCGATATCCGGCCCAGCCTGCGCCAGGATCTCCACTCCGGTCGTGAGTTCGTGCGCCCGCGGATTGTCCATGTTCTCAAACTGGCGCGGCAAGAAGATCTTCGGATCGCGCCGTGCCCGCTCTTCGGCCACCCTGCGCGCGTCGCTGATATGCAGCACGCTGTCGATCAATTCCAGTTCGGCGCCGAACGACTCGATCATCTTCCGCCGCTCCACGCTCGCCGACCGCGGCAGCATGATGCGCACGCGGTAGCCCTTCTCCGCCCCGATCATCGCGAGCGCAATGCCGGTATTGCCGCTGGTCACCTCGAGGATGGTCGAACCCGCCTTGAGCTGGCCGCGCTCCTCGGCGCACTCGACGATGAAGCGCGCGATGCGGTCCTTCACGCTGCCGCCCGGATTCATGAACTCCGCCTTGGCGAGGACGGTTGCGCACCCCTCGGGGACCGCGCGCGTGATCTCCAGCAGCGGCGTGCGCCCGATACATTGCAGGATGCGCGGGCGTATGACGACAGGCGTGGACGTGGCAGCCATGGGTCCTCTCAAAGCGGATGAAGTCAGCTTGAGCTTAGGGACGGCGCGGTTCTCGCAACAAGGTCGCCGGTCACAACGGATTGTGCGCGGGGGTATTTGGTTGTTGGTAATTGGTATTTGGTATTTGGTATTTGGTATTTGGTATGTAGTACTTGGTACTTGGTACTTGGTTCGCAGCAATGAATGGAAGCTCGAATGGGCCAATACCAACAACCAATTACCAATTACCAAGTACTGCCGCCTGAGTTTTGCCCGAACGTTCGCTCCGCGTTGTACCGCATGCGGTCCAGCGCTGCCTGCATCTGGGCGTGATATCTCGCGAGCTCCTCGTGCGGCGCGTCCTTCGCCACGCTTATCATCCGCGAGATGTGCAATGCAACTCTCGAGAATGGTTTGGGGATCATCAGGCGGTCCCACGAGTTGAGCACCCACGCATTCCGAACGGCGAGATGGAATGCGACCACCGGTGTCTGCGTATTACGCGCCAGCAGCACCGGTCCGGACTTGGCGACATAGCGCGGCCCCTTCGGACCGTCGATGGTGAACGCCGCCGTCCGACCGTCTTCAATGACGGTATGCATGCCCAGCAGCGCCCGCACTCCGCCGCGCGTACTCGATCCGCGCACCGCTTCAAAACCGAACTTCCCGATGATGCGCGCGATGTATTCGCCGTCGAAGCTGCTGCTGGTCATCACGGCGATTCGCCGATTGCGGAAGAACCATGTTGCCGGCACGATGCAACGATGCCAGAACACCCACACGGCGGGCTGGATCCATCCGCCGGGCGGTCCGCCGTCTTCCACGACGACCTCATACTTCAGCGTCGGACCGATCAGCCGCACCAGCAGCCAAGCGGCCCCGGTGATCAGGGCAAGCGAAAGGCGCTGCTTCCAGGTGAACTTTTCGGGCGCGGACATCCGTGGGCAATAGTAATAAGGAATGAGTAATAAGTAATGACTAAAACCACACCGGCGCGAATGGCGAGCAAACAAAAAGGGACCGCGGAATCCCCCGCAGCCCCTCTTATTACTTATTACTCAGTACTCGCTTTACGCGTACTTCACCCACTTCATGATCTCCGGCAATGTCGGCTTTTTCCCATACATGAGGATGCCGACGCGGTAGATGCGCGCGCACAGCCAGATCACGCCCCAGATGGTGGCCGCGAGAATGGTGATGCTGGCCGCGATCTCATACCAGTGCGGCGTCGCTACCACGATGCGCATGTACATCAGGATCGGTGAGAAGAACGGAACCATCGACATCCAGATCGCCATGGGCGAGTTCGGCTGCCGGATGATCAGCCACATCATCATCATGGGGATGACGATCGGCATCACCACGAATGTCTGCCATTGCTGAGCTTCCTGCTCCGAATTGACCATCGAGCCCAGCGCGGCGAACAAAGCGCTGTAGAGCATGTACCCGCCAATGAAGAACACGATGAATGCGGGTACCAGCTTCAGGTCCATGTGAAAGGCGCTGTCCTTCACGCCGCCCAAGGCGAGTATCGCGGGTGTCGAAACCCCGATCGCGATCGTCAACCATATCGCGATTTGTGTCAGGCCGACCGCACCTACGCCGAGGATCTTCCCCGCCATCAACTCCGACGCTTTCGCCGACGAGAGCACGACTTCCATCACGCGCGATGTCTTTTCCTCCAGGACCGAGCGCATGACCGACATGCCATAAATCAGCAGCGTCATGTAGAGCATCAGCACCAGGCCGATCACACTCAGGATCTGGCCTTCGCCGCTCTCCTTCGTTTCCTCGCCGCCCTTGAGGGAGACGGTTTCCAGGGTCAGTTGATTCGTGAGCTTGTCGATCTCGTCCGGAGTCACTCCCTTGCTGACCAACTCCTTCCGCAACAGCGCCGCGCGCAACGCCGATTGCAAGCTCGCCAGTTCGACGAAATCGCCAGTCTCGCGCGCGCAATAGCCGATCTTGCGCGAGTCGACCGCATCCTTCGTCAGCCAGATGTAACCATCCAGCTTGGTGCTGGCGACGGCGCCCTTCAGCCGTGCTCGCGTGGCATCGGTCGGTTCGGTATCGATGTCGACCACGAACTTTGATTTCTTGTCCCCCTCGAGTTGCTTCTTAACGGTAGCCGCGAAGTCGGCATCGTCGGAGACCACCGCGACGTGCCGGCTGCCGCTGGCCTTCATGTTCGCCATCTTCGCCGGGAGGTACGTGAACCCCACCATCATCGCCGGGAACAGGATGGTCGAGAGCAGGAACGACTTGGTCCGCACGCGCTCCAGGTACTCGCGGTGGATGATCAGCCAGATATTACGCATTTGCCCTCCGCGCCGCTTGCGGCACTTCGCTCTTGCCCACCACGTCGATGAATATCTCCTCCAGCGACGGTTCCATCAGCTCGAACTTGTTGATGCGCGACACTGCCGCCGCTTTGTGCAGCAGCTTTTGCGCGTCCGCCCCCGGCTTCAGCCGCACTTCGACATACTTGCCGTAGTTGTTGAACGACTGCACCAGTTCGGGATCGTTCAGGAACCCGTCCTGCCCCTCGTATTCGAGTTGCACGTTGTTGCGTCCGTATCGCGACTTCACCTCGCGCAGGTCGCCCTGCAACACGGCCTTGCCGTGATCGATGAGGCAGATGGAATCGCAGAGCCGCTCGACGGTATCCATGCGGTGGGTCGAGAACAGGATGGTCTTGCCCGCCTTCTTCGCTTCCAGCAGGACGTCCTTCATCACGACCGTGTTCGACGGGTCGAGCCCGGAGAATGGCTCGTCGAGGATTAGCAGGTCGGGATCGTGCAGCATGGCGGCGATGAACTGCACCTTCTGCTGCATGCCCTTGGAAAGTTCTTCGACCTTCTTCTGCATCCACGCGGTCATTTCCAGCCGCTCGCACCAGGCTGCGGCGCGAGTGCGGCCATCTCGCTGGTTGACGCCTTTCAGCTCCGCCAGGAACACCAACTGGTCGAGGATTTTCATCTTCTTGTACAGGCCGCGTTCTTCCGGCAGATAGCCGATGTTCTTCAACTGCTTGCGGTGGAAGTTCTGGCCGAAGATGCGGACCTGGCCCGAATCCGGGACGGTGATGCCGATCATCATGCGGATGCTGCTGGTTTTGCCGGCGCCGTTAGGGCCGAGCAGGCCGAAGACGTTTCCCGCCGGAATGGCCAGCGAGAGGTCGTCGACAGCGATGAAGTGGTCGAAGGTCTTGCGGACCTGGACGAGTTCAACCGTGTTGTTCATGGACACTCTATTTCCATCTCGCACAGGTTCGCCGTGCGCCTTTGAGATTCGTAACGCCGATTCCCTGTGGGGATACTTCAGGCGTCGAGGTACTGGTCGATCCATTCCCGGACGATTGCGCGGCGCGGGTCGCTCGGATCGAAGCGGATCGCCGCCGTACCTTCGTCGCGCCGCGTCCAGCAGACCACTGACTTCACCCCGACCATCTGCTGGCCGGGTAAGGCGAACATCGCCAGCACCGCCTGGGGAACGCCGACGTGTCCTTTGACCACCAGCGACATGCCGCCCGCACTCACTTCCAGGCTGTTGCCTTCCAGGATCTCCGTCCCGGTTTCCAGCCGCACCGAGCACACCAGGGGCACGCGCACGTAGCGCCGCAATTCTTTCAGTACCAGCAGGTGCGTCGCGCGCACCACCTGCAGCGCCTCCTGCTTGTCGACTGGCGCTTGGAACACGGCGTTGATGCCGTACTCCGCGAAACGCAACGCCTCTTTCACGCTACCGCAGGTCCCGTACACGACCGCGCGATGGCTGGACCTGCGGATCGCCTTCAGTACCTCTTCGGCTTCGAGCGTCAGTGGAACCACGCAGGCAGGATACGCACCACCAACATCATTGGTTTCATCGGCGGGAAGAGTTACGGCATCGATCCCAAACTGCCGGAAACACTCGCTGAGTATGGCGGAACTGGCCGCGTCCACGCCCAACAGCGCAATCTTGGCAGCGGCCTTGGTGGCGCCAGTACCGGCAGCGGATGACATTTCTGTTCTCCGGGAATGCGGTCATTTTGGCCCGAATCAGCGGAATTAGCAACGGGGCGCAACTCCTAAGCAGGCCGGAGGTGGCACAACTTGCCTCCCCGCCCACATCCAACCCGCAGAACTGACCCGGCATCTCTGGCCTTGTATCTAGCACCAACAGGGAACAAAAGGAGGGTTGTGTATGAAGCAAATTTGTTTGCTGCTGATGCTCGGCGCCTTTGCCTTCACCGCAATGGCGCAGGACACTTCGCAGACCAGCAGCTCATCCGGCCAGACATCCGCAAAAACCAGCAAGAGCAAGTCATCCGGCGATCACTCCGGAATGGCGATGAACCAGGACCAGTCGTCCATGCAGTCGGGTAAGGAGGCTACCCTGACCGGCTGCGTAAGTCCTTCGCCTGATGCCAATGGCAACTACACGCTCAGCAACTCCAAGCACAAGAAGGGCGTCGCGATCGGCCCCGCCGACAAGGTGAAAGACCATGCCGGACACGAGGTCGCCTTAACCGGTAAATGGAGCGCCGCTCCCGGCGCGGAAGGAGCCACCGCCGCTGCCGGCAAGGAGAAAGGCTCACGCATGTTCGAGGTCGACAACGTGAAGCACATCTCCCCAACCTGCTCGGAAGCGCCCGGCGGCGGCACTACCGGCACCAAGGGCAAAAGCAAGGGCACTGGCGACACGTCCAGCAACCCGAAAGGCTTTTAGGCTCGCTTTGCTGCAAATAAAATGCCCGGGCATCTTTCCCGGGCATTCTTTCTTTTTGCGTTACCGGTGACTGGAAATTGGTATGTGGCGAAATTGCTGGTTGTACTGATTTCCGATTTCCAATTACCGATTACATTGCCAATAACCTAATCACCGTAAAAGTTTTATTCTTCCCAGCGCTTAAAGATCAGCGAGCCGTTCGTCCCACCGAAGCCGAATGAGTTGGAGAGCGCGTATTCCAGAGTCGCCTTCCTCGCCTCTTTTGGAACGTAGTCGAGGTCGCAACCCTCGTCGGGGCTGTCCAGATTGATCGTCGGCGGCAGGCATTGATCGCGCAGCGCCAGGACCGTGATGCCGGCTTCCAATCCTCCTGCGCCGCCGAGCAGGTGCCCGGTCGCGGACTTGGTCGAACTCACAGCCAGCTTGTAGGCATGATCGCCGAAAGCGCGCTTGACCGCGATCGTCTCCAACTTGTCACCCAGCGGGGTCGATGTGCCGTGCGCGTTGATATACCCCACCTGCTCCGGTCGCAGCTTGGCGTCGCGCAACGCGTTCTGCATCACGCGGAATCCGCCTTCGCCCTCCGGCGCAGGTTGCGTGATGTGATTGGCGTCGGCACTCATGCCGTAGCCCACGATCTCCGCCAGGATCTTCGCGCCGCGCCGTTTCGCGGACTCGAGTTCTTCGAGGATCAAAATGCCCGCGCCTTCGCCGATGACGAAGCCATCGCGGTCCTTGTCCCACGGACGGCTGGCGCGCTCGGGATCGTCGTTGCGCGTCGAGAGCGCGCGCATGGCGGCGAATCCTCCGACGCCCATCGGCGTGATGGCCGCTTCCGCGCCGCCCGCGATCATCGCGTCGGCGTCTTCATGCTGGATGATGCGGAACGCGTCGCCCAGCGAGTGCGCGCTCGATGTGCACGCCGTGCTGGTGCACTCATTGGGTCCCTTGGCATTGAAGCGGATGCTGACGTGTCCGGCTGCCAGGTTGGCGATCGCCCCGGGAATGAAAAAGGGCGAGATCTTCCGCGGGCCGCCCTCGAGCAGGTTGCGGTGCTCGCGCTCGATGACGTCGAACCCGCCGATGCCGCTGCCGATGTGCACCCCGACCCGCGTGGCGTTCTCGTCGGTGATCTGAAGCCCGGAAGACCGTATAGCTTCATCCGCCGCCGCTAGCGCGAAGTGGATGAAGCGTCCCATCTTCTTGACTTCTTTTTTCTCGATGAACTGCAGCGGATCGAAGTTGCGGACTTCCCCGGCGATCTGCGAGGCGAATTGAGAAGCGTCGAACTGCTGGATCTTTTCTACGCCGCTCTTGCCTGCCAGCAACCCGCTCCAGACTTCATCGGTGGTGTTACCGACTCCGCACAGCAGGCCTATCCCGGTGATAACGACCCGACGCGCCACTGATTATTTGCCCGCCTTCGCGTGCGCCCCGATGTAATTGACGGCATCCTGTACGGTGTTGATCTTCTCCGCGTCTTCGTCGGGGATCTCGATGTCGAATGCCTCTTCGAATGCCATCACCAATTCGACCCGGTCCAGCGAGTCGGCGCCAAGGTCATCCACGAACGAAGCGCTGGCCGTCACTTCGCCCTCGTCCACGCCGAGCTGCTCGACGATGATCTGTTTTACTTTTTCTTCCACTGCTGCCATTCGTTCTCCTTACCCTGAATTCCGGGCGCATCTCCGCCCGGCCCCGGCTGCCCTCGTCGGGGCAATGCGCGACAGCCTGCAACGGATGAGATGACGCCCCCGGGGCGTGCCTGAACCGCAGAACTACTGCTTCGTGACTTTCGCGTTCTTGCTGATGTAATCCACCGCGTCTTTGACGGTGCGGATCTTCTCCGCGTCTTCATCCGGGATCTCGATGTCGAACGCTTCCTCGAACGCCATCACCAGTTCCACTGTGTCCAGCGAGTCAGCCCCGAGGTCGTCCACGAACGACGCGCTGGGAGTTACTTCGGCCTCATCCACTCCCAACTGTTCCACGATGATCTGCTTCACCTTCTCGTCAACCGAAGCCATACGGCGTCCTCCTGTGGGCGGTAAACCACTCAGTCTAAATAGAGGCCCTAGAACCTGTAAAGCCGAGAACGAGTTAAGGCACTAGTCCTTGGCGAATTAGATGCTCAAGCGTGGCCCCTAACGCCTAAACCCTAATGCCTTGCGCCTGTTCCCGAGTACTTGTCCCGCAGCTCCGTCCGCGGCTGCGCCTCGTGACGCTCACTCCTGATGAGAGCCCCCACCGTGGCGGCGATTCTAGGCTGTGGGTGTAAGTAGCGTCAAACGTGCGCCGCAATGCTTTTGTCGCGCGGTCCGGCGCACCGTTGCACCTGCACCGATTTCGGGTCGTTGACCTGCGGCCGGATGAGGCGTAGCGTTTTATAAATCGATACCAACCTGCCGCTCGCGACCACCATCGCGCGCGACTCCTTTCAACCCCGAACTGGAAAGGAGAACTGCATGTTTACCCGAATCGTTGAACTCCACACAAAACCCGGAAAGTCCCGGGAACTCAGCACCACCGTGACCGACAAAGTGCTGCCCATCCTGAGAAAACAACCCGGCTTCGTGGACGAGATCACACTGGTCTCGACCGCCAACCCTGATCGTGTCCTCGCGCTCAGCTTCTGGGAATCTGAGGAGACTGCGCAGCATTATATGAAAGAGCAGTTCCCGAAAATCAACGACATCGTCATGCCCTTGCTTCAGACCAGTCCCGAGGTCGAGACGTTCACCGTAGACCACTCGACCACGCACAAGATCAGTAAGGGCAAGGCCGCATAGTCGCTATCGAAACAGCGGGCGAGTGCTCGCCGCCCGCCCTGCCCTACAGGAGTACCGTCATGGCACAAGACAACACCCGCAATACCTCCAAAATGCCCTATCCCCATCATGTCGAAGAGAAGATCCGAAAGCGCGCGTACGAGCTCTACGAGGCTCGCGGCCGCGAAGACGGCCACGATGTAGATGACTGGGTCCGCGCCGAGCAGGATATAACTAACCGCGACGCTCGGACAGCGGCGGCCTGACCGCATAGGCGTGGCGCCCCACATCTGCCTGCCTTTGGCAGATGTGGGACTCTCCGCCGACTACTTGCTCGCTGCCTGTGCTCCGACTGCGTCAAACAACTTCATCGCCAGGGCGCCATGTGTCACCGCCGCACCCGCGCGCAATGCTGCCGCAAGCATCGCCGTCTCCGCCACTTCCTCGCGCGTCGCTCCAGCTTTCTTCGCATTGCGCGTGTGCACGTCGAGGCAATATGGACACTGCGTCGTGCATGCCACCGCCAGCGCGATCAGCTCGCGATACTTCCGCGGAATGGCGCCATCATCGCGTCCGACAGTCTTGTCGAACTCCACAAAGGTAGCGAATTCCTTCGGCGCCAGCTTGCTGAACTCGCCCAATTTCTTGAGGTCTTCCGAATCGTGATAGTGCATGAATTCCTCCTGTGAGCAGGAGGTTGGATGCGCTAAGGCCGGATGGGATTCCGCGCGACCGCCAGGACGTTTCACTGACTTACAACTTACAACCTACAACTTACAACCGGTCCTTACTGCTTTTCCAGCGTCTCCTCGATCCCCGTCGTCTGCCCCTTGTTGACCTGAATCTTCCGCGTTACCGGCTTGTACCCCTCGAGCTGCAATGTGATCGTGTAGGTCCCCACCGGCGAATCGGTCTTCACCGGCGTCTTTTTTCCCGTCGGATTGCCGTTCACCAGGATCTCCGCGCCCTTCGGATTGGTGCGGATCTCCAGCTTCCCACTGTCTTCCTTGCTTCCGAACAGCTTACCCAGCCTGCGGAACGGATTGCCGCCTTCCTTCTGCGGCGCAGGTTGTTGTGTCGAGGCGGCACTCGACGCCGGCATATTCGACGGCGGCACGTTCTGCGATTCCGGTCCCTTCTTCGACGACTGCGTCGCTCCTGTCGGCGGTAACGTGAAATTCGACAGCGGCAGCGTCTGACCGAGCAGCACAAACGCGCTCGACGCCTGTTCCTTGTAGCCTTGCTTCCGCACCGTGAACGTGTGCTGCCCCTGCGACGCTTTCACCTTCGCGGGCGTGACCTGTCCGGTGGCGTTGCCGTCGATAAAGATCTCGGCGCCGGCCGGATCGCTGTTGACCATCATGAAGCCGACCGTCGCCACGAGCGCCGCCGTGACGTTTGTGCGCTGGCCGACGGTGATGTCGGGATGCCGCGTCTCCGGGCGGTATCCATCCGCCGACATGACGATCGCGTGCTGCCCTTGCGGCAAGTTGAGCGTCGCCGGCGAACGTTGCGGCAGCTCTTTGCCGTCGACGCTGATCGTCGCGCCGGCGGGCGTGGTTGTAATGCGCAACTCGCCGGTTGCAACCGCAGTTTCGGCTTTCGACTTCGGAGCCGCCGCCTTGGTACTCGCGCCCTTGCCCTTCACCGGTGCTGCGATCGCTGGCACTGTTTCCGCCGGCGGACTCGCGGGCTGCACCGGCTGCTCGACTTGGGCGGTCGGCGCCGATGTCGGCGACGGCGCCGCCGCGGGCTTCGAATTGAACTTGATACCAAGGTAACCTGCACCCGCCAGCAAGACGGCCAGCAAGACTCCGCCGAGTACCAGCGGCCCCTTCGACGCTGAAGCCGCCGCCGGCGCGGGTTTTGCAGGCATCTTCTGAGTATGTGGCGCAGGTGCCGCCTTCGCCGCTGCTGCCGCCCCGCCCCCCGGCGCAACTGCCGTTGCTTTCGTCGCTGCCGGTTGTACGACCTCGGGTATTGCGTGCTCGCTCAGGACCTGCGTCTGCTGCGCCGCTTCGCCGACCTTGTTGTAGTGGAGCAGGTCGTTGGCCAGGTCCGCGCCCTTCTGGTAACGCTCGTCGCGGTTCTTGGCGAGCGCTTTCATCACGATCGCGCTCAGTCCCGGGTGGATCGTGGTATCCAGTTCACGAGGCGTCGGCGGGTGCTCGTTGACGATCTTGTAGATGATCGTGGTGACGTTGTCGCCGGTGAACGGCCGCTCGCCGGTGAGCATCTCGTACAAAACCACGCCCAGGCTGAACAGGTCGCTGCGGCCGTCGAGCGTGCGCCCCTTCACCTGCTCCGGCGACATGTAATTCGGCGTGCCCAGAACCTGCCCGGTCGAGGTCATTCCGGTCCCGGCGCTCTTGGCGATGCCGAAATCCATGATCTTCACCGTGCCGTCGGGCTCGATCATGATGTTGGCCGGCTTGATGTCGCGATGGATGATCTGCCGCGCGCCCGCGTAATCCAATCCCGCGCACGCCTGGCGCGTGATGTCGATGATCTTCTCCAGCGGCAGGTTCCCCTCCCGGAGCAGCTCCTGGAGGGTCTTGCCATGGATGTACTCCATGGCGATGTAGAAGATGCCTTCGAGTTCCTGCGCGTCGTAGATGGTGACGATATTGGTATGGTTCAGCACGCCCGCGTTGCGCGCCTCGGCGTGGAAGCGCTTCACCATCTCTTCGCTCTCCATGCCGTGCACGACGTCCACCCGCATGGTCTTGAGCGCGACGGTGCGGCCGATGTTCGGGTCGGTGGCCTTGTACACCACGCCCATGGCGCCTTTTCCCAGTTCCGCCTCTATTTTGTATCGGCCTATGTGATCGATCGGCATGGATTCCCGTTCCGCAGCGCGGTTTTGATCAACTTGGAGGGCGGCCGTGGGGAGCTGGCAAGCCCGCAAAAGCCTCTCCGCAGGCTTTTGTTCGCGCAGCATATTGCAAGTTCCTGAATCAGTCAACGAACGTGGAGGAAACGAAAGTGTACCGACAGTAATTGCGCGAACAATAACAGTGCTCAGTCTTCAGTGATCAGTCATCAGTCGGGCGAGAAGAAGTTGTCGTGAGACAGGCTGATCACCGACCACTGATCACCGACCACTCTTTCAACCGGCAATCGGTAATGGTATTTGCCTTACCTTCGTGGTCCTTCGTGGCCTTTGTGGTGAAGCTTTTTCAATCGGCAATCATCAATCGTCAATCGTCAATGGTTTTGTCTTAAACTACTCCCGTGCGCCCTCGCATCGCGATTCCCGTTCCCCACTCCGAGCAAGCCTACGCCCAACGCTCCATCCCGCCGTATCTGAAAGCAATCGAGAGTGCCGGCGGCGACCCGGTGGTGATCAAGCTCGAACTGCCGAATCCGGAGATCGCGCGTCTGGCGACCATGTCCGACGCCATTCTCCTCCCCGGCAGCCGCGCCGATATCGATCCCGAGAAATACGGCGCCTCCGCCCATCCGCAGACCGCCCCCGCCGATCCCGCGCGCGATAACGCCGACGAACTCCTGCTCCAGGACGCCTACAACATGCGTAAACCGGTATTCGGCATCTGCTACGGCGTGCAGTCGCTGAACGTCTGGCGCACCGGCACGCTCGTCCAACACATCGAGACCGGGATCAACCACGAACCCGGCCGCAACGTCGTCCAGGCGCATAAAGTAGACGTAGAAAGCGATTCAAAGCTGTCCGAGATCATTGGGAAGACCGGCGAAATCTGGGTGAACTCGAGCCACCATCAGTCAGCGGACGTCATAGGTGATGGCCTGCGCGTTGTCGCCCGCTCTGCCGACGGAATCATTGAAGCCGTCGAAGGCACCGCTCCCGATCATTACGTCATCGGTGTGCAGTGGCATCCCGAGCGCACCGTCGAGTTGGATGAACCCTCGCACCGCCTTTTTGAAGCCTTCATCTCCGCCGCCCGCGACCGGCACGCAAATCCGCGCACGGCAACGCTGGATTTCGAGTCGACAAAGCGATGATAAAGACGCAACGGTTGATGACAACGAGTGGACTCGTCATCCCAATAGTCTTCGTCGCCCCCGTGCTTGTAATCGGCAACACTCCGTTCCATTCAGGCGCGCGAGAATTTGCTTTCGGAGCATTGGGGGCGTCAGGATTTCTAGTGCTGTTCTGGACAGCGACCGCTTCAATCTTAAGCGCGGTGGCATATGCGCGCATCGAAGAGGTTTATTGCAGTTCTGATAGCTAACTTCGTATTGACTTGTCTTTTAATCGGAGATTACGTGGTCTCTAGTCCTCGTGAGCCGATACTTCGTCGATTCGCCGGCGTACCTCTTCGTGGGGCACGCTCTTACCCGCATCGAGCGACGCGAGTCCATTCCCTACCTCACTCCTGAACCAGTCATCACGTTCCAGGTAATTCGTTACCAGTTCCTGCACCACTTGGTCGGCGTTGTTACCCGAATCTGCCGCGATCCGCGCCAGCTTGGCTTCGAGTTCGTGTCCGAATGAGATTTCCATGTGCAATTAGATCAATGAGCGGACAGTAACGAACTTACAACCTACAACTTACAACCTACAACTGCTTCACTCCGGCCTGCTCGGTCTCTTGGGCGCGTAGTCCACCTTCGCATCGAACTTCTGGTCTGAAATGCCGGTGTTGTATCTGACCGTCGTGATGAAGCGCTGATTGGTGAGTTCGCCATTGTGGCTGCGCAGGATCGAGTGCGGCGTCGGGATCCCCTGCTCCTGTCGCCAGTTGTCGTATACCTCGACATCCACGTCCTTCAACCGATCGGACGCCCGGTATTCGAACTGTTTCTTCACCGGCAGGTGCGTGTGCTCGTCGAGGAACAGCGTCACCGAATCGTTGTTCGCGTTCAGCAGCGTCACCGAATCGGTATTCCTCTGCTCCGCAATCGCCGGACCATCATAGAACAGGGCCGTCTTCGGGTCCTGCAGCCATCCGCGCAGCACGGTCTCGAGGGAATGGTTCCGGCGGCGGAGAAACTGCTTCAACTCGACCGGGTCCATCGACGCTGTGCCTTTGAACGTGATCTCGTAGCCGTTGTCGCCGTTGTAGACGTACGCGACGTCGCGCTGCTTGGTGAACTCGATGCGCTCCTTGTCGGGATACTTCCAGAAACGCCAGAACAGCGTCCCCATGCCGGTCGGCGTGCCATTCGAATAGCCGTACGAGCGGCCTTCCTGCTCGTAATCCTTGATCCCCAGCCACGCCGGACCGCCCATCGCCGCAATGCACTGGTCGAGCAGCGCGCGCGCCTTCTGCGCATTCGCATTCTGGTTGAGAGCGGAAGAACCCGGGGCTGATTGCTCCGGAACCGAGCCGGTCTCCGCCGTTTGCGCGAATACGCACGCAGAGAAAAAAAGTAGAGCGACTAGAAAATTTCGCATAACGATTACTTGATTAGACGCCGATTCCACCCGAGTAGCTGCTTTCCCATGCGCCATGTGCCAGGTGCCATGAGCCGCTTCACCCCACCAGCACGGCGCCGCCATTCACGTTAAAGATCTCGCCCGTGACGAACCCCGCGTGTTCAGTGCATAGGAACAATATCGGCGCCGCGATCTCTTCCGGCTTGCCGACGCGGCCCAGCGGGATCAGCTTCAGCGCGCGCTCGCCGACGATCGGATCGCTCAATGCCGGCGCTGCCATTTCGGTGTTCACCCATCCCGGCGCCACGCAATTCACGCGGATGCCATCGCGCGCCAGTTCCGTCGACAGACCCTTTGTCATGCTGATGATTGCGCCCTTTGCCGCGGCGTAATCGGCGTGGAATGCCTCGCCGCGCTGTCCCGCGGTCGAGCTGACCAGGACTACATTTCCGCCGCGCCCCTGCTTCTTCATCTGCGCCACGCCGTACTTCACCAGTCCGAAGACGCTGTCGAGATTGATGGCGATGCTGCGGCGCCAGTGCTCCGGCGTGACCAGGTTCACGGGAACATCATCGGGCGGCCAGATGCCGTGGTTCGCCACCACGATGTCGCACCCGCCGAAGTGGTCCACCGCGGCACCGATCAAGCGTTCCGCCGATTCGACCGTGTTGAGATCAACCTGTACCGTGCGGCAATTCTCTGCCCCGAGTTCCTTGACCAGCGCGTCCGCCGCATCGTGCCGGTGCTGGTAATTGAAGACCACCTTCGCGCCCGCGGCGACGAACATTCGAACCGCCGCCGCCCCGATGCCGCGCGATCCACCGCTGACGACCGCCACTTGCCCCGCCAACTTCATCGTCACGCCGTTCATGACAAGGAACTTAGCAGAAAGCTGCGGGCAAAACAAAAAGCGGTCCCAAAACAGGACCGCGATGAAAACTTTATTTGTTGTTTTGCACAATTTGCACAGCATGCACAGATTGTTCCACGTGGAACATCACTCGGTGGGTACGATCTCGTTTTCGAACAGCGCCGGCTGAATATCGTCAACTGCCACGAAATCAGTCGGATACTTGCCCGTATAACACGCCGTGCAATAGGTCGTGTTTTCGCCTTCGCCGCACGCTTTTTTCAGCCCGTCGAGAGAAACATATGCCAGCGAATCGGCCCCGATGAAATCGCGGATCTCCTCGACCGACTTGTTCGCCGCAATGAGTTGGCGGCGCGACGGTGTGTCCACGCCGTAGTAGCAGGGCGAGATCGTCGGCGGGCAGGAGATGCGCATGTGCACTTCCTTCGCGCCGGAGTTGCGCACCAGGCGGACAAGCTTGCGGCTCGTGGTACCACGTACGATCGAATCATCGATCAGCACCACGCGCTTTCCTTCCAGCACGCTCTTCACCGGGTTCAGTTTGAGCTTCACGCCGAAGTCGCGGACGCGCTGCTCCGGCTCAATAAACGTGCGGCCGACGTAATGCGATCGAATGAGTCCGACGCGGAAGGGCAGCCCGCTTTCGGCGGAATAGCCGATCGCCGCCGGAACGCCAGAGTCGGGCACGGCGCAAACGATGTCGGCGTCGACCGGAGCTTCGCGGGCAAGCTGGCGGCCGAGCGCTTCGCGGCTGGCGTTCACCGAGCGGCCGAAGACGACTGAGTCGGGACGCGAAAAATAAACGTGCTCAAAGATGCAGGAACTCTGCGGCTGCGGCGAGGCGTAGAAACGCGAGGTCACGCCTTCGGGTCCGACCACGATCAACTCGCCGGGCTTCACGTCGCGCTCGAAAGTCGCGCCGATCAGGTCGAAGGCCGTGCTCTCGCTGGCAAAAACGATCGCGTCGCTCAGGCGGTTGCCGCTGGCGGGGATGCGTCCCATCGATAGCGGACGGAAACCGCGCGGGTCGCGAGCGGCGAAGACGCGGTCGCGAGAGAGCATGACCAGAGAGAACGCGCCATCGATGCGGCGCAGCGCGTCGGCGATCGCTTCCGGCATAGCGCATTCGCGCGAGTGCGCGATCAGGTGGACGATGACTTCGGTGTCGCTGGAGGTCTGGAAAATGCTGCCTTCGGCTTCGAGACGCGCGCGAATGCTCCCCGCGTTCACGATATTGCCGTTGTGCGCGACGGCGATCATCCCCTTGTTGCAATCGACGCGGATGGGCTGCGCGTTCAGGATCGCCGAATCGCCGGTGGTCGAATAACGCGTGTGCCCGATGGCGTTCGTGCCCGGAAGCTGCGCGAGCACGGGCGCCGTGAAGATGTCGCCGACCAGTCCCATCGCCTTGTGGATGCGGATCTGCGTGCCATCCGAGGCGGCCATGCCGGCCGACTCCTGCCCGCGGTGCTGCAACGCGTGCAGGCCAAGGTAGGCGAGGGTTGAGGCCTCGGGATGGCCGTAGATGGCCACCACGCCGCACTCTTCACGGAATTTGTCGAGTTGAATCAGCATTGAGTCGCCAGTCACCAGTTACATCGGCCTGCGATATTCTGTCGTCCCTACGGGACTCCGAAATCAAAAACAACGTCTACCCACGGCTTACGCCGTGGGCTACGATCTGCCGCCGACTTCGTCGGCTGGCGTGCCCTCGTGCCACGGCCCGCGCGCCCCCGCTCAGCTCTTCTGAAGTATCTCCGGCACCAATCTCTCTTCCGTCTCCGTGTGCAGCGCGCGCTCGAGCGACGTTTCGTAGCCGCGCTTCAGATCCGACACCTTCGCCGAGACGACTTTTCGACCGTCCAGCATGATCTCCAGGTTGTCGGAAATGGTGTCGCCGATGGCGATTGCGTCCACGCCGTATTTTGCCGCTACTTCTTTGATTCTTCCAGTGTTTTCGCAGACGCAGGAAATCATGATCCGGCTGGCATCTTCGCCGAACAGGACGCACTCCGCAGGCAAACCGGCGGAACTAAGGCCCAGCATGGCGCCGATATTGTTCGGGAAGCTGGCCTCGGCGACCGCGACCGCCAAACCGCCCTCGGACAGGTCGTGCGCGCTCTCCAGCAGCCCCTGGCCGATCAGGTCGATGACGCAGTTCTGGAGCGCGGCTTCCTGTTCCAGTTCGAGCGCCGGCGGGAAGCCCCACACCTGGCCGAGGATTTCTTTCGCGTACTCGGATGACCCGAACTCGATCGCCGCATCGGTCGCGTCGCCGCCCTCTGAACCGCTGAGCAGCATCACGGTCCGCCCTGTGTTGCGGAAGTATGGCGTCATCGCCTTCGACGCATCTTCGAGCATGCCGACGATCCCCAGCACCGGCGTCGGATAAATCCCCTCGCCCAACGTCTCGTTGTAGAAGCTGACGTTGCCGCCGGTGATAGGCACGTCGAGCGCTTCGCAGGCGCGCGCGATGCCGTCGATTGTCTGCGCGAACTGCCACATGATCTGCGGCTTCTCGGGATTACCGAAGTTCAGGCAATTCGTGGCGCCGATCGGACGCGCACCACTACAGGCGACATTGCGCGTGGCTTCCGCAACCGCGTGCTCGGCGCCGAGCTTGGGATCGAGCCAGCACCAGCGCCCATTGCCATCCAGCGCCATGGCGAGCGCACGGTCGGTGCCCTTGACGCGGATCACGCCCGCGTCGCCGCCGGGGCGCTGCACGCCGACCAACTGCACGTAGCTCTCGTACTGCTCGGTGATCCAGCGCTTCGAGCAGACATTCGGCGTCGCCAGCAGCCGGTCGAGGTCTTGGGCCAGATCGCGCTCGCCGCCCAGTTCGATGTTCTCCGGCTTCTCGCGCGGGACGTTCGGCTCCCAACGCTGCATCGGCCGGTTATAAACGGGCGCTTCGTCGGTGAGCGCGTCGTTGGGGATATCGGCGACGACCTGTCCCTGATGCTTCACGCGCATGCGGCGGTCGGGCGTGACCTGCCCGATGGTCGACGCGTCCAGTCCCCACTTACGGAAGACGGCGAACACTTCCTCTTCGCGGCCTTTTTCAGCGACCAGCAGCATGCGTTCCTGCGATTCGCTGAGCATGATCTCGTAAGCGGTCATGCCGGTCTCGCGCTGAGGCACGAGGTCGAGTTCGATCTCCAGCCCGACGCCACCGCGCCCGCCCATTTCGCAGGTCGAGCAAGTCAGTCCGGCGGCGCCCATGTCCTGGATGCCGACCACAGCGCCCGTCTGCATCGCCTCTACGCAAGCTTCCAGCAGGAGCTTTTCCAGGAACGGATCGCCGACCTGCACGTTGGGACGCTTCTGCTCGCTCTCCTCGCTGAACTCCTCGCTCGCCATCGTGGCGCCGTGGATGCCGTCGCGCCCGGTTTTCGAGCCGACGTAGATCACCGGGTTCCCGACTCCGGCAGCTTTCGCGTAGAAGATCTGGTCCTTGCGCACCAGCCCGAGAGCGAACGCATTCACCAGCGGATTCTGCGAATAGGAGGGCTCGAACTTGGTCTCGCCGCCAAGGTTGGGGACGCCGAAACAATTACCGTAGCTCGCTATCCCGCTGACCACGCCTTCCAGGATCGAGTGGTTGTGATGGACGGCGCCCTGGTCAAGCATGTCGCCCAACGTAGGCCTGGGTGCCCCCCCCAAGCCGCCTTTGCTTGGGTGGGTTTTGGTGATCGGTCCGAACCGCAGCGAGTCCATGACGGCCGCCGGGCGCGCGCCCATGGTGAAGATGTCGCGCAAAATGCCGCCCACGCCGGTGGCCGCGCCCTGGAACGGCTCGATGTACGAGGGGTGATTGTGCGATTCGATCTTGAAAGCGCAGGCCCAGCCGTCGCCGATGTCGATGATGCCCGCGTTCTCGCCGGGGCCTTGCAGCACGCGCTTACTCCGCGTCGGCAGCCGCTTCAGGTGCACGCGCGACGATTTGTAAGAGCAGTGCTCGCTCCACATGACGCTGAAAATGCCAAGTTCGGTGAGCGTCGGCTCGCGGCCGAGCAAGTCGAGGATCTTCTTGTATTCGTCGGGCGTGATGCCGTGTTCGCGGACAATATCAGCGGTGATGTCGGTATGGCGATCTTCAGGCATTGGGGGACCTTGAGAATATTGTCGCACGCGAGGACGAGGTTCGTAGCTCGCAGTTCTGGGAGAGAGCCAGTAAATCGGCGAGCACCGGCCGTCCGCCGACGTCGCGTTACACTGGCGATGTGAAGTCCGTAATCGTCGGCACCGCCGGGCATATCGACCACGGGAAGAGCGCCCTGGTACGCGCGCTCACCGGGACCGACCCTGACCGGCTGGAAGAAGAGAAGCGGCGGGGGATCACGATCGATATCGGGTTCGCGCATCTGGAGATTCCGAGTGGTCAGTCGTCAGTGGTCAGTGATCAGGCTGGCAAAGGGAACAGTCCGGTTCGGCCGCCTGAGCAGACGTCGGGCCATTCTGCTGCTCGGGTCTCACCCCCTGATCACCGATTACTGATCACTGAGCACCTTCGTTTGGGGTTCGTCGATGTCCCCGGCCACGAGCGCTTCGTGCGCAACATGCTGGCGGGCGCGGGCGGGATCGACGTCGTGCTGCTAGTCGTCGCGGCTGACGAAGGCATCAAGCCGCAGACGCGCGAACACTTCGACATCGTCCGCCTGCTGAATATCCGGCGCGGCATCGCCGTGCTGACCAAGTCCGACCTTGTCGATACAGAAACAGTGGACGTGGTGCGGCTCGAGCTCGAAGAGTTCCTGCGCGGTTCCTTTATGCAGGACGCGCCGGTGGTACCCGTCAGCTCGAAGACCGGCGCGGGGCTGGAAGAACTGAAGCGCGAGTTGGCGAGGGTCGCGGACGAGGTGCCAGCGAAGGATTCGGCCGCCGCGCCGCGATTGCCCATTGACCGCGTCTTCAGCATGAAGGGCTTCGGGACGGTCGTGACCGGCACGCTTGTGTCGGGCACGATCCGCAAGGACGACGAACTTGTGCTCTTTCCGGGCGACCGCAGGCTGCGTGTCCGCGGCGTGCAGGTCCACGGAGCCTCGGCGGAGCAGGCCATCGCGGGCGAACGCACGGCGCTGAATCTGGCGGGAGTTGAGACCGCCGATCTCGCGCGAGGGATGACGCTGAGCGTGCCGGAGTTCCGTCCCACATCGCGCGTCGACGTGTCCCTGTCGCTGCTCCCCGGCGCGAAACCGCTCAAGGACCGCAGCAAGGTCCATCTGCACTTTTATACGACGGAAACGATCGCTGAAGTAGCATTGCTCGGCGCGCCGGGCGAGGGTGGCCGACCCACAACGCTTAAGCCGGGCGAAACGGCCTTCGCGCAGCTGCGGCTGCGGGAGCCGTGGCTGGTGCTGCCGGGCGACCGCTTCATCGTCCGCCAGTTCTCGCCGGTGGTGACGATCGGCGGTGGCGTCGTGTTGGATGCCGCGCCGATGGTAAGGAAGATCGCGTCCTTGGAGCGCAGTGCGTTTCTGGGCACGCTCGATCGCGGATCGCGCAATGACATCCTCACTGCGCGGGTGGCGCGGCGCGGCGCGGCTGGACTTACGCTCGACGCTGCCGCCGCAGAGACTGGATGGTGGCCCCGAAAGGCGGTCGACGAGGCGGTCTCGACGGAGCGCCTTGTTCGCGTGGCGGACGTGCTGATCAGCGTTGAAGCATATGCCAAAGCGAAGCAGCAGATCGTCGACGTACTCGAGAACTTTCACAAATCGAACCCGCTGACAGCCGGCATGGCTAGTGGCGAGTTGATGGAGCGGCTGGGCCTTGACGAGACGGTGTTTCAATCGCTGGTCGCCGCGCTCGTAAAAGAAAAGAAACTGGACGTCAGCGCGGAGCAAGTACGGCTGGCCGGACGCGGCGTCGCCATGAAGGACGAGGAGGCGGAATCGCACCGGCAGATCGAGCAGGCCTTCGCGTCGGCCGGGCTGAAGGTCCCCGCGCTGAAAGACGTTCTCGCCGGACTCAAGGTGGACCGCGTGCGGGCGCAAAAGATCGTGACCCTGCTGCTCCGCGACAAAGTGCTGGTCAAACTCGCGGACGACCTCGTTTTTCATCGCGACGCGCTCGATGGATTGCGCAAGCAGGTCGCGGCGCAAAAAGCGAAATCGCCGAAGATCGACGTAGCAAAATTCAAGGACCTGACCGGCGTGTCGCGGAAGTACGCCATCCCGCTGCTGGAGTGGTTGGATCGCGAGAGAGTGACGAGAAGAGTGGGGGACGAGCGAGTTATTTTGTGATTGGGTGAGTTGGTGATTGGGTGATTTCAAATCACCAACTCACCAACTCACCAAATCACCAAGTCCAATGGCTTCTCTCTTCACCATCGGCCACTCGACGCGGACGTTCGACGAACTGGTCGAAGCGCTCCAGGCGCACGGGATCAAGACGCTCGTCGATATCCGCTCCATCCCTATGTCGCGGCGGTTGCCGCACTTCAATCGAGAAAACCTGGAGCGGGAGTTGCCGAAGCGGGGCATCGGGTACGTCTGGATGAAAGCCCTGGGTGGCCGGCGCAAGAAGATCCGCGACGACTCGCCCAACACCGCTCTGCGTAGCGACTCCTTCCGCAACTACGCCGACCACATGCTCACCCACGAATTCCAGGAGAGCGCGGCTGAACTGGTGCGCATGGCGAAAGAAAGTCCGGTGGCCTACATGTGCGCCGAGCGGGTGAGGTTCCACTGCCATCGCATGATGCTGTCGGATTACCTCGTCGCGCACGGGCACGAGGTGCTGCACATCGACGGCACCGGCCCGGCACGTCCCCACAAGCTGATGGATGTGGCGCGTTTTCTCGACGGCCAGCTGATCTACAACGGCGGCGAGCTGTTCTGACGATCACTTCTTGTGGAGTTCTTTACCAGTAGGAAGGAGCAGGTAGGACACGCTGACACCGAGCAGCAGCGCCCACGCCAAGGCCGAGCGCGCCGCCTGATCGGCGACGAAGAAACTCCCCACCGGTTCATACAATGCGTGCGCAAACACAAAGGCGCTCAGGATCGAGCCCAGGATGCCGACGATGCGGCCGTAGCGGAATCCCAGTACCAGCACCAGCCCGAGGAAAACGAAAGGAAGCACCAGCCGGTGTGTGTGCCCCCACCCGAACTGCGACACTGACCATGCCGCCGCGGCGCAGAGCAGCAGTGAAGAAGCCGCTAACGCAGCATTTGAAAACCGTTCCTTCATGTTTCCTACGATGCCACGGATACAGAGTCACGCCGCACAATTCGAAAGCTGAAATCCGGCAGCTGCTCTGGATTTTTGTTGGCTCAATACTAGATGTTGAGTTATTAGTTCAGGAGGCCATCCGGCGGTTGCGCCGGCTGGTCCGCCGCTTCGCAAGACCGCAAGATGCCGCAAAGCGCCGACACTTTCCTGCTCGAGCTATTCGCCATCTTCGTATGGGCGAAAGCATTCGCTGAACTATTTGAGCAGCTCTCGCTTCCCGCCGTGCTGGGGGAGATCCTCGCCGGCGTGATCCTGGGACCGCATCTGACGGCGCTGGTCGTGCCCTCGGACGCGGTCATCTCGGTGGCGGAGATCGGGGCGATCTTCCTGCTCTTCACCGTGGGGCTGGAGACGCGGCCGGCAGACCTGATCAAAGTCGGCCGCGAGTCCTTGCGAGTAGCGGTGGCGGGCGTGGTAGTCCCGTTCGTGCTCGCCTTCACCTACCTGCACCTGAAACACGGGCCGCTGCACGAATCCGTCTTCGTCGCCGCCGCGACCGTCGCCACAAGCGTCGGGATCACGGCGCGCGTGCTCAGTGATCTGCACGCGCTGAACACCCGCGAGGCTCGCATCATTCTCGGAGCCGCCGTGTTCGACGACATCCTCGGGATGATCGTGCTCACCATCGCATCGGGGCTGGCTGTGGGCGGTTCCGTGAAATGGCTGCACTTGGGCGTGCTGACGGCGGAAGCAGTCGGCTTTGCGATCTTCATGATCTTTGTCGGCCCTCGGCTGGTGCGGCGGATGCGTCCAGGCCTGAAGCGCATGTCGTCACACGACGCTCCGCTCATCCTCGCGCTTGCGATCTGCCTCGGGCTGAGTGTCGCGGCAACGAAGATCGGCATGGCGGCGATCATCGGCGCGTTCTTCGCCGGCCTGGTCTTCGCCGACTACTCGCCGGAATGGAACCTGCAGCCGAGGGCGCACGCCATCGTGGAATTTCTTGCGCCCTTCTTCTTTTTTGTCATGGGCGCGCGGCTGGACGTGAACCTCTTCACCGGGCCGGTGTGGGCAACAGCGATCGTCGTTTCATTGCTGGCGATCGTTTCGAAGGTGCTGGGCTGTGGCTTGCCCATGTTGCTGGACGGCGTCATGAGCGCTACCAAGGTCGGCGTTGGCATGCTGCCGCGGGGCGAGGTGGCGCTGATCGTGGCGCTCGTCGGTCTGCAGACAAACGCCATCTCCCAGCAGGCATACGCGGTGATAATTTTTATGGCGGCTGTGACGACGTTGATCGCGCCGCCGCTGCTGCGCTATCTGTTCCGGGATCTGCCGCCGGACACCGAGCCCGGCAATCTCGAAGACGAGCTGAGCCACACCAGCGTGAGCTGACGCACCGACGGACCTACTTCGGCGATCCTGCCGGAGGTGGCGGCGGAGCTGCCGCCAACTTGGTCTGGGCGTCAGCAAGCTGCCTGCGCGCGTACTCGGCGTCGGCTGCACTGGCCGTCGCGTGGTTCAGGAAGGCTCTGTACTCCTGTACCGCCCCGGCGAAATCGTTGCGGTCCATCATGATCGCCGCCATCAGCAGGCTGATCTTCGGCAGCTTGTTGGCTGTGTCGAGCTTGCGCGCCGCCTTGATCGAAGCGTCCGCCTTTTCGAGGTTGCGCAGCTTGTAGTTAGCCAGCGCGTTGTAGTAGTACGCGGCCGGATAGTTGTAAGCGTCCAGCGCCACCAGCTTGTCGCTGACGTCGAGCGTCTGCTTCCAGTTTTCCTGGCTGGCTGCCAGCACGATCAGCGTGAAGTAGGGCCGGACATACCGCGGGTCCGCGGCCACGGCATGTTCGCTGGCTGCTCGCGCATTCTCGACATCGTGCGACTTCATGTATATATCCGCCAGCTCGACCCATGCTTCCGCGAAGTCGGGGAATATCTCGACGGCTTTCGTAAACTTCGCCTGCGCTTCCGCTTGCTTCTCTTTCGCGAGCGCTTTCTTGCCGTCTTCGAATGCCTTCTTCGCTTTGTCGGGCGCCTTCAAGGAGGTGAGGCTGACCGTCGCGCCCCCAGTCGTCTTTCCCATGCGGTGTAGGACGATGGTGCCGACGTTGGGATCGTCAAAAGCGCGCCGGCCGGTGAGTTGGATCGACTCGGAGACCGCGCCCCCCATGACTGCTTTTAGCTCGCAGCCGTCGAGCGTGCGCGTGCCCGACACATCGGGGATAGAACTCGAGCTCCTCATACCGGATGGGCGCATGGAGTCCAACCCGTCGTATCCCACGCTGGCGTCCTGCATCACCATCTGCGGCCGGGAATTGTCGATGATGAAACTGAAGTATCCGTGCGAATCGCTATAGGCCTCTCGACGCGCCCTGCCGTTGCAGATACGCTCGATGCTCACCTTTTCGCTGGGCGGCGTTCCGTCGTCCATCACAACCCTGCCGGTCAACGTAATGGGACGCGTCTGGTCCATGACGGGCGGGATATTCGAGTTCCCCCGCGTCGGTACCGTCGTTGTTGTGGTGGTACCCGTTCCCTTGGTGCCGCCGCCGCTGGAGGTGCCTCCGCCGGTGCTGCCGCCGTGGGTTTGGGCAACTGCCAGGCTGGAACTAAGGAAGAGAAGAACGGCGATACGCGTACTTGAACTCGTCATGGAACACCTCGCGATCAGCAGCGCGCCAGTACCGTCACGGTCCGTCCGACATCCGAAGCGGGCGCCTCGTAATGAGGACCGAGCCACATCTATGGTTACGGAATGCTATGGCGCGGCGAGAGTTGCGTCAACTAGCGGGATTTTGCGTTCGCGTACTGGAACAGGCTGGGCAAAACTTCGCCGGCGTTCCCGAGCACCACTTGATTGAAAAGAATGCGGTTAGCGGGTTCCTCCGGACCTACGTAGCACGTTGTGCGTACGACACCTTTTAATTTCGCGGTGGCGACAAAACTGGCCGCCGGGTGGACCACGCCCGATGTGCCCACGGCGACAAAGATGGTACAGAACTCCAGTTCGCGCAGGATCCGTTCCAGGTGCAGCGGCACCTCGCCGAACCAGACGATGTTCGGCCGGATCTTTCCGCCGCATGTCCGGCACTTCGGGATCTCGTCCTCGTGAACGTCGCGGTCGATGAACGGGGTCCGGCCGCAGGACTCGCAGCGGCTTTGGAAAAGATTTCCATGGATGTGCAGGACACGGGTCGAACCAGCCTGCTCATGCAGGTCGTCGACATTCTGCGTGCAGATCAGGAGCCGGTCTCCGATCGCGGACTCCAGTTGCGCGAGTGCAATGTGCGCCGGATTCGGCTTCTTGTCGGCGGCAGCTTTGCGGCGCGCCGAGTAGAAAGCCCACACCTGTCCTGGATCGCGGCGCCAACCCTCCGGGGTCGAGACGTCTTCGACGCGGACACCGTTCCACAGCCCGTCGGAGTCACGGAAGGTTGCAATCCCGCTTTCGGCGCTGATGCCCGCGCCCGTCAAGACAAACACGCGATCCTCGCGTCCGACCTCGATCATGCCCTCTCCACCCCCAGCGCCTTCTGGATCTCGCCCGCGATGTCGTCCGTCAGCCGGCGCAGCGTATCTTCGCTCTCCGCCTCGACCATCACTCGCGCCAGCGCCTCGGTGCCGGAATATCGTACAACGACACGTCCCGAGCCATCGAGCGCCTGCTCGGCACTGCGAATGGCCTTCGCTACCGAGGGAAACTCCTCGAACGGACGCTTCTCCCGCACGCGCACGTTCTTGATCGTCTGGGGAAACACCTTGAAATCTGCCAGCAGTTCTTGCAGCGGCTTGCCCGCGCGCACGAGCACGTCCATGACGCGCAGCGCAGTGAGCAGGCCGTCACCGGTCGTCGCTTCGCCGTCCCGAAAGATGATATGTCCGGATTGCTCTCCGCCGAGAGTGGCGCCGGTCTTCTGCATCTGCTCCAGGACGTACTTATCCCCGACCGGCGCGCGGAGCATGGTGATACCGCTGCGTTTGAGTGCGACTTCCAGCCCCATGTTCGACATGGTCGTCGCCACGACCGTATCGGCCTTCAGCAACCCGCGCGTTTTCATGTCTCGCGCGCACAGGAGCAGGACCGCGTCGCCATTCAGTATTTTTCCGCCCGCGTCGCTGAAGAGGGCGCGATCGGCGTCGCCGTCGAACGTGACTCCCAGATCGAATGCTCCCGGCGATTGCGCGACTGCTGCCGCCACAACGTCGGGATGCAGCGCACCGCAGTTCTCATTGATGTTCCGGCCGTCGGGAGTGTCGTGAATGAAGCGCGCCTGTACTCCGCAGCGCGAGAACACTTCGTGCGCGACCGGCGTCGACGCTCCATTCGCGCAGTCCACCATCATCCGAAGTCCCTTCAGCGTGCCGGCTGAAACCGACGCGGCCAGCCAATCGACATACTCGCGCAGCAGTTCGGGGTCGGTGCCACTGGCAGGCTGTTGCTGCGATGTGTCGTCGGCGCCGTGGACGTCGTCGCCGCCCTGCGACGCGTGTCGGTTATGCAGGTGCGAAAAGATATCGGCCTCGAGCTTCTCTTCCAGATCGTCGGAAAGTTTGTAGCCATCATGGCCGAAGATCTTGATCCCGTTGTCGGTCCACGGATTGTGCGAGGCGGAGATGACCACGCCTGCTTCGAAGTTGCGGCGCGCCAGCAAGGCGACGGCGGGAGTGGTGATCACGCCGGAATGCCGGACGGTCGCGCCCGCCGAACGCAAGGACCGGGATAACGTAGCCGCGATCCATGGACTGGACTCGCGCGTGTCCTGCCCGATGACAATGCCGGCGCTCCCATGCTTCGCGGCCAGGTGCCGGCCCAGTGCCGCGCCCACGGCTTCCACGGTCGCCTCGTCCAGGGGCGGGTCGCCAGCCACACCGCGGATTCCATCCGTGCCGAACAGCATTCTCATCGGCGCAGTTTTGACTCCTCCGTTGAACGTTGTGAGAGGATTCTATCGCAACTGAATCGCGCCACCGCGAGCACCGGGCTAACGAACGTTGTTCTTCTGGGTGGTGACGGTGACGTGGATCGGATTCGGGTCGGACAGTCGTACCAGCGGATCGGAAACGTAGGCGTGCGTCGTGAACGTCGCGCTGCCCACGACGCCGGTTGCGTCGACCGGATCGGTCACGGCGCCTTCCACACCTTGCACGTGGCTGGCTGGGCCTACGATCGTGATCCTGTTCGGCACTGCGGTCACCTGGTCGATGCGGTAGCCGGAAGCGAAAATTCCGATCACGCGCGGCTTGACCTCGATCTGCTTCGTCAGGCTGGCGTCGAAGGTGAGCCGCATCTGGCTGGGGACCGCCTGCACCACTTCAATGCCCTCGGGTACGTGAATGCGCTTCGGATTCAGGTCGTAGGTGCGCTCCCCGGGCTTGGTCTGTTCCAGATCGATGATCGCATGGACTTCAGCAGGCGAGATATCACGCAGTTCGCGTACTGGCCCTCGGACCCGCACCTGCACCTCCGGGATGGACTCGGTGCTGATCTCGAGATGCTCGGGCGCGTTATGGAATTCCACCGGCACGGTGATCGCGACTTCCGCCACGGGTTCCCGCGTGACCGCGAACCACAACAACAGCGCCGCAATCAGGGACACGATCTTCAGGCCGAGGTTGTGCAACACGTACCGGCGAAGGAAGTCCATCTTCAGTCTCCTCTCCAGTCCGTGCGCTCCATCTTGGGGGGAAGCATCTCGCGCTCTTCTTCGTTGCCGCCGATCGCGGTGGGAAGGGCGCTGGGCGGGACGTAGCGCCGCAGCAGTTCGCTCAGACGCTCGCGTAGTTCGTCGGCCGTCATGTCGCGCTCGATGTTGCCCGACACAGCCAGGCTGATGGCACCGGTCTCCTCCGAAACGATCACGGCGATGGCATCGGTTTCCTCGGTAATGCCGATGCCGGCGCGGTGCCGCGTGCCCAGTTGCGTCGAAAGCACCGGGTTCATCGAGAGCGGCAGGAAGCACGCCGCCGCCGCGATGCGGTCCTTCTGGATGATGACCGCGCCGTCGTGCAGCGGAGCACTCGGCCGGAAGATGGTCGCCAGAAGGTCGTAGCTCACCTGAGCGTCGAGCGGGACGCCGCTTTCGATGTAAGTGCGAAGACCTATGTCGCGCTCGATGACGATCAGTGCACCCGTCTGGTTCTGCGAAAACAGATTGGCGGCGAGGACGATGTCGTCGTAGCTCTCCGCCACCGCGCCGGATACGCGCGACAACGTGAACTTGCGGCCCAGTTTGGCGAGTGCGAACCGGATCTCCGCCTGGAAGACGACGATCAGCGCAAAGATCGCATAGGGCAGGAGATTGCTCATCACCCAGATGACGGTGTGGAGTTGCAGGCGCAGCGCGAGATAGTACGCGAGCGCGATGCTGCCGACGCCGAACAGCACCGGCATGGCGCGCGTACCCTTGATCAGCGCCAGGAACTCGTAGATCAGTACGGCGACGAGGATGATGTCGACAACCGACTGTGCCGACACCTGTGGCCACCGCCCCGTAAGGTGCGTGAGCATGGACTCCCGTCCGGCAGCCGAGAAAGACGACTGCGAGCATATTCTAATGCAGGGATTCGGCCTTGCGTGGTTAAGCTTTAGGGTCGGCTGGAGTGGAGGTATCCACCTTCGCGCGGATCTCGCCGCGATGCAGGCGCGCCCGGATCTCATCCCCCGCACTCACCTGCGCCGCATCTTTGACCAAGTTTCCGTTTGCGTCAAAGACCAGCGCGTAGCCGCGCTCCAGGATATTCAGCGGCGACAGCGCATGCAGCCGTCCTGTGGCCTGCTCGACGCCGGACCGCTGTCGCTGCAGTTGTGTCCGCATGGTTGCCGTCAACGCGTGTTCCTGCGCGTGCAGGTCGCGCTTCATCACGTCGAGCACGCGCCGCAGGTCGTGCGCTCGCACGCGCGCACTGGCTACGTCGAGCCTTCGGCGAAAAGCCTGCAACTGCCTGCGGTACGCCGCGGCCATGCGGAACACGAATTCGTCGACACGCTGTGCGCGCCGTCCGAGCGCCTGCTGCATGCGTGCGAAAGCGCCGTGCTGCGCCAACTGCGTCAGCCGCTGCCGAGACATGAGCAACTGGTATCGCGCCGCGCGTTGCAGCCGCGCCCGCAGCGTCTCCACCCGTTCCTCGATGCGATGGCGTGACTCGATGACCAACTCAGCTGCAGCCGACGGCGTCGGCGCGCGCAGGTCCGCCACGAAATCGCAGATGGTGAAGTCCGTCTCGTGTCCAACCGCCGAGATGACCGGCAACTCCGACGCCGCGATCGTCCTCGCCAGGCCTTCGTCGTTGAACGCAGCCAGGTCCTCGAGCGATCCGCCGCCGCGCGCGACCACGACCACGTCCACGCTCTTCGCGCGATTGAAGTAGCGCACCCCTGATGCTACTTCCGACGCCGCCCCTAAACCCTGCACCTGCGCCGGGTAGATCAGCACATTCACGCCGCGATGCCGCCGGCGCAGGATGTTCAAGATGTCCTGGATCGCCGCTCCACGTGGTGAAGTGACGATACCAACACGTCGCGGAAACGACGGGATCGGCTTCTTGCGCTCGCGATCGAACAGTCCTTCCGCCGCGAGCTTAGCCTTCAGTTGCTCGAATGCGACTTGCAGCGCTCCGGCGCCCTTGGGCTCCAGGAATTCGGCCGAGAGTTGCAGTTCGCCGCGCGGCTCGTAGATCGTTACCCGCCCCCGCGCCAGGATCGCCATGCCGTCGGCGGGCTTGAAACGGAGCAGGCGCGCCTGCGAGCGGAACATGACTACCCGCATCTGCGACCCTTCGTCCTTGAGGGTGAAATACAGGTGACCCGATTCGGCGGGACGGAAGTTCGACACCTCGCCCTCGACCCACACGTCGGTATACTCGCGCTCCACTCGCGTACGCACCGCCGACATCAGGTCGCGCACCGTCCAGACACGGCGCTGCGGCTGCGCCTCGAAGGTGAACCCAAGCTGGTCGGGAGCCGACATTAGCGCGAGTTTAGCAAACGCCAATGAAGAATGAAGAAGTCCGAATGACGAATGAAGGCGGGTGGCCCACCCTAGCCGGTTTTGCTAGGGTGGGACTTGCGATGTCCGACGAGCGCCCGAACAAATCCTTCCGCTGGGTCCCGGCGACGACCTCGTTCGTTATGCTGATCGTGGCCTTTGCCGCCGCCGCGCAACATTTCGACATTAGTCAGCGCATCGGCGGGCACTTCCCTTCCGCCTTCGCCAGCTTCGTCCTTCTTCTCGCGCCTTTCTGGTTCTTCGGATTCGGAATGGCGTCGGAGCTCGCGAGAGTGCTCACCAACCGCGCTGTCCGCGTTCTCGCGCCCGGGTTGCTCGTAATCTCGTACGTCGTGTTCACGATTCCGCGCGGCGAATTCCAACTCGCCTACGCAGCCGCGCTCTTCGGGATTCCGGTCGCCCTCGCCTCGCTCATGGAGTTCCTCCCGACAGGCACGAATGCGTTCTCATGGCAGGACGCGATCACGCTCCTCGCCGTCGGCTTGCCCGTCGAGTTCCGGTTTTTCGCCGGCGCCTGGCCGCACCCCGGACTGAGCGCAATGCCGAAGCTGCTGCTCGTCGATGCGGTTTTGTATGTCTATCTCGTGGTCCGCCGCCTGCCCCGCGTGGGATTTGACTTCATCGTCCGCGGCCGCGACCTCGTAGTTGGCCTGCGCGAATTCGCTTTCTATGCCCCGATTGCCATTGGGCTCGGCCTCGCTCTTCACTTCATCCATCCACATTTCGTTCACCGCGGCCTCGCCGGGATCGCCGGAGCCTACCTGGTCACGTTCTTCTTCGTCGCTATCCCGGAAGAACTTTTCTTCCGCGGTCTATTGCAGAACCTGCTCGAAAACCGTATTGGCCGCACGCGCGCGTTACTGCTGACCGCCTGCATCTTCGGCCTGTCGCACTTCAACAAGCCGCTGCCGTTCAACTCGCGCTATGTGCTGATGGCCGCGATCGCCGGGATCTTCTACGGCCGCGCCTGGCTCGACCGCCACCGTCTGACCTGCTCGGCGATCACGCATACGACGGTGGATGTGGTTTGGGGGTTGTGGTGGAGGTAGTGGAACTTGTGATTTAGCGATTGGTGATTTGTGATTATTTGGATCGAGAATCGAACCCCAATCACAAATGACCAATCACGCAATCACAAATGACTCATTTCTTATCGTCCACCAGCGCCGTAACGATCTGGTCGATCGCCTGCATCGCGACCAGGCTCGGGACGTTGTAGTTGTTCGACATCACCGAGAACGCGATCCGCTCGCCGCTCGCCGTGGTCGCGTATCCCGACAGTGTGCTGACGTGGCTCAGCGATCCGGTCTTTCCCTCGACCTTACCCTGAAGGGGCGTATTACGGAAACGTTCGGCCAGCGTGCCGTCGGTGCCAGCGACGGGCAGCGTTGCCGCGTACTGCGCGCCCCAGGGCTGTTTGCTCGCGTAGTAGAGGAGCTTAACGATGGCGTGCGGCGTCACCAGGTTCTGCCGCGACAGGCCGGAGCCGTCATAAAACACATACTCGTCAGACCGGATGTCGGCCTGGGTCAGCAGCCCGCGCAGGACTTCCGAGCCCGCTTCAATTGTCCCCGCCGTACCCTTCTCACGTCCGAGCAGGCGAAGCAGGATTTCGGCGTGCAGGTTCTGGCTGTCCTTATTGACGACCGGCAGGTCCGCCGCCAGGGGCTGCGACTGGTATGACCCCAGCACCAGCGACGGAATCGTTCGCGGAGCATTGCGCGGAACGTCACCGCCACCCTGCGCCATGGCCGTCACGGTGAACGTCGACAAGTTCGCCAGTTGCAGGTGCTTGGCCCGCGCCTTGCCGTAGACGGTCACGCCGCGCTCTTCCAGCAGGCGGCGGAAGTAACGCGCCGCGAACTCGGCCGGGTCTTCGATAGCCAGCGACTCGTGGAACCCCGGGTCATCCGCGGGGATCGTGCCCCACAGCGTGAGCAGGTTCGAGCCCGGTTCGCGCGAGATATTCACGTTGCGCGGCCCCGTCCCGGCGGGCGTGGTCATGATGCGGTTGTCGAGCTGGTAGTAATCGGGGAACGGATCGATGCTGATGAACGCCTTCTCACCCGGATTGCCGCCCGGCTGCACGCGCACGAACTGCACGTTGTCGTTGATGGTCAGCGCCGATACCGGCGCGCCCCACTCGCGGCTCATGTCGTCCTGTGACCAGCCGTCGGCGTAGCGCTCGAAGGCGAAGTATGTATCATCGCCGACGATGTCGCCGTCGATATAAAGCACGCCTTTCTGGATCACCTGGTCGGCCAGTTGCTGCAGAACGATCATCGGCGGCTGACGACGCTGCGGCCCCGCGACATACGGAAGATTGCGCCCGGAAAGATTCGGATCGCCACGCCCGACCAGCACCACGTCCCCGGTGAGCCGGCCATATTTATCGAGCGTGCCGTTGCTTTCGACCGTAGTATTGAACCGGTAGTCCGGCCCGATCAGCGCCAGCGCCGCCGCCGTGGTGAACAGCTTCGTGTTCGACGCCGGCGTGAACAGCTTGTCGCCGTTATAGGTAAAAAGCGTTTTGCCCGTGGAGAGTGAGACCGCCTCCACGCCCCAGAATCCCCGCGCGATATCCGGCTGGTTCAGCACCCGCTCGATGCGCTCGCGTACGAGCTTCGGCTCTTTCTCCCTCTTTTTGTCGGCGGCGTTCTTCGTCGATCTCGGATGCGAATCCCTGCGATGAGGAGCAGCGAAGGCCAGTTGCACGCTGAGCAGCAGGACCAGGAAGACGACAGGGCGGCGGTTCCGGTACATGGGAGTGAACTGCACAGTTTAACACTGAATTGGAAGGTAATCAGTCGGCAGTCTCGCAGCCAGCCTCTAAGGTATGAAACAGAATCGCAAATGCCGACTAGCGATAAAGCTGCGGTTCAAACTCCTGATCACTGACCACTGATGACCGACCTACCTTTACAATCCTCCCGTGCGCCCCCACTTCACCTGGAATCTCGGCACGCGCCGACTCGAGCTCGGTCCGCGCACCCTGGTCATGGGAATTCTTAATGTCACGCCTGATTCCTTCTTCGACGGCGGGCTGTACTTCGAACCCGGCGCGGCCATCGAACGCGGCCTGAAACTGCTCGACGACGGCGCCGACATCCTCGACATCGGCGGCGAGTCCACCCGCCCCGGAGCGCTCGCCGCCGACACACCTGCGGTTTCTGCCGAAGAAGAGCTGCGCCGCGTCCTGCCGGTGATCGGCGGCATCAAGCGGCAGCGTCGTGAGGCCTTGATCTCCATCGATACCTACAAAGCGCAGGTCGCGCGTGAGGCCTTGCAGTGCGGCGCCGATATCGTCAACGACATCAGCGGTTTCGGCTGGGACGCCGACATGGCGCGTACCGTCGCCGGCCTCGACTGCGGCGTCGTGCTCATGCACACCCGCGGACGCCCGCAGGACTGGCGTAAGTTGCCGCCGCTCGACGACGTTGTCGGCACCGTCAAGCGCGAACTTGGCGAGATCGCCGCGCGCGCCGTAAATGCCGGTGTTGCTAAAGAACGAATCGTTCTCGACCCCGGTTTCGGCTTCGGCAAAATATTCGAGCAGAACCACCCGATGCTGGCGCATTTCTCGGACTTCGGCGAGCTTGGATTTCCGCTACTTGCGGGCGTCTCACGAAAATCGTTCATTCGCCGCCTGACGGGCCGTTCAGGCACGCTGCCCGAACCGGCGAATCGCGCCGCCGGAAGCGTCGCCGCGGCGGTGATCTCTGTGCTCGGTGGGGCCCACATCGTCCGCGCTCACGACGTCCTCGAAACCGTTCAGGCCATTGCCGTGGCGGACGCGGTTGTTAATACGCGTTAGTCGTGCTTCCTGGTAGACGTTCAGACCTCGCCACACATTTCCAGATTTCCAGATGTCCAGATGTCCAGATGGCTATACTCTCGTCGTGTTCCGCACCCGGTTTGCTCGCGACATCGTCGCCGAATTCCTGCCGCCCACTCGCCCGCGCAGGACGCAGCGCGTCATTCTCGTCTGCGACGGCATGCCTTCGATCCCATGCAAGCAGCCGCTCGTCGAGTTTCTTGCGGACAAAGGCTTCTGGGTGTTCTATCCGCGCTGGCGCGGCTCATGGGAGAGTGGCGGCGAATTCCTGAACATATCGCCCGAGCAGGACCTGTTCGATGTGATCGACGAACTGCCGCGCGGCTTCCGCGAAAGCGCCTTCGGCCAGAAGTTCAAAGTAAATCCCGGTGAAATCTTTGTGATCGGCGGCAGCTTCGGTGGCGCCGCCGCACTGCTGGCCTCGCTCCACCGTCGAGTAACGAAAGTCGTCGCGAACTGCCCGGTCGTCGATTGGACCATCCTCGACGAGGAGCAGGACAAAGAAACCTCAAACCCAAGCTACCCGGCCTACATCCGCGAAGCTTTCGGCAACGCCTACCGCCTGCCTGCGCGCAACTGGAACAAGCTGCGCTCCGGCAGGTTCTTCAACCCGATCGCGCACGTAGAGGAGTTCGACCCCGCGAAGGTCCTGATGTTCCACGCCAAGGATGATCCCTACATTCCGTGGCGGTGCGTTGCTGATTTCGCGGCGCAAACCAGGATCAAGCTCAAACTACTCGCCCGCGGCGGACACCTCAGCACGCAGCACACGACCATGAAGTTCTGGCCGCAGATCGCGCGCTTCTTCAACTCGTAACGCAGGCGTCTCGCCTGCCACCGCCTCACTGCAGCAGGTTCACGATCGCCGGGTGCAGCTCCCACAAGGTCGCCACTTGCACCGACCCACGATTGTGTTCGAAGTCCTCGAACGCCATGCCAGTCACTTCAACCGGTATGGCTTGGGCCAAATCGCCGCCGTGCGTCGCGTCGAGCGTAAATCCGTGTTTCGCCAGTTGCGTCTGGATGGCCCGCCGCGCGTTGCAATATTCGCTATCAACCGGGGTTTCGACAACGACTCTGGGGGCATTGCGGTCCGCCGTTTGCGAGATTTCCAAGTGGACGTCGCAATCTCCGCTGTTCACGCTCGCGTTCTGCAAATAGGCGTTCGCGACGTGAAACAACTGAAGTTCGCGTCCGCTTCGCGGGGCGTCGGGCGGAAGAATGGGAAGGTTCTGGTCCCAGCTCAGAATGTCAGTAACCGTGATTTCTTGCGGCGTAAGGTTCGGTAGGGCGACATGCTTTGCCAAGTGCCGGTAGTCGGCGATGTCGGGCTCGACCGGGAGACAGTTGCAGATGTCCTTCGGTTCAACCGTACCCAACTGGCTCGTTGCGCCGCAATGAATGTACCCCAACGAAAGCAAACTTATGATTGCCGCGAGTAGCAGACCGCGAACGGCGGCACTCCTGTGCTGCCTGGCCCAGACGAGCCCATGGGATACCATTCCTGTGTTGTGCCCCTGAATGTCTGAACCACGGCCGAGTCTCAGGGTTGCACCAGCCGCGTTTCCTAGTGTCAACGAAAATCCGCGGACCACGCTGATGAACGATTCGCGTTCATCCGTGCGATCCGAGGTCGGTTTCCCCTAAGCCTTGCTCCCTACGCCCTATTTCATAGCGAACGTCGGCTTGCCCTTCTCGATCTTGCGCAGCGCGTGGCCTTCATAGACCTGGCGCGGGCGCGCGATCTTAGTTGTCGGGTCTTCCAGCATCTCGTTCCAGTGCGCCATCCATCCCGCCATGCGCGGAATCGCGAACAGCACCGTGAACATCTCCGGCTTGAAGCCCATTGCCTGGTAGATGATCCCCGAGTAGAAGTCGACATTCGGATACAGCTTGCGCTGGATGAAGTACTCGTCGTTGAGCGCGACCTTCTCCAGTTCGAGCGCGATGTCGAGTTTCTTGTTGCGCCCCGTGACCTTGAACACGTCCTCCGCCGCCTGCTTGATGATGCGGGCGCGCGGATCGTAATTCTTGTACACGCGGTGTCCGAAGCCCATCAGCTTCCGCTTCCCCTCTTTGACGTGCTTGATGAACTCCGGAATGTTCTTCGCCTCGCCGATCTCGTCCAGCATGCGCAGCACTTCCTCGTTGGCGCCGCCGTGCAGGGGCCCTGCCAGCGCAGCCGCCGCGGCCGATGCCGCGAGATACGGATCCGGCAGGCTGGAGCCCACCGCCCGCATCGCGTTCGCCGAGCAGTTCTGCTCATGGTCGGCGTGCAGGATGAACAGGATGTCGAGAGCGCGCGCCATCGCCGGATTCGCCACGTACTTCGGCTCCACCATCCTCCACAACATGTTCATGAAGTTCTCGGTGAAGCTGAGGTCGTTGTCCGGATACACATACGGGAACCCGACGCTGTGCCGGTATGAGTTCGCGGCGATGGTGGGGATCTTGGCGATCAGCCGGATCGTCTGAATGCGCCGGTTCTCCGCATCATGAACGTTCTTCGCCTCCGGGTACACCGTCGACAGCGCCGCCAGCGTGCTCACCAGGATTCCCATCGGGTGCGCGTCGTAGCGGAAGCGCGAGATGAACTCCTTCGTCGTCTCGTGCAGCATCGTGTGGTGCGTGACCGTGTGCACCCAGTCTTTTTTCTGCTCTTCGTCCGGCAGTTCGCCGTTCAGCAGCAGGTACGCGACTTCGAGGTACGTACAGTTCTCCGCCAGGTCCTCGATGTTGTACCCGCGGTAGCGCAGGATGCCCTTATCGCCGTCGATAAAGGTGATCTTGCTCTTGCACGACGCTGTGTTCATGAAAGCGGGGTCGTACGTCATGAGGCCGAAGTCTTCCGGGTCGGTCTTGATCTGCCGCAGGTCCATGGCCTTGATGGTCCCCTGCTCGATCGGCAGAGTGTAGGTTTTGTTGGTGCGATTATCGATAATCGTCAGATTGTCGCTCATGCGTGTTCCTCCTGAGGCGACGGTCGCGGATGCTCGCATGCGGCCGGAGCGCGCGAATCATTGCTGGCTAGGATTGCCGAAGAGCCCTCAACTCAAAACATTTTAGGCCCGCAACACAAGGCCTGTCGTGCTTTGCGTCACGTCGTCCTGTGTCGCTTCCTGAAACGGGAGCCGATAACGGACGCACGTGGTAACTTAACTGGTTTCGCCTGAGCCCTGAGCCCTGAGCGCAGCGACTAGCGACCAGAGACTAGCGACCTTGATCGTCGGAACCGGTATCGACCTCACCGAAGTCCCCCGCATCGCCGCCGCCATCGAGCGCTTCGGCGACCGCTTCCTTCGGCGCATCTTCACCCCCGACGAGATCCGTTACTGCGATTCCAAGGCCAACCGCGCCGAGCGTTACGCTGCGCGCTTCGCCGCGAAGGAAGCGGGGCTGAAAGCCATTGGCACCGGCTGGCACCGCGGCGTCTCATGGACGGAAGTCGAAGTCCGCCGCGAACCAGGCGGCCGTCCGACTATCGTCTTTCACGGCCGTGCGGCCGAATTCGCCGCAAAGCTCGGGGTCAAGCACGCGGCGCTTTCGTTGACGCACACAAAAGAAACGGCGATGGCGCAGGTAATCTTGGAAAATTAAGAATGCAGAATTAAGAATGAAGAATGAAAGACACTAACCAGCATCTGCGCGCGCCTGTATTCTTCATTCTTAATTCTTAATTCTTCATTTCTAAACATGAGCGAAACCATCGTAGCCGCGCCGAACCTGGAACAAACGCGATCTTTATCCCCGAAAACAGCCCTTCTCGGCGTCCTGGTCATGAGCTTCTCCAGCCTGCTGCTGGAGCTCGCCCTGACCCGCCTCTTCTCCGTCACGCTCTTTTATCACTTCGCGTTCCTGGCCATCTCCATCGCGCTCCTCGGTCTTGGCGCTGGCGGCGTATTTGCATACGTGAAGAAGAACTGGCTGGCGCAGTGGGACGCGGAAACGGTCGGCGCGCGCCTCTGCCTCGCGAATTCGTTTCTGCTGATCGCCGTCCTCGAGATCGACCTGCACATCCCGGTCAGCCTCACCCTTTCAGGCGCCAACTTCCTCAAGCTGACTGTCATTTACCTCGTGTCCGCCGTCCCGTTTTGCCTGACAGGACTTTTCTTTTCCGTCCTGTTCGCGCGCTCACATCAGCGCATCACGCAGCTCTACGCCGCCGATCTCGCCGGTGGCGCGCTCGCCTGTGTCGGCATCGTTCCCCTTCTTAATTTTGTCGGCGGCCCGAGCACCATCCTCTTCGCCGCCGCAGCCTCCGCATTCGCCGCCTGGATCTGGCAGCGTAGTCGGCAATCGACAATTGGCAATCGGAAATGGTTTTCGTTTTCCCTCGCCTGGGCGTTGCTTCTCTCGATTGCTGCCGTCGCAAACTACTCGGGCAAGCTCGTCGACATCGTTTATGCCAAGGGCATCCGCCGCGATAAACCCTGGGTGCTCTTCGCGCGCTGGAATGCCCTGTCGCGCGTCGAAGTCGACGACCAGAAAGGCGCCAAGGTTATCGTCATCGATGCCGACGCCTCCACCTACATCATGAACACGCCCGTCGCCGGCATGGCTCCCGAGTGGCGCCACAACCTCATGTCCGCGCCTTCGTCGCTCGCGAACGTCCTGCGCCCCAACGGCAGCTACGCCATCATCGGCCCGGGCGGCGGCGTTGACGTGCTGCGCGCCGTCGCCAATGGCAGTCCCAGCGTCACCGGCATCGAGATCAATCCCATCATCGCCACCGACATCATGCGCGGACGCTTCGCCGACTGGGCCTACCACCTCTACGAACGCCCCGAAGTCCACATCAACGTCGCCGACGGACGCTCCTGGGTGCGTAACTCCCGCGATAAATACGACGTACTGCAAATGACGCTCGTCGACACCTGGGCCTCCACCGCCGCCGGAGCGTTCGCTCTCAGCGAGAACAACCTCTACACGACCGAGGCCTTCCGCGAGTACTTCGACCACCTTAAGCCCGACGGCATGATCGCCATCACCCGCTGGGAATTCGCCAAACCGCGGGAAGCGTTGCGCGTCGTGTCCCAGGCGATCGCGGCGCTTGAGCAGATTACGAGCAATGATCTCACCCGGAACTTCATCGTCATCTCCGACGGCCCACTGAGCGAAGACGGGCGCCCGGTAACCGTTCTCGCTAAGAAGACGCCTTTCACCACGGGTGAAGAGTTCGCGGTGGTTGATCAGCTGCAGAACTATCCGAACCTGTACCTGCTCTACGCGCCGTCGTTCGACCTGCCCACGATATACGCCGACCGCGCGGAAATCCGCGACTGCACCGCCAGTGCCGAGCGCGGCGGCGTCATGTGCCGCGCTACTGAGTTCCTGCGGGAACGCCGCGGCAGCCCCGAAGCGGCGCGAGTCTTTCGCCAGCTCATTACGTTGCCTCCCGTGGGCGATATGTTTGCGTACCGCACACAATTCATTCGCGACTACCCCTACAACATCTCCCCCGTCTCCGACAACGCGCCCTTCTTCTTCTTCAACGTCCGCATCAAGGACATGCTCGGCTCCCTCACCGGGGGCCGCGGTATGGACTGGCGCATCAATCTCGGCATCGTCGTCCTCCTGATGGTCTTCGCCATCTCGATCGTGGCCGTCCTCGCCTTCCTGATTCTTCCTCTACTGCTGACGGCGCGTCCTGCCATGAGCCATGGGCCATCGGCCATGAGCCTGCTGTACTTCATCGCCATCGGCCTTGGCTACATCCTCGCCGAGATCGCCTTCATCCAGCGCTTCGTCCTTTTCCTCGGACACCCGACCTACGCCCTCACCGTCGTCATTTTCATGATGCTTCTCGCCAGCGGCGCCGGCAGCCTGTTCTCGCGCAGATGGCTCTCGCGCACCTCGCAGGTCTGGGTACCGCTGATCCTGACAATCGCCCTGCTCGCCCTCTACGTCTTCGCGCTTCCGCCCGTCCTCCGCACCCTCATCGGACTGCCGTTTGCGCTGAAGCTGCTCGTTTGCGCCGTCGTCCTCGTCCCGCTCGGCCTTGCCATGGGCATGCCTTTCCCGACCGGGCTCCGCGCCCTCGCCGACGCCCACCAGCAGGCCGGGGTCCCCAGCGCGCCCGCTTCTGGCGCGATGGGGTGGGAGGACAACACCATCGAATGGGCCTGGGCGCTCAACGCCGCTTCCAGCGTCCTCGGCTCCGTGCTCGCCATGCTGATCGCCATCCAGTGGGGACTTGGCGTTACGTTGGCCTGCGGCGCGGCCGCTTATCTCGCCGCCCTCGTCCTGAGCCGCAGTCTGGCGCACCAAGGCGCACTTAATCCCGCCTCCAACTGATATTACGCAGTTCACCTAGTTGAGTGCTGCCGCTCCAGCGGGTACGATAAGCCCACTCGCTTCGATTCCCAGCTACCCAGGTCAACCGAACACCATGCGCCGCACAGTTCTCTGCATCGACGACGACGAACGCTCTCTGTACATTCGCGGCAAGATCCTTGAGCGCCTCGACTATCGCGTGCTCACCGCCAAGTCCGCCGCTGAGGGCCTGAAGACGTTCTCCAGCCAAGGCGCCGATATCGTCATCCTCGACTACTACATGCCCGACATGACCGGAGCGGAAGTCGCCTGGGAACTGAAGCGCCGTGGCTCGAAAGTCCCCATCCTGATGCTCTCCTCGGCCGTCTTCTGTCCCGACGACGCCACCGACGTCGTTGACGCCTTCTGCGCCAAGATTGACGGCCCTGCCAACCTCCTGGATGTCCTCCAGCGCCTGGTGAACGCTGCCGAAAAGCGGGGTGGAACGCGCCGCCATTCCATCCTCCATGTCGAGGCGAACGACAGCCAGCGTTACGCCCTCGCACGCTCGCTGCGCCGCGCCGGATTCAAGGTGCTGGAGGCGAGTAGCGGCGCCGAAGCTCTCGACGCCATCAAGGCCTGTCCCGACCTCGTACTGCTCGACGTCCGCCTGCCCGATATGGACGGCTACGAAGTCTGCCGCCGCATCAAGGCCGATCCCACTACCGCCCGCATTCCCGTCCTCCATCTCGCCGCCATCAACGATACGGGCCGGACTAAGGGCGTCGAATCGGGCGACGACGGCTATCTCGTGCAGCCCCTTCCAGCTCACGAACTCGTCGCCGCCGTCCACGCACTCATCGAGCGCCGCACTAGTCCTGAGTAACGAGCAACCAGTACGGAGTAACAAGTAATAAGTAATAGGCAACACAGAAGTCTCACTCCCTGAGCCCTACGCCCTGAGCCCTGCGCCCTATGCCCAGCTTCTGCTATCATTCACCCTCAAATTTCCTGTAGTTCGATCGGGAGAGCGACTTGCCTAGTCAGCAGCAGGTCCGTTGGTCGCAATTGCGTGTCGGCATCGTCGTTATCATTGCCAGCATCACTCTCGGCGTCCTTATCTTCCTCATGTCCGGCACCGCCGGCCTGTTCACCAAGAAGATCACGCTGACTGCCTACGTCGATAACGCTGGAGGCTTGCGCCAAGGCGCGCCTGTGCGCCTGGAGGGCGTGGACATCGGCAACGTGACCGATATCGCGGTCGATCCCAGCCGCAGGGACAACCCCGTACGCGTACGTTTTAAGGTCGCGACCAAGTACCCCGGCGCCATCAAGAAGGATTCGCAGGCCATGCTCAGCACCGCCGGCGTACTCGGCGAGACCTTCCTCGACATCGACAGCCGCCAGGCGACCGGCCCCGACGTGAAGGACGGCGACACGCTCATCGTCAAGCCGACCACGGACTTCAACGACGTCGTGCGCGCCAGCCAGGGCACGCTGCAAAACGTCGACATACTGGTCAAGCGTCTCGACCGCATCCTGGGGCAGATCGAGAGCGGCAACGGCTCCATCGGCAAGTTCATTTACGACGAGAGCCTTTACAACAAGCTGAATGCCAGCCTGAATTCCGTGCAGACGATGATCAACGAGGTCCAGTCGGGCAAGGGCTCGGTCGGCAAACTGCTCTACTCCGACGAGATGTACAACAAGCTGAACGGCACCATCGATAACGTGAACAAAGTGATCGATGAGGTCAATTCCGGCAACGGCTCCATCGGCAAGCTGATCAAGGATCCCCAGCTCTACGACAACGCCAACGAGACCATCGCCAAGGCCAACAAGCTGATGAGCGACATCAACTCCGGAAAAGGCGCGCTCGGCAAGTTCGCCTCCGACCCCGAGTTCGCCAAAAAACTCGACACCACCATCACGAACCTGTCGGCGATCTCGGAGAAAATGAACTCGCCCGACGGCACTGTCGGTAAACTGCTGACCGATGGCTCTGTCTATAACAACACCGACCAGGCGCTGCTCGAAATGCGCAAGCTGCTCGAAGCCGTCCGCCAGAACCCGAAGAAGTACCTGACCATCCACTTCAAGGTGTTCTGACCAGCACCACCTTGAAGAGTTCGCCCGAAATAAATCGAAGGAACCGCATCGTGAGCCCTTCGTGCCCATCGTGTGAACTCTTTTGTCGTTATCTATGATGTTCCAGCCCCGTGGAGTGAACGCATGCGCCGCAAGCTCTCGCTGATCTTAGCCACTCTGGTCGTCTGCTCCATTGCTTCTGCTCAGGCGCCCTCGCCGATGGATCGCGACCTCCTCGAGGTCAACATCCCGCAACTTCATGCGCTCTACTCCTCGCACAAGTACACCGTTACCCAAGTCGTGAACTGGTACCTCGCCCGCATTGCGAAGTACAACGGCATCTACGGCGCCGTGCAGAACCTCGATCCTGGCGCCTTACAGACCGCAGCTCGCGAAGACGCCGAAGCTCGCCGCAAGGATTTCAAACCCGGTCCGCTCTGGGGCGTTCCCATCGTCATCAAGGCGAACACCAGCATCCAGGGCCGTATCACCACCGACGGCTGGAAGGGCTACAAGATTCCCGGCAAAGAACTCATCGCCCCGCGCGACGCAACCATCGTCGCCAAACTCAAAGCCGCCGGCGCGGTGATCATCGGCCAGACCAATATGCCCGATTTTGCCGCCAGCGACACGAACCGCAGTTCCGTCTTCGGCCGCACCGGCAACGCTTACGACGTCCGCTACAGTCCCGGCGGCTCCTCGGGCGGCACCGTCACCGCCATTACCTCGAATCTCGCAATGCTGGGCACCGGCACCGATACCGGCAACTCCATCCGCATGCCGTCGAGCACCAGCTCCGTCGTCGGCGTTTTCCCGACGCGCGGCCTTGTCAGCATCGCGGGCATCGCGCCGCTCGATTGGCTGCTCGACAACACCGGCCCGATCGCGCGCAATGTTACTGACGCCGCAATCGCGCTCGGCGTAATGGCCGGCGAGGATCCCGTCGACGCACGTACCGTCGGTTCCTCTGCGAAGGCCGAACCAGCGCCTTACACCAAGTACCTGAAACCCGACGCCCTCAAAGGCAAGCGCTTCGGCGTTCCAGCGTTCGTCCTGCACGGAACAGGAGTGCCGTTCCAGGGGCTTCCGCCATCCGCTACCGCCGAAGATCTGGCTCACGAGCAGCGCGTCGAAACCGAACTGCTTCGGCCGGAAACGCGTGCGGCGTTCCTGACAGCCATCGAAGGTCTGCGCGCGGCCGGAGCCGAAGTCATCTTCGACGACTCCATCCTTCCCGACAGCTTCGCCCAAACTGCCGCCCGCATCTGCACCTTTCCTTACGTTCGCGAGGGCACCGACAATTTCCTCGCCAACTTCGGTCCGCCCCAGTACCACTCGGTCGACGAGTACCAAAAGGCCATCGGCTCGCCCCTGCCGCAGGTCGTCACCGGCCGCGCCATCGTCGACAATGTCAAGAAGGAGCAGCCGGCGATTTCGCAACGCAAGCTCGAAAGCGATTCCGAAGCAAACGCCTTCTATTACGACCCTCTGAAGCGCGCGCTCGCGGCTTATGCCGAAGTATTCGAGCGCCTTAATCTTGACGGCCTCGTTTATCCCGCCGCCCAGATGCCGCCGCCCGACGAAACCATGCCGCAGGACGGCCGCCTCAGCTCAGGTCCGCACAGCGCCACTAGTTGGGTGAACATGTTGGGGGTGCCGGCAGTGGTGGTCCCCGGCGGCTTGTACGCAACCGGCCTCCCTTTCGGCTTGGAGATTTCAGGACTGCCCTGGCACGATGGCGACCTGCTCGGCTACGCTTACGCCTACGAGCAGGCGACGCACCACCGCCATCCGCCCGTGCTGGTCGACAGGGGCCTCCTCCCGACGTTAAACCCATAACGTGCTCGGGAGCTCAGCAAGCGCACTCGCGGCTTCTCTGCAGCAGCAGCTCCTTTTCGCGCGCATTGCGTGTGAGGCCGGCGGCGCGCTCGAATTCCTCGCGCGCTTCTTGCAACCTGCCGAGCTTTTTCAATAAATCTCCGCGGACGCTCGGCAGCAGGTGATACTCCTTCAACGACGGCTCGGTCCTGAGCTGATCGAGCGCATCCAATCCCGCCTGCGGCCCGAATGCCATCCCCAAGGCCACGGCCCGGTTCAGCTCGATCACAGGTGACGGCCAGACTTGTGCCAGTTCATCGTAAAGCTCGGTGATCCGCGCCCAGTCCGTCTCTTCCGCCGTTCGTGCCCGGGCATGTGTGGCTGCGATCTCTCCCTGTAGGACATATGGCCCCCTGGCGCCGAGCTTCGCCGCAGCGTCCAACGCCGACAGTCCTCGCCCGATCAGCAAGTGGTCCCATCGCGAGCGGTCCTGGTCCAGCAGGAGGATTGGTCTCCCCGATGTGTCCACTCGCGCGCGCAATCGCGACGCCTGGATCTCCATTAACGCGACCAGCCCCAGGACCTCTGCCTCCTGTGGCGACAGTCCCGCGAGAATGCGCCCCAGCCGCAGCGCCTCTTCGCACAGCGCCGGACGTACCCAATCCTCTCCCGCAGTTGCCGAATAACCTTCATTGAAGACCAGGTAGATGACCTGGCAGACCGACGCGAGCCGCGCCTCAAACTCCGCACCGCGCGGTACCTCGAACGGGACGCGGGCTTCCGCGAGTGTCCGTTTTGCTCTCACGATCCGCTGCGCGATGGTGGCTTCCGGCGCCAGGAACGCGCGCGCGATCTCGTCCGTCGTCAAGCCGCCCAGTAAACGCAGCGTCAGCGCGACTCGCGCCTCCATCGACAGCACGGGATGACAGGCGATAAGCAGCAGCCGCAGCAGGTCGTCCCCGATGTGATCGTCCATCGCGCCATCCAGGCTTTCCCGTTCGGCGGCCACTCGGCCAAGTTCCTCGTGCTTGCGATCGACCAGTTGATTGCGACGCAGGTGGTCGATGGCGCGTCGCTTTGCGACGGCCATTAACCATGCTGCCGGGTTCTGCGGGATCCCAGTTTCAGGCCATTGCTCCAGCGCGGCCACGAGTGCTTCGTGTGCCAGGTCTTCCGCCAGCCCAACATCCCGTACGATCCGCGTCAGCCCGGCAATGATCTTGGCGGACTCGATCTTCCACACGGCCTCGATCGCGCTATGAGTTTCAGTGGTCCCCACGATCACCGATGATAGCTGGTCATGGGAGGAGCAGCCCACCGACGGCCCACCCCGAGTAACCACTTGGGGTGGGCCGTCTACTCTGTGGGCGATTCCAGGTGCGGATTACGGGTTCTGACCGCAAATTCTCTGGAAGTCTTCGGGGCCGAAGATCTGCCGGATCTCAGTTTCGCCTTCCCATTCCGGCCAGTACTTCGCGTGCAGCTCCATGAAGTGCTTCGCGCCCGCGAGCGCCTCCTCCTTGGACGGCAACTCGAACATCGCGTAGCCGCCGACCACTTCCTTCGTCTCCGAGAACGGCCCGTCGATCACGCTGACCTTCCCGCCCGAAACGCGGACCTTGGTTGAGTTCGCTGTCGGCGCCAATCCGCCAGTACCGACCATCGTGCCCTTTTGGCTGGCGTCATGGCTCAGCTTCGCTATCTCGTCCATCAGCTGCTTCGGCGGCATTCCGTTGTTCTCGGCAGACTTCACCAGCATCATGAATCGCATCTTTCGTCTCCTATGAGGTTGTTTTTCGTGTTTGGTCGATCCGCACAAGGCGCGGATTACTTCTCACTCTTTGCGCGCAGTCTCTGCTCCTGCTCGCGCAACTCGGGTGTTAACTCCGCGCCGAAGTCCTCGGCCTCGAATACCGGGCGTATCTCGACTTCCTCGCCCTGGTCGAAAGGAGCGCGCTTGAGCCACTCGACCGCTTCGTCCATCGAGCGGACCTGCCATAACCAGAATCCCGCGATCAGCTCCTTGGACTCGGTGAACGGTCCATCGATCACCGTCGGCTTGGCGGCTCCTGCATTCGCGAACCTCACCCGTTTTCCCTTGGAAGTTGGTTTCAGCCCTTCTGCGGCGAGCATGACGCCGGCCTTCACCAGCTCTTCATTGAATTTGCCCATTTTGGCGAGCAGCTCCTGCTTGGGCATTACACCCGCTTCCGACTCCTTCGTCGCCTTTACCATTACCAGTACTCGCATCGTTTGTCTCCGTTGATCCGTTTGGCCGTTTTTCCGGCTCTATGAACACGTCGAATGAAACAATCGCAAATCGACACGTCGCTCGACAATTTAAGCAGTTTTTTTCAGATGAATGGAATCAGTGAGATAGAACAGGAGTTCCCATGACATTCATTGTGAGACTATGTGTAGCGCATGTCCGTACTACCTACGATGGATAGGAGGCTCTCGTGCCTGCTGCTCGCCTCTCGCACAACATGGTGACCACCGCCTTCGAACTCGATGGCTATCGCATCGTCCGTAATCTCGGCGTTGTACGAGGCATCGTCGTGCGCTCGCGCTCGGTGCTCGGTACCATCGGCGCCGGTCTGCAGACGCTGGTCGGCGGCAACATCACCATCCTCACGGAACTCTGCGAGAAGACACGTGGCGAAGCCTTCGAGATCATGCTCCAGCACGGCTCCGAACTCGGCGCCAACGCCATCATCGGCGCCCGCTACGACGCCACCGAGGTCATGCAGGGTGTCACCGAGGTTCTGGCTTACGGAACCGCGGTCGTCGTCGAACCGAAAAGCTAGTTGCAAGTTGTAAGTCGAACGCAAGAACACAAAAGCTCGGCGCGTCTGCCGAGCTTTTTCAACTTGCAACTTGCAACTTTCAACTTACAACTTACAACTGCTTTTACGCTGCCGCTCTGCTCAGCTCCGTCAGCGCCATGACCGCCAGTTCCAGACGGTCGCGGGCCCCGGTCTTGTTGAAGATGCTTTGCAAGTGACGCTTGACCGTGTTCTCGCTGATGCCGAGTTCCCGCCCGATGTCTTTGTTCTTCAGTCCGCGCGCGATCAGTGCCGCGATCTGCCGCTCGCGCTCCGATAGCCGTTTCAGGTTTGACGGCTCTTCCTGCTGCCGCGCCTGGCCGGCCATCGAGCTCAGCACCTGCTGCGCGATATCTTCCGAGAACGCCAGTTCCCCGTTCGACACCGTCCGGATCGCCGTAAAGAGCCGCTCTGGACCTTCGCCCTTCAACACCAGCCCACGCGCGCCAAGCCGCACCACCTGCACATAATCCGGCTGGTTCTCGGACGCGGTCAGCACCACGGCGGCAACCCGGCTGTTCGCCCGGTCGAGCGTGCGTAGTACCTCGAATCCGTCTCCGCCGGGCATGAAAAGATCCAAAACGAGGATCGCCGGCTGGTATTTCTGCACCTGCTCCAACGCTTCCACTCCATTGGAGGCTTTTCCCACCACTTCGAAATCTGGTTGAGTGTTGAGCAGCGCCGTCAGCGACTCGCGCAATACGGCATGGTCGTCGGCGATCACGATCGGGATCTTTTCAGCCATAATGAACTCGTTGGACGGGAGGTGCGCGAATTGCTCCCGAGTCTCTTGGGATGTAAGCAGAGGCCTAAGGGATTCCTGCTCACCCGTAGCATTTACTGCTTAGGTAACTTCTACACTCGTAACGCCGAGCCTGCCCTGAGCGAAGTCGGCGGGTCTCGCCTGCCACACGGCTCCGCACCACTCGCACTCGTAACGCGGTCGTCCCGCCTGCAACTCGGCTCCGAACAACTGGCAAACTGGCGGCTGGCGGCTATCATGTTATATTCCGCTCAGACCGCCGGGGTTGCCGTGACCATCGACGAGGAATTGAACTCGCTGGAAGAGAATGTCCGCCGCCTGAAGATCGAGTACGACGCATACTTCGGCGGCGGCGCCAAGCGTCCTCCCAACGACACGGAGTGGCGCGTCCAGACCGCGCTCAAGAAATACAGCGACGGTTCCAAGCTCACCTACGCCCAGCGCTTTCGCTTCAACACCATCCAACAGCGCTACGCGAAATTCTCAGACCTGTGGCGCCAGAAGGCCAAGATCAAGGAAGAAGGATATCGCCGCCCCCAGGACGCCGTCCTCGGTATCGCCGGCATGCGGCGCGAGCAGGAGACGGCCGCCGCTGCCGCCCTGGAAGGCGAAGCCGCCGATCGGCCCTTTAAGGTCGCCTGCTCCGACGTCGCCACCGACCACGAGCAGGTCAAGTTGCTCTTCAACGCCATGATGGACGCCCGCAAGAAAGCCGGCCAGCCCGTCGACCCCAACAGCTTTGAATCATTCAAGCGCTTTGTCGCCGGCAAGACCGACCAGATCCGCAAGGAATACGGCTGCCACGCCGTCGAGTACTCCGTCGAGATGCAGGACGGCCAGGTCAAACTCAAAGCCAAAGCCAAAATCTAGTTTTTCTCGAGTGCCATGACCCAGATTACCGGTACACCTCGCGCCGGTGGCCGATCTCGATGACTAAGACGACCAGCACGTCGTCTCGAATCTCGGCGATCACACGATAATTGCCGACCCGATATTTCCAATAGATACCCAGCTTGTCGCCCTGAAGCGCTGAGCCAAGCATTCGCGGGTTTTCAAGTGTGGCAACGCGATTAAACAGAAACCTGACGACGCGATCGCGAATTTGTCGGTCGAGCTTTCGCAGCTGAAGCTGGGCCCTTTCGACGAGTTCGACGCGCCACTTCTTTCTTTGGGTCGAGTCCAAACTCTTTCATGACCTCTTCCAGGCTGTAGGTCCGTTCTTCGCCTCGCCGAACGCGTGCCGATACCTTGCGTGCAAGCTCAAGATGTTCCAAGTCTTGGAGATACTCTAGGAGTGCTTCTCGGACGTGATAAGAGGTGTTGCGGCCAGTCTTGCGCGCCAGCTTTTCAAGTCGTTTTTCGACGGATTGGGGTAATCGAATCGACAGCATATTGAATACCGCTATCAAGTATATCTCCGTGCACCTGACATAGATGCGATTTGACGCCGACACCTGGTCGGTAACTCTTTTCCACCGCCAACTACGTTATGGTCTTCCCATGACCCACCCGGCCCTCGTCGAACTCGCCGTCAAGTGGCTGCGCACGAAGTACCGCTGCGGCATTGTCCTCTCCGAGCAGGCCTGCTGTAGCGGCGAGACTCCCGACGTCATCGCCTGGAAGGGCCGCTGTCGCTCCGTCGTCGTCGAATGTAAGGTCTCGCGCGCCGACTTCCTCGCCGACCGCGCCAAGCCCTGGCGCCAGCAACCCGAAACCGCTCTCGGTTGCGAGCGCTTCTACATCGCGCCCGCCGGATTGATCGCCGCGACCGAACTACCTGAGGGCTGGGGTCTGCTCGAAGTGCGCGGACGCAAAGTAAACATCACAGTCGCGTGCAGCAAGCGCCGTTCGCTGCGCAGCCCCGAAGGCCTGATGAACGAGATGAACCTGCTGCTCGCCAGCTTGCGACGCGTCGAAGTCCGCATCGACCCGCAGACGATCACTGACTTCTTGAAATGGGAGAACCGGCTGGCCAAGTACAACGGCGGCGCAATGCCCGCCGGTGTCACAGATCCAAATGAGTCGAACGAGTACCTGCGGATTTGATTGAGTTTTCTCGGTACTCGGTGCTCAGTACTCGCTACTCAGTACTCAGTACTGTTGCAAAATTCACCGCGAACCATCGCTTTAGGTCCGTCCATGTGGTGTCCGGCACAAATCCCGCTGCGCGCAGCATTCGACGCGCGCCGCGCACGGTGTATTTGTGGCTGTTCTCGGTGTGGATGCGCTCGCCGCGCCTGAACCGTACGCTTACCCGCAGCAGGTCAATGGCGACCTCCTGCTCCCGCAAGCTTTCCAGGTACATCTCGATCCGGCTCCGCTTCGCGTTCCATACCGCCAGGTGCCGGAAGCTGCCCAGATCGAAGTGCCCGCCCAGTTCGCGGTTGATGCGCGCCAGCAGGTTCAGGTTGAACCGCGCCGTCACATCGGCCGCATCGTTATAAGCGGCCAGCAAGATCTCGCGGTCCTTCACCAGGTCGGTACCGAGCAGGAGCGCGTCGCCCGTATCGAGGTGCGACCGCAAGCGCCGCAAGAAGTCGTGCGCCTCTTCTGCCTGCATGTTGCCGATGCTCGACCCGATATACATCACCAGGCGGGGACCCGGGATCTGGCGCAGGAAGTTCATGTCTCCGCCCAAGTCGGCTATTATCGGCGCCACCCGCACGTTCGGCATCTCCCTCCGCAAAGCACGCCGCGCCTCGTTCAGTGCCGCCGGAGAAATGTCGACAGGAAAGTACGATACCTGCATCCGTCGCGCCGCGAACGCCTCTAGCAAAACCCGCGTCTTGGCCGAGCTTCCCGATCCCAATTCGACGATCGACGCGCCTTCCGGTGTGCGCCGCGCAATCTCTTCGGCGCGTTCTCGCAGAATCCCCAATTCCGTGCGCGTGAGGTAGTACTCGGGCAGCCGCGAGATCTCCTCGAACAGCGCCGATCCTTGTTTGTCATAAAAGAGTTTCGCCGGCAGCGACTTCGGCGAGCGCGACAGCCCGGTGGCAACATCGTCGGCGATGGCGGGAACGACAAGTTCTCTAATCGCCATCATTCGCCAACCGGATGCCCGAGAACTGCCACCGCGCGTGGGGTGGGAAGAAGTTCCTGTAGGTCGCGCGTATGTGCGATACGGGCGTCGCGCACGATCCGCCGCGCAGCACCATCTGCCCGCTCATGAATTTTCCGTTGTACTCGCCCAGCGCGCCCGGATCCGGATTGTATCCCGGATACCCAAGGTATGCGCTCGCGGTCCACTCCCATACGTCACCGAACAACTGTGCCGGCGCTCTTCGTTCGCCAATCGTCGAGTCTGCGCGTGCGGGGTGAAAAGCGCCCGATTCGAGCAGGTTCCCAACTGGCAACTGACCACAAGCAACTGACAACTGCTTTCCCGCGTTCTCCCACTCTTCTTCCCGCGGCAGCCGCGCGCCCGCCCAACGCGCGAACGCATCCGCCTCGTAGTAGCTGACGTGGCACACCGGCGCGTCTGCTTCCACGGCACGCATTCCGCTGAGGGTGAACTCGTGCCACTCGCCATCGCGCTCTTCCCAGTACAGCGGCGCGCTCCACCGTTCCGCGCACACCCGGTCCCAACCGTCCGACAGCCAAAGTTCAGGCTGGCGGTATCCGCCGTCGCTCATGAACTCCAGGTATTCGCCATTACTCACCAGCCGCGATCCCAGTCGGAACGGCTCCAGCAGGACATCGTGTGCCGGGGTCTCATTGTCGAACGCGAACCCCTCGCCATTGTGCCCGATCTCCACCACGCCGCCGCGGAATGCAACCCACTCGAGAGGAAGTTCCTCGTTTGCTCGGGTTGCGACCAGTTGTGGGCCGGCACTCAGATACGAGGGGCGCAGCGGATGCGTCCAGAACGCATGCTTGATGTCGGTAAGGATCAGCTCCTGGTGCTGCTGCTCGTGGTGAGTGCCGAGTTCGACCAGCGCCGCAACTTCTTCATCGTCTTCGTCAGCGAGCAGCCGCAGGACGTGCTCATCGACATAGCGTCGATAGTCGCGAACCTGTTGCAGCGCCGGCCGGGAAAAACAACCTCGAAGTATCCGTTGCGGATGCGCCGCCGCGCCACTGTCGGCCAACTGCTTGTAATAGGAATTGAACAGGAAGCGGAAGTCCGGATCGAACGCCCGGTAATCGCGGAAGTGCGGCGTGAGCACGAAAGTTTCGAAAAACCAGGTTGTGTGCGCCTGGTGCCATTTCACCGGGCTTGCCTCCGCCATCGACTGCACCATCTGGTCTTCCGCAGACAATGGCGCACACAGCCGCTCCGTCATCCGGCGCACGTCCAGATACCGCTCTGAGAGCGTCGAAGCCGGTCCGCCGATAGCTGGAGAGAATGCCATCACAATGCCGCCCGCACCCCGCGTCGCACGAGGTCGGTGGTCACCCCGTAAACAAGATGCGCGGCCAGGGCTTCCAGGTGCGAAGAAATCGGGTACTCCGCGGGCGGTCCGGACAAACCTGCCAGGGGAACTCCAATCTCATCCACCGAGAGGAACAACGCCGTCCCGAAGATAGGGCCTGATGCGAACGATACATGTCGTTGCCGCTCAGCGACCGCAGCGTACAAGGCTCCCATGGCCGTTCCGAACAAGTAATGCACCATGGGGCCTGCTTTCTTCTTTTGTTCCCGTGATAAGTGCCGGCCGATGACGATGCTGACCGTTTTATCCGCCGCCTTCATGGTGGCATCTTCGGATTCGCCATCGGACTGGGGCTCCTGCTGCTTCTTCTTGAACCTGGCGATCAGCGCATGAGTCTGGTTCATCGTCCATGCGCCCGCCAGACCTCCAGCCGCTCCAGCGACCACACTCTTCCACATAGCACGCCGCATGGGACATTGGATGTCCGGCAGCCCAGGCGAGAGGCTTTTCCGCTGGCGTATCTCTGGTTTACAGCCCCTTCCCGCCACATTACACTTTCATAAAATGGCTGAACCCGTATTCAAACGCATCCTTCTCAAACTCTCCGGTGAAGCACTGGCAGCCGGGCAAGGTTTCGGCGTCGACCCCATTCGTGTTCACGAGATCGCCGCTGAGATCCAGGACGTACATTCCCTCGGCATCCAGATCGCCATCGTCATCGGCGGCGGGAATTTCTTCCGTGGCGTAGCCGAGCAGGCGCGCGAGATGGACCGGGTGACCGCCGACCACATGGGCATGCTCGCCACCATGATCAACGCGCTCGCGGTACAGGATGCGCTGGAAAAACGCGGCGTCTATACGCGCGTGATGTCCGCCATCGAGATGCACGAGGTCGCCGAACCCTTCATCCGTCGCCGCGCTCTCCGTCACCTGGAGAAAGGGCGCGTCGTGGTATTCGGCGCCGGCACCGGCAATCCATTCTTCTCGACCGACAGCGCTGCTTCTTTGCGAGCAGCGGAGATCAAGGCCGACGCGATCCTCAAGGCGACCAAAGTGGACGGCATCTACGATGCCGATCCGGTCATCGTCAAGGACGCCATCCGCTTCGACCAGATCAGCTACATGGACGTCCTGCGCAAGGGACTGAAAGTCATGGACGCCACCGCAATCAGCTTGTGCAAGGACAACAATATCCCCATCATCGTCTTCAACCTGAACCGGCATGGAAACATTCGCCGTGTCGTCACCGGCGAAAAAGTAGGCTCTCTGATCAGCGCGTAGGGCTCGAACGCGTTAGTTAAGAATCGGGCGGCTGCTCTGAAAAAATCCCGCCGCAGCACGGGAAAATTACTACAATGTCTCCATCCCCTGGCGCAAAAGCCATGCCCGAGAGCGTCTACAGACCAGGCGACTCTGTGCCCCAGTCAGGCGTTTACCGCGTCGTCCACATCGACCACCGCAGCGACCACGAGGCGACTCTCCTCGATGGAGGTGTGTTCCCGCGTTGCACCAATTGCGGCGATAATGTCCGCTTTCACCTGCAACGGGCTGCCGCTCGCATTCAGAAGGACGCCGATTTCGAACCGGGCAAGTAACGCCCCCCGAGGCAGCGCGCGGCTCCGTAGGTTCATCGTACTAGTGTCCCGTCAGGCGCTGCCTTTCCGCCTGACGGGGCTGTAAGTGCGCCCCCTCAGTCGAGTTCACTCGCCGTTGCCTGAAATATCGTGTTGCAAAAGGTACCGGCCCGGGTAAAATTTTGCCTCTGAAAATGTTTGCCATCAATCGCGCTACAAAATCTCCCACGAGACTTCGGCGCCGCAAAGTCCGCGCCGCGAACGGCCCCTCCAAACAAGGTCCGAGCCGCCGTCCTACAGCCCACGGGCCGCAAATGCGCCCTGGCGATCCGGTGCGTGAATCCGGCATTTACGAGGTCATCCACGGCCGCGACCACCGCCAGGCTCACGAAGTCGTGATGCTGAAGGGTACAGAGTTCCCGCCCTGCGACTCCTGCAACGACAACGTGCGCTTCCGGCTCGTCCGCACCGCGCCTTACATTTTTCAGGATGGCGATTTCGAAGAGCAGGACTAAATCTCACTCACGAGTCGCCACTCGGCACGGAGCAAAAGCCCTGTCTAGCGCCGCCGGCGCGCAGTTCATAGCGCCGGACGTAAGTCCCGGGACCTGTAAGGTGGGAAATTTGTCGAGTCCCGTCAGGGACGGCACGAGTTCCTAACAGCCTCACCATCCCTGCCGCTTTTCCTTCCGGTTTATAATTTCCGTTTTCATCGAGGAGACTTATGGCGCAAGCTGGCATGGCTTCCATCCCCGCATTGAAAGAGACCTTTACCCAGATCAAGACGCGCATGGAAAAAGCGGTCGAGGACTTCCGCCGGGAGATGGCGGCGGTCCGCACGGGCCGCGCCTCCGTGCACATGCTCGACGGCGTGGTGGTCGAGGCCTACGGCACGCAGATGAAGCTCAACGAAGTCAGCACGGTGCATACGCCCGAAGCGCAAATGATCACCGTGCAGCCTTTCGATCCAAGCACGCTCGGCGCCATCGAAAAAGCGATCCGCTCGGCCGACCTCGGCCTAAACCCGATGAACGACGGCAAGCTCATCCGCGTCCCCGTCCCCGCCCTTACCGAGGAGCGCCGCAAGGACATGGTCAAGCACCTGCACAAGTTCCTCGAAGAGCACCGCACCGCCATCCGCAATATCCGCCGCGATGGCAACGACGGCATCAAGAAGGCGATGAAGGACAAGAAGATCACGGAAGACGAGGAACGCCGCGCGCTCGAAGACCTCCAGAAGCTGACCGACGACGAGATCAAGAAGATGGAAGAGCTGAGCAAAACCAAAGAGAAAGAAGTCATGACGCTGTAGTCCTGCGTTTCGAGTTCCGAGGAGAGTGACCCGGAAGTCGGAACTCAGAACCCGGAACTGACTTCCCAAATCCGTCCACACCCGCAATTTTTCTGCTGCATCTGTTGTGAGCAGGTGCACAATACAGTCGAGCAAGCTTCGGGGGTGCGCGATGCATATGGACCTCGAAACCATCCTTGCGCTGCACGCCATGCGCCAGCAAGTACGCACCATGGGCGAAGACGATCTTTTGTGTGAAGCCGAAGACGAGACCTGTCCCTCCTGCGGCGGCCTCCTCTTCGAGGACGAGCGCGAACCCTTCGCCCTCTACTGTCCGGACTGCGACCTCGTTCGCAGCTAGACGGTATTTCAGTATCTCGGTCGAATAAAGACGCCGTGGATTAAACAAGAAAGAAAAAGATTTATCCGTGAATATCCTTGGAATCCGTGGCTAGTCTTTTAGCCGACTGAGATACTGAAATACCGACTTACTGATATACCGAAATACCGTTTATGATGTCCCGTTCCCTACTGGGGTGACGGAGTTTTCTTGTCTCATCAGCCGGTATTGCTGGTCCACGGCGGCGCCTGGGCCATTCCCGACGACATGCTCGACGCGCACCTCAACGGTGTGCAAAACGCCATGCAGGCAGGATGGCGAGTGCTGGAAAAGGGCGGCTTGGCGCTGGATGCGATCGAAGCCGCCGTTGCCGTTTTAGAGGACGACGAAACTTTCGACGCCGGACGCGGCTCCTTTCTCAATCGCGACGGCCGCGTAGAACTCGACGCGCTCATGATGGACGGCAAGACCCTGCGTGCCGGCGGCGTCGGCTGTGTCGAGCACATCCGCAATCCTATCCATGTCTGCCGCAAGATTCTCGACGAAAGCCCGCACGTCTACCTGGTCGGCCGCGGCGCGGAACAGTTCGCGCAGAAGCACGGCATCGAACTCATCCCGAACGAAGAACTGGTCGTCGAGCGCGAGATCGAGCACCTGCGCATCTGTCAGGAAAAAGAAGCCGCCGGCGAGATCCACGAAGTCTTTGCGCCCACTGTCTCGCACGACACGGTAGGCGCGGTCGCCCTTGACGCAAACGGCTCGATCGCGGCGGCGACCTCCACCGGCGGAACCCTCAATAAGACGCCGGGCCGCGTCGGCGACTCGTCGCTGATCGGCTGCGGATGTTATGCCGACAACCTCGGCGCCGCCTGTTCGACGACCGGATGGGGCGAGCCGATGATGAAGCTGGTGCTCGCCAAGTGGGCGAACGACCGAGTCATGAATGGCGGCGAACCCGGGCAGGTCGCGCACGAAGCCATCGAATACCTGAAGCGCCGGCTGAACGGCCACGGCGGCATGATCCTCCTCGACGCTCGCGGCCGCTACGGCATCGCGCACAACACCCCGCGCATGGCATGGGCGATCAGGACGGTCGATCGAGAGCAGTCCGGGATCGAAACAAAATAGGTGTCAGGCTTCAGGTAGGCGTTAGGGGACAGAAGAAGAACACGCGGTTACCAGCCCGACACCGGACACCCGACCCCTGACACCCGACACCTGCTGTTGCATTTCTCAACGAAGCCTCCTTGTTACCTAGACTTAGCTTGCCATTAGCTGTGCTTCTGATATAAAAGCCGAACCACATTGTCCACAACCTGGGGAACCACGCCGAAGTCCAGGCGAGGGGCGAGAAAGCGCTGTGGTCGCAGTTTCTGCGCGACCCGCGAAAAGGTGAATTCCGATGACAAGCCGCATGGGGAAGCTGCTTTTGTTGTTGGCCGCACTGGCCATGTTCGCTGCGAGTGCATGGGCACAATCGGCGGCAACTGCCGAACTTCATGTGACCGTGAAGGACCCGAAGGGCGCGGTCGTCCGGAACGCGACCGTGATGGTCACCAACCCGGCGCGAAACATCGAACGCACGCTGACGATCAACGAGGACGGCGAGTACCAGTTCATCTCCCTCCCGCCGGGGCAGTACACAGTCACCGTGCAGGCGGCCGGATTCGCCAAGGCCGTGGCGAAGAACGTCGTCGTCACTGTCGGTCAGCGGGCGGAATTTCCGATCTCGCTGTCGTTGCCCACGGCCGAATCTACCGTCGACGTGAATGCCGAGCCCGAACTGATCGAGACGCAGCGCACGGCTACAACAACGACCATTACCCAGCAGCGCATCGACAATCTTCCCATCAACGGCCGCAACTACATCAATTTCACGCTGACCGACTCGAAGCTCGCGCGCGACAACACTCCCAACATCCCGGTCGCGCCCACCTCGGGCTTGAACTTCGGCGGACAGCGCGCCCGCGCCAACCTGGTGAACGTTGACGGCGCGGACGCCGTGGACAATTCCACCAACGGCATCCGTTCCACCGTTTCGCAGGAAGCGGTGCAGGAATTCCAGGTCATCACCAACAATTACGCCGCCGAGTACGGACGAGCCTCGGGTGGCATCGTGAACATCATCACGCGCTCGGGGACGAATGCCCTCCACGGCAGCGCCTATGGCTACCTGCGTAATCGCAACATCCAGGCGACCAACCCCTTCAGCAACGTGAAAGACCCGGCGTATACCCGCGTGCAGGCTGGCTTTGCGCTCGGCGGACCCATCAAGAAGGACAAGACCTTCTTCTATCTCTCGTACGAGACCACGCGCCGTCGCGAGACTGGGTTCTCCAATATCGGTGCGAACAATTTCAACCTGGTCAATTTCGACGCTTCGGTCCTGGCGCCACTGCTCGGCGGATTGAACCTCGGGACCCTGCAACTGACGCCCTCGCAGGTCGCCTTCGTCAGCAAGCTGGCGTCGTACGTCCCGGCTTCCCCGGCGAACTACAGCCCGCTGCTGGCCGGCTATCTGGGATTGGCAGGCGCCGGATCCGGCGTGGGCGTGAAAGGCGTCCTCCCCAGCGCCAACATTCTCGCGATCATGGCGGGCAGCGGCATCCCGACCGCCGGTTGCGCGGCAACAGGGTTGAAGTGCTTTGCCAGCTCGGGAGCACCGATACCCGGCTATGGATCGTCGTTCTTCCCGCTCGGGCAGGAGATCGGTAACTTCCCGGTGACCGAAGGCACAACACTCGTGTCGCTTCGCCTCGACCATCGCCTCACCAGCACGCAGAATCTGATGCTTCGCGCCAACGTCAGCCCCAGCACGCAGACCGGGCTCGAGGTCAGCGCGCAAGGCACGCAGAATTACGGCCTCAACTCCTACTCGCGCACCTCGGACCTGACTAACCGCGATGTCGCCGGTGTCGTGCAGCACGAGTGGACGATCGGCAACAACAAGGTCAACGAGTTCCGCTTCCAGTTCGCGCGTCGCGGCCAGAATTACACCTACTCGCACTCGACCGGCGGCAGTGCAGTCGGCGATCAGATCGCTGGCTACGCGTACATCGGGCGCGAGCCGTTCTCGTACGTCCGACGCACCGAGAAGCGTTATCAGTTCACCGACAATCTCGCGCTTAGCCACGGGCGCCATGCCTTCAAGTGGGGCGGAGACATCAATTACATACCGCTCAATGCGGACTTCGCCGTGAACTTCGGCGGCGTATACAACTTCACCGATCTGCCGGCCAGTCTCGCGTCTGGCGGCAAGATCCCTGGCTGCGTCCCCGCGCCGGCGGCGCCCCACGTCTGCGGCACGAACGCGGGCGACCTCGTGACGCCGCTGTTGTCCGCCGTACAGACGTACGGCTTGGGCATCCCCCAGACCACCACACAGGGCGTCGGCAATCCGCACGACCAATTCTCGAACAAGACCCTCGGCGCATATCTCCAGGACACCTGGCGCTTGCGCCCGAACTTGACGCTGAACTACGGCGTTCGCTACGACGTGGAATTCACGCCCACCTTCGCCGCGCCCAATGCGGTCACCGCAGCGGCGCAAAAGGCGCTCGGCATCACCGAAGGGATTCCGCGCGACTATAACAACGTGGCCCCGCGCATTGGGTTGGCGTGGGATCCGAGCCGCGACGGCAAGACTGTGGTTCGCGCAGCCTACGGCCTGTTCTACGATCACCCGCTGCTGGCTCTGGCGTTCGATTCGAATGTCGCCGATGGCGCGCGCGCGCCGCAGTTCGGCCTGCTCTTCGGTAATCCCGGATGCGGCACCAACCTGGCGACGGCAGTGAACGCGGTCAACGTCTTCCAGGGGATCCTGGCGGCCTGCCCATTCGCTGGTGTTTCGCAGTTGAATTACTTGCCGCAGGAACAACGCTTCAATGCTGCCGCGAATGCGCCTTCGGTCTTCGTCAACCAGCAGTTCCTCGCGCTCGGCTTGCCGATGACGTTCCTGCCCGACGGCTTCCCGGTTTCCAGCAACTTCCAGTACGCCTACACGAACCAAGCCAGTCTCTCGGTCGAGCGCGACCTCGGACACAACCTCGCACTCTCCGTCGATTACAACTTCAGTGGCGGACGTCACCTGAACCGTCCGGTCGATTCCAATCCGCTGGTCCCCTCAGCGCTGCTGAAGAACTACACCAACTGCCTCGCCGATCCCGTTTGCGCGGCCCAGCCGGGCACCGCGCTCGGTCCGCAGTTCGCCGGTTTTGGCGGCGCGCAGCCCTGCAACGTCGGACCGGCGGGCGCGTGGATCGCCGCGCCCTTCATGAACTTCTTCCGCAAGAGCGGACCGAACCCGTCGTTCACCCCGCTGATCGCAGGTACTCCTTGCGCCGCCATTGAATCGGCCCTGACTGCCGCCTATGGCCTTGGCGTGGGCGTGCCCGTTCCGTTCAACGCGATGGGCGCGAACTACTCCAATGGAAGCTCGGTGTATCACGCACTCAGCGTGAACCTGCGCAAGCGCATGAGCGGTCACCTGGAATTCCTCGCCTCGTACACTTGGTCGCACGCCATCGACGATTCAACGGATCTCGAGACCCCGCTCTCGGTGCAGGACCCGATGAATCCGGGACGCGACCGGTCGAATTCGATCTTCGACCAGCGCCACCGCTTTGTCTTCAGCGGCGTGTACCAGACCGGCAGAGTCGCCGGCAATAGCTTCGGAAGCAAGCTGGCGAGCGACTGGACCTTCGCGCCCATCATCGACGTCGCTTCGGGCCGGCCGTTCCCGATCTTGTCGGGTAGCGATACGAACCTCGATAGCCGAAGCACCAATGACCGTCCGAACGCCGTCACCGCGAATTACGTTTCGCCCTGCGGCGGTCCGGCGCCGGTGGCGTCCAAGTTCTCGCCGACCGGCTACCTGCAACCCGCCTGCTTCAACGACGCGAACTTCGGCAACGGTACCCTCGGCCGCAACGCCGGTGTGCGCCCCTACACGCTGTTCACTGATCTGCGCGTCGCCCGTCGCCTGAACCTGACGGAGCGCGTGAAACTCGACGCGATGATGGACCTGTTCAACGTGATAAATAAATTCAACGTTGCGGACGTGAATTACATCTGGAATCAGGCAGGGCAGCCGACCGCGGCTTCCGACCCGCGCCAGTTCCAATTCGCGTTGAAGCTAGTCTGGTAAACGGACTCCCAATGCGGATTCAAGGCCGGTCGAGGGCGACCGGCCTTTTTGCAGCACGTTGAACGGAGCTGACTGATTTGTTCTCGCGGGTATTCAAGGCATTTCGCTATCGCGATTTTCGTCTCATGTGGATCGGCGCCTGCACCTCCAGCATCGGCACCTGGATGCAGATCGTCGCCCAGGGATGGTTGATCTACCGCCTCAGCCACTCGGCCTTCCTGCTCGCACTGGACCAGTTCCTGGCGGGGCTTCCCATCTTTCTCTTCTCCTTGGTCGGCGGTGTCATTGCCGACCGTATCGAGCGCCGCCGCATCCTGCTTGGATCGCAATGGGTGCAGATGGCGAGTGCGGGCATCCTGACCGTGCTCGTCGCAACGGGAGTGGTGCACGTCTGGCAGATCCTCTGCCTTTCGTTTGTCAGCGGCTTCGCCCAGGCATTTGGCGGACCCGCGTACCAGGCGCTCATCCCAACGCTGGTCGAACGCGAAGACATGCCGAACGCCATTGCGCTGAATTCGATCCAATTCAACCTCGCCGTCACGGTCGGCCCGGCGCTGGCGGGACAAGCTCTGGCCAAGCTCGGCGAGACGTGGTGCTTCGGTCTCAACGCCGTCTCGTTCCTGGCGCCCATCATCTCGCTGTCGATCATCACCACGCGCTTCCTGCCCGACAAGACCACCGAATCCATCTTCACCAGTTTCAAGAGCGGCATCTCCTTTGCGCGGAAGCAAGCAGGCATGGAAGCCCTGATCTTCCTCGCCTTCTTCATGACCTTCCTCGCCATGCCGATGCGCACGTACCTGCCGGTGTTCGTGAAGGACATCTTCCATCGCGGCCCGGAGACCTACGGCAACCTGCTTTCGCTGATGGGGATCGGCTCCATCTTCGGCTCACTAAGTATCGCCGCTGCCGGCAATTTCAAGGGCAAGGGTCGCGTCGCCCTCGCCGCACTCATCCTGCTGGGCTCAGGGATCTCCGTGTTTGCGGTCTCGAAGGCATTACCTCTCAGTGGCGCGACTCTCGTCATCGTCGGCGCGGCGATGATGGCCGTTTTCGCCACCGTGAACTCGCTGGTGCAGTTGATCACCACCAACGAAATGCGCGGGCGCGTGATGAGCATCTACAACTTCGCTTTCCGCGGCGGCATGCCGATGGGGAACCTGGTCTCGGGATGGCTTGTCCCGGTATTCACCGCGCCCATCGTGCTGGGCGTCAACGGCCTTTTGCTGATCGCCGTTGCGCTCTACTTTTTCCTGGTGCAAAGGCGGATCGCCACGCTGTAACGACGTTCGAGGGCGATTACAGGCTCGTTATGATCTTGGGAATCATGCCTGCTCCGCCTCATACCAGTCTTTCCGCGTTAGAGGCAGCCCGCTTTTGCCAAGAGCCGGCTTTACGAGCAACGTCTGATACACGCTCACTCGACCGGTCTCAAATCGCCGCGCCGCTCCTGCCAGGTACAGGCGCCAGATTCGATAGGTGTTTTCGTCGGTGAGACGTTTCGCTTCCGGCTCCTTCTCTTCCAGCCGCCGCCGCCAGCACCGCAGCGTCAGCACGTAATGTTCGCGGAGGCTCTCGACGTCTCTCAACTCGAACCCAGCCTGCTCCGCCGTTTGAATCGCCGTCCCTACCGGAACAAGTTCCCCGTCTGGAAAGACGTAGCGATCCGAAAAAGACGGTCCGATCTTCTGATATGTCGCCGAACAGGAAATGCCGTGGTTGAGAAACGTTCCTCCCGGTCGCAGCATTTGATACGCGGTCCTGAAGTAGTCAGGCAGCCGCGCCCTGCCGACGTGCTCGAACATGCCCACGCTGACGATTTTGTCGAAGCCTTGCGGTTGTTCGATATCGCGGTAATCGCAAAGTTCAATGCGGCACTGGTGCTCCAACCCGGCTTCTCGAACGCGTTGTCTTGCGAACTCCGCTTGTCGGGCACTGACTGTGATACCCACTGCACTCGCCCCGTAATGCTTCGCCGCATGCAGGACCAGTCCGCCCCAGCCGCAGCCGATATCCAGGAGCGTATCGCCCGGGTGCAGCCGTAGCTTTCGACAGATGTGATCCAGCTTTTGCATCTGGGCGCTGTTGATGTCATCGACCTCGTGGATAAAGTAAGCGCAGGAGTACATCATGCGCTCATCGAGCCAGAGGGCATAGAACGGGACGGGAAGATCGTAGTGGTAGCTGACGGCCTTTTGATCACGACTCTTGGAATGTACTGGGCCTTGGAGTTGCGGGCCGCTCACCATTCGCGGTTTTTCTTTTGCGGGAATGCTGCACAAAACCCGGAGGGCGACTCGTTGAAGACGCTCATGCGGTCGCTGCGCGCTGATGTGCTCGCCCATCTCGCAAGCAGCTTCGATATCGCCTTCCACGTCGATATCGCCGCAAACGTATGCTTCGCCCAGCTTCAGTTCGTTTGGGTCTTCCAGAAATGCCCGCAGAGCGGCCGGCCGGTTCAATACAACTGTGAACCGTGGCCGATCGGCGCCCCAAATACTGCCATCCCAAAGTCGGAAACTGAAATCATGCTTTTCGTAATTAGAGAACAGGTGGTCGAGCGAACGGGCAGTTAGCTTGGCAGCCATCCCGTCGATGAACGAATCACTCGCGGTGGCCATACGGATACCTCCTCGACGTCCGGCGCGTGCGACCCGCGTGCCGGCTTAAACCGTGCGTTTTGCTTGGTCCCCCTTTGAACTGCATGTCATTTAACTCTCCTCTTTAGTACCGGATGGTTAAACTGCACCACGGGTTTATCGGCTACTCCATATTTGTTCGACCCACTGAGCGCAGTGATCCTCAACCCGCGGAATTGAACTCCCGCACAAAGCTGAGCAGCCGCGCATTCTCCAGCGGCGAGCTTCCGCGCACCGAGTACAGCGAGATGCGGTCGAGCAGGCCTTCGTAGCGCGCGCGCAACTTCGGACCAAGGTCCTCCCAGGTGCCGAAGACGGCGAAGACGTCGAGCATCTCGTCGGTGATCAGCGCCGCCATTCCCTTCCAGTCGCCATCGAGCGACTTTTGGTGCAGGTCGCGGTTCAGTGATTCCCACCCGTGCGCCGCGAGCACCGGTTCGTACGTGCGCGTCGAAGCGTAGAACGAAAGCTGCTGGCGGACTTCTTCCGCCATCTTCGACCGTTCGGCTTCCGTGTCGCCCACGATCGCGAAACAGGAGCTGGCGAGAGTGAATCGAGCACGGGCGTCGGGTTCCGGGCTTCGGGGTGTGCTATGAGGATCTCCCGCCGCAGCCCGACACCCCGCAGCCCGTAGCCCGAAGCCCTCATTCACTGCCGGCAGCACGTAGTCCCGGATGTACTTGGGCGAGTGGAACGGATGCACGTGCAGGCCGTCGCAGACCTCGCCCGCGACCCGGCACATCATCTGGTTAACGCCCGCGATATACACCGGGACCTTCGGATGCTCGATCGGTCCGGGGCTGAAGAACGGCGTCATCAGCGAGAACTGGTAGAACTCGCCCTGGAAGCGGAGCGGCGTGCCGTTTTGCCAGCAGTCCAAGATGGCGCGCAACGCCAGCACGTATTCCCGGAGCTTGGGTGCGGGCGATTCGAACTTCACCGAGAAGCGGCGTTCGTTGTGCGCCTTCACCTGCGAGCCCAGGCCGAGGAGGAACCGCCCATCGCTCGCCTTCGCCAGGTCCCACGCGATATGCGCCGTGATCATCGGGCTGCGCGGAAACGCGACCGCGATCGACGTCCCGAGACTGATCCGACTGGTCACCGTAGCGGCGATCGCGAGCGGGAGGAACGCCTCGTGCTGTGTCTCGAACGACCACAGGCCCGCGTATCCGGCCTCTTCGACTGCGCGAGCAAACTGTGGGACAGACTTCAGGTCGGAAGCGAGCAGACCGGCGTCGAGCTTCATGCAAGGCATTGTAGTGGTCGGGGAGGAAGAAAGCGGCGTAGCACCGGCTTCGGCTCCGTCGTTGTGGAAATGCCGAAGACACGGCCTGTGTACGGGGGTGTACAATTCTCCCACACGTGGGCACCAACCTTTATTCGCAAGACACAAGTAAGGTGCAGCTCTCAGCATCGCTCGTGACGTAGCCCCGGCGTGGAGCAATCGCGAACGTGAAGGGAGAGTCATGCGCATCCTGTTGTACAACCCTGACAACGGTGTAACCCGCAATTTCATGCCTCATTTGTGGATGTTCCTGCTCCAGGCATTGACGCCAGCGGGGCATGAGGTGGTGCTGATCGACGGCAATGCACAGCCGATGGATGAGGTACAGATCGCCTGCTATGTCCGCGAGCAGAACATCGGACTGGTGGGCATCGGGGCAATGACCCGAATGGTCGCTAAGGCATATCGGATCGCGGACGCGATTCGAGCGACGGGAGTGCCGGTCGTGATGGGCGGGCCCCATGTGACGGAAATGGCGGACGAAGCGCTGGGGCGCGACGGTGGCCCCCGCCATGCCGACGCGGTTGCCCTCGGCGAAGCCGATGAGACTTGGCCGCAGATCGTGGACGATGCAGTCCGTGGCGAGCTCAAAGAGATTTATGCACCGCTCGACGCTGCCGGCAAGGAGCGCAAACCTTCCCTGAAGCCTTATCCAGTGATTCCCTGGGATACGATCGACCTCAAGCAGTTCAACCTCGTACCCAAGGCCATGCACCGGTTCCTCAAGAATGTAGGCGCAGGGTGGGGGACGTTTCGCATCATCCCGGTCGAATCGGGCCGAGGCTGTCCTTACGGTTGCGAGTTCTGCACGGTCACTGGATTCTTCGGCGACTCGATCCGCTTCCGCAGCAACGAGAGCGTGGTGCAGGAATTACTGCTGCTGAAAGAGCGGGCGCGTCGCGAGGAAGGCCAACTGGCAGTCTTCTTTATCGACGACAATTTCGCCATCAACGTAAAACGCACCAAGTCGCTCTTACGGGACATCATCGCGGCCAAGGCGCAGGTTCATTGGGTCGCACAGATCAGCGCCAACCTGTTGCGCGATGAGGAACTGGTCGACCTGATTGCCGCCTCCGGGGGCAAGTGGATCTTTATCGGCATGGAGTCGATCGACCCGGCGAACCTCAAAGACGTCAACAAGGGGTTCAACAAGCCCGACGAATATACCGCCGTGCTCGAGCGGCTGGCGAAGCGCAACGTGTACGCCATCACCTCGTTTATCTTCGGCATGGACAACGACACCACAGGTGTCGCGGAGCGTACGCTGGAACAAGTTCGCGCGTGGCCCGCAGGATTGCCCGTCTTTGGCCTGCTCACGCCTCTGCCGGGAACGCCGCTATTAAAACGGCTGGAGACGGCCGGCCGGCTCACGCGGCCCCGTCACTGGCAGGACTTCGTCCCTTTCACGATGGCGCACACTCCGCTCAAGATGACGATCGCGGAAGCACATGCCGAGGTGAGCTACGGATGGACACAGTCGTACAGTCCGGAAGCGCTGGCACAGGCCGTCGAGTCGCTGGATGAGGCACCGCTGGGTTACCGCGTGAACATCTTCCTGGCGAGGCTTTGTTTCCGCGGGATCTATTTCCCGATGATGGGGAAATCCGCCTGGGTGAAAATGATCGTCCAAAATCGGAAGACCGTCTTCAAACTGGCCCGAGAAGCTTTCTTCGGACGAAAGAAGTCTCCCAAGAATCTCGACATTGAGGCCGCAGACATAGCGGTCGATGCCAGCAGCGAAGCAAGCGCGTGAAGCGCTGGGCCGTGTGCTGCGGCGGCGGGTGGCCCACCATTCGACTTGTTGTTCTCATGAGCCATCGCAAAATGTAGCGTTTATAAAATCGGAAAAACTGTGACATTTCACAAGTGTTACTGTGCCGGAGCAAATAAACCGGAGTGCCAGCGGAATCACTGCGACGTTAAGGGCAATCCTCTACGTTGCTTTTCTGTGGTTGGTTGGGAAGATCCCCCGGGTAAGCAAAAACCGGGCTTACCCGGGGCACCCCGCAGCCATCCAACAAAGTGAACAACCTGTGTTGGAGAGCAAACATGAATTGGGACCTGATTGAAGGCAAATGGAAGCAACTTACTGGGGCTGTAAAACAGAAGTGGGGCAAGCTTACGGACGATGACGTGAGGTTGATCTCCGGTAAGAAGGATGAGCTCGTCGGCAAGATCCAGGAAAGATACGGGATCTCCAAAGAAGAAGCCAAGCGCCAGGTAGAGCAGTGGAACCCGATGGACGACGTTGAGGCTACTCGCGAACGCAAGGTGAGCTAAGAAGCCAAGGGAACGCCCGGGCGAAATGAAGAGTAATCTCACCCGGGCATACGACTTCTGATCTTTACTGGTTCACCGGAATTTTGATGATCTTCTTCTGGATGGCGTAGGTGACCAACTGCGCCTTGTTGTGGATGTCTAGTTTGCGCATCAGGTTGAACTTGTGCGCCTCGACGGTCTTCACGCTCAGGCCCAGCAGGACGGCGATCTCTTTCACCGAATTCCCTTCCGCCAGCAACTTCAGGATCTCGCGCTCGCGCGGCGTGAGCGTCGAAATGCGCGGCCGCATCTTGGCATCGCGGACACGCGCGCGGAAGTCTTCCACCAGTTTCCCGAGCACCTGCGATGACAGGTATTTCCCGCCCTTGTACACGTCGCGGACGGCGCTCACCAGTTGCGGCGCCGGGGTGTCTTTCAGCACATATCCGGCGGCGCCTACTTCCAGGCACTGCACCAGGTAGTCTTCGTCCTCATACATGGTGAGGAACAGGACTTTGGTCTCGGGCCGGTTCTTGCGGATCTGGCGCGACGCCTCGAACGATGACAGGCCGGGCATGCCGATGTCCATGAGCACGATATCCGGACGCAGTTCGCGCGCCTTCTCCACAGCGTCGCCGCCATCGGGCGACTCGCCTACCACTTCGAAGTCGGACTCACTTTCCAGGAGCCGGCGTACTCCCTGCCGGAAGAGCGTGTGGTCGTCGACGAGTAAACATTTGATCTTGGCCATAATCGGGGTCCCCTGCCTACCTTAGTTCGTTGCCCTTACCGGGTATTAAGCTGCCTGTCCTTTCATTAAATTGCAGTAACTCATGCGCTTTCACCCCGGGCCAGCGGCGGTGCCGGTACGGGCCGGGTCGGGATTCCGTCGGTCCCACACTCTCCCATCGGGACGACAACGTCGATCCGGGTACCCTGGCCGGGCGCCGATTCCACTTCGACGGTCCCGCCCAGCATGGCCACACGTTCGCGCATGCCCGCCAGTCCGAAGCTCCGGCCATTCCAGCGCTCGGTGTCCTCCATGCCCTGGCCGTTGTCCTCGATGACGAGGTGGACGATATCGTCGCTCCGCGTCATCTGGATGTTCACCAAGGTAGCCTTCGCGTGCTTCGCTACGTTGTGCAGCGCCTCCTGCACCACGCGGTAGATCGCCGCCTCGCATTCGGGGGCCAACCGGCCGATCTCGTCGCTGACCGCCACGCGCGCCTTGACACCGGTAGTCTTGGCGAAATCCTTGGCCTCTTTACGGATTCCAGCCACCAAGCCCAGTTCCTGCAGCACCAGCGGCGAAAGCCGGCCGATGATGCGGCGGATGCCTTCGATGGTACGGTCGACGACGCCTACGGTCTCGCGGATCTTCCCGCGCGCGCGTGTGCCCGCGACCTGTTCCAGCATGCCGAGGTAGAGGCGGATGACCATCAGCGCCTGCCCGGTCTCGTCGTGCAACTCGCGGCTGATCCTTTTGCGTTCCTCTTCCTGCACGCGCAGCAGGTGTCCGCTCAATTCGGCGATGCGGGCTTCGCGTTCGCGCAACACTTCACCGATGCGGGCGCGTTCGATCGCCAGCGCGGAACGGTCAGCGATGGCGCGCAACAGCTCGCGTTCGGTCGGAAGCCACTGGTACGGCTTCTCGAACCCGATGATGAGCACTCCGATGACAGTGTCGCTGGGCACGCCGGGCACCGACTTACCCTTCGGCGTCTTCAGCGGCATTCCCCAGAGCGCTTTGGCGCGTCCGACCAGGTGCGGGTTCAGCAGGCCCTCCGTATGTTCCAGGTCGGGCAGGATGTCGGGCTCGCCCGTCTGCGCAATGTTGCCGGTGAATCCACGTCCGAGGGGAATGCTCAGGGCAGCATCGATTTCGGGGTCGATGCCGATGCTGGCGTGCACGTGGAGTTCGTCCGTGTCGTCGCGCAAAAGAATGGCGCCAAGGGTGGCGCCGAAGGTGCGCGCCGTGATCCGCACTACCTGGTCCAGCAGCGTGGAGACGGTGCCGGACGAGAGTTCCGCGTCCAGCACCGATAACAAGGCCGTAGATTCACTGCGCTGGCTGTCGAAATACGACCCAGAGACCGCAACGAAGGTCGCCGACGAGAACATCTCCATGGCGGCCAGCATTTCCAGGTACTGGTCGGGATAGATCTCGGCGATGTGCGGCTCGCACATGCCCTGGAACAGCTCGAGGGCGCGGTTGGCGATTCTCGTGTCGACCTGAAGCTTGCTCAACCGGGTCCCGAAGTACGAAAGATTTTCGAAGAAGGTATTGAAATCGGACTGGCAGAAGATGGTGAAGCCGGTGCCGAGCGTCAGGCGCTCGAGTGCGGCCATGGCGCGGCCGTCCAGTTCGAATTCTTCGAACATGTGCGCTCGCCAGGCCGCGTTGATGGCTGCAAAATGCGCCTTGAGGCCGGAGGCAAGTTCCGCGATGCGCGCGCGAACAGATTCCTTAAGCGGCAACATCGGTGACAACGGAACAACTCCTTGCGAAGTGGGCGAGCCGGTAAGTGGAATCCCTGAGGGCTGGTTGCAGATTAGTAAACAGCCCCATTCAATCGTTAGTTCATTTTACCCGGAAACCCGCTACCTTGCGGTGTTTCCCTTAAAAAAGATTACTCTTCTCTAACTAGGTGATTCTGCGGAGGATAGCTCCCTCAGGCCACGCCTTACCTCGTTTTGGTATGCTGACCGGCTCTCTTGCTGGATTCGACCGACATTTACATAAAGGAGTTCTGATGAAAGGCGCTCTCCTGCTGGCAACCGGCCTGTTTCTCCTGCCCCTTATAAGCGCACAGACTACCAATCCAGACCTGCAGGAACTCAACCGCATGGCCGCCCGATTCGCGCCTACGGCGATCCGCGTCGACACTTCGGCCCTGAACATGGGCGACCGCCAGGCGCTCGCCAAAATGATCGACGCCGCGCGCGTGTTGAACACCATCTTCATGCGCCAGCTCTGGAGCGAGAACCTGGCCACCTACGACCGTGTAAAGGCCGACAAGACGCCGCTCGGCCAGGCGCGAGCACACTACTACTGGATCCAGAAAGGGCCGTGGTCCGATCTCGACGACCACCTTGCCGTCCTCCCCAACGTTCCACCCCGAAAGCCGTTGGGAGCGAACTTTTATCCCCAGGACCTGACCAAGGACGAATTCGAGCGCTGGCTCCCGACACTCACCGCCGATCAGCAGGAACTCGCGAAGGGCTTTTTCACCGTCATCCGCCGCGGCCCGACACGCAATCTCATGATCGTTCCCTACAGCACCGAGTACGCCGCGGACCTGCAAAAAGCTGCCGGGCTTTTGCGCGAAGCCGCTGCGCTCACCTCGAATGCCTCGCTGAAGAGGTTCCTCACCACGCGCGCCGACGCCTTCCTGTCCAACGATTACTACGAGAGCGATCTCGCGTGGATGGACCTCGATGCGCCGGTGGACATCACCATTGGTCCCTACGAGACCTACAACGACGAGCTCTTCGGCTACAAGGCGGCGTACGAGGCGTACGTCAACCTGCGCGACGACGTGGAAACCGCCAAGGTCAACGCCTTCTCGCGCGTGCTGCAACAGATTGAGAACAATCTTCCCGAGGACCCGCAGTACCGCAATCCGAAGCTCGGAACGTCCGCACCCATCCGCGTCGTGAATGAGATCATCGCCACCGGCGATGGCGCGCACGGCGTCCAGACCGCCGCCTACAACCTGCCGAACGACGAACGCGTGATCACGCAGAAGGGCGCCAAGCGCGTCATGCTGAAAAATGTGTCGGAGGCGAAGTTCCGCACCGTGCTCATCCCGATCGCGACGCGCATGATCACTGACAAGGCGCGCCCCGACGTCAGCTTCGAACCCTTCTTCACCCACATCCTGTGCCACGAGTTGATGCACGGGCTCGGACCGCACCAGATCACCGTCAACGGCCAGGCGACTTCACCGCGCAAGGAATTAAAGGAGCTGTATAGCGCCATCGAAGAAGCCAAGGCCGACGCCACCGGGCTGTGGGCGCTGCAATACATGATGGACCACGCAAAGGAGTTGAACCTCACCGGCGTAGTGCGCAACGGCGAAGCGGCGGAGCGCCAGCTCTATACCACGTTCCTCGCGTCGGCATTCCGCAGCATGCGCTTCGGTGTCGGGGACGCGCACGGAAAAGGCATGGCGATGCAGTTCAACTACATCGTGAACAAGGGTGGATTCATCCAGCAGCCGGACGGGACGTTCGCCGTTGATTTCAGCCGCATCAAGCAGGCGGTCACCGACCTGACACACGACCTGCTGACCGTCGAAGCAACTGGCGATTACGCGGGCGCGAAGCAGATGCTAAGCGCGGCCGCGATCACACCGAACGTGGAGGCCGCCCTCGACCGCATGAGGACCGTGCCCGTCGACATCGAGCCGCTTTTTGTTACCGCGGATGAAATCGCGCCCGAACCGGGGACAGTAAAGAAGGCGGCCGCGAAAACGGCGGCGAAGAAGAAAACTGGAGCGAAGCGCAGATCCAGGAGATAGTTCAATCGTGACGCTCGCTGAGACGTATCTCAGGAGTTCACACATGGCGACAACAATGGTTCACATCCGGGTGGATGAAAAGGTGAAGGCTCGAGCAGCCAAGACCTTGGCTGCAATGGGCATGTCCGTTTCTGATGCTGTTCGTTTGCTGCTGGTGCGTGTCGCCGCCGAGAAAGCGCTGCCTTTTGAGGTCCGCGTCCCGAACGCGACCACCATCAAGGCGCTTCAATCCGCGGACAGGCGCAAGGGTAAGAAGTTCGCTTCGCCGGACGCCCTGTTTAAGGACCTTGGAATCTAAATGTGCGTACCGGATCGGCGAACACATCAAGACAAGTTAGGCTGGCCAATCGGCATACCTGTCGCGAGACCGTTGGGAGCAGGCCTGCACGAGGTTCGAACCACCCTTGCGCGTAATCGGATCGCGCGAGTTATCTTCTACGTTGATCGGCTCGGTCGAATTGTCCTGTTGCACGCGTTCATAAAGAAAACTCGGGGCACACCTGTAGACGATCTTAGTATCGCGAAGAAGAATCGGACGAAGCACGAGCGAGGTTTGTTATGAGACGGCAGCAACATTTCGACCATAGTGGTTTCAGTTTCGACAGTTTTCTGCGAGAGGAAGGTCTCCTCGAGGAATCGGAGGCCGTCGCCGTAAAGCGTGTCATCGCCTCGAAACTTTCACAGGCAATGACAGACGCCAAGGTAACGAAGAAGCTCATGGCGCAGCGCTTGCGCACGAGCCGCGCTCAGGTGGACCGTCTGCTAGACCCTACCAACGTCACTGTCAGCTTGCAAACGGTGAGCAGAGCGGCACGTGCCCTGGGCAAGCGCATCACGGTTCAAGTTGTCGATGTTGAACCACGCCGGAAACGACGCAACGGGCGAAAAACAGCGGCTTGATTTCGGTCCATTCTCCCCGTCTAACGCACGACAAGCGAAGGTGCTAAGGGTTAGTACTTTTCAGCACTCACCGCCGAATACCCGCCACTGTTTTCAGGGGTAAAATAGGGTTGCACCCGGTGGGAGTTCGCGGCATCCAAAGGGTGGGGACTCGTATTTACGCGGTCGTCCTAAGGATTTCAATGAAACTCGGTAAGTGCCTTGCCTTCATCCTGCTGGCCTCGTTTGTGGGGGCGGCTCAGACAACGCCACCGGCCAGCCAGCAGCCCTCGAAAGCTCCAGGAACGGCGCCCGAAAGCAAGGCCCCGGCGCCTGTCCAGCAGCAGCCGACGGCAAACGCGGAAGGCACAGCCACGCCGCGCAAGGTCGATAAGGCCGCTGCGTACTATCACTACTCGGTCGCGCACATGTACGAGGAGCTGGTCGCGATCTACGGCCGTCCCGAGTACGCCAACAAGGCCATCGAGGAATACCGCCTCGCCATCGAGAACGATCCCAGTTCCGAGTACCTGAACGCGGGCCTCGCCGAGCTGTATGCCAAGACCGGGCGCATCCGCGACGCCGTCGTCGAAGCGCAGGACATCCTCAAGCGCGACCCGAACAACCTCGAAGCTCATAAGCTGCTGGGACGCATCTACCTGCGCTCACTTCCTGATCTCCAGTCCGGAGCGCAATCGAACGAGATCCTGAAGCGCGCCATCGAGCAGTACGAGTACATTGTCAAGCTGGAACCGAAGAGCGCGGAAGGCCACATTCTGCTCGGGCGGCTGTATCGAGTGGACAACCAGCTCCTGAAAGCCGAATCCGAGTTCAAGGCCGCGGCGCAGCTTGCTCCCGATTCCGAGGAAGCTGTCTCGATGCTCGCCTATCTCTACAACGACGAGGGTGATTCGGCGAAGGCAACGGATCTTTTGAACAAGGTCCCCGAAGCGCAGCGGACCTCGAAGATGTACGCCACGCTCGGCTACAGCTACGAGCAGCAGAAGGACTACAAGAACGCGGTCAAGGCCTACAAAAAGGCCGTGAACATGGACCGCGACAACCTCGATGCGGCGCGCGGTCTGGCGCAGAACCTGCTCAACGACAACCAGCCCGACGCTGCGCTCGACGCCTACAAGCAGATCGCCGAGGCCGATCCGCACGATGTTCACACGTACATGAGCATGGCGGAGATCTACCGCCGGCAAGGCAAGTTTGACCAGGCTCTGGATGCACTGAAGAAGGCCGACGCCGAGGTGCAGGACTCGCAGGAAGTCCCGTACAACATGGCAGTCATTTACCAGGCGCAGGGCCGCTTCGACGACGCGATCCAGGTGCTCCAGTCTCTGTTGGCGAAGAGCGAGAAGCCCGGTGGCGACTACACCTCGCAGGAGAAGAACAATCGCTCGGTGTTCCTCGAGCGGCTGGCGGCGATCTATCGCGATACCGGTCGTCCGCAGCAGGCCGTCGACACATTCCGCAAGATGATCCCGCTCGGTGATGAAGCGGCCGCGCGCGCCTATAGCCAGATCATCGACACGCTGCGCGAGGCGAAGCGCTGGAACGATGCGACCGCCGTTGCGCAGGAGGCCACGCAGAAGCTGCCGAAGGACAAAGACCTGAAGGCCGCGTACGCAGGACAGCTCGCCGACAACGGCAAAGTCGATGAAGGCGTCAGCCTGCTGAAGTCCATGCTGACCGGCGGGCCGGAAGATCGCGGCGTGTACATCGCACTGGCGAACCTCTACAGCCGCGTTCGCCGCTGGCCCGAAGCCGAAGAGTCCATCAACAAGGCCGAATCGCTCTCTACGCGCCAGGAGGAAAAGGACTACGTCAGCTTCATAGCCGGTTCCATCTACGAGCGCCAGAAGAAGTACGACAAGGCCGAGGAGATGTTCAGGAAGGTCGTCGCCAACGACCCGAACAACGCCGCTGCGCTCAACTATCTCGGTTACATGCTGGCCGATCACGGCACGCGCCTCGAAGAGGCGCTTGGCTACATCCGCAAGGCCGTGCAGCTCGAACCGCAGAACGGCGCGTATCTGGATTCGCTCGGCTGGGCTTACTTCCGGCTTGGCAACTACACCCAGTCGGAAGAGAACCTCCGCAAAGCGGTCGAGCGCCTGCAGAACGATCCCACGGTGCTCGAGCACATGGGCGACCTGCTCCAGAAGACCGACCGCTTGAAGATGGCGACGGTTTACTGGGAGCGCGCGCTCAACGAGTACAACAAGAGCATGGCCGGAGATGTCGAACCGGGCGACGTTGCCAAGGTCCAGAAGAAGCTCGAGAGCGCGAAGGTCAGGCTCGCGCGCGAGAGCAGCAGCAAGGCGGAAGCGGTGAAGCCGTAAGACACTTGTAAGTTCTAAGTTGCAAGTTGGGAAAGCTCGACCTAATCGGTCGAGCTTTTCCTTTTTGCCGGTTTGTACTTGGTACTCAGCACTCGGCACTCAGTACTGTTTTAACTTGCAACTTACAACTGGCAACTTCAAACTGTTTTCATGCTCGCTTCCTACGCTGCGCGCGTCGAACAAAGCCGCGGGCGGCGTCATGCCGAGCCGGCGCATCCGTACCGCAACGACTACCAGCGCGATCGCGATCGCGTCATCCACTCGCGCGCGTTCCGCCGACTGGAAGACAAGACGCAGGTGTTCACGCGCCGCTTGTCCGACCACTTCCGCAATCGCCTGACGCACACGATCGAGGTCGCGCAGATCTCGCGGACGATCGCCGCTCGTCTCGGGCTCGACGTCGACCTGACGGAAACACTCGCGCTGGTGCACGATATCGGGCATCCTCCGTTCGGACACGCGGGCGAGAAGGCGCTCGATGCGTGCATGCGCGCGCACGGATCGTACTTCGACCACAACCTTCATGCGCTGCGTATCGCCGAGGACTTCGAGAGCCGCTATGCGTCGTTCCGCGGGCTCAACCTGACCTTCGAGGTGCGAGAGGGGATCATCAAGCACTCGCACGATTACTCCGCAGCCGAACATCCGGAATTGGCCGAGTATCGGCTCGACGAGCGTCCGCCGCTCGAAGCTCAGCTCATCGACCTGACCGACGAGATCGCCTACAACACCGCTGACCTCGACGATGGCTTCGAAGCGCATATCCTGACGCTCGAGGCGATCAGGGCTGGAAGTCCGCTGTTCGCGCATCTTTTCGACTGCGTACAACAGAAGTGGCCTGAGACGTCGGACAAGCTGAAGTTCAACGAGACTCTCAAGCGCGTCTTCGATGCGCTGGTCAGCGACCTGATCGACAACACGGAGAGGCGAATCCAGGGAGCAGATGTCTGGTCGGTGGAAGATGTGCGCACTTATCCGGAACGGCTGGCAGCGTTCTCGCCGCGCGTGGACACCGAGCGCAAGCAGATCAAGGAGTTGCTCTATCAGCAGCTCTACTACAGCCGCGAACTGCTGCCAGAGAAAACGCAGGCGGAAGAAGTCGTGCGCGAGCTGTTCGGCTACTGGATGGCAAATCCGGACTCGCTTCCGCATTCGTACGAGGAGCAGCGCGAGCGCGATCCGCTGTATCGCGTGGTGTGCGATTACATCGCGGGAATGACCGATCGGTTCATCGTAAGGCAGTACGAAGAGCTGTTCGGGAAGTCGGACAAGCTGGTGTTTGGATAAGCGCTGATTTTACTTTCTAGTAAACCTTAGGGGCTCCAGACCCCCTCCCCCTGTTTTCCCAGACGTTCCACAAAAAAGCCGCAGAAAACGACAAAATCCCACAGACACAGGGTGTAGGACGAACTTGGGACGGGCCTGTTTCACAAAATTTACTATTGGGTTACTAAGCGGTTCTGGCTGCGAACTCCTGGCGAGTCAACATGTTCTGGCATGTTGGTACTTAAGGGTCAAGGTTCACAGGATTTCGGCGCTCGCCGTATCATTTCCAGCGACTGCTGCAAGTGGTGCCGGATTGATTTTTCATCCCAGCAAATCCTGTCAACATTCACATCGGCGAAGGCAGGCTCATCCTTAATTACTCCAGAAGCTTCTTTCACACACTGCGCACGAAGCTGTTCGGGACGTTGTGAGACTAAGTACTTCTCGATCGAACCGCGTTTATCGCAAACGTATTCGTCGAAACTCTCGCCGTACGCACCATCAAGGACGAACCGATGCAACTTAGCGAGTGAACGTAACGAAGATGGTGTATGTCGCGCTGCTATTAATGCGAGCGCAAGCCCTGCGGCATCTTGCCGACAAGCGACGGGTGTCTTGTCGCAGAAGACTCGCAAATCGCCAGATTGCTGCTGTAGTAGCGCTAATACTAGTGACGACTCCGCAAAACTCAAATCATTCTTTTCGGTGGTGTTGCTCGGATTTTGACTGAAGACAAGAGAGGAAATCAGTGCCAGAAACACTACTGCTAATGCGCTTCGCGATGATTTTGTCATTTAAATATCCCAAGGACTTTTTCTTGAACAATCTTCCATGCATCCGTCGTCGGCACAACTAACTCAAAATGTCCCGCGCCGGGCACACTGACTAGCTTCACGTCGTCACCGCTCTTGCTGGCTTTCGCTTCGAAGTCGACAGACACCTTATAAGGAACGAGTTTGTCTTGCTCACCATGGATGAGTACCTGCTTCACGCCGAGCGGGAGCAACTCAGCGGGTGAGCCCTGGTTGTAGCGCGCGGCGAACTGGTCGGGTTTGCCGCCCATGAACCGATATCCCATGTCTCCGCAACCGGTGTCAGTTCCTGCCGCTACAAGATCAGGAATCCCCGCCAGCGACACGACGCCGCGCAGGGCGATGGGATTCGCGGAATACAGCTCGCTCGACTTCGGCAGCTTGTGTCGCGCAGCAAGCCACAGGGCGATATGCCCACCGGCGGAGTGGCCGACGGCGATGACGCGCGTCAGGTCCAGCGGATACTGCTTCGCGAGCTCGCGAAGGTAATCGGCGGCGCCGGCGACGTCGTGGAACGTACCCGGCCAGCCGCCACCCGGATCGCCGACGCGGCGGTACTCGATCGACCATGTTGCAATGCCGGCCTTCGCCAGCGCAGCGCTCATGTTGCCCATGTAGGCGAGGTCGTAGTCGGCGCTCCAGCATCCGCCGTGGATGACGATGGCGACGGGGAACTTGTGCCCACCCTTCCAACCACTGTCAGGGGGCACCCGCAGGTCGCCGAACTGCTGCGGGGCGCTGCCATAGGCAATGCGGCGATCGGCCTTCGGTTGCGGCATGTGCATCGCTTCCTGAGTCGAGAGGTTTTGCGCGGCGGCGCACATAGAGATGATCAGAATGAGCGAGATTCGGGCAAGCATGCGTCGAAGGCATTAAACGCAAAGGTCGCGAAGGCCGCAAAGGAAAAGTGCGGAAATCGACGTGACCGGCGGGACGCCGATGTTCCGCGTGGCAGGCGAGACGCCTGCGTTACGTGTGACCGGCGGGACGCCGGTGTTACAGTCTGTCCACCTAGCAAAGTCGGCTAGGGTGGCCCACCCGCCATGGAAGTGCTGGGGAAAGAAACGTGCCTGAAGAGAATCGAACAGGCGATTGGGAAGGTTTTTAAATGAGGTCCAAGGGTGTGAAGCGGCTGGTGTTCTCGCTTGTCCTGGTCTTTTGTTTCGTAATCCTCTGGCAAGTCATTAAGGCTGGCGGCAAGCCGGAGCCGGAAATCAGCTACACAAAATTCATTTCCGATGTCGAGAACGGAGGCGTTGCGAAAGTCGTTATCTCGCAAAACGCAGTGGTCGGAACGTACACGGATGGCGCTCAATTCCGAGTGACTGCACCCTCCAACCAAGCCACCATGCTACAGACGCTGAATGATCAAAGGGTGGAGATATGGTTCCGCGACGTGGGAAGTGGCGGATGGGTGGTTTGGATCTTGAATCTGTTGCCTGTGCTATTGATCGCATTGCTGCTGTGGACGATCATTCAGCAATTGAAACTTGCGAATGCCAGGAAAGATCAAAACGATATTCCGCAGCCCTGAACAAACTACCGGCCAAACTTCGCTGCTCTTCCGCGCTGGCCTTTCCATGCACCTTTTATGAGGAGCGGCACGATTCGCCAAGCGATCGCGCCATCGAGCGGCGGCGCGGAAATCAGGTTGAAAACCGCAACACCAATGCTGAAGAAGCCCCAAATTGCCAGGGCGGCATTCACAGGCTCATAGCGTGTATAGCCGAATACGCTCACGAAGCTCACAATCGGGACCGCAACAATGGCTTGCGCTATCACCCCAGCCCACGCGATCACGCATTCGTCCATTGCTGACCAAGGCTGCTGGAATCGGGTCAGTCCCAGAATCGGGTAAAGCTGAATGGAATCGACGTGACAACCCTTCCGCCTGGCAGCAAAGAGGTGGCCGGACTCGTGCAGCAGAATCACGCCCAGCCATGACGAGAGCCCAACTAAGTTCATTAACGGATATTTCACCGCGCCTGCCAAGATCAGCGCAGCGATGCCCAGAACCGACCAATGCAACTCCACCGGAGCACCATGGATTCGACAAATTTCTGTGAATTTGCCGATGCGAAAGACTCGCGGAAACGTGATTGTCGGCTGCATATTCGGAAACGGCTCGTATGTTACCCCAGGTTCCTGATCAGCGACCGCTAGAAGTTGCGGTCGGCATTCCTGGGGAGCTCCGCCGTTCCAGCGCCGGTTCGACCATCATCCTGACCTTCTCCGTCAGCCTCACGAATTCGAGTTCAGCGACTTCGAGTTCTTCCAGCAGCGCTCGCACCCGGTCCGCCGAGCGGCGGTGGGCTTCTTTCAGGGTTTGAATGTCACTTTGTTCGACCTGCATTACGCGGACTCCTTGGCCATCCAATTTCGCGGGCCCGGAGGCTGGTGGTACCGCGCCCAAATCTGTTAACCCGATTGTCGGGTCCGAGTCGCTTTCTGTCAGCTTACGAAAGTGCCACTCACGCCGATACGGAATACGGAATACGCTCTTCGATTCCCTCAGGTAAACTGAAGTATTAGGCACCACTCCCTGAGCGCCCCATGAGCACCGTCAAAACCAATCCGGAACCCGCAGCGCCGGCTCCGTCGTCCAACTTTCTCCGCGAAAAGATCCGCGAGGACCTGGCGACCGGCAAGTACACCTTCGTCCAGACGCGCTTTCCTCCCGAGCCCAACGGCTACCTGCACATCGGCCACGCCAAGGCCATCTGCATCGACTTCGGCCTGGCCGACGAGTTCGGCGGGCACACGAACCTCCGCTTCGACGACACCAATCCGGAGAAGGAAGACACCGAATACGTCGATTCCATCCAGGAGGACGTGCGCTGGCTCGGCTTCCACTGGGACAAGCTGCTCTACGCCTCGGACTACTTCGAGCAGCTTTATGGATGGGCGCAGGAGCTGATCCGCAAAGGCAAGGCATACGTTGACGACCAGTCGGCCGAAGAGGTCTCGCGCAATCGCGGCACGCTGACGCAGCCTGGCAAAGAGAGTCCGTACCGGAATCGCTCGGTGGAAGAGAACCTCGACCTGTTCGAGCGCATGAAGAATGGCGAGTTTCCCGACGGCGCGCGCGTGCTTCGCGCCAAGATCGACATGGCCTCGCCGAACATCAACCTGCGCGACCCGATCATGTACCGGATCCTGCACGCGGAGCATCACCGGACGGGCAACAAGTGGTGCATCTACCCGACTTACGATTGGGCGCACGGGCAGTCCGACTCCCTCGAACACGTCACGCACTCCATGTGCTCGCTGGAGTTCGTGGACCACAATCCGCTTTACCAGTGGTACATCCAGCAGCTCGGCATCTTCCCGAGCCAGCAGATCGAATTCGACCGTCTCAGCCTGACCTACACCATGATGAGCAAGCGCAACCTGCGCCGGCTCGTCGAGGAGAAGTTTGTCAGCGGCTGGGACGATCCGCGCATGCCCACGCTTTCCGGCATGCGCCGCCGCGGCTACACGCCCGAGTCGATCCGGAATTTCGTGAATGCAGCGGGCGTGTCGCGCACGAACGGCGTGGTCGAGCTGGCGATGCTGGAGCACTTCGTCCGCGAAGACCTGAACAAGAGCGCGCCGCGTGTGATGGCGGTGCTACGGCCGCTGAAGGTCGTCATCGACAACTATCCCGAAGGACAGGTCGAGGATATGGACGCGGTCAACAATCCGGAAGACCCGAGCGCCGGCTCGCGCAAGGTGCCGTTCTCGAAGGTGCTCTACATCGAAGAGGACGACTTCCGCGAAGTTCCGCCGCCGAAATACTTCCGGCTCTCGCCCGGCCGCGAAGTGCGCCTGCGCTATGGATATTTCATCACCTGCACGGGCGTCGTAAAGAACGAGAAGGGCGAGGTTGTCGAAGTACACGCGACCTATGATCCGGCGACCAGGGGCGGAAACGCGCCCGACAATCGCAAGGTGAAGGCGACGATCCACTGGGTTTCCGCGCAGCACGCCGTCGATGCGGAAGTCCGCTTGTACGAAACCCTTTTCAGCAAGGAAGACCCGAATGAAGTGGAAGAGGGAAAGGACTTCACGTCCAACCTGAATCCCCATTCGCTGGAAGTGGTCCGCAACGCGAAGGTCGAGCCGTCCCTCTCCGACGTGCAGCCGCTGGCGCGCTACCAGTTCGAGCGTCTCGGATACTTCTGCGCCGACCGCGAGTCCGCACCCGGCAAACCGGTCTTCAATCGCACCGTCGCCTTGAAAGACACCTGGGCAAAGATCGAGAAGGGCGGAGCGACGAAATAGCCGCGTTCGTTCGTGTAGAGTTTTGTTAACGCGATTGACGCTTATCCCCAAAGTGCTATAGTTTGCCGATACTTGCGCGTGTTTAAACGCATTCTCCCCCAGCCTTGGGTCGCGGAAGTGCGTCTCTAGCAAAGACTTAGGACGTTCGACCGCGCATTTCCGTGAGCAGCGGAGCGAGATCTAGCAGGCAGCATGCAAAGTGTTCTCATCGGCGCCGTCGTCGTTCCCGGCTTCTTTGCCCTGCTGCTGTTCTGCGTCTTCACCTATCTCTACCGCCAGATGCCCCAACCTTACTTCCGTGCCTGGCAACTGGGATGGGCGGCGTACTGCGTCGAGTACACGCTGCTGGCGTGGTTCTACTACGGATCCGGCGGCGCCGGCGCATGGCTGGGATCGAAGCTGTTTTTCTGTGCAGTCGCCATGTGCCTGGTGATCTCGACCCGGCTGGTGGAGCGCGCGGAGTTCCGCCTGCGCTGGCCCGACATCGCTGTGGCTTCCGCGCTGCTGTTGGTCGTCGCGCAATCGTTCTGGATGCACATGCGCGGCGGCGTCTTTCAGCTCGAATCCCGTCCTCTTGTCGAGGTGGAGACAGCGATCGCCGTCGTGGTGCTGTTCTGCTCGTGGCGATTCTTCGAGCAGGCGCGCAATGATTCCTTCGGCCTGAGACTGTTGGCGGCGACGCTGCTCGCCTGGGTGCCGTTGCTGGCGTCGCGCCAGTTCCACGACTTCTTCGACCGTTACCTCGGCAGCAGCGGACACTTCATGGGCCCATTGCCGCAGATGTTGGTGGGGCTGTCGATGATCGTGGTGCTTTACGAAAAGGAACGGCGCGTGATCCAGGAGAACGCGCTGGCCTTTTCCAGCCTCGACGTGGGCAGCGGCGCGGTGCTCGCGCCGGAACAGCTTGCGCCTTCGATGCGCAAGGTGCTGGAACGCATCATGACCGTTCTGCGCGTGCAGCAAGGCGTCTTGTGCGTGGCCGAGCGCTGGCGCCCGGTGCTGCCTTCGGTGGGCTCAGGATTTCCGGACGAGTTGCCCAAGCTGCTGGAGGCGGATGGGACCGGCGAATACCTGAGCGAGTTGGCGTACCGTCACGGCGGCCTGACCACGCTGCGCGGATTGCCGTCGATCTCCGAACCTCTGCCCGCCGGTCCGCCGGGCCGTTTCGAGCGCTGCCGGGAATTGCTGCGGCAGTACGGCGTCGACTCGCTGACCGTACTCAGCCTGCAGACGCGGGATCACAATTTCGGTGTGGTGCTGTTGCCGCATGAGCGCAACGGATTGCTCGGGACATCCCAAGTGCGCACGCTCCTGAGCATATCCATGCAAGTCGGCATGACGTTGGAAAACTATGTCGTCATGCACGACGCGCAGCGGCGCACGCGCGAGTACGAATTGCTGACGCAGATGGGCCAGGTGGTCAGCTCGCGGCTCGACCCCGACGAGGTGCTGCGATCCATCCACAAGGAACTCGGCCTGTTGTTCGATACCGAGACGTTTTACGTCGCCTTCATTGAAGACGACGAAGTGCGCTTCGACTTCGAATGCGTGAACAGCCGCACCCGGCCCAAGCGAACACGCAAAGCCGCGAACGGCCTGACGGAGTGGGTCATCCGCACCGGGCAGCCGCTGCTGATCCGTTCCGACATGGAGAAAACACGGGCAAAGCTGGGGATCACGTTCGTGCCCGAGCGTCCGGCCAAGAGCTACTGCGCCGTTCCGATCTGCAGCAGCAACCGTCCGGTCGGGATGATGGCGGCGATGAATTTCGACCGCGAATTCGTCTACGAGCAGCGTGATCTCGAACTGCTGCAGACCGCCGCCGGGCAGGTCGCGGTCGCCATGGAGAACGCGCGTTTGTTCGCCGACCAGCAGCGGCGGTCGCGCTATCTTGCATTCCTGAACAACGTTTCGAAGGCCGCCATCTCCAGCCAGGATTCCGAGCAATTGCTGGCGGAGATCGTCGCCGAGATCCAGCACAACTTCGATTTCAACCACATCGGCATCGGCGTGCTCGACTACGTGAGCAAAGAGATCGAGATCAAGGCCGAAGCGGGTGCGACGGCGCAGGCAACGGGCAAGCGCGTGCCGCTGGGCGTGGGAGCCATCGGACGCTGCGCGCGCGCGAACGAGATGGTGTTGGTGCAGAACGGCGTCGACTCCTACCTGCAAAGCGTGTTGCCGGATGCACGCTCGGTGCTGTGCCTGCCCATCGCGTACTCCGACAGCCTGCTCGGCGTGCTGAACGTGGAAAGCCGCCGCGAGCGCGCCTTCCCCGAACAGGAAGTGCTGATCCTGCGCACCTTGGCCGGATTACTGGCGACGGCGCTGCATAACGCGTTCGTCTTCCAGAAACTCCAGCAGCAGTCGATCACCGATGGCCTGACGGGCATCAAGACGCGCCGTTTCTTCCTGGAAGCCCTGCAATCGGAGTGGAAACGCGCTTCGCGTTCGGGACGCCCGTTCTCGGTCGTGCTCATCGATCTCGACAAGTTCAAGGACGTCAACGACGGCCTCGGTCACCTCGAGGGCGACCTGGTCCTGGCGCGCGTCGGGAGGTTACTGGAACAGAAATCGCGGCAGTCGAACGTCGTCGCGCGCTACGGCGGCGACGAGTTCGTCATCCTCATGCCGGAAACCGGCGTGGAGCAGGCGCAGATCATGGCGGAACGCCTGCGCCTGTGGATCGCAACCGACCCGATGCTCAGCGAACGCTCCATCACAGGCAGCTTCGGCGTTGCCAGCTTCCCTGTCCATGGTGCGACGGCGGAAGAAGTGATCCGCGTGGCCGACGCCGGTATGTACGCCTCCAAGCACAGTGGCGGTAACTGTGTGTCGATCGCGGAAGAGTACGTTGGCGCGGAGACGGCCGTCGCGCAGCGGCAGCTGTTGACGGCGTATGTCGAGGGTTTCCTGCAGCGCGAGCACACGGGCCCGGATTCGGTGCAGGAGATCGCGGCGACGCTGCGCAAGATGTGTGGCACGGGGACCGGACGCGAGACCATGAAAGACGCCCTGCTGGCGCTCAGCCGCGCCGCCGAGGGGCGCGAGGTCCATGCCTCGGGATTCGGCGACCGTTCGGCGCGCTACGTCGAAGCGGTCTGCCGCGAACTCGGCATGACCGGCGACGAACTCTCCGACACCGTCTATGCCGCGCGCATTCACGACGTGGGCAAGCTCATCATCCCTGAGCGGATCCTGTGCAAGCCGGGAGCGCTCAACGAGGACGAGTACTACATCGTGAAGATGCACCCGTCGACCGGAGCGGAGATCGTCTCCTGCATCCCCGACAGCGAAGTACTGCACGACATAGTGAAGTACCATCACGAGCGCATCGACGGCACCGGATATCCTGACGGATTGCGAGGCGACGAAATCCCGCTAGGCGCGCGTGTTCTGGCAGTGACGGACGCGTATCTGACGATGGTCAGCGACCGGCCGTTCGCGCCGCGCCTGACTCACGAGGAAGCTGCCCGCGAACTGGAACGCTGTGCAGGCAGGCAATTCGATGTGCGGGTGGTGGAGGCGTTCCTGCGCCAACTCAAAGGCGATCTCGCCAGCGCCCGCAGCAGCGCCAATTAATTACGCGATTTGTGGCGCACCGACGCCTGCTCGATCACCTGTTTCGCTACTTCATCCACAACCTTTTGCGGGACCTCTGCCGCGGCGCGCTTGTGGCGCTGGCCACTCTGCCGGCCCTTGTCGAGAAGCACGACGACGTGCGCGATGGCGGCGTTGTCGGTGCCCATACCTTCGGGCGTCTTGGCCTTGATGCCGACGTCGTGCGGCCGCACCTCGAGTATTTGCGCGACGCTCTCCTGGATGCGCGAGGCGAGCGGCACGATCTTAGGAGCGGCGAGAATGAGTGTGCAATCGACGTTGCCCACGAGATAACCGGCGTCTCGGACCTTACGAAGGGCTTCTTCCACGAACATGGTGGAATCCGCGCCTTTCCACTTCGGGTCTGACGGTGGAAAGAACGTGCCGATGTCGCCGGCTGCGATGGCGCCGAGCAAAGCGTCGGTGAGCGCGTGCAGCAGGACGTCGCCGTCGGAGTGTCCGGCGAGGCCCTTCGAATGCTCGATGGACACACCGCCGATCTTCAGCGGAACACCTTCCCGAAATTCGTGCGAATCCCAGCCGTAACCAATTCTCATAAAACAGTAATAAGTAATGAGTAATCAGAAATGTTTAATAAGTAATAGCGCATTATGCTGCTCGCATTGCGCAGCGCCAAGGCTAAATCACTTATTACTTATTACTTCCTTTCGCGTAAAACTCTGCCAATTCCATGTCTCCCGGCGTGGTGATCTTAATATTTTTCGGCGAGCCCATCACCACGACGACGGCACCTCCACCGCGCTCGACGAGCGCCGCTTCGTCGGTGCCGGTGAAACCGTCGATGGCGGCATCGTTGAATGCTTTCCGGATCACGTCGTAACGGAAGCCCTGCGGCGTCTGCGCCATGACGATCTGCGCTCGCGGGATCGTGGTATGGATGACCGCTCCTTCCGCCGTGCGTTCCACCTGCTTGATGGTGTCGACGGCAGGAACCGCGGCAATGGCAGCCCCGTATTTCTCGACGGCCTCAATGACGTTCGTGATGGTCTCCTGATCGACCAACGGACGCACCGCGTCGTGCACAAGGATGATGTCGTCGCCATTTGCCTGCACGGCATCGAGCGCGTTCGACACCGACTGCTGGCGGTTCTCGCCGCCTTCCACCACGTGCACCGGCTTCGCGAGTTTGTCGGCTTGCATGCGTTCGAGGAATGGCTTCGCCTCCGCCTCGCGAAGAGCCAGATAGATCTCCGACACCTGTGGCGTGGCGGCGAACTTGCGCAAAGTGTGCAGCAGGATGGGAACGCCGCCGAGTTCGGTGTACTGCTTCGAAGTGTGCGGACGGCCGCCCGCGGGCGCCATCCGCGTCCCTAGCCCCGCTGCCGGAATGATGACAATCACATTCATAAGGGGAGTGAAAGTATAAACGCTCAGAGCAGTTGAAAGTTGAAAGTTGTAAGTTGTAAGTTGCGCTGCAAAAAAGTTAAGGCCCGGGAGCGCCGGGCCTTAACTTACAACGCACAACTTACAACTTCCAACTGGTGTTTACCACACGCTGCAGGCGTTCGCGCGCACCATCGGATCGCCGGCCTTGCAGTTGAACGCCTTCTCAAATTCCGGCATGTTCGAGACCACGCCGTTGACGCGATATTGGCCCGGCGAGTGCGGGTCGGTCAACGCGCGCAGGCGCGCCTGGGCCGGGCTGACGTTCTGGCACCAGATCTGGCCGAAGGCGATGAAGAAGCGCTGCTCGGGCGTGAAACCGTCGATCGCTTTTTCCATCGTGCCCGCCTGCTTCATCTTTTCGTGCAGGGCCATGAGCGACAAGCGCACGCCGCCGTTGTCGGCGGTGTTCTCGCCTAGCGTGAGGCGGCCCTTGAGGTGGACATCGTCGACGGCGATGAACTGGTCATACTCGTTTGCGATGCAAGTCGTGCGCTTCTCGAACTCGGCCTTATCTTGCGCGGTCCACCAGTCGCGGAGATCGCCCTTGGCGTCGAACTTCGCGCCCTGGTCGTCGAAGCCGTGGGTGAGTTCGTGGCCGATGACCGCGCCGATGCCGCCGAAGTTCACCGCGTCGTCCATCTTGTTGTCATAGAACGGCGGCTGAAGAATGCCGGCGGGGAAGTTGATGTTGTTCTGGTTAGGACTGTAATAGGCATTGACGGTCGGCGGCGACATGCCCCATTCCTGCTTGTCCACCGGCTTGCCGATCTTATTGAGATTGCGGTTGATCTCGAACGCGGTGGCCCGGCGCAGGTTGCCGAGCAGGTCATTGGGCTTGATATCGACCGTCGAGTAGTCCTTCCACTTGTCGGGATATCCGATCTTGTTCTGCACGCCGTCGAGCTTTACCTGGGCGGCTTTCTTGGTTTCGTCGCTCATCCAGTCCAGCTTTTTCAAGTCGGCGCTCATCGCTTTTTCGATGGCATCGACCATGTTCAGCGTGCGTTGCTTGCCTTCCTTGCCGAAAGTCTCTTCTACGAACGGCTGCCCGAGGGCTTCGCCAAGACTGGCGTCCGTCAGGCGGACGCAGCGCTTCCAACGCACCTGCTGTTCCTGCTGACCGCCGAGGTACTTATCGCGGAAATTGAAGCTCTCGGTGACGAACGGCTCGGAAAGCCACGGGGCGGCGCCTTGCACGACGTGCCAGCGCAGGTAGGTCTTCCAGTCCGCGAGCGAGACGGAATCCAACAGCGGTCCGACCTGCTTGAAGAAGTCCGGATTGCCGACGTTGATCTTGTCGAATGCCGGTGGCGCAAGCGTCGTCAGGAACGTCGCGAATTCGAAGTTAGGCGACATCTGGACGAACTCTTCGCGCGTCATCGGATGGTCGCGGTTCTCGGGCTTGCGCATGGCGATGCGGTCCATCTGCGCTTTCGCCAGCGACGTCTCGATATCCATGACCGCTTTGGCTTCGGCCTGCGCCTTGTCCGGCGAGTCGCCCAGCAGCTTGAACATGTTCTGCATGGATTCGGTGTACTTCTGGCGCGTCTCCTGCGACTTGGGATCGTCCTTCAGGTAGTAATCGCGGTCAGGCAGCGAAGTTCCGCCCTGGTCCGCGGAGGCGATCGTGTTCGAAGCATCGTGCAGGTCGGGAGAACCACCGAACCGGAACAGAACACCGGTGCCCTCGCGGTGCAGGCGGGCGATCTCGGTCATGAGGGTCTTGCGATCGGTGATCTTGGCAATTGCGTCGAGGTCAGGCTGGATCGGCTTCGCGCCGGCGGCGTTGACTTTGGCTTCGTCCATGCACGAGCCGTACATGTCGCCGATCTTCTGCATGACGGGCGTACGACCGGCGCCGCCCTTGGATGCGCGCTCGAGGATGTCGTGCAGGATGTCGCGGTTGCGCTCCTGCAATTCGTTAAAGCGTCCCCAGGTCGCCTGGTCGGGAGGAATCGGGTTCTTCGCTCTCCATCCGCCGCATGCGTACTGGTAGAAGTCTTGGCAGGGGTTGACGCTCTTGTCCATGGCGGTCTGGTCGAAGACGGGGATGACCGGCAGGTTGGAGGGCGCTTTCGGTTTCTCGGTGATCGTGGGATGGGCGGTGCTGCCGGATTTGGCGGGAGCTTTATTCGCCGGCGCAGCTTGCGCCAGGCATAAGGTGGTCAACAGCGAGACCGCAAGGAAGATGCGAACAGAGCGCATAGTGACCTCGGAAGCATTTTGTGGAACCGAGAAGCATACTCGCAGCACTCATTGTTGGGCAATTCAGACTTTGCGGATCGGGTCAGATCTGCGGTGCGTCGAACCCGCAGAGGAGAGCTGCATCGCGGAGGCGGTTGTCGAGGGTGAGGAATGTTTTATGTTCCGGAGAGTTGCCAGCCCACTTCAAAGCGGCAGCGAGTTGCAGCGCGTCCGCGGCGTGAACGTCGTATCGGTCGACGAGCGACATCGCGGATGACAACACATCCCGCGACGGGCTGATCACCCACCATACTCCCGTCAATCCTTCGCTGTACGCCCGAGATGCCTTCCATGTCGCGGCAGTGATGCCGCCTATTCGCAATAGCCGCGCTATTGCACCAACGATTTCAACTGGCGTGGCCCACCATACCGTCATCGAGTACTTGCTGAGAAGTGCCTGCACGGGGGAGCTGAATGCTTGTGGCACACAGAGCGGAACGATGGCGCTCGAATCCCAGAACGCCTCAAGCCGAATCATCTCCCGTCCCTTTCCTCTCGTATGGCACGCAGCATGGCTTCTTTGGAGAGATCGCCTTTCGGCATCGGCCATGAATCTGGGTGGGGCTTTGTCGGCGGGATGATTGCGCCGCTCGCTAGTAATCTCTGGATGTGAGCTGAATGGTCATCGGTCCGAATGGGTACGATTCGCGCAATCGGTTTGTCGCGGTCGCAGACGATGATCTCTTCTCCCGACCGCACATATCGCAAATGCGCGCTAAGGTTCGCCTTTAGATTTGCGACCTTTACCGTCTTCATAGCTACCATATTCTACAACGTGACTATGATGGTCATGTTGTGATTCCGGGTTCGTCCGAAATTACAGCCGAACCGGTGTCGCGGACCCCTTCGCGATAGACTATGCCCCTGATGCGGGTGGCCATCGACATTCGTCCGATCCGGGACTTCGGCGTGGGGACTTACATCCGTAACGTGGTGCGGATCCTCGGCCGCATCGACCAGGAGAGCGAGTATCTCCTGCTCGGCACGCGGGACCGCGTGCGCGAAGTCGGACACCTGCCGGACAATTTCCGCGTCGTGCCCTTCAGCGCCGACGAGTCCACCGCGCGCGGCTACTTTGGTTTCCGCCAGGTCCTGCGCCACTACCGCTGCGACCTGGTGCACATCCCCCACCTGCTTTGGACGCCTCTTCAGCTCCCTTGCCCGTATGTAGTCACGGTGCACGATGTGCTCGACTTCATGTACCGCGCGCAGAACGGCGGTGGTATGCGGCGTGCCCTGCACCGGTATTGCACGCAACTCGTGCTCAACGGAGCGGCGCGCATCCTCGCGGTTTCGCAGTTCACGAAGAAGGACATTCAGCGGCTCTTCGGGATCCCCGACTCGAAAGTGGAGGTCGTCTATAACGCCATCGACGAACGCTTCCGCGAGGGCCACGCCAGCCAGGCCGACCGCGAATTCATCGCCGAGCGCTACCAGACGAATTATCCGTTCATCCTGTATGCCGGGCGTATCAGCCCGCACAAGAACGTGATCCGCATCATCGAGGCTTTTTCCGCCTTGAAGACGGAACTGGACAAGGAAGGCAAGCTGCCCGACCTGAAGCTGATCATCATCGGCGACGAGGTGTCGCGGCATCCTGACCTTCGGCGGGCAGTGATCAAGAGCGGCGTGCAGAACGACGTCCGCTTCCTCGGATTCGTGCCCATCGAGGTGCTGCGCACGTTCTATGACGTCGCCAAGGTGTTCGTATTCCCATCGCTCTACGAGGGGTTCGGACTGCCGCCGCTGGAGGCGATGGCGCACGGGACGCCGGTGGTCACGTCGAACACATCTTCTCTGCCCGAGGTGGTCGGCAACGGCGCGGTGCTGGTCAATCCAGAGAACGTGTTCGAGATCATGCGGGCCATCCACCATGTGCTGGTCGACCAGCCGATGCGCGACAAGCTGAAAGAGAGGGGTTACGAGCAGGTACAGCGGTTCTCCTGGGAGGATTCGGTGCAGCGCATCCTGCGGGTTTACCGGGAGGTCGGCGGCGAAGCGAAGAAATCGAGAGTTGCCGGATCGTAGAGCAGCAACTCTGAAACCGATTTCCAAGCAGAGTTGCTCGCCTTCGACCGGAGTTTCTTTTTTACCCCGGGTCACGGTTGGCACGCCGTTTGCTTCTAAGTTATACGTGACCACCGGGCCCAACATCCTTACCGTTCCAACCGCCAGCCATATCTCGGTATTCCTCTTCCTATTCCTGACAGGCGCAGTCGCCGTCGCGCAGGTTGCGCAGGCAGATGTGGCTGCAATCGTCGACCGGATGCAGCAGGCGGCCCAGGAAAATCGTACCCACTACCGGCCATATATCGTCACCCGCGAGTACCGAATGTTCGGTTCCGACGAGCAGCAGCCGAAGTCTGAGGTCACGGCCGAGGTCAGTTTCGTTCCACCGACACGCAAGGATTTCCGGATTACGGATTCGAGTGGCAGTTCACGTGGAGAGAGCGTTGTCCGCCACATCCTCGAGGATGAGTCGAAGGCGGCCGCATCCGGTACCGCCCCCGGCGCACTCACCCGTGAGAACTACGATTTCCAGCTTCAGGGTCAGGAAGTCGTGAATGGCCGTCCCTGTTTCGTGCTCCTGCTGCGGCCCAAGCGGGAAGATAAATCGCTGCTTCGGGGTAAGGCGTGGATAGATACGTCTACTTACCTCGTCCATCGCGTCGACGGCGACATGGCAAAGATGCCCTCGTGGTGGCTCAAGTCCGTCCACGTAACGCTCGACTTCGACGAGGTGGACGGTATGTGGCTGCAGGACCGCACGCGGGCCGTCGCGGATGTCCGCATGGTCGGGCGACACGTGCTGACCTCGGAGGCGGTTCGTATTCAGACGGGTAATATCGAAGCGCAGAACCTGGGAACGCAGAAGCTGGGTACGCAACGCGTGAAAGCCGCGCCCAAGGCGCACCGTCCTTTTGGCAGCACCGACACGATCCTCGGCGCGGGCGTCATCCAGCGCTACCACGCGCACTAAAGGATATTCACCTGGCGGTTGCGGCGCTTCCTCGGTTGGTTTCCGACATCGAATATAATGAAGCTGTTGACAGTCGGACCGGACGGTCGCTGATCGGGCGCAAGCCTGGTTGGAGGAAAGTCCGAACTCCGCAGAGCAGTGTGCCGGATAACGTCCGGGACGGCGTCTTCAAAGGCGCTGGACGGAAAGTGCCACAGAGAATATACCGCCTCGGTTCGCAAGGACTGCGGTAAGGGTGAAAAGGTGGTGTAAGAGACCACCGGCCGGGCAGTAATGCACGGTGCATGGCAAACCCCACACGGAGCAAGACCAAATAGGGGACGAATCCGGAAGCGATTCCGGTGCGTGTCGGCTCGATGCGCCAACCCAATCGGGCGCCCAGTAATGGGCGGAAGTTCCGGGTAGGTCGCTACAGGCGTTCAGCGATGGGCGTCGCAGAGGAATGACCGTCCCCGCCGCAGGGCGGGACAGAATTCGGCTTACAGGTCCGACTGTCACTAATGCCCTCCATTCCGGAAACGGCGTGGAGGGCATCATCTTTTCTTTTCTGGCGATCTCTTGCCTCTTTGCGTCCTCTGCGCTGATCTTTCTTCGACCGGCAGGAAGCGCGAATGTTTGACAACCTCTCACCATCCGCGCAGACTATCGCCGAGCGCATGGGGCGCATCCAGTCCGCGGAAAGGGCCGTGCCCACCCAGTCGAAAAATCAGAAGGTACGAACCTTCTTTCAGCCTGACTCGTGCGGACTCCAGGCATGCGATGAAAGGAGATTCGTATGTTCCCTAACCCGCAGGACGCGCTTCCTCTTCCACCCCGGCCTGACCTCGAGCAGTACAAGAAACTCGCGAAGGAGCTGCAACGCGCCTCCAGAACGGGCGATGAAGGCGCGATTCGCGAGTGGGCGCTGGCATGGGTCCGGGATCTCGTGAAGCTTTCCGGGATTGAGATCACTCCGCAGATGCCGGTTCGCGTCGAACGTTGGGCGCGACAGGTGACGGACTTCGCGCAGGCGAAGCTCAAGGATTCGGGCAAGCTTGCCGACGCGCAGTTCGTGTTGGCCCGCGCGCACGGCTTTCTCAGTTGGCCCAAGTTCGTCAAGCATATCGAAGGTGCGGCCAGGAAGGACTCTCCGGAAGCGCAGTTCGAAGCGGCGGCGGACGCGATCGTCAGCGGCGATATGGCGACGCTGAAAAAACTGCTGCGCTTGAATCCAAAGCTCGTGCAGCAGCGCTCCGCCCGCGAACACAATGCCACCTTGTTGCACTACGTGTCGGCGAACGGGGTGGAAGGCTACCGGCAGAAAACGCCTGAGAACATCGTCGAGATCACCGAACTACTGCTGAAGGCAGGCGCCGACGTGAATGCCGAGTGCGATGTGTACGGTGGCGGCTCGACAACGCTTGGCTTGACGGCCACGAGTTGCCATCCTGAAGCGGCTGGGGTGCAAGGCCCGCTTATGCAGGTGTTACTCGACCACGGCGCCGCATCCGACCAGCCGCGGGCCGCCGGAAACCTTCAGTCAGCCGTCATCGGCTGCTTGGCGAACGGGCGCAAGCAGGCTGCAGAATACCTGGCCGCGCATGGAGTTGCTTTGGACCTCGAAGCCGCCGCCGGTGTGGGCCGACTCGACGTGCTGAAATCCTTCTATGACAAAGATGGCAAGTTGAAACCCGGCGCGTCGGAAGAGCAAGTCAGGGACGGTTTCATGTGGGCCTGTGAGTTCGGTCGCGATGCGGTAGTCGCATTCTTTCTGGATCGCGGCGTTCCCGCGCACACCGCTGGAACGCGCCGCCAGGTCACGGGCCTGCACTGGGCTGCGTATTCCGGACATGCCAACATCGTCCGCATGCTGCTCGACCGTGGGGCACAGGTGAACGCGGTCGAGCCGGAGTTCGACGGCACGCCGCTCGGCTGGGCACTCTATGGCTGGGGCGAAGGTCATCCGGACGGCGATTACTACAGTGTCGTTACGCAATTAGTGCGCGCCGGCGCAAACGTCGACGAGCAGTGGTTCAACGAAGGTCCCGACCGGGCCGAGTTCGCAAAGAAAATCAAGGCGGATGCGCGAATGATGGCCGCGTTACGCAAGCAGTCGGCGCCCGCGGCGGACCGTCTGCCGTCGCGCGCCTCGGAGCTGATGCGCTGCGCCAGCGAGGCGCGGCTCGAAGGCCGGCACGAGGACGCGCTTCGCGACTACACGGAGGCGGTTGCGGCGGCGCGGCCGTCTGGCGGGCGCGAGTTAGTACGTGCGCTCATGGGCGTCGGCCAGATCCATCGTGATTTGCAAACGCCCGAGGCGGCGTTGCCTTTTTACGAAGAAGCGATCGCACTCAGCCGTGAAATCGACGACCGGCAATTGCTCGCGCACACCGTCCGCCACCTCGCCGACCTTCACCGCAACCTGAAGCACCCCGAGCTCGCGGCGCCGCTGTATGAGGAAGCCCTCGCGATTTACCGCTCCGACGAGCAGACACGGCCATTAAACCTGGCAAACACAATCCGCGGTGTCTCCCTCATGGAAGAGGCTGCGGGGAACCTTGCCGCCTCCGAGCTTTTGTGGGAAGAGGCGCATGACATCTACATCGCAGAAAAGGTGTTGACAGGCGTTGCGGAAACGGCGGCGCGTCTCGCGCTGCTCGCATGGCAACAGAAGCTTGAGGACCGTGCGCGGCAGTGGCTGGCAAAGGCGAACAGCGCGGCGGCAGAGATCGGGGATCCGGCCGCTACCCACTTCGTTGAGAAAGCGAATGCCACAATCGGCCAATGAAGAATGAAGAAGTAAGAATGAAGAATAGTCACGGGTCGATGTTTTCGCTTTTTCATTCTTCATTCTGACTTCTTCATTCTTAATTCAATCCGCCCACCTTCGCGCTATTCCTGCACCGGCGCCGCGCGCGTTACCATCCAATCAGGTAGCCCTCACGCGTTATGAATACTTTGGAAGCGGTCCGCATCGCCCTGCAATCCCTGTGGGCGAATAAGCTGCGCTCCACCCTGACGCTGCTCGGCGTCGTGATCGGGGTGGCCGCGGTGATCGCGGTCGTGACGTTCGTCGAGGGCATCAACGGCTACGTCGCCACCAAGATCTTCAATCTCGGCGCCGACGTCTTCATCATCAGCAAAGTAACCCCGGTGATCACCACGGTGGACCAGCTCATCGAGAGCCAGCGCCGAAAGGACATCACTCCAGAGGACTATCAAGCTGTCCTGGAAGGGTGTGTCCACTGCAAGTACGTCGGGGCCAGCGGCTTCATCACCGGGCACGTCAAGTTCAATGACCAGTCCATCGCCGACACATGGATCCGCGGATACACGCCCAGCATGTTCCAGATCACTGACACCGAGGTGGTCGCCGGCCGTCCGCTGAACGAGACCGACTCGCAGAACGCATCGAAGGTCGTCGTCATCGGCAATGACATCCTCGAGAAGCTCATGCCCGGGCTCGATCCTATCGGCCGGCAAATACGCGTCGAGGGCGAGGTCTACACCGTTATCGGACTGGGTAAGCCGGAAGGTAAGACGCTGGGACAGAGCCGGGACAATTACGTCCTGATGCCGGTCAACACCTGGCGCCGGCAGTTCGGCACTCACCAGAGCCTCCGCATATCCGCCAAGGCCGACGGCATTGGGCCGCAGTTCGAAGCCGCCCAGGACGAAGCGCGTGCCATCGTCCGTTCGCGTCGTCACGACCTCCCCGGTCAGCCCGACACTTTCGCCCTGGAGACCAACGCCAGTTTCCTTGGGATCTGGTCGAGTATCAGCGGGAGCTTCTTCATCGCGATGATCGCCATCGCCGCGATCTCGCTGATCGTCGGCGGCATCGTCATCATGAACATCATGCTGGTCTCCGTGACCGAGCGGACGCGCGAGATCGGCATCCGCAAGGCGCTGGGCGCGCGCAGACACGACGTTCTCCGCCAGTTCCTCACCGAATCCAGCACCATGGCCCTGGTGGGCGGAGCCATCGGTGTTCTTGTGGGCATCATCTTCGCGAAAGGCGTAACCGCGCTGGTCGGCATGCCTTCTTCTATCAAGTTGTGGGCGGTCGGTGCTGGACTGCTCGTGTCCGCCAGCGTAGGCGTGTTCTTCGGCGTCTATCCGGCCCGGCGCGCCTCGGAGTTGGAGCCGATCGCCGCGTTGAGGTTCGAGCAATGAGCGTCCGCCGCCGCGACTACGCCGAGATCGTTCGCATGGCGATGCAGACGCTCGCCAAGAACAAGCTGCGCTCCGGGCTGACGGTACTGGGCGTGGTCATCGGGGTGGCGGTCGTCATCGGGATCTCGTCGGTCGTTCGCGGCCTCAATGAAAACGTCACTGGCGCCATTCAGTCCATGGGTTCGAACATCATCATCGTCTATCATCGCGAGCCCTTCCAGTTCGGACGACTCCCGGAGGAGGTTCGTATGCGCAAAGAGCTGACCCTCGACGACGGGCTGGCCATGCGCGACCTCCCGCACGTTTACGCCGTCCATGCAGGCGTACGCTACTTCCTTCCCCAGCTGGGCACGGGCAGCTATGTGGTCAAGTACAACGGACGCAAGGCGAAGAATGTCATCCTCGAAGGCGACCAGGCTTCCGCGCGCGTCGTCTATGACCTGCCCATCGCCGAAGGGCGCTGGTTCGACGATTCCGACGACGTGCATAAGACACAAGTCATCGTCATCGGTCCTGATACCGCTGAGACGCTGTTTGAAGGCCAGGACCCCATCGGCAAGGAAATCAACATCGAAGGCCAGCTCTTCCGCATCATTGGCGTGACGGGTTGGGCGAAGAGCGCTTTCGCGGGCGGCAAGAATCCGGAAGACAATATCGTGCGTTTCCCGCTGAGCACCTTCCGCAAGATGCATCCCGAGATCAAAGATCACTGGATCTCGGTCAAGGCGACCAGCCACGAAGATATGCCGCTCGCCATGGACGAGATCCGGCAGCTTCTGCGACGCCGCCGGCATGTCGCGCCGAACGCGCCCGACAATTTCGCCATCATGACCCAGGACACCCTCTCTGACGTCTGGAACCAGGTCACCGGCGCAGTGTTCGTCTTCATGTTTTCGGTCTCCAGCGTCGGCCTGATCGTCGGCGGCGTTGGCGTGATGAACATCATGCTGGTGTCGGTCACCGAGCGCACGCGCGAGATCGGCGTCCGCAAGGCGATTGGCGCGCGCAAGCACGACATCCTGCTGCAGTTCACGCTCGAAGCCGTGACCCTCACTTCCGTCGGCGGCGCGCTCGGAGTCGTGCTGGGCGGCATCCTCACCTGGCTGGTGCGGATGATCTGGAGTTCGCTGCCGGCGCGCATGTCCTTCTTCTGGACAGTGACCGGCTTTTCGATCGCATGCGCCACGGGTGTGATTTTCGGCATCTACCCGGCGTGGAAGGCGGCGAACCTGGATCCCATCGAGGCCTTGCGTTACGAGTAACGTCTGGTAAGCTGACCCTTTCTTTCTGACGGTAATGCATTCGTTTCTCGAAATCCTGGCGGCGGTCGCGGGCGTGGGAGCACTCGCAGGATGCGGCTACTACGTCCTGTGCCTGTGGAGCGCGCGCGATTACCTGCGCTCCATAAATCGCAAGAGCAGTGCGTCGTTCACGCCGCCGATTTCCATCCTCAAACCGCTGAAGGGTACGGACCCTGATATTTACGAGAGCTTCCGGTCGCACTGCCTCCAGGACTATCCCGAGTACGAGCTGATATTCGGCGTCAGCGATCCCGACGATCCGGCGGCGGAACTTGTCCTCCGATTGCAAAAAGAATTTCCGCAACGCGCGATCGAGTTGGTCCTCTGCCCCAAGGTGCTCGGCACCAACATGAAGGTCGGGAACCTGGTGCAGATGCTGCCGCACGCTCGTTTCGACCATCTCATCGTGAACGATAGCGACATCAAGGTCGAGCCCGATTACCTGCGCCGGGTTACGGCGCCGTTCGCGGACGATCATGTCGGCATGGTCACGTGCCTCTACCGCGGCATTGCCGGCAGCACGCTCGGCTCCAAGCTCGAATCCGTCGGCATCTCCACCGACTTCAGCGCCGGTGTACTGGCCGCGCGCGTTCTGGAAGGCATTCACTTCGCGCTCGGTTCCACCCTCGCGTTCCCGCGCCGTGCGCTGGATGCCATTGGCGGATTCGAACCGCTGGTGGATTATCTCGCCGACGACTTCGAACTCGGTGCGCGCATCGCCGCAGCCGGCTATGACGTCCGGTTGTCGGAAGTCGTCGTCGACCATCACCTTCCCGATTATTCCTTCCAAAGCTTCGTGCAGCACCAGATGCGGTGGGCGCGCAGCACGCGCGATTCGCGCCGCTGGGGCTATACCGGCGTCGTGCTCACGTTCGGTCTGCCGTGGGCCTGCATCGCTCTGATCCTGTCCCGCGGACAAGGCTGGTCCTGGGTCCTGTTCGCGGCCGCCTTGTTGCTCCGGCTGGCCATGGCGGGTGTGGTCGGCATGCGCGTTTTGCGCGACCCCCAGGTCCTGCGCTATTTATACCTGCTGCCCGTGCGCGACTTTGCTGCCCTGATGGTGTGGGCCGGCAGCTATGCCGGGCACACCGTCTCCTGGCGCGGCGACCTGTTCGTACTCGAGAATGGAAAGCTGCGGCCGGTCTAACTCGCTCGTTATAGCCGTTTCGGCGGCGTCGGGCCGGGCTCGCGCACCGGTGCGTGCGGCGACTTCTCAGGTGCATCCGGCGGATCTTCGACCGGAGTAGCCGGTTGCTGGTCCGGCGGAACCGGCGCGTCGTCAGGTTTGTTCCCACGCATTTGTTTTAGTCCTGAATACGAGGCGGAGCCAATGCGTACACGATTCCTCGCCAACTTACAACCTACAACTTACAACTGCTTTTACGCCGCTCTCCGGTTCGACGCAGTTCTCCCGCGGATCGATTCCGTGCGATGGGCGCGCGTACTGCCGCGCACCGCTTTCTTCGTTGCCGAATTCTCTGAACTGGCGCGCTGGCGCGAGGCACCCTGGCTCCGAGTTACCATTTGACGGCGCGAACCCGCCTTGCTGCGCTGCGTGGACGGACTCTTGCGCGCGTTCGAGCGCGACGTTGAGCCGGATGATGCCGTTTTTCTCCGCGCCGAGCTTTTCGTCCGGCTGGACGCACTCGCCTTGCGCGATGCTGTCGCGCGCGGGGAGGAAGACGAGCCGGAACGGCTCCGCGATTTGGCGGCCGTGGTTTTCTTTCGTGCCGCACTGCTCGTGCGCTTCGCGGCCGTACGGCTGGATGCGCGCTTGGCCGTCGCTGTTCGACGGCCACTTGTCTCGCCGCGCGATTGCTTCCCGCCAGCGGCTTGGGCCGTCTCGCGCGAAATGATCTTGTTGAAGTTGCTCCGCTCGCCGGAGGCGGTACGGTCCTGCACCAGCAGCGCCAGTCCGCGCTCGTCGAACTTGCGGAACCACTCATCCCAATCGATGCGCTCCAGCGTATCTTCGCCGGTGTACCCCGGGAAATCGAGGCGCAAAATGCCGGGGTCATCAGCACCGCCGGTGCCGCGCACCACCGCGGGCGCCGCATTTCGTTCCTCTGCCCATTCGCGGATTTCGTCGTGGTCTGTCAAAACGCGCGTTTGTGTTCTTGCCATCTGAGTTCCCCCGGGCGCGATTCGCCAATGTTCTTTACGATGCCGCGCCGTTTACGCAAGGTTGCGATAACCAGGAGCTCAGGCCAGCGCTCTGCCCTCCGCTTCCGGATTCTGGTGCATGTCTCGCGCAGCTCTGCGTCCCGCGCTGGTGAGCACCGAGTCCGAGATCGCGGATTCGCTGTCCTTACCGCGGTACCTGTCCTGCGAGCCGTCGCCCGCCGACGGCAGCACGCGATTGGCGATAGCCATGATCTCCTGCGTGATTGCGGGCGCCACGCCGTTCATCAACGCCAGCAACTTCGCCTGCGGAGTCAGCGTGATCTCGGCATCTCCGCGACGGATCGCGTTCACCACCTTGCGTGCCGCGCGCTCACCCTGCATCGTCAACAGCGGCAGGGCCGACGACACGCTGAACCAGCCATATTCGGCGCGATGCTTCCCCTTGAACCACGCGTTCACGAACGATCCCGTCCGCATCAGTCCGGGCACCACGGTCGTCACCTTCACGCCATCTTTCTTGACCTCGGCATGCAGGCCCTCGGAGAACCCGACCGCCGCGAACTTCGCGCAGCAATACGGCAGCAGGTGCGGCACGCTGACCTTCCCCCCGATCGAGGTGATATTCGCGATCCTGCCCGAGCGCCGCGCAATCATTTCCGGCAGCACCGCCAGGGTCGGATAAACGATGCCCCAGAACATGGTGTCCATGCATTCCTGGTAATCGGTGAGCGTCTGCGACTCCATCGGTCCCACGGTAATGACGCCTGCGTTGTTCACCAGGACGTCAATGCGCCGGTAGCGCTCGCGCACTTCGCGGACCATGCTCTGCACTTCGTCGTGCACGCCGACATCACACTCCACGGCGAACACGTCGGTCCCAATTCGCGACAACTCCTCTCGCGCCCAGTCGAGTTCTTCGGTATCGCGGGCGCAAATGGCGAGCCGGGCGCCCGCCTGCGCGAATTCACGAGCCATCTGCAATCCCAGCCCGCGCGACGCGCCCGTGATGAGAACCACCTTGTCCTTCATGTCCTCGCGACGGCCAAGCGTGCGTTTCCACAGCACCCAGCCCGCCACGCCCGCCACCGCTCCCGTAGCCACGACTCCTCCACCGGCGACCCACGCCGCTTGTTTCGCGCGCTTGCGTACCACGCGCGATGCGTGACGCAACAGGCTGGTGTCTTCCGGTTCCCGCCGACTCTTCTTATCCTTCCGCATGGACCTGCCCCCAATTCAGCACGCTGACGATCATCACTCCACCCGTGATGTTTCCCAGCGTCGCAAACAAAAGCCAGCGCAGATATGCGCCGGCGGTCGTAGTTCCCCGCAAAGCGGCGATCATGATCTCGCCACTGGTGGCGATGCAGTGGGCGAAGTGGCCCGCGCCGACCACGAAACAAACCAGCCAGACGACCGCGATCTGCCCGATGGTCCAGTGGCTCGCCGAGACCATCCACGCGACCAGCGCGATGAGCCATCCGCCGATGACCGCGCTCCAGAAGATCGGGGCCGGCGAGGCTGAGACCATGCCGACCCCGAGCTTCACGATCTCGTCCAGGGTCTTTGGCTGAAGAGCACTGGTCCGCGCCGCGATCATCGCAAACAGGAATGCCCCGAGCACGTTGCACGTAAATACGATGCCCCAGAGCCTCATCGTTTCCAGGACGTGCCGCCGCTCGCTGAGGATCAGCACGACGGGGTAAAGCGTGTTCTCGGTGAACAGCTGCGAGCGCCCGATGATGACGGCGACGAATCCAACCGGAAAGAACAGCATAGAGACGAATTCGCTGACCGGTCCTTCTCCTAATAATGCCCTCGAAGTTGCCACCCCGAGAGGCGTCAATCCCATGGCGAACCCGCCCGCAACGCCGGAGAAAGCCAGCGCCCTCGATGACCGGTTCAGTTCATCGCGAGCATTCTCTTTGGCTTTGTCATAAATCTCGTGCGCCGTCCGGCGTTTGGTTTCGATCTCGAGCGGTTGGGAAGACGTACTCATGCCGAGCCAGTTAGATGCACAATCGCACGTAGCGGCGTAGGCCCGACCGCGTTTGGCAAAAGTTCGGATCGCCTGCTCGGGTCGGGACATCGGACACGCAAATCAGGCACTCCCAAAATCCCCTCCTTGCGGGCCGAATTGCTGCTATGCTGCCCGGAAGCTCGAGGTTGAAGATGAAGATCTGCGTGCTGGCACTGGTTCTCACGGCCGTGGCCTTGCCCTTGTCCGCCGCCGATTGCATCCCCGCCAAGAACAGCGAAGGTCTGTTCACTACTCGCGGGACGGTGGAAATGGCTGACAACATCTGCCCCATGACGGCAGGGGAAAAAGGCGACCTTTGGCTTCGGCACACCTATTCGCCTATCAACTTTGTTGCGGCTGCGGCGACTGCGGCGCTCTGGCAGGGGACGCAGAACAGGTACGAGGGTTTTGGGCAGGGATGGGACGCATACGGTTCGCGCTTCGGCGCTGCACTTGCGAATCGCGAGAGCAGCGACTTGTTCAGGACCTTTGTTCTCTCCTCGGCCCTGCGCATGGATCCGCGCTACTTTCGACAGGGCAGCGGAGGTTTCAGGTCGCGCTTGGAATATGCCGTATCGCGCGTTGTTGTGGGCCGGACCGACCGCGGGCGTAACACCTTCAATGCCCCTGAGATCTTCGGAAGCCTCGGCTCGGCCGGACTCTCGAACCTGTATTACGCCCAGTCGGACCGCACCGCCAGCCGCACCATCGCGAGCGCAGGGCTCAATATCGCCACCGATGCCGGCTGGAACGTACTGAAGGAATTCGGACCGGAACTTCGCAAAAAGCTTGGGAGAAAGAAACAGTGAAATTCGCAAAGCGTGTGTGTGCAGCGTTTCTGTTCCTGGTTCTTGCGGCCGGTTGCTGGGCGCAATCGAAGCCCTGCGTGGACCTTACCCTTGCCCCCAACGAGCCCCACAAAGTCCGTGCCAGCATCGCGCAAACGGCCGACCGCGTCATGACCGGCCGCCCGTCGCAGATCGTCGATTCCGCGGAACAGAACATCTGCCCGCTCACGACTGCCGAAAAAGCGCACGTGTGGCTCAAGGATTCTTATTCGCCCGTGAATGCCGTCGCGGCGGCTTTCAATGCGGCGATCTGGCAAGCTTCGCAAAACAGTAAAGAAGGTTATGGCCAGGGCTGGAATGCGTACGGCAGCCGCTTCGGCGCAGCGCTCGCCGACAGCGAATCGGGCACCTTCTTCCAGGAATTCCTGTTCCCCTCGTTATTTCACCAGGACCCACGCTACTTCCGGCTGCGCGACGGCCCGGTAATGCGGCGCGGCTTGTACGCGGTCACACGTGTTCTGGTCACGCATGGCGACAACGGCCATCATCAGTTCAACATCTCGGAATTCGCGGGTGGCTTTGCCGCTGCCGGCGTCTCCAATCTCTACTATCCCAGCGACCAGCGCGATGCTACCGACGTGATCTATCGGGCGGGTCTTGGCTTTGCGACAGACGCCGGGTGGAACCTGCTCAAGGAATTCGGCCCTGACATCTCGCACGCGTTCCGTCGCCACAAGAAGGACGCGAAGAAAGACACGGGACATTTCGACAATGTCCCGCGTCCCTGAGTTATTGTTTGTGTACTAGCCAGGCTTGCCTGGCGGCACTTCAAGCGACCCGTCGATTTATGCCGCAGACGGCGCACACTTGCCTTATTTGCGCCATCTGGCTGCGCATGGAATTCTGGAACCGGCGCAACCGCTCCGAACGTTCCCAGATTCCCGATGCTGCGTCTTCTTCATCCGAAAGAGGACGCGCAGGGCGCAACGTCACGTCTTCGGCGGCCTCATTCGTCGACGGCACGGTCATGGGACCACGCTGTGCGAACTTGTCCACGATCCGCCTCGGAAAAACGTCGGCCGCGGTGATGACGGGTTGCTCATTGCCCTCGGCCGGCCCCATGTCAGGCGTGATCGCCCGTTCCGAGTCCTTCATGTGCATGACCGGATCTTCTTCCCACTCGCGCTTGTACTCATCGCGATAACGGTCTTCGCGTTCTTTCCAGAGCTTTCGGTTTTCGCCGCGATGGCGCTCCCACTCGTGTTCGCTCTCCAGTGACTGTTCATCGAAGCGCGGCAGACGCGATATCTCCGCTGCCGGCAGGTCCGTTTCGAAACTGTCCTCGTCGGTGGTGGCGCGGAACACGTGCCTGGAATCGATGAGCACCCGCCGGTCGTGGCCGAGATCGGCAACCAGGTACTGAATATCTCCGGTGTCGTGGTCGAAGATGACGTCCTTCACTGTGCCGATCTTTCCGTCGGCGGCATACAGGTCGGCCCCGCGGATGTCGTCCACATCCTCGGTAAACCGGTAATCGCGCAGCATACCGTAATGAGCCATAGGTCTCCCCTCGGCTATTTCGATGCACGTCGAGTGGCCGGAGTGGTGCTCGGGATACCGTGCGATTTCCGGCGTATCATTTCCAGATGTCGATTGAGACGCAGCAGGATTACCTCGGCCTGAAGGAAATCGGCGCCATAGTGTCCTGTGTTCTTCAGGCCATGCGCTCGGCGGTGCGGCCGGGTGTGACCACAAGCGAGTTGGACGCCATCGCCGCGCGCGAACTCTCCGAGGCCGGGGCGGTCAGCGCGCCGCGCCAGGTGTATCGGTTCCCGGGAGAAACCTGCATTAGTGTCAACGACGAAGTCGTGCACGGTGTACCCGGCCACCGGACCCTCGAGGATGGCGACGTGGTCAAGCTCGATGTCACCGCGCAGAAGAACGGCTATGTGGCCGACGCGTGCATCAGCGTGCCCGTCGGTAACGTCGATCCCGCGACCACTCGCCTGATCGCCTGCGCCGAGCGCGCCTTCCGAAAAGCCGCGAAAGTCGCCAGTGCAGGCCGCCGCCTGAACGAGATCGGCGCCGCCGTCGAGCAGACGGTTCGCCGTAGCGGCTTCGAAGTGGTTCGCGAACTCTGTGGTCATGGCGTCGGCAGGACGATCCACGAGGCGCCGACGGTTTTGAATTATTACGACAGCTTTGCTCGCGAAAAACTAACCGAAGGTCTGGTGATCACCATCGAGCCGATCATTACCGCGGGACACGATTCGGTCAGCACCTCCGACGATGGCTGGACCGTCCGCACTCGCGACGGCGCGCGCAGCGCCCATTTCGAGCACACCGTGATTATTACCTCGGGCGAGCCGGTGATTTTGACTGCATGACTGCAAACAGGGATATGAAACAGGACAATAAGGAGGCCGACGAAATGAGGCCCGAGTACGATCTTCGCGGCGGCGTTCGTGGCAAGTATTACGAGGAATATGAGCAGGGCACAAATGTTGTCCTGCTCGACCCAGACCTCTAAACCCCTAAGCCCTACGCCCTATGCCCCCTTTTCACCCCGCATTCGGATACGCCAGCTTCTGCCGCTCATAGATCTCCCGCACTCGCTCCAGCGTGTCGACGTCTGCCATCGATTTGTCCGGCCGCAGTCGCACGATCCTTGGAAAGCGCAATGCGTACCCGCTGGCGTGGCGCTCCGACTGCATCACTGCGTTGAAAGCGACCTCGATTACGATCTTCGGCTCCACTTCGCGCCAGAAGCCATGATCTTCCACCGTGTGCTGGAGGAACCACTGCGTCATCTCCGCGATTTCCGCGTCCGTGAGTCCCGAATAAGCTTTGCCGACATTCACCAGTGTCTCCCCATCCGCCACTGCGAACGTGTAATCGCTCAGGACTTTTGCCCGCTTGCCGTGGCCCCACTCCACCGCGGTAACGACAACATCCAACGTTGCCAGTTCGCGCTTCAGCTTCAGCCACGACTTGCCCCTGCGTCCGGGGGCATACGTTGATTGCAAGTCCTTGATCATCAACCCTTCATTGCCGCGGGCCTGTGCCTCTTCGAACATCGCGACCAGGCGCTCGGGCGAATCCGCGCGCAGCACCGGCGCCCGGATGACCCTCGACACGCCCGTGTTCGTTACCTCCTCCAGTGCCGGCTCGAATTGCAGTCTGCCCTGCGGGTCGCGGAGCCCCTCGTGGCGCGTGTTTTGTGCGGTCGCGAACATGACGTCCAGGATGGTATGCCGTTCGCTCAGCGGACGGTCGATCACCAGTTCGCTCCCGGCGTACAGTACGTCGAACGCGACGTAAGCGACCGGCACTTCACGCATGATCTTCTCCGTGATCATCTTGCGCCCGAGCCGCTTCTGCAATTCCGAGAACGGCAGCGCCCGCCCATCGCGCCACGCCAGGATCTCGCCATCGAGGATCACGTCCTGGGTGAAGTCCGACAGAGGTCCCACCAGCTCCGGAAATGAGCTGGTGATGTTATCCAGTGTCCTTGAGAACAGCCGGATGTCCCGCGCCCCGCGACCCGCGACCCGCGACCCAACGTGCGCCTGCGCCCTTATCCCGTCGTACTTGTCTTCGACCGCCGCGTGTTGAAAATAGTCGGACGCCTCCGCCGCCGTTTCTACCGGACTGGCGAGCATGAATCCCAGCGGATGCCCCAACCGCATGTGCGCCGACGCCAGCCTTCCCGCCGATGCCAGCTTGAGCGTCTCGCCGATATCTCCCAGCAGCATGTTTGCCCTTTGCACTTCGGCCTGCGGGACTTCATATGCTTTCGCGATCGCCTCCTCGACCAGGCTCTCCTTCAATCCGATCCGCATCTCGCCGGTGACGACCTTCACCAGGTACTTCGCTTCGAGCGCCGTCGCCTTCGACAGCAGTTCCTCTACGAGTGTTCCTTTTGCCGCCGGCCCGCGCACCGTCGCAATCTCGCGTAAGCACCGCGCCACCCCGGCGACGTTGAGCTTGCTGCGCTTCGGTGCGGTGGGTAAGAGAATCTCGTATGCAGCCGAGCCGAGGTCGCCGTACTTGCGGTATGCAGCCGTGAGCGCCGAATCTGGCTTGCCGCTCAAGTCCTTCAACACCTGCCAGATCAGCGCTCCGCCAACATTGAGCGTCGTCTCCTCCCATGCCGGGAACGCCCTGCCCGACAGGAACACTGCCGATACCGCCGCCTCCTCCACCGAACGGCTGCGGAAGTATTCGGCGAGCAGCCCCGTCTTCTCGGTTTTCTTGGTGGTCGCGCCGATCGCCTCGGCGACCGCGGCAAGTGCCTGCATATTCGGAGGTTTGGATGCACCGCCCCGGGAGCTCGCCTCAATTTGGACTAGAACACCGTCTGCGAGAACGAATCCAGCGCCAGGCGGACGGCGCGTGCTTCGGGATTATCCGGAAGTCCGTGTTCCGCAAGCTCCTCGCGCAGCAGGTTCACCATGTCGGCGACGGCCTGCAACCGGATGCGCTGCAATCTCGCTGCCGGGTCGCTGCGCCGCTCCGCCCAACTGTCGACATATGCCCATAGGAACAGCCGGAAATCGTCGATCTTCCGCTTGAGCCGTTGGGCATCCTCGACCGCCAGTCTCGGCGACGCCGTTCCTGCCGTGTCCATCGGAGATTGAAGTTCGTGTTGCAGCGATTGGATTTGTTTCTCAAGTTCAATCGCGCGTTGTTGCGTCTTCAAGTCAGTCACGGGTACGTCCTCCCGGAACCACCTCGCCGATCGCCAGAAACAGCGCAACAAATCAGGTCTACGGGTTACAATATACCTGTCCCCCGATAGAACCTGCAGGCAGGTCTGGATCATCCAAGGTATTAGCATGCGGAACTGGCGGAAAATGTTGCGCTTTCTGGCGGCCTTGCAATTATTGCCGGCGCTGGAGAGCGGCGAGGATACCCTCGTAGGAGGTCAAGCCGTGCTGGAGGGCGTCATGATGCGCTCGCCACACGCCTGGGGGATCTCCGTCCGCAAGTCGACTGGCGAGATGGTCACGCACTGCGAGCCGCTCGAGAAGCTCTCCGACAAGCACAAGTGGATGGCGTGGCCCGTCATCCGCGGCGTCATGACGCTCGGCCAGGCCATGGGGCTCGGCTTCAAAGCCTTGCGCTTCTCCGCCAACGTCGCTCTCGACGAAGTCCCCGTCAACAAGGATGGAAAGAAACTCGAGATCTCCGGCTGGGTGGCCTTCGTCAATATCGCGATCTCGCTCGGATTCTTCATTTTCATGTACAAGTTCCTGCCGCTGGTCGCGGCGACCGAACTCAAGCATGTCTCGCCTGTCTTCGGCAATCAGATCCTCTTCAATCTCGTCGACGGCGTCATCCGCATCGCGCTCTTCCTGCTCTTCATCTGGGCGACATCGCTTTGGAAAGACATCCGCCGCGTTTACGAGTACCACGGCGCCGAGCACAAGACCGTCTTCGCCTTCGAAGCCAAGGATGACATGAAGCCCGCGGCCGTGCAGCGCTACGTCACCTGGCATCCGCGCTGCGGCACCAGCTTCCTGATGACCGTGATGCTGATCTCGATCGCCGTGTACACCGTGGTCCCGGTCCACACCTTCTGGACGCGCTTCGCCGTACGCGTCGCGCTGCTGCCCGTGATCGCCGGCCTTTCGTACGAGATCATCCGCTTCGCCGCCAAGCACCGCGGTTCGCTTTTCGCCATCATGACCAAGCCCGGCCTCTGGTTGCAGCGCATCACTACGCAGCCGCCCGCCGACGACCAGGTCGAGTGTGCCATCGTCGCGCTCGACGAAGCTATGAAGCTCGAAGCTGTCCGCGGCGGCGAACTCGTCATCGCTTAGTACAACGTTGATGGTCGATGGCATACGGCTGATGGCGAACCAGGCCATCGTGCTGTCCATCACATACTGTCTTGCAAGGTTCCTGTAAACTCCGGCGATTCTTCTAACCGGAGGCGTTATGAGCGGAATGTTTCAGGATTTGGGGGTTTGGCAGCAATCGATGACTCTGGCGGAACTGATGTACGCGATCACGAAGCGGTTCCCCGATGACGAACTGTACGGCATGCGCTCGCAGATGCGCAGAGCGGCAGTGTCTATTGCCAGTAATATCGCTGAAGGCAAAGGACACGCATCCGACAAGGAGTTTTTGCATTTTCTGTATCATGCGAGGGGTTCGCTGTACGAGTTGGAAACACAGCTCATGCTCGCGAAGAAGTTAAAATACATTTCAGAAGAGCAGTTTAAGGAGGCGATGGGAAGCATTACGGCGGTTGCCAGTAGCCTTACGGGGCTCGTGAATTCGTTGGCCACCTGTTCATCGGGCACGACCAGCCATCGACCATCAGCCATCGACCATCGACAGAATTGATGTTTGAACGTCTTGAACAAATCGAAGCGAAGTACCAGGAGCTCACCGAAGCTCTCGCGTCGCCGGAGATCGTCAACGACTCGGCGCGATACCAGAAGACCGCCAAGGCACACGCCGAAATCTCCGAGCTGGTTGAGAAGTTTCGCGAATACAAGGACCTCCGCAAAGGTGTGTCCGAAACGCGCGCCATCCTCGCCGACGAATCCGACGCCGAAATGAAGGCCATGGCGGAAGAGGAACTCGCGTCGCTGGAAGAGCGTCTCGCCAAGGTCGAAGAAGAGCTCAAGGTCCTGCTCCTCCCCAAGGACCCGAACGACGAGAAGAACGTCATCCTCGAGATCCGCGCCGGTACCGGTGGCGACGAGGCCTCGCTCTTCGCCGCCGAACTCTTTCGCATGTACAACCGCTATGCCGAAACCCAGCGCTGGCGCGTCGAAGTGCTCAGCACCTCCGAATCCGGCATCGGCGGACTGAAAGAAGTCATCGCCATGGTCGAGGGCCGCGGCGCCTACTCCAAGCTCAAGTATGAGGGCGGCGTCCATCGCGTCCAGCGCGTCCCCGAGACCGAGCAGCAGGGCCGCGTCCATACCTCGGCCGTAACAGTCGCGGTAATGCCCGAAGCCGAAGACGTCGACATCAAGATCGAAGCCAAGGACCTGCGCATCGATACGTTCTGCTCATCCGGCCCCGGCGGCCAGTCGGTCAACACGACCTACTCCGCCGTGCGCATCACGCACATCCCGACCGGCACCGTCGTTTCCTGCCAGGACGAGAAATCGCAGATCAAGAACCGCGAGAAGGGCATGCGCGTCCTGCGCTCGCGCCTCTACGAACTCGAGCAGCAGAAGCAGCAGGAAGCGTTGTCGAAGGAGCGCCGCGCCATGGTCGGCAGTGGCGACCGCAGCGAGAAGATCCGGACCTACAACTTCCCGCAGAACCGCGTCACCGACCACCGCATCGGCCTCACCCTGCACCAGCTCGACCAGGTCATGGACGGCAAACTCCAACCCTTCATCGAAGGCCTAACCACCCACTTCAACGCCGAGAAGATGAAGGAGCAGGCCGCGGTCACCACCTAACGCGGGTGGCCCACCCTAGCCGGGGTTGCTAGGGTGGGTGCCATCCCAATCACGCCGCAGACTCAATCGCCTTCCCGATCCGCTGTCCCTTTGGCTCCGCCCACCGCCTCGCCTGCGCGATGCAGATCACGTGCAACATCGTCAGCAGCGGCACGAAAAACGTGGGGATCAAGCTCAGCGGCAACACCGTCATCAGCGTCATGTTTGCCCCCGGACTCAGGATCCCGGCCGTCACGCCCAGCGTCACCGCCAGTACCAGGTCCAGGATCCCCAGCGACTGCCACACGATGAACTCGCCCCGGTGTTCGGGCTTGGCAAACCGCGCCGCGATCCACAATGCTGTCGCGCCGACGGCCATGTCGCCCAGTCCCGCTGGTAAGGCAAAGATGCCCGGCAGCCTGCCCGCCAGATAGAGCAGCACAAACGTCAATCCGCCGATCCTCCACGTGTGCAACGCGGTCAGCACGCGCGGGCTGAGCGAAAGCAGGAACTCGCGAAACCCTTTCGACGCCAGGAACCACGCGAAGAAGATGGCCAGTGGCGTGAACGCTGCCACAGCTACGGCCAATCCCAGGCGCTGCGCATCATTCCGGAAGACGCCAAGGGCGCCGGCCGTAAGCGCGAACACGAACCAGGCGGCGATGATTCCCGCCGTCAACTTCTTGTACTGAGCGTTTGTCATGATCGATCTCCTTGGTTCTGCGCCAGGGCGGTGATCTCGTCGGCGAGCTTTTGCAGTTCGTGCCAGCGCTGTTGTCCGAGCTGCCGTCCGACCTCTTCTTGTGTTTTTTCCCACGCAACCGTTCCGCGCTTCAGTTGCGCCTCTCCCGACTTCGTCAGGCTCAGCCGCCACTCGCGCCGGTCCGCGCCGCGGGTTCTCTTGATCCACCCTCGACGCCGCACGATATCCAGCGTCCGCGTCAGCGTCGTGCTGTCCATCGCCAGGACCTCACCGAGCCGTCCCTGTGAGACCTCCCCCGTGAGCGACAGCGCCTGCAGGATGGTGAACTGCGTCCCCCGGAACCCGAGCGGCCGGAGCGCCTCGTCGTAGATCTGCGAGAGCGCCCGCGACGCCCTCCGAAGGCTGGCGCACATGCACGGAAGCTTTGGAACATTGGTCATGGCAAGATAGATGTATATGCATCTATCTTGATTCAAGAAAATTTGTAACAGGGCACGACTTCCTCGCGGCTTCAGCCGCTGGTGGAAGCGCCGGGCTTTAGCCCGGCGAAACCGACCTTTCCGTTCTGTCATTCTGAGCGGAGGCGCGGCCCGATGCGTCGGCCGCTTTTGCCGACGCTTGCCGCGCCGCAGTCGAAGAACCTGCTTTTTTCGCCGTTGCGCCGCCCGCCCAACCACCGCATCGGCCATTCACTAGCTCGACCAGGTCATCGACGGCAAAGCCCAACCCCAATGTTTGTCATCCCGAGCGAGAGCCTGCCCTGAGCGAAGTCGAAGGGGCTTCAGCCCGAGTCGAGGGACCTTGTGTTTTCGTAGGCGTCACACCCACTACAATGCCGAAGACATGCCGCACGGCCGATACCTCGGATTCGCGAAATGTCCCAGCTGCGGGCGGCGGCTCGACTTGTCCGAAGCCAACGAGTTCGGCGGCCTCGAGTGCTCGTGCGGCAAGCCGCTGGTCATCGCCCAACGTTTCGGGACGGCAATGGCAATACTGTGTCTGGTCGGAAGTTGGGTACTGCCGTTTCTGCTCGGCTTACGCGGTCGTTACTTCGCGTACTTGATCTTCGCGTGGGTTCCGGCGTTCGTTGTCCTGTTCGCCCTGGTGAGCATTCTCGTCGCCCCGCAGCTTGGGCTACGTTTGAAGATTGCCCGCCCCGAACCTAATCCGATCGGCCGTCGCGTCTTGATTCTCATCTCGTGCTGGATCTCGTGCTGGTTCGTGTCCTTTGGCGAGATTTACATTCTGCTTGGTGGGGCTTCGGTCCTTTTGGGTGCGTCTACCGCCGAACGCGCCGAGAACATGGAAATGCTTTCCACGCCTTTAGCGTGGGCAAACAATGATTTCACGATTCGGCCCGACACGAACATCCTGAAAGCGTTTGGTATCGCTGGCTTCAACAGCTTCTTCTATGGCGTCCTATTGTTTGCCGCCTATAGCATCGTCCGCGTGTTCCAGGACAGATCGCTCCCGGTAACGCTCGGATTGTCAGGTCCTCCGCCGGGCGATGGTCACGACGTGGACTGATGCATTTTTCTAGCACCGGCGTCTCGCCGGTCCCTGCGCACGTCGCGTGATGTCGACCGTAGCACCGGCGTCTCGCCGGTAACTCCGCCCTCCAGTGCTGTCATCCTGACGCGAGGCGCAGCCGAGCGGAATGATCTATGTTTTCGACCATCGGGGGAGGCGCATGGCCTCATCCTGCACGAGCTCGACCAAGTCATGGACGGCATACTCGAACCGTTCACCGACGGCCGCACCACCCACTTCAACGCCGAAAAAACTGAAGGAGCATGCCGCAGTCACGACGTAGGGTCGAGCCAGCCGCTGGCACGGTGTCGCGAAGGGCAAAATTTCCTAGCCCGGGAGGTAAGTCCCGGGCTAGGGTGCGCACCCTCTTTGCCCCGATTGTCTGCTCAGGAGTGCGTGACAGAAATTGCTCGGGGACCGAGTGATGGCAGTTCGACCCGATCATTTGAGACCAACTGCTGATGGTCTTTAACGCAGGCCGGTACCCCTGGGCGCTGGATAGAGGCGCCGTGGTCTTCGAGAGAAGCGACCTCAAGATTCAAGCCCAGAAGGAATGAAAGCGTGTCGGTTTGGGGGCCCATTCCGTAAGCGAGTCTGACAGCGACATCAAGCTCCGCTTGGACTGTCTTTAGCGGGTTGTCTCCGGGTAATTCGGTCAATTGGTACAGCTCGCGCAGACTCAGACTCGACGCGCTCATCAGCTTTCTTCTAGTCGCTCGAAGATTCCGCGCCGCCTCGGCTACGCGCGCAACCTGGGATGAGTTCACTGCTTGTGGCCAAGGGAAAGTATCGAAAACTGTGTCGGACGTGTACCGGAAGTCAGATTTCAGCGTAGAACACTTCGAAATAAACCACGTCCAGTGAATTTCAGACTGTAGGATTCCGAATGAATAATCATCGTCAAAAGGAAAGACCATGCAGGCCGCATTGGGGCGAATCTCTGGAGAGATGAATTCGAATATAGGCCGTTTGGTGACCTGGCCACACGCGATATAGCGAGTGAGCTTTGCGATGGCCTTGATCATGTCGGCCCTGGCCCAACTCAAGAGCCACCATTGCTTGAGAAAATTTGCGTGATGGTGATTCACTCTAGCCTCTGGGTCTTTTTCCTGTACCTCCTTGTTACGGTCTTCCTCTTCTTTAGCTGCTTTCTGGCGGTCCGGCAGCACTTCCTTCTTGATAATCGCAAATGGGGCCGCATACTTTGCTGACTCGACGATGTCACGCGGATGGAAATCGATTACACAACGCTTGGGCGATGGTGGAAAAGTCGACAACAGGTCATTCGCGGTCAGGAATGGAAAGATGACTTCGCGGTTTTTCTCGTCTGCTTTGAACACGGCCTCTGCCCGGTCGAGCGAGAGCAGAAACCCTTCGTGACCGTGCGTCTGTCCTTGAAAGCAACTCTTGGAATCTACATTGCATTTGAGCCTTCTTGCGCTTGATACGTCCGTCGTAAACGAAAGTGAGGAATTTATCGAAGGCAGTTGTTCCACCTTCCAAGGGCCTTGTCGATCATCCCCAATCAACTGAAAGAGAGTTTTCGGGCCCGCCTGATCGCCCTTAATCCAGTTCACGATTGAGACATGCACGACCGCTTCTCCGGACCACGGCTGGGAAGACACCGCTTCGGTTATCGTGCCACCGTGCTGAATGATGTAGTCGAGCCCACCTTCGCGCGAATAATTCTGCCGGATAGTATTTGTGCCGACGAGTCCAGCGCGTTGACCCTGCTTCAGGCAATCGTGTGCCTTGCGAAACCAATAAACGCAATAGTCAGCCCTGCCAGGAATGTCTGGATATGCGCCCCGAAGTCTCTGCAAGTATGCCGGGCCGAGTTCCTTCTGCATCTTGTTCTTTGATTGAAACGGCGGATTTCCGATAATCGCGTCCGCCTCAGGCCACTTCATGAATAGGGCATCGTCACAAACGACATTCTTGTCCAAGTTGTCTAGCGGCAGTGCTTGATTAAGAAGGTCACTTTGGAATTCTTTAAAACGTTCTTGGCCCTCTAAGAGGGCGAATTCTCTAGCCAATGCAAGCGTCACCTTGGCCAATTCCGCTGCAAATGGCGTATGGTCGATTCCGTAGAACTGCTGAGTCCTTATGGGTAAGCCAAAGCCGACTTTTTTGGCGGCATCGACTCCGAAATCTGCCCACACCTTCGCGGTGAGATCCAGACTGATCCTCGACAGCTCGCGAAACGCTACGTAAAGGAAGTTGCCGCTGCCGCAGGCCGGATCGAGCACCCGAAAATGTTGGATCGAGTTACGCAGCGCGACCAGATCTTTGAGCGTATTCGCATCTTCGAGGCGTTTGCGGAAAGGGCGAACGATAGTAGGAAGTACGACTTTTTGGATGTCCGCTTCGCTGGTGAAATGGGCACCATGCGCGTGACGTTCCTTTTGGTCCATGCTGCTCTGAAACAAAGAACCGAAAACCGCCGGCTGAACTTTCCCCCAGTCCTCATCGGCTGCCTGCATGAGAAGCAGTACCTCTCCCGACGTTAACTCGACCGGGTCAATCTCCTTAAATAGGCCCCCATTAAAGTACGGTACATCCTTGTAACGGCCGCCCTTCGCGGAACGCTCTGAGTTCATCTGTCTAAACAGGTTTCCGATCAAGTCGTACGATTTAGCTGCGCTGTCACACTCTTCGAGAAGTTCCTGGAAAATTCCGTGGGGAAGGAGGCCGACGTCTTCAGAGACCATGGCCACCAGGCATTGCAGGATGAAGCGTTGCGACTTCACCCGGTCCTGGGTGCATCTCATGATCGAATTAAATACAACCGCGAGCTTGTCGGCGGCGTACCGAGTGACCGCGACACGGTTGTTGCCAAATCGTGGCTTCTTTTCGACCGGGAGGAGAAAATTCAGCGCGTCATATCGTTTAGGAAGGTCGGGGAGACGTACTCGATCCATCGGCTCTTCCATTTGCTCGTCAAATTCGTAAATCCAAAACTCATCAAAGTTGCATAAAACCACGTACTGAGGTCGGTGGGGCACCGAATGTAGCCAATACTCAAATGCTTGCTGGTAGTGGTCGCGGAGGTTCTCCGTCCGGCTCTTCATCTCAAGAATGAGCCGAGGCTTCCACAGGAGGTCAATGAACTTGGTCCGTTGTCCTCGGCGGTATTGGCGGTCTTCGAGGGTCGCGCCCGCTTCCTTGTAGCCATCGTGACCGAAGGCCTGAAAAAGCCGATCGCAGAAGACTTGTGCCTCGCCCTTCTCATCGCCTTTCAGTTTTTGGGCGTATTCCACGAACCGCTGAAGGCGCTCGGATTGTTCGGTGATCATTGCGGCTGATTAGAACACTTCCCGCGGTTCGTTCACAACGCTTGATGTCCACATTTTCCTCTAGAAGCAACGAATCTGCCCGCGAACATGTAAGTGTGTGAAACCCGAGCTCTTGACAGTCGCGTGTAAGTGAGTGCGCCTTCCTTTGAAATTCTTGGGAAAAATTGGTAGAAGCCCGGTCCGCGACATCAGACTCGGGGACAAAACTCGGGGACAAAGACTCGGGGACAGACGGAACGTTCACTGCAAATCTACGATTGATCTCCGAGACGCTTTGTCCGCGTTCATCCGCGAAATCCGCGGCTGCTTTTTCCTGCACTGACCAAACGGCGTGCTTCCACCTGCTGATCACCGACCACTGATCACTGACCACTTCCTCATCCACAAGTAGCCCACATCACACGCATGTGTGACCAAACCCTATTGACTTCTGCCTTTCCCGGCGCGACGATGAATCACGGGCCGAGGTCAACGTTAATGTGTCCCTCGCGCCCATTAGCTTCCCATGCTGGCCGTCAAGACACTCCGGCCGCAGCTCCCCTCCACCCACTTCTCCACCACCCCGGTTAACTCTTTTGACAAATTTCCCGCCAAAATCGCCTGTGCAAGACTCCAAGTAACCCGGACGTATTTTGATGATTCGAAAGAGGCGCACCAGAAACTAGCAGTTACTACCCCGCGCGACCATAACGTAATAGTAATGGCGCCTTTGCCACACCTGGACCAACAGTTGTGCAGACGATCCTTACCGCGCTGGCTGCAGTTCGTGGGCGTACGCCGCTTGGCAGGCGATGGCTGCCTGCCGCACCTGGAGGAACTCGGGACTGTTCCGCACCTTGTCGAACAGCGGGTCCAGGTCGACCGCGGGATACGAGCAGTAGTGCCCGTCGACGGCGGCTTTCAGCATCCGCGCCGCCGCGGCGGTCTGGCCGCAATAGGCCAGGTGCGAAGCGAACAGGTAGCTCACTTCGGGATCGTCGTCCGGCTTGATCGCAGACGCGAGTGCGGCGACATCAGTGCCGGGTGCGCCCGTGGCGCAGGCGCGCAACATCCGGTAGCTGTCCCAGCCGGAGATCGCGGGCGGGCTGAGCCGCAGGGCTTCATCGATCTTGCCTTGCCGCATGAGGATGTCGATGCCGCGAGCCCTCGACCACTCGCTGCCGAGGCCCTTGCGGAGCTGGCTCATGGCGCGCGAATAATCGCGGGTTTCCATGTACGTTGCCGAGCACGGGCTCCAGAGCCGTGGGTCCAACTGGATGGTGACATCGCATTCGTGGGCCGATTCCTGAAGCCGTCCCGCGTAGCGGAGTACATAACTCATCAGGTGATGAAGGTAGCCGATATCGGGGCGTCGCCGCAGCAGGTCGCCCGCCTGGCGCAGCGCGGTGTGCAGGTCGCCGCGCTCGGCGCGGTGCAGGACGAGTTCAGAGGCTGCGCCGGTATCGGAAGGATCGAGTGCGATGGCGCGTTCGGCGGCTTCATCGGAACGGTCCAGCTGCGCCCGGCCGCCGCCCGCGAACCGTGAAGCTCCGTACAATCGACCCGACAACTCGCGCCAGGCGGGCGCGTAAGTCGGATCGAGCGCGACCGACTTCTCCAACAGTGCTATCGCTTGCTTCGTCGGCTCCGGATCGGTTGTCGGCGCCATGCTGTGGACGTACAACTCGTACGCTTCGGCATTCTTCGAAGCGGGCAATGCTTCGCCGTCGAAGTCGGGTGCTCCAAGCGCGGGCGCCAGCTTGTTGCGGGCAATAGCGGACATCTCCGTCTGCATCATCAGGAGGTCGCCCGCCGGGACATTCACCGTGTCTCGCCAGACCACCGTGTCTCTGTCCGGATCGAACGCTTCGATGGTGATCTGTAATTGGCCGCCGACACTTGCAAAATGGCCGGTCACGATCCGGTTGACGGCAAGTTCGCCAGCCGCCTTCCTGGCATCGAGCCGCTCCGGAGACAACTGGCTGTTGTTGCCGAGCGGACGGACCGTAAGCGGCCGCATATGAGTGAGAGTGGTGGTGATCTGATCGGCCAATGCGATGCGCAGGGGATCGAGTGCGGTGTCCCGGCCAGTGTTCTGAAACGGAAGTACGGCGACGGCGATCGCGTGCACACCATCCGGTACCGGGCGCCGCTGCACCTTGAAGTTGACGGCGAGCGCGAACAGCACGGCGGCGACAGCGACGAGCATCCATGGCAGGCGGGCGCGTGTCGCTGCGCCGGTGCGACGGCGTTCCTCGTGACGATCGAGAGTCACGCGCTGGACGCGTCGTTCGTCTAACGTGCTCAGCCGTTGAGCGAACTCCTTAGCGCTCGACAGCCGTCGTGCCGGATTGCCCGCCGCCGCATCCGCGATGTCCTGCCGCAGGAGTGGGTCGTCTATTTCCGCCTCCCAGCCGGGCGAAAGCGGCTTGCGGAATTCGCCCACGAGGAACTGGTACAGCAACACGCCGAGCGCGTACACGTCGGAGGCGGTGCTGGGCGATTGGCCCGACAGCACCTCGGGCGCGACATACAGCGCCGTACCCGTCAGCGCGCTCGCTCCCGATTCGCCGGTCTGCGTAAATCCTGAATTCGTGATGCCGAAGGCGCCAAGACGGGAAACGTCGAGCAGGGCGCCGCTTCCGAAATCGCCGACCTTGACCTGCGGCTCGCCGTTGGGACCGGTTGCAACCATGATGTTGGCGGGCTTGATGTCCTTATGAAGTACGCCGAGCGAGTGGGCGTCGGCGATGGCCTGCGCAACATCGATCAGGATCCGCAGCCGCACATCGAGCGGCACGTTCCCGATGCCTCCGTGGGATTGTCCCCATTCGGCGAGGTTCGGGCCGGCGTATTCGCTCTCCAGGTAATAGGGCGCGGTTTGGAAATTCCATTCCAGGATGCGCACAAAGTCGGCGCGTTCGCCGAGCGACTCGCGTAAGAGGCGCGCCAGTGTGACTTCGCGCTTCAACAACTTCACCCTGACGCCATCGCCCGCAAACTTGAACACCCGGGTTTCGTGCGTCTTAGGATGCTCGGCCAGCCATACTTCGCTCGAGAGCGACAGGTCCAAACGGCGCGCCAGGCGCCACTGGTCGCGGCCGGGAACGGGATCGCCGGCACGCAGGTTTAGTTCGGGTCCGCTGGGCGGCTGCTCGACCGTACTCTGTGCCGGCACCGCCAAGCGGTAGCCGACGCGGGGAACGGTGGCGATGATCTTCTCATCGTCGCCAAGTGCCTTGCGCAGCTTCGACACCGCGGTGGCCAACGACCCGTCCACCACTATCACGCCGGGCCAGACCGACCCGAGCAATTCGTCCTTGGTGACGACCTCGCCCGCATGCAACAACAGCTGCCGAAGCACTTCGAGGGGCTTACTTTCGAGGTCGACCTTCGCCCCCGCCACTCGAAGCTCGCGGCGCAACTCGTCGAATTCGCAGTTCGCAAAGCGCCATGCCCGAGGGGGAAATTCTTCCAGGCGTTGCAACTGCGCTTTCGCGTTCATGTACTTCGGCCTTCTTTAGAGTTCTTGAGGATTCCGTCAAGACACGTATTGGGGGAATCACTGCAGGATGCCACCCCTGACCGGCCCGCAGTGGAGTGACATTCTCGCATAACTTTCGGGTACGAGCACGCAGATGTCGAGTTGTCCCCGGGGCTTTACAACCTGTCATTACTGCTTTGTTATAGTCGTGCGAGTTAGTAACTGCTAGTTTTTTGGGTGCCTCTTTGGAATGAATGAGTTCTACCTGGGTTACCTGGGGAGAAACGGTTGTAAGTTGTACGTTGAAAGTTGCAAGTTGGTAAACGGGTGGGGTGGCCCCCCTGGGATTTGGGAGGTAAATCGCCGCGGAATAAGGAGTTACTTGTAAAATCGCCGCCGGTAAGGGGTTACGGGCCGACATGGTTGAGAAGCGGACGTGAGGGACACTACACCCTCGGTATCACCAGGAGAGTTTAGAGGAATGGGGCGGAGCTTGTATGTGACGTGCGTCACACATCTTTGTGACACGACAGTTTCGATTTCTGATTTCTGATTGAAGAACAGCCCCGGGTAAGCCAAAGGCGGGCTTACCCGGGGCACCCGCCTACAGAGTCGATCCTTGGATTGCCTTTACATTGGCGAGCCGGGCGCGCCACCCTGCGTCTTGTGATTTCCATGATCAGGCCAAAGACGGATTAGTTCCGGTTTGATCCTTCTGCTCGCACGGCGGCAGTGTTTGTCCCATGCGTTTCTTCACTGGGCTTACGATCTACCTGATCTTCCTGTGGCTGGAGGGCAGCCTTGAAGCCGCGTATACCTTCGCCCAGGCCCTTGCCCAGGTCCGGGATCTTTTTGGGGCCGAACACCAAAATCGCGATGCCTAGGATGACCAGCAGGTGCATGGGTTGAAACAGGCCTTCGAACATGCAGTTCCTCATTTCTCTCACACATTACGTGTCTTTCTAATTACAGAACCAAATTCTGCCTCATTTATTCCCGATCAACTCGAGTCTCTTCAGCAGCAGGTCTCAGACGCCAAATCGGAACAAATCTGTCAAATGCGAATAGAACAGGCAGAACAGTGAGATCACTTGTCTCCGCACCTAAGCCGCCACAACTACGGTTCCCTCGGCCCGGCCCACACAAGGAAGCACATACCCAGCATTCTTCTGCTCAGCAGTGAGCCCGGCATCGGTGTCCATATAGACAGAGCCACAGAGGACTCGCGTAGCACATGTGCCGCATTGCCCTTGGCGACAGCCAAAGGGGATCTGCACCCCGTTAGCCTCGGCTACCTCAAGCAGACTGCTACCCGCAGGGATTGTGCACATTTTTTGTGAGCCTACGAACTCGACAGTCCCAACGGTCTGACAGCCGCTTTGCACCGCCGGACCGCCGGGCTGTGGCTTCTCGCCAAAACTTTCTTGATTGATCCGGCTCTCGTCGACACCGCTGGACGTGAGGATCTGGCGTGCCTTCTCCATAAAGGGCTGCGGACCGCACAAGAAGAAAGTCGGTGTGTCCAGATCGGTCACGTGTTGGGAAATGAACTCTCGCGTAAGACGTCCCCGGTGTCCCCGCCAATCGTCGTCAGGTTGGGAGAGACTGACGCCGTAGTTGAAATTGGGAGCGGATCTCCGAAGCCTCTCTAGTTCGGCTTCGAAGATGATGTCCTTATGTGTGCGGACACAGTAGAGCAGTATGACGGGAGTGGGAAGGCGCAGGTCGTCGATATAGCGGAGGATCGAAATCATTGGGGTGATGCCACTTCCGGCCGCGATGAGAACAATGCTCCGATGAACCATCTGGTCGAAATAGAACATCCCGTAAGGACCTCTTGCCCTCACCGTGAGGCCCAGCTTCGCCTGGTCATGGAGAAAATTGGATACATAGCCATTCTCGATGCGCTTGGGCGTAATCTCCACGTAGTCGGTGTGCGTGGGCGAGGACGAGATAGTGTAGGAGCGCGGCACTCGCTCACCCTCAATAAACCAGTGGAACGTGAGGAACTGCCCCGGCTTTGCCCGAAACCTTCTCTCCTCGGGGACCAGGAAGCGCAACGTCCTGGTGTCATGTGTTTCCTGCTCAATGCTCGACAGTATGAGAGTCATGGGTTCATTGGGGATTAGTTGCGCTGGCGTCCTGGATTCGGTCGTGGGCTCGGGGACACTCGGCGGGCGCACGGAGTCAGCTAACGTCGCCGATCCTCTCCTTGTTGACCGCGACGTGCGGCTGAAAAGGAACAGGCAGAGTGCGATGAGTAAAGCCAGCGCTGTCTTTAGCACAGGGCTTTGCGGGCTGGCCGAACGAAGGAACTCCGAAAGTAACGGGATGAACACGAGTACAAATGACACCGCGAAGACAGCGAGCCCAAGTGGCGGCAGGAACGAATGTTTGTCCCTATAGCGGCGCGCGATCAAAACCTTGAGGGAGACCAGGGGAACCAGCGTAAGAGCAAGCGCGACGTGCACGACCACATAGGTGGGCGCTTTGGACAGGCCCACACCAACCAGCCTCTGGCTCATGATCCAGACCATGATGCAGAGGAGAATCACAAACAGATATCCGCCAACGCGGTGGAACATGATGAGGCGGCTCTTGACCTTTCCGGTACACGTCGGCCGCGAGGCCTCGAGCATTAGCACGACATTGAGGGCGGCCAGTGCAACAAAGGCAGTGCCGGCCAGCAGGGTTGAAACAGGAATCATATGGGACTCTCTTCACCGGGATATTGGACTCGGAGTTTGACAGCTTTTTCGTACGGCACTGGAAAGCACTTCACCACTGCGTAGCCAGCTCGCCGTGACTGAGCCCCAAAGACGCGGGCAGCAGAAGCGAAATCTCTGCCGGCCGCGTCTTCGTACGCTATGCCGAGTAGCTGTGAGGCTCACTGCACCACAACGACCCCTGTCATGGTCGGGTGCAGCTTGCAGTGGTAGGGGAACTTGCCGGGTTTTTGGAACGTGAATTGGAATGTCTTATCGGTATCCATTACCGGCGACGAAAAGACTTCGCTGTCACTGGTGACCGTGTGCGGCGTATCGTCCTTATTTGTCCAGTCCACCGTTGATCCTACTTTCACCGTCAGCTCCTTCGGCGCGAAGGCAAAGTTGTCGATCACAGCCTGCAGAGGTCCCCCTGATGAGGTAGTCGCGCTGGCTGGCGTCGGCTGGCTTGTTTGAGCCTGCGCTGCGATGGGTAATGCCGCAGCGGCCTTGCGAAGGATACCGGCCACCTCTGCCGGCGGCGTACCGGCCAGCGGCGCGTCGACCACCGCCAAGTGGTGCTGCCCCACTGTGTAGTTGACGTTCCTTATGCCGAGAACTTTTCGTAACTCGCCTGGCGGCACCTTGAGTGGACCGGCGGAGGGGGCAGTGCCCGGCACAGGTTGTGGAAATGCCGTGGACATTGCCGTATGGAACGTTACATTCCCTTCCACCTTCTGCATGATCTGGTGGATGTGGCCGTTGAGCACGGTGACCGAGCCGAAGCGCTTCAGGTAAGACAGCGCCTGCGCGCTATCCTGCGTGCCCCAGCCCCACTCCGGGTAGACCGCCCAAAGCGGTATGTGCGCAAACACCACGATCGGCGTACTGTTCGTGCGGCCCTTCAGATCGTTTTCCAGCCACTCGATCTGATCAGCGCCGAGAGTTCCCAGGCCGCCGGATTTGAGATCCACGACGTTTACCAGGCCGACAAAATGAACACCCTTGTGGTCGAAGCTGTGCCAACCTGCTCCCTTGGTTCCCTTTCCATAGCGATCTAGAAACTGCTGTCCGTTATCGACAGCGACATCGTGCTCGCCCGGCACATAGAACACCTGCTTCGGCTTGGCGCCCTTGAGAACCTGGTTGAGAGTGTCGAATTCGCTCGGTTTGGAAAGATGGCTGAGATCGCCGGTATGGATGATCAGGTCCGGCTCGACCGGCAGCGCGTTGATTTTGTCGATGGCAGCCTGGCAGGTCGCCGTCACATCAGCGTTCGCTGCTTTGTCAAAACCTATGTGGCTGTCGCTGATTTGAACGAAAGTGAAGTCTCCCGAACTGCCGCCCTGATGTCCAGTTGTGCCGAAGAGGCGCGAAGCCGCGACACCACCGCCAATAGTCCATACCAGTCCGGCTCCGGCCCAGGCCATGCATGAAAGGAAACCGCGGCGATCGATGCCGTCACTGCTTGGGGGGCCACTAATGTAATCCGGTTTGTTTTTTCTAGTTGCCATGGTTTCTCCTGGATGTCACTTAGAAGTAGTTGCTGATGTAGTTCCAGTCTCTGGGCTCGGCCCAGGGACTCTTTCGCGGGTCGTCCGGCTGCATTGTCGGCTCCGCCTTTTTCGCCTTTTTCTTGTCATGTTTCGCCTTTTCCTTCTGTTTCTGATCGGAGTGTGAAGAGGCGGCGCCAGCCGAGACCGCGCCGTAATTGGAGGTCTTTGGCTTGGGAGCTTCTTTCGCTGCGGCGAGCAGTGCCGTAAAGACAACCGCTGCTATGACGGTTCTTGTTGTCTTCATGTTGCGCTCCTTGAGGCCGCGGCGTTTTTCGATTTGTACCCGCGGCATCGCTTGTGTCTTGAGTGATAACTGCGCAGTGGAAGTTTTATTCCGAGGAAAACAGCGCGTTGATGTCGCTTCGCATCGCGCCGCTCGATGCCGGCCGCCCAGCCGTTACAATGCCGGTGTGCCGGAACCGGCGACTAGCGACCACCATGCAGCTCAAGGACGTATTGCGCGCGGCGATCATGCGGCTGGAAGACAGCCGGGTCGGCTCGCCGCGGCTGAACGCCGAGGTGCTGATGATGCACACGCTCGGTTGCGACCGCGCCTATCTCTACGCCCATCCCGAGCGCGAACTGAATGAAGACGAACTGTCGCGGTACGACGAGCACCTGTCGGAGCGCGCGCGCGGCGTGCCGTCGCAGTACATCACCGGACACCAGGAGTTCTATGGGTTGGACTTCCTCGTCAGTCCGGGCGTGCTCATCCCGCGCCCTGAGACCGAGCATCTCGTGGAGGAGGTGCTCGACATCGCGAACCACATCCCGCCGGGGCCGCACATCGTGGACGTCGGCACCGGCTCCGGCGCGATCGCCATCACATTAGCCAACGAACTCCCCGACGCCTACATATATGCCACGGACATCTCCGAGCAAGCGCTGGAGATCGCCCGCGCCAACGCGATGCGGCTTCAGGTCGACGACATCGAGTTCCGCCAGGCCGACCTGCTCGAAGGCTACGCCGACAACAAATTCGACGTTGTCGTCTCCAACCCGCCCTACGTCGGAGAAAGCGAACACGACAAGGTCCAACTGGAAGTGAGGAAGTTCGAGCCGCACATGGCCGTCTTCGGCGGACACGAAGGCTTGGACATCTACCGCCGCCTGGTCCCGCAGGCGCTCCGGGTACTAAGGCCTGGGCGCTGGCTGGCAATGGAGATCGGTTACTCGCAGGAACAACAGGTGGTGGCACTCCTTGGCGGATGGGAGGAAGTGCATTCGGTGCCCGACCTCCAGGGAATCCCCCGGGTCGTGGTGGCCCGCAAGCCTGGCGATTCCCACCCAGAGTAGGAAGATGTATACCGCGTCCGACTCATTTCGTTACGACGCGAACGGTGCCCCCTTGTGTACGCGCGGTACCACACAGGGCAGAGCCGTACCTCATCAGGGCACCTGACGCCCGGCGGGCAGGGCGAATCGGCTGTTTTACCTTAGGTTAAGAGACTTCCGAATGGAAGCCGAGTTGCGACAGTATTTGCTGTCGCGTCGACACTCCGCCAGATCTGTGCAGTGACTGATTGCACGCGCGAATACTGGCGAGCAGAGATGCTGGAGGGCAAACACGCAGAGACCGGAAAAGAGCAACAGCGTAGTTATACCGGCGACAACATCCGGTTCGTTTTCTTCATCTTTAACAAGCAGCCTCTGCACCTCAGGCGCTCAGGTTGGAACCCGGGTTGCCGCACGGCGGGACTCGAAACGAGCAAGTCTATAACTGCTGGCCGCGGACAGCGTACGACTCGCTGACCGTTCTTGTAGGAGCCAGAGAGGGCCAATGACGAACCAATCGAAGTGGGACCCGGTGATCTACGGGAAGGGACCGAAGAAGACCAACACGCGCGCTACAGCGCCACGCCCAGAACGTTCGTCAGGAGGCGCGCAGTGGAGGTAAAGGCGATTGTGCTCGTGGCCGGCGCATCCGACGAGGGACGCAACCACGAGCAGGCCAATGTCGCAGCGGCGCCGCTCGCGCTCGCGGATGTTCTGGGCCGCCCCGCAATTCACCATCTTGTGCATCACCTGCAGCGGCAGAACGTCACTGACGTTGCGGTCATCAGCGCAACGTCCATGCCGCCTCTCTCCACCAAGGCGCGGCGGGAACATCTTGGGCTGAACTGGACCGTCGCCGAGAGCGCGCAGTTATGGCGCGCCGCCGAGGAGTGCTTCATCGACCTCGCGCAGAAAGGCGCGGAGGAGATCCTGATCATCCGCATGGGACCGTACGTCGAGGCGGACGTCGAGTCGCTCCTGCAAAAGCACCTGGAGAACCGCACGCACGCAACTCGCGCGCTCGACAAGCGCGGCTTGCCGCTGGACCTATTCGTGGTCGCGGCATCGCGACGCAACGAGGCGGCATACCTGTTCCGCCACCGCCTGACCGAGACGCGCTCACGCTGTGGCACGTGGCGGTTCCAGGGATACAGCAACGCGCTCGAGACGCCGCAACACGTGCGCTGCCTCGCTGTCGATGCACTCTTGGGTGAGAACACGATTGTTCCCGCCGGCCGGCAGGTGCGTCCCGGCGTATGGGTTGGCGACAACGCCCAAATTCACTCTCAAGCGCGCGTGCTGGCGCCGGCTTATATCGGCGAGAACGCGAAGATCCGCTGCAATGCCGTGATCACGCGCTGCAGCGTCGTCGAGCACCATGCGGAAGTGGACTACGGCACGGTGGTCGAAGACGCGAGCGTCTTGCCGTACACCTACGTCGGGCCCGGACTGGATATCGTTCGCTCCGTCGTCGGCTCTTGCCGCGTAGCGAGTCTCGACCGCGGCGTCGAGATCGAGATCTGCGATCCGCGACTGCTGCGCGCGCTTTCACCCAATGCCGGACGCCGCGTGCTGGCCAACGCAGCGTCGCTCGCCGCCTTCCTGCCCGCGCAGTTGTTCCGCGGGTTATTCACGGGAACGCGACACCGCAAGCCGGCGGAGCTTTCCGCGGCCGTGACTGCGCCTTCGGCGCTCAACACTCCGGCGGGATTTCCGGCTGCGCCCTCGGCGGTGGAAGCTTCGTCGTACCAACGGACATGGCAGTAATGGAGAAGATGATGTCGAACAACAACCGTCCCGTCGTCGTAAAGCGAATCCCGAGCCGGCTGAATGCGCGCCAGGCGCGCCTGTTCATGTCCGAGATGGACCACGTCGTCAACTCCGATCGCCCGCAGCTGGTGTTCGATTGCTCACAGGTGGTGCAGATCGATGCCGCGGGCGTGGAAATGCTGCTGCACTCGCTGTCGCGCGCCATTCGTCACGATGGGGATTTGAAGCTCGCCGCGGTGTCGCCACACATGGAGATCGTGCTGCAGATGACGCGCACCGACCGACTGTTCGAGATCTACGACACGGCGACGGATGCGGTGCTCAGCTTCAGCCGGTTCCTGCCGTCGGCGATCAAGCGTCCGGCGTCCGTGCTGGCAATGCCCGTACCCGCTATCACGGCGGAGGATGGGCCAGCTCCCGAACTCGCCGCCTAGACCATGGCCGATATCGAAGCTATTGCGAGTTGTCCGCCTCGTCAGAGTAGCTGGCGAGATGCTGCCTCGAGACTGTTCGCCGGAGATCGCGCCCGGGCGCGCGTACTGGGCGGGAGCGTCATCATGCTCACCGGCTCGGCGCTGGTCAGCATCCTGAATTTCGCCTACAACATCGCGGTCGCGCGCATGCTCGGCCCGGCGGGATTCGGCCATGCCGCAGTTGCTATCACGCTGCTGATGTTCGTGTCCGCCGTGACGCTCAGCTTCCAACTTGTGGGCGCGAAGCTGGTCGCGCGTGCCGGATCGTTGGCCGAGAAAGCGGCGGTGTACCAGCGGTTGATGCAGCGCGCGTGGAAGATCGGCGCGGCGATCGGCATCACGCTCGCCGCGTTCAGCGGGGTGATCGCGCGTTACCTGAACCTGCCAAGCTCGTGGATGATCCTCGTACTCGCCGCCGGATTCGCGTTCTATGTGCCGGTCGGCGCACGGCGAGGCGGCATGCAGGGGATGTGCTCGTTCAAGCGCCTGGCCTCCAGCTACGTCGGCGAGGCGTTGCTGAAATTCATTGGAGCCGTATTGCTGGTGCAGGCGGGATACGCGGCCATGGGTGCAATCTCGGCCATCGCTGCGTCGCTCGTGTTCGCGTACTTCGTGCCATCGGTGCCGCGGGAACTGAAGTCCACGCCGGCAACGGCATTCGAGGTGTCGGGACGCGAGGCGCGGCAAGCGATCGTCTACTTCGCCGGGCAAGTGCTGATCTGCAACACCGACATCCTTCTTATCAAGCATTTCTTCGATCCGGAGCGCGCGGGACTTTTTGCGGCGGTGGCGCTCGTCGGCCGCGTCGTGTATTTCGCTTCCTGGATGGTGGTGAGCGCGATGTTCCCGATCTCGGCCGGAGCGAAGGAGGAGACGTCGGGCAAAAGCCTGCTCGCGATCCCGCTCAGCTTCGTGATCCTGCTGACCGGCGGGTTCGTCACGCTGCTGACGCTCTTTCCCGACCTCGTTCTGCACCTGGTGTTTGGCCGCATGTTCGCCGCGGGAGCGGGGTTGGATTCGCTGCTCGCGCTGTATGCGTTGAACGCGGGCATCTATTCGTTGAGCGTGGTCCTGATCGCCTACGAGATGTCGCGGAAGATCGCCAACACCGGATGGTGGCAACTGGCGTTCAGCGGCGCGATCGTGACCGGGATCTACCTGTTCCACTCGACGCTGCGCCAGGTCATCGGCGTCGAACTGACTTGCATGACGCTGCTGCTGGCGGTGGTCGCGCTGCCGTTCCTGCGACGCGTGTCGCCGGCCATGCGTCAACAGGAGGCGGCATGAAAAAGGTGCGCGCCGTCACGGAAGCCGAAGTCATCGCTGCCTTCCTGCGCAACGAGTTCCATCACCACGATTTCGATCACGACCGCGGCCGCTTCGCGCAGTTCGTCGAGCGCGCGAACCTGAGCGACGAGCGCGAGGATGCCGTTCGCCGCGCGCTGTTCTACCGACGTCGCGGACACATGTGGAACCAGGTCCCGCGCGATACGCAGTGGTGGGAGGTGCGCCTGGAAGCGTGCGACCTGGAGCGCCTGGACGTACTCGCGCGCACGCACTGGAGAAAGATCGGCGGCCGCAGTTGCCGGCTGGCGCATGTCGTTGAGCAGATGCGCACGCGCGATTTCAGGAAGACATACGTCGTGGGCGGCACCGCGCATGGAGGTGTAGAAATTTCCAAAGTCGGCGATGTCGTGCAGGGAGTGAAGGAGTTCAGCAGCGAACTGGCGCGTCGCCAGGACGACAGCGCGGCGGTGCTCATCGGCATTGACGATCAGCATCCGGTGACCATCCTGGAAGGTAATCATCGCTTTGCCGCGGCACTGCTTGCCGCGCCCGACCTGCTCTTCCGGCAGTTCCGTGTTTTCTACGGTGAATCGCCGGCAATGGCGCACTGCTGCTGGTACGGGCCTCCGACCACGGCGAACATGGCGCGCTACGCGTGGAAGCGGCTGAAGCACCTTGGCAACCGCGAAGCCGATATTGAGCGTCTGCTCCCATTGATATATCCGGAGGCGCTCCGGTCCGCGTCCCAAAGTTTCCCGCTATCAGCGGGCCAGGCAGTCAAGACGAAATAGGTTCGAACCAAGGAGTTCCCCAATGTCGAAATTTCAATCCCGGACGATCTACATCTTTTCCGTGCTGCTGCTGTTCGTGCTACTCGGCGGACCGCAGATGGCGCAGGCGTGGGTCCTGCCGCAGCAACAACAGCAGTCAACCACTGCTCCGGACCAGCAATCATCGCCGGCGCCGCAATCGCCAGGTGTGACCTCAAATACGGGAACGACCGAGCCCCCGTTGCCAAATGCGCCCAGCCAGGAGCAGTCGAACACGAAACAGAAGGACAAGACTCCTCTCGGCGCGGCGGCTGCCGAAGCGGGCGTGACCGCGGGCGGAGCGGCGTCACGTCCGGCGGGATCGGCGATCGCGCCGGCGAAGCAGGGGCAGAAGCGCTCGCTGCTGATCAAGCTGGGGCTGATCGCGGCGGGTGGCGCGGCGGTCGGCGCTGTATACGGCCTTTCCCGCGGCACGGGAAGTAAGCCGCCGGGAGCAACGCACTAAAAACAGGTTTCAGGCGTCAGCGGTCAGGTTTCAGGAAGAAAACCCTAAGACTTTGCGTGACACCTGACACCTGAAGCCTGAAACCTGACAGCTGAAGCTATGAAGACATTTCTTGTAAGTTTCTCCGGGCTCGATGGCGCCGGGAAAACCACGCAGATCGAGAACCTGCGCTCGCACCTCGAGTCGCGCGGGCTGAAAACCATGCTGCTCGCGTTCTGGGACAACGTGGTGGTGCTCTCGCGGTACCGCGAGGGCTTCGTCCATAAGGTATTCAAGAGCGAGCGCGGGATCGGCGCGCCCGATAAACCGGTGAACCGGCGCGATAAGAACGTCCGCGGATGGCATGTGAACTTCGCGCGACACGGGTTGTACCTGCTGGACGCCATCAACCTGCGAAGGGTAGTCGGGCGCGCGCGGAACAGCGGCGCCGATGTCATCATCCTCGACCGCAACATCCACGACGAGCTGGCGAACCTGCCGCTGGAGAATCCGCTGACGCAATCGTTCGCGAAGTTCGTGGCCACACTCGCCCCGAAGCCGGACGTGGCGTTCATGCTCGACGCGAACCCCGACGCGGCGCGCGCGCGCAAGCCGGAATATCCGCTTGAATTCTTGATCGATTCGCGCCAGCGATATCACCGCCTAGCGCCGATCGTAGGAATGACGATCATCCCGCCGCTCGCGCTGGAACCGGCAAAACGGGCCGTGGAGAAGGCATTCGCGGATAAGTGGAATTCGAAGCAGTTGCAATTCGAGCACGAGAACGCGAGCGCGGCGTAAAACCGAAATCGGTAATTGGTAGTTGGTAATTGGTAATAGGTAAACCGGGTGGACGTTCAAGCTCGGTTATGGGATGGCGAGCGGGCGTAAAAACAGGAAATCGATAATTGGTAATTCGTAAAACCGAGTAGACGTTAGATCTCGATGGGAAGCCGAGCGCGCGGCGTAACTCGATGCCGATTACTTCCTGCGCCGCAACAAAACACCAAGAGAGAGCAGGCCTGAACCCAAGAACCAAATGCCGGCTGGTTCCGGTAGGCCAACCGGCGCGGCGAGGTTAGTGCCGGCTACGCTATAAGCCGCGTTCCTGTTCGTCCTATTGGGCCGCGAAAGCTGAGTCGGTGGGGTCCAGTCCCTGTCGTTCCTGCTGGAGCGCGTCAACGAAAACACTCCGGCACAGGAGCTTGGCGTGCCTTCGCCGTTGCAGAGAATACTCGATCGATACGTCTGCAGGTCCCTGGCGTCATCGCCGGCTCCGTGAACGTAACCGCTAGCGCCGGAGTTATTTCGCGCCATTCGCGTGAACGGATGCGTAACAGATTCCGTGGCGGTAGACGTGAAGCCGTCGTGAGTGATGATCGTATCCGCCAACATGCTGCTGGGAATCAGGAAAATGACCACTACGGCCAGAGAAACGAACCGACCACGACGACGCATGCTGTCTCCTCTAGTCAGCGGCGAGCCGACCGACCACTCCTGCCATGACGCTTGGAACCAGAGACTCACACCGGGGTTGCCCGCCTGACCCCAATAACGCTTGGCGCAAGATGGCGCGAGCGTCATCGTCGATATCGACGTGGAACGGGAGCACGTCAGGGCTGGATTGGCAGGTCATCCCCGCGCGAGGACGGCGGCGAAGAAGCCGTCGCACGGGTGAACGCCGGGAATGGTGCGGAGATAGGGGCCGCGGATAAGCCGTTCACGCGGGACCACAAGGCCAGGCACGTCGGCGAGGGCTTCAGCGGCGGGAATAAGTGTCACGTCCGTCCGGCTATGCAGGATTTCTTCGATCACCGCCTCGTTTTCTTCGGGTTCCAGCGAGCAGCTTGAATACACGACGCGTCCTCCGGGGCGCAGGCGATCGAGTGCGGCATTCAGGATGCGCACCTGGCGCGCGTGCAGGTCGGCAAGATCGCCGGCCGTGAGCTTCCACTTGATCTCCGGATTGCGCGCGAGCGTGCCCGTGCCGGAGCAGGGGACATCGGCGAGAGCGCGGTCGAAATTGCGCTCGCTGACATCCGACACATCGGCCGAAACGACGGTTACATTTGTCGTCGAACCGAGGCGGCGCTTCATCATCTCGGCTCGTTGTGCGTGAAGCTCGGCGGCGACGATTTGCGACTGCGGGTTGCGCGCGGCGAGCATTGCCGTCTTACCGCCGGGAGCGGCGCAGCAATCGAGCAGGCGCTCACCGGTGCCGACCAGCAGCGCGACGAGTTGCGAGGCTTCGTCCTGGATGGCGACACCGCTTTCGGCGAAGGCGCGAGTGTGGGTGATGTCGCCGTGGACGACGCGCCAGGCAGAGTCGAGCAGGTGGCCGGGTTCTAGGTGAACGCCGTCGAGCGTCAAGTGATTGGTGACCGGCGGGACGCCGATGTTCCCGCTGACCGTGCTACGAATCGTCGTGGGCGGGACTTGCTGATCGTAGGCGCAGATCTTCTCGGCTGCTTCCAACCCGTAATTCAGTGCCCAGCGCTCGACGAGCCACAGCGGGTGTGAGTAGAGCGCGGCGATGTCGAGGACGGTTTTGAGCCCGGGCGAGAGCACCGGCTCCATCAGTTCGGGCTTGGCCGCGAGCTTGCGCAGCACCGCGTTGACGTAAGGCGCAGAATATCGATAACCGGCGCGCTTTACCAGTTCGACGCTCTCGTTCACGGCTGCGCGCGCAGGCAGGCGCATCCAGCCGATCTGGTAGCCGCCGACGCGAAGCGCGGTGAGAACTTCCTTGTCCAGTTTGGGCAGCGCCTCTTTCGACACCGCCCCGATCCCGAGATCCAGCCGCGCCCGCCAGCGCAGCGTGCCCATGACCAATTCTGTAGCCAGCCCGCTGTCCTCCGGCGAAAGCGCGTCGAGGCGCCCGCCGTGGAGCAGTTCCGAGGCGTAGGCGTCCTTCTGCTCGACGCGGAGCAGGATGTCGTACGCGACCTCACGGGCAGGCGTAGGCATGAATGGAGAATGAAGAAATCAGAATGAAGAATCAACACTGGCTAATCAATTTCTTCGCTGATTGGACGCTGAAGGCGGCTTGTGGGACTGCCCGCAATGAGCTACTTCGTTTCGTTCGGCTTCTCCAGTTCGTAAACCAGCCAACTGGGTATGGGCGGTTCACCGGACCGGCGGCGCTTCATGCTTGGCCGAGTGTCTCTCCCGGCTTCGGTTTGTAGCCGTTAATGAAGTCGCGGGCGGTCATGCGCTTCTTGCCTTCCGGTTGGACGGTGAGCAATTCCAGTTCAGTGTCCTGTCCACAGGTGGCGAAGAGGCGGTCCGCTTCAATGGTGATCTGTCCCGGGTGTGAATGGCCTTCTGACCGGCGGGACGCCGGTGCTACGGCTGCTTGTGGCAGGCGAGACGCCTGCGTTACGGCTGCTTCCCACACATTCAGCTTCTTGCCACAAAAAGTCGTGAATGCGCCGGGCCAAGGCTGAAACCCGCGCAGCCGGTTGAGTATCTCTTGCGCGGTGCGGTTGAAATCGATCTGGCCGTCTTCTTTCTCGAGGATCGGCGCGAGCGATGCGCTGGCATTGTCCTGCGCACGCGGCGTGATAGTTCCTGTTTCGAGGCCGCGCAGGGTTTCGACGATCAGCGCTGCACCTTTTTGCGCGAGGCGTGGAGCCAAGGTGAGCGCGGTGTCGTCGGGCGCGATCGACTCCGCCTGCTGGAGGAGGATGTCGCCGGTATCCAGGCCGGCGTCGATGCGCATGGTGGTGTTGCCGGTGACAGTCTCGCCGTTCGCAATCGCCCACTGGATGGGCGCAGCGCCGCGGTACTTCGGCAGCAGCGATGCGTGGAGATTGATGTTGCCAAGCGGCGGGAGGGCGAGCATCCAGTCGGGAATGATGCGTCCGTAGCCGACGACGATGATGGCGCGAAGGGCGAGTGCCTCCAGTTGAGCACGGAATTCCGCGTTGTTCCTGATTTTGTCCGGCTGGGTGATGGGGAGTGCCAGCTTCTGCGCCAGTTGCTTGACCGGAGGAGCGGCGAGTTCCATGCCGCGTCCGCTGGGGCGGTCCGGCTGGGTGACGACCAAGCGGACGTTGTGTCCGGCGTCCACCAGCGCTTGCAGTGTGGGGACGGCGAATTGCGGGGTGCCACAGAAGAGCAGGTCCATGGTGGGTCAGGATACGCTTGAGCAACGTATTCCGTATTACGTATTCCGGATGACCGCGGTCATGGGCTCAGCCGGAATACGTGATACGGAATACGTCAGGAAACGGCTATTTCCACTCTCCCGCTTTTTGCAGCTTGCGAATCTTGCGTTTCATCAAGTCGCGCTTAAGGGCGGAAATGTGCGAGATGTAGAGCTTGCCGTAGAGGTGATCGGTCTCATGCATGAGCGCGCGGGCGAGGAGGTCTTCGCCGGTCTTCTCGAACCACTCGCCCTTGGCGTTCTGGGCGCGCACGGTCACGCGCTGCGGGCGGGTAACGTTCTCGCGGAACTCGGGGATACTGAGGCAGCCTTCCTGTTGCGTGTGGCGGCCTTCCACCTTGATGATCTCGGGATTGACGAGGACCAGCTTGGCGTCGGGATCTTCTTTGAAGGTGACATCGATCACGGCAATGCGTTTGGGGATGCCGATCTGCGGCGCCGCGAGGCCGACCCCGTGAGCCTCGTACATGGACTCGAACATATCGTCGAGGAGCTTTTGCAGGTCGCCGTCGAAGACCTTGACGGTCTCGGCAGGCTTCTCCAGCACAGGGTCGCCGTATTTCACGATGGGATAGATCATGACAATTTGTGATTGAGCGATTTGTGATTTGTGATTGAAACAGCCGACGCGAAATCACCAATCACAAATCACTAAATCACCAATCTCAATATTCCTTCAACTGTTTTAGATATCCGTCAAAATTCCGCTTCACTTCGCCGAGGCTGTCGCCGCCGAATTTTTCCAGGGCTGCCTGCGCGAGCGTGAGCGCGACCATGGCTTCGCCGACCACACCGGCGGCGGGGACGACGCAGACGTCGGAGCGTTCGTAAGCTGCCTTGACCGGTTCGCGCGTCTCGAAGTCGACGGATTCCAATGGACGCCGGAGCGTGGAGATCGGCTTCAAATATCCGCGGACGACCACGTCTTCGCCGTTGGTGACGCCGCCCTCGAGGCCGCCGGCGCGGTTGGAGCGGCGGGTGAATCCGGCAAAATCGCGGTCCGCGTCATAGGCGATCTCGTCGTGGACGGTGCTGCCACGCGATGCCGCCGCAACAGTCCCACTGCCGATCTCGACCGCCTTCACCGCCTGCACGGACATGACGGCTGCGGCCAATCGCGTGTCGAGGCGCTCGTCCCAGTTGACGTAGGAGCCAAGCCCAGGCGGCACATTGTGGGCGCGGACTTCGAAGACGCCGCCCACGGTGTCGGCGGTCTTGTACACCTCGTCCACTTCGGCCTTCATGCGCTGCTCGGCTTCGGGATCGGCGCAATTGAGAAGGACGTCATCACGCTTTGCCAGATCGACGATCTGCTCCCATGCCACCTCGTCGCCCGAAATCGATACCGCGCCCAAGGCCACGACGTGGCTGAGGACCTCGATGCCGAACTCCCGCAGCAGCAGCTTCGCCAGTCCGCCGGCGGCAACACGCGCCGCCGTCTCGCGCGCCGACGAACGTTCCAGCACGTAGCGGGCTTCGGGGAAGTTGTATTTCAAGGCGCCGGCCAGATCGGCATGCCCGGGGCGTGGCGACGCAACCCGCTTGTGCCTGGCAGGATCGCCGGGTTCGACCGGTAGAGCCTCTTGCCAGTTCTTCCAATCGGCGTTGGCGATGAGGATGGTGACAGGCGAGCCGATCGTCTTTCCGTGCCTCACGCCGGAGACGATGTGTGCCGTGTCGCGCTCGATCTTCATACGACCGCCGCGGCCGTAGCCCTGCTGGCGTCGCCAAAGCTCCCGGTTTAGGAACGCCTGTTCGACGGCAACGCCCGCCGGCAGGCCCGAGACGAGCGCCATCAGGGTTTCGCCGTGCGATTCTCCGGAAGTGGACCAACGCAACATGAACTCAGGATTGTAGAACATCGAAGGATGTGGAGAGCGGGACATCTGGAGATCTTGAAATCTGGAGATCTGGACATCTGGAGATCTGGAGATCGGAAAACCCGCTGACCTACCGGACACCGCTTGTCCGATGTCCAGATTTCCAGATTTCAAGATCTCCAGATTGTTGGCTTCACCCGATCGGACTAAGTACCGCAGTCCCGGTGGGGTTCACTGGTTTCCCGTGCTGGAGCGGGTTAAAATAGGACGATCAGGTTTCCCGGTCAGTCCAGGCAGGTAATTTGCGTATCGGAAGTGTTATGAAACGAGCGGTTATTCCCGTCGCGGTGGTGTGTCTGGTGGCCGCGGCCAGCTTTGGGGCGGACAGTGTGATTGAAGAGATCATCGTCCGCATCAACGGGTCTATCATTACCCGGTCCGACCTGCAGCGCAGCAAAGAGGACATCGTCCGCGAGTGCCGCGAGAGCAAGGGCGGTTCGGAGGCGGATTGCCAGGCAGAGCTGCGCGCGCGCGAAAAGGACGCACTGCGCGACCTGATCGACCAGCAATTGCTGATCCAGAAAGCCGCCGATGACGGAATCACGGGCGATACGGAACTGATCAAGCGGCTCGACGAGATGCGCAAGCAGATGAACCTCGGCAGTCTTGAGGAGTTGGAGAAGGCGGCCGCGGCGCAGGGCGTTTCGTTCGAGGACTACAAGCAGAACATCAAGAACCAGATCATCACCCAACAGGTGATCCAACGCGAAGTCGGGCCGAAGATCACCATCGGTCCCGCCGACGAAAAGAAGTTCTACGAGTCGCACCAGAAGGAATTGGACCGTCCGGAAGCGGTGCGCCTGAGCGAGATCCTGCTGTCGACGGCGACGAAGCCGGCGAAAGAAGGGGACCCGGGCGGCGACGAAAATGCGGATAGCATCGCCGCAGCGGAGAAGAAGGCCGAAGAAGCCGCTGCCGCCCTGAAGAAGGGCGACAAGTTCGAGGATGTCGCCAAGAAATATTCCGACGGCCCCACCGCTCCGCAAGGTGGCGACCTGGGCGACTTCAAGCGCGGCACCCTGGCCAAGCAACTGGAAGATCGCGTCTTCGCAATGAAAAAGGACGAGGTCAGCGAACCCATCCGGACTAAACAGGGGTTCGTGATCCTGAAGGTCACTGCGCACCAGGCTCCCGGCGTTCCTTCGCTGAGCGATCCCGAGGTGAAGCAGGACATCGACAACGCCATCTACTACGAAAAACTCCAGCCGGCGTTGCGCGAATTCCTTACCAAGCTGCGTGAAGAGGCGTTCATCGACATCAAGCCCGGATTCGTGGATACCGGCGCGAGCCCCAATCAGACGAAGCCGGTGATCACCACCGCGGCCGAAGATTCCGCCGCGAAAGAGAAACTGAAGAAGAAGAAAAAATTCGTCCTGTTCTAACGCATCGATGAAATGGCCGGTCGAGTAACCCCGACCGGCCGTTTCCGTGGCGGCGTATCCTTCTGTGCTCTGGTTTATCTGATCTTAGTTGTGAGAGGTACATGAATGCGGTGGATGGTGAGCATTGTGGTTGCGCTGGTCATCGTGATCATCGTGGTGCTGATTTACGCGTCCACGATCAACATGGCCGCCGCCGGCTCCAGCGGTATGGAGAACGCGATCATGACGCGCATGAAGTACGCGCACATCGGCGGCAAGAACGACCGCAATCCCGCTCCCGACACGCCTGAAACCGTGAAAGAAGGCGCCGAGCATTTCCAGCATCACTGCGAGATCTGCCACGGACTGGATGGGCAGAACACCGGAGTTCCGTTTGGTACGAAGATGTCGCCACCGGTGGCGGACCTGGCGTCGGCGCGCGTGCAGCACTACACCGACGGGCAATTGAAGTGGATCATCGATAACGGCATCCGCTTCACGGGAATGCCGGGCTGGAAGGGAATCCTCAGCGACGAAGAAGCGTGGAACGTGGTCCGCTACATCCGGCATCTGCCTGCCAAGGGAAGCCTGGGTGCGCCGCCGGTGTTCAAGGAAGCGGAAGAAGAACACGAGCACGGCGAAGCCGGCGAACAGCATCACGGCGAGGCGGGTGAGCACGAGCACGGCGGGGCAGAAGCACAGCCGCACCAGCATAAGCACTGATCAAGACTTGAATGGGTCGAAGATCTGGACGTGCAGCAGATCGAAGTCCTGCACATTCCGCGTAGCGACAGTGAGTCCGTGCACGCGAGCGGTCGCGGCAATCATTGCGTCGACCAACAATTCACCTGAAATGCCATGCATCAGACGCGCCCACTCGCGAAAGCACGCGCCGTTCATGGGAAGGATTTCAAATGCGGAACTGAGCGTGTCGACCCAGCGCTCGAGTTCGTCGGCTTTGGCTACATCTTGCTTTCGGGTCCGCTCGACTCCGATCTGGAGTTCTCCCAGAACAGCGGCGGGCAGGAACAGATGGTCATTCGGGATTCGCTGTATCCACGCGACCACGGCTCCATGCGGCTTCCGTTTCCGCAGCTCGGATACAACGTTCGTGTCGAGGAGATATTTCAATCGAATTCCACGGGCTTCCGCAGCTTGAAATCCCGCCGTCGCTCGGGAACCCAATCGTCATAACGAGGTCCTGGGCCCAACAGGATTTCCTTCAGCGTGGGACGAGCCGCCGACTTCAACCTGTTCCACTCCTCAATCGGAAGCAGTACCGCGGTTTCGACGCCCCTGCGCGTAACGATCTGCGGCCCCTTCTTCACGGCGGCTTCAACGAACTCACTGAACCTGGCCTTTGCGTCTTGCAGCTTCCAACAAGCCATAGAACTCCCTCAACTGGAGTTTAGCATCTGACTAGTTCCCTGACTAGTCAGATGCTGCGACTTGGCAGGTTCTATGCGTGCTGTTCGTTGGGCTGGTCGGGAGCCACGGCGGTGGCCGAGGTGGAGCTGGCGCCCGCCGGATGCGACGGTTGCGGCAGACCTGGCTTGGTATTGGCCGTGGGCCGCATCATCTCCGGCCGGGTACGCTCGTCGTACTTGCCAAAGATCATCTTGCCCGCCGTGGTTTGCAGCACGCTGGTGACGGCGATATCGATGGTCTTGCCTATCAGCTTGCGCGCATTGTCCACCACGACCATGGTTCCATCGTCCAGGTAAGCGACGCCCTGGTTGTACTCCTTGCCTTCCTTGAGGATGAAGACACGCATGGCCTCGCCCGGCAGAACGATCGGTTTCAGGGAGTTGGCCAGTTCGTTGATATTGAGTACTTCCACACCCTGGAGCTGCGCCACCTTGTTCAGGTTGAAATCGTTGGTGACGATTTTGCCTTCCATCTCCTTGGCCAGTTCGATCAGCTTCATGTCCACTTCGCGGACGGACGGATAATCCGTCTCGACGATCTGGACATTGAGAGTGGCAATCTTCTGGACGCGCTGGAGGATGTCGAGCCCGCGACGGCCGCGGTTGCGCTTGAGGGAATCCGCGCTGTCCGCAACCAATTGCAACTCGCGAAGGACGAACTGCGGGATGACGAGGATGCCGTCGATGAAGCCGGTCTCGGCGATGTCGGCGATGCGCCCGTCGATGATGACGCTGGTGTCCAGGATCTTGTAGGTCTTTTTCGCCTGCTTTTCGCCGCCAAAGATGCCGCCCAGCGCGGACAGGTTCAGCAGGTCGCCCTTGTTACCGCCAACCACCAGCCCAACATAGGCCATGAAGAGCATGACCATGAGCTGGAGGAAGGCCTGAGTACTCCCAGGGGCGATGCTGTTGCGGATGACGATACTGAACAGGTAAGCGCCGAAGATGCCGAGCACGCTGCCGGCGGCGGCCCCGATCAACCTTTTCAGGCTGACCTGGCGCAGCCGCATTTCGAAGACCACGACAGCGGCCCCGATGGCGGCGCCCACGATGGCATCCTGAGCGATGTGCAGGCCGAAAGGCCGTAGCAGCGCGCAAACGGCTGCAACGATGAGAACAAATGAAATCCGAATGATTCCCATATCCGGGGACCTCCGTCAGCCCAAAGGCCAGGCTGAACAGATACGAATTGGGGGACCTGTCTTAATCCTTCAGACAGCGAACCGTATGAATGGCTGTCTTTATATCACTTACCGAGTCGACAAGCGAATCGCAAATGGTCGCACTGAGAGCCAAAGTCGGCCACCCCAGTTATCCAGATTGATAACAAAGGACGCAGGTTTCCCGTTGCTTTCTGATTATTGGGGGCGCATCGTGATTAAGGCGGATACCTCACAGTTTAAGGTCCCAGTGACGCCGGGCCAGCTTCAGGAGCGACCTCAATTCCCCGGCGCTGCAGTCTGGAACCTTAACGAAACCGGCGCACGTCTCGGGGGAGAACAGCGCGCCGGTTTTTTTCTTTTTGAAAGTGGTCAGTAACCAGCAAGCCTGACGCAATATCTGAGGGTTCTACCTCCCGATCACTGACCACTGATCACCGACCACTCCGCAGAGTAAAATTCGCAGTGTCATGCGCGCCGTTGTCATTTCCCGCTATGGTGGCCCCGAGGTGCTGGAGGTCCGCGAGGTTCCCGAGCCCCAGCCCCGGGCGGGGGAGATACTCGTGCGCGTGGAAGCCGGCGGAGTGAATTTCGCCGACCTGCTCGCCGCCCAAGGTGGATACCCCGGAACACCGCCTCCGCCGCTGGTCGCCGGGCGAGAGTTCTGTGGACGGCGCGAAGACACGGGCGAGCGCGTCATGGGGTATACGCAGTCGGGGGCGTTCGCTGAACTCGTCGCCATACGACCGGAGTTCATCTGGCCTGCGCCGGAGAGGTGGAGCGCCGAGGAATGCGCGGCATTCCCGGTGAATTTCTTTACTGCATATCTCGCGTTCTGGAAGGCGGGCCTGACTGAGGACGTCCCACCCTTCCAAAAACAGTCAGGGTGGGGCACCCACTCGGATCGCAAGCCTCGCGTGCTGATCCATGCCGTAGCTGGCGGGGTGGGCACGGCGGCGGTCCAGATCGGGGCCATCCTCGGTTGCGAGACCTTCGGGACGTCTTCTTCCGATGAGAAGCTGCACGAAGTAAAGAAGCTCGGCCTCACACACGCCATCAACTACACGCGCGACGACTACGTCGAACGCGTGCGCGACCTCACCGGCGGCGAGGGCGTCGACGCGGTGTTCGAGATGCTTGGCGGCGAGCATGTGAAGAAGAGCGTGCAATGCCTGGCATGGCTGGGGCGGGTGATCAGTTATGGGTCCGCCACCGGCGAGCGTCCCAGCTTCGACCCGCACATCTTGTATGAACGCCAGACCAGCGTCCACGGCCTTTGGTTGAGCAAGATCGCGTTGCATCCGGAGATCATGCTGCCGGCATGGCGGCAACTTTCGCATTGGATCGCCGAGGACCGCCTGCGCCCGCAGGTCGGCCACGTCCTGCCGATGGATAAGGCGCCGGATGCGTACCGGCTGTTGGGCGACCGCCGGAACTACGGAAAAGTCGTTTTGCGCATCGCGTAAGCGATGCCGACTCGTCACACTGGCCTGTGCGCTGCGTCACATACAGCCTTCGTTCACCGCAGCTATTCTCAATTTGCGCGCTCAGGCGTGCCGGCAGTTGTGTCTCTTTAACTGCCGTTGCGTTCTTTGACAACTGTCGCCCTAACTGTGCTACCCAATGAGCTCCTGTGGGACGCGTGTGGGATATTTGCGTTTTTCGCGGCTTTTCTGTGGGACTGTGGGAAAAGGGGGGAGGGGGTGTGTGGCACCCTAAGTTTACCGGAAGGTAAACTGCGGCGGGTGGCCCACCCTAGCCGGTTTTGCTAGGGTGGGTACTGAAACAGAAACTCGAAACTGAAACTGTTCCTAGTACTTCGGCACCTTTGGATCCACGCGATCCGCCCAGGCGAGGATCCCGCCGGTCAGGTTCTTCACCTTTTTGAAGCCGGCCTTTTGCAGGAAGTCGACGGCCTTCGCGCTACGTCCACCCATCTTGCAGTGGGCGACGATCTCACGGCTGGAATCCAGTTCGTTCACGCGCTTGGGGAGATCGTTCAACGGAATGAGGTACCCGCCGATATTGCAGATCTGGTATTCGTGCGGCTCTCGGACGTCGAGGATGAACAGGTCCTCGCCCGCGTCGCGCCGCCGCTTGAGTTCTTCGACCGAAATCTCCGGAAGCTTATTTGCGTCTTCCACCGGTTTCTCTTCTCCCCGGATACCGCAGAATTGCTCGTAATCGATGAGCTTGGTGATAGTACGGTTTTTGCCGCACACGGGGCAATCCGGGTCCTTGCGCAACTTCAGTTCACGGAACTTCATGCCGAGCGCGTCGACCAGCAGCAGCCGTCCGATCAGCGGGTCGCCGGCGCCCAGGATCAGCTTGATCGCCTCGGTCGCCTGCATCACGCCAACGAGTCCGGGCAGCACGCCCAGCACGCCACCTTCGGCGCACGACGGCACCAGTCCCGGCGGGGGCGGCTCCGGATAAACGCAGCGGTAGCACGGACCGTTCTCCGTCGCGAAGACGCTCACCTGTCCCTCGAAGCGGAAGATCGAGCCATAGACGTTCGGCTTTCCGGTGAGAACGCAGGCATCGTTGACCAGGTAGCGGGTGGCGAAGTTGTCGGTGCCGTCGACGACGATATCGAATTCGCGGAACAGGTCGAGCGCGTTCTGGCTGGTCAAACGCGTTTCGAACGGGCGCAGTTCGACCTCCGGGTTCATCGCCTTGATCTTCTCGGCCGCGGATTGCAGCTTCGGACGCCCGACGTCGGACGTGGTGTGCAGGATCTGCCGCTGAAGATTAGTGAAGTCGACGATATCGAAGTCGACAATGCCGAGTGTTCCCACACCCGCGGCGGCCAGGTACAGCGCGAGCGGCGAGCCCAGGCCGCCGGCGCCGATACAGAGCACCTTGGCGGCTTTGAGCTTCAACTGCCCCTCCATGCCGACTTCAGGCATGATGAGGTGGCGCGAGTAGCGGAGGATCTCTTCGTTCGTCAGCGTGTTGGGAAGTGTCGCGGTAGCCATTTCGACCTCAAATCATTGGTGATTTAGTGATTTGTGATTGAGTGATTGAAACTCGTGCCATGGGAAATTGCCAATCACAAATCGCTAAATAACAAATAAGTGGAACGATTACTGAGAGGCGAGAGTACTAACAACAGGTACAACAACAACAGCCGCCGGCGATGGAGGGGACGATCGAGATCGTGTCCGTGGGCTGGACCGGGGTCTTTTCCTTGCTCAGGAAGCGGATATCTTCATCATTCACGTACACATTCACGAACGAGCGCAGGCGGCCTTCATCGGTGAACAGGTGGCGGCGCAGCTCGGGATGGGCGGAGGTGAGCTGGTCCAAAGCATGGCCCACGGTCTCCGCATTCAGTTCGACGGAATCGGTTTTGGCGGCGTACTGCCGCAGCGGGGTTGGGATCAGGATTTTCATTGTTGAAGTTCCTCTCCTCAGATTTCACGGCAGGGACTCGGCCCGCCGGGACGTTTGCTTGTCAACCTAGATGCACGGGCCCGGGCGACGGATTCAAAACGGGCAAAAATGGCCGCGGCCTGCGACATCTGGTCCAGCGATTCGTGGCAGGCGAGACGCCCGCGTTACGTTGTAGCCGCGGTTTCGACGACCCGGATCTCCTCGTCTTCAAACCGCTTGCTTTCTTCCACTTCTCCGGCCAGCAGGAACGAATTGGTGACCGTAGCTTTGCCCTGCTGAACACTGGTGATCACGTAGGAGCAGCCGATCCAGTGCGCCTCGGCAAAATCGGTCTGCGACCATTGCGCCGGATGGTCGGGATGCGAGTGGTAAAACCCCACGATATCCAGCCCCTTCGTCCGGCCTTCGCGCTGGATCTTCACCAGTTCGCCGGGCGAAATGTGATAGCGGTTATGCGGCGAATCGTCGCGCGTATTTCCGCAGCGGATAATGGCTTCAACGACGCGGTCGTCGCCCTCGAATCGCCCGAGCAATGCGCCGCAACACTCGTGGGGAAAGGTGTCCTCACCGTGGCGGCGGAGGGCTTCGAAATCCGATTGCGTAATCGTAAGCATTCGTATTCCGTATTCCGTATTCCGTATTCCGCGTCGGTGATTCCGACGGAATACGTGATACGGAATACGCCTTTTACTCTTCCCAGAACCTCTCACTCAAATATTTATCGGCGGCGTCGGGGAAAACGGTCACGATCACGGCGTTCTCGCCTGCCGGAACTTCGGCCGCGACATCCAGCGCTCCCGCAAGCGAGGCCCCCGCCGAAATGCCCACCAGCAGCCCTTCTTCGCGTGCCAGGCGTTTCACCATCTGGTATCCGCGTTCAGTCGAGACGGCGCGGTCCTCGTCGGCAAGTGACGGATCGTAGATGCTGGGTACGATCGCGGTTGCCATGTGCTTCGCGCCTTCGATGCCGTGGAACGGGCCATCCGGTTGAAGCGAGATGCAACGGATCTTCGGGTTCAGCTCTTTGAGCCTGCGGGTCGCGCCGACGAAAGTTCCGCTCGTGCCGAGCATGGCGACGAAATGCGTGACCCGTCCCTCGGTCTGGTTCCAGATCTCATTTCCGGTGGTCTCATAGTGCGCGCGCCAGTTGGCGTCGTTCGAGTACTGGTCGGCATAGAAATAATGATCCGGATCGGCGGCGTACATCTCGCGCACTTTTCGGATGGACCCATCGGAGCCTTCTGCCGGATCGGTGAATATCACCTCGGCGCCGTAGGCGTGCAGGATCCGTTTGCGCTCGACGGATACATTCGACGGCATGCAGAGCGTCACGCCGAAATCCATCGCCGCGCCCAGCATGGCGTACGCGATCCCGGTGTTGCCGCTGGTCGAATCGAGCAATCGGACGCCGGCGGCGAGTTTGCCGGACTCGATGGCCTCGCGCACGATCCCCGCCGCGGCCCGGTCTTTCACCGAACCGCCCGGGTTGTACCACTCCGCTTTGGCAAGCACCTCGAAGCGGGTCGAGTTCACCCTGTCGAGCCGAAGCAGGGGCGTGTTTCCGATTCCGTCGAGCAGGGTCTCACCCAGCCGCGGTTGAACTGCGACTTGAGCGCGCTCCGCCTTGTATGCCTGACCCTTCATATTTCACTTACTGACATGCGGCAGCAGGACACTGCTCGCACAACCCATCGATCCCGAAGCTAACCCCTTTTTCCGCCGCGGGGCAACGAATCCTCAGCTCTCGGTATCCATCCGACCCAAGCGGCGGTTTCGCCCTATCGAACGACGTAGTACCCCCGGTCATTGACGGCTACTGCTTTCGATGTGTTAGGGTGGTCACGCGATTCTGCAACCATCATTTATGGCTAAGAAGGAAAAACCCGCACGTACCTGGGAAGAAGCCGTCGCCTGGCTGCGCGCGCACGGTTTCGATCTGCTCGAACCCCAAGGCGTGCAAAACCGCATCTTTCTGAAAAAGAACAACATCTCCGCCGCCATCGAGAAGGTCGGCGACGACGGGGTGAAGATATTTGCGTACCCCGGTCCGCTGGTGAACGGCGAGATCGCCAAGCTGGTCAATAAGGGCTACCAGCAGTTCTTCAAGACCACGAAGGCCGAAGTGCCGGCCACCGCCGACCGCCTTAAGGCGCTGCATGATTTCACGGAGGAATTGAAAGAAGCCATCGGCGCGCCGAGCCTCTACAACGAGTCGCTCGGGACGGTGAGCGAGAACTACGTGTACGACCGCGTGAAGGGCCGCGACAACGGGTCGGACAAGAACCGCCCCTGGGACGCTCAGCCGCATCCGCGCGCCGCATCGCAAGCCAAGAAGCCCGCGTAAATCGAGTAATAAGTAATAAGTAATAAGCACAGGTGCTGGGACTCCTGCACGGTATTGCTTATTACCTCTTACTCATTACTATTGACGCAAATGTTGCAGCCCATCTCGTCGCTCAACTGGTACGACATCTCCGATCCCGCATCGCCCGACCTCGACGACCGCATCGCCGGCGTGTTGCTGTATTTCAGGCGCAAACACTGGTTCTAACGCGTGTTCCTCGCGCAGCCTGCAAGAAGGAAATGCGCCGCCAGGCGCAACCGAGGAACTAAGCTGCTGTTTCAACTGCCCTGAAAATCATATTGGCCCTGAATATCAATCACATAGCGGGCCTACAGTCCTGCGCGCCGGCCGCATCCAACGATGCATAGCTCAAAGACAGAGCGCTATTAACATCGCCCATCTGGTGGGCCGCATGACGATGCGCGGCCGAACCCATTCATGGAAAGGAGCTGTTCATGAAAGTAAAAGACGTGATGACTGCCAATCCGATCTGTTGCCTGGCAACGGACTCGGCCCAGACCGTCGCTGCGCTGCTGCGGGAGCACAACATCGGCTCCATGCCCGTGGTCAGCGACAAGGAATCTCGCATGCTAGTCGGCATGATCACCGACCGTGACCTTTGCTGCTCCGTCATTGCCGACGGACAAGATCCAAAGCGCACGCCCATCGACAAAATCTTTACCGGCGATACGGTGACCTGTCGTGACGGAGAGAACGTCGAGAAATGTGAACGAGCCATGCAGGACCACCAGGTGCGCCGCATTCCAGTCGTTGATGGAGAGGGTCACTGCATTGGCATTGTTTCTCAGGCGGACCTGGCGCTGAAGGAGAAACAGCCGGAGAAGGTGTCCAAGACCGTGAGCGAGATTTCGAAGCCGAATTCAAGTGGTTTCAACATCGCCGCTTGAGATGCGATTGCCAAGAGGTTGCCCACCCTTGCCGGGGCGCCCTTGTCGGCAGGGTGGGCATTTCACGTCCTGGCTTTCACCGGTTTGCCGATTGCCACCAGGAATATCGTGCTTTTGCCCTCGGCGTGGGGCGAGAAAAAATCGATGACGTCGTCGTCGAAGAACGTCAGACCGGTTGCGCCGAGGCGTTGCGCATACGACGCCAGATACATCCGGCCGCCGATCGTGCCCGCTTCCAACTGGACTGCCCGATAGCCGCGATTTCCGTAGCGGTCAAGGATGCGGCGCAGGTCGGCGACAAAGAAGAGGTCAACGCAGGCGTCGGCCGGCAACTCCTGTCCGAGGCCGAGGTGGAATGCTTCCTTCCGGAATTCACCTTGCTTCAGCAGTTCCAGCGAATTCCGCTCGCGGTGGAAATAGTACGAACCGGGTGCGAGTCCTTCTACCGCGTGCACGATGAGGTAAAGCTCGTTAAGTTGAGCGCCGGGAGGGAGAAAGTCGGCTGGAAGTCCACGCGTTGCACGATCGAGGATGGTCGAGAGCTGCGGCAATGTGATGGCCGCGCTCTTGTCAAACATTCGCGTCGAACCGCGCCGTAGGATGACTTCCTCTACGGTGTCGCGCGGTTCCTCGTTTTCGCCCAAGGGTTGAAGCCGCGTTTCCTGGCCGGTCACAGCCGGAGCAGGAATTACGTCGGCGTTCGCGCGCCACTGACGCACCTCTTCTGCCGAGTGAAGCGACGACGCCTCATGCATCTCCAGCATCGCCGGATATTCCACTTCGCGCGCCGAGAGAGCGATCGTCTTCAGCCTCAGCGGTTCGACGTCACGCGACGCCGGCAGCAACGGTTGCGCAATGCGTCCGATCGGAACCATGCAGAACGAGATTTCACGCTGCGTGTCGAGATCGAGCAGCCGATTCACGTCTTCGTCTACGAATCCAAGGACAACCTCGGCAGGCAGTCCTGACGCCGTGCTTACGGCCAGCAGGTTCGCCAAAAGCGTGCCGTTGTCCCAACCGAAGTGCCGGTACGTCCGCGCCTGGTACTTCCACGCGTTGCGCCAGTACGTGCCGGTGCAGATGATGCTCGCCGGCGCATGGGCAGTAGCCGTTTCTGCCGCCGTTGCCTGCACCAGGTTGCCGCGAAAGTCTCCCGCGCGCAGCAGGCGCAGCGAAACGTCCGCCGGTCCGAAGTGATAGACACCTGCTGCCAGATCCGGCAGGTCGCCGCAGACTACGTACAGTTCGATCTCGTACAGCGCGCCGGTGCAGGCGGCGGCGCGAAAGTGGATCTCTCCTCCAGGGAAGGTGCGGCTCTTGGTAATACCCGCCGAAAAGTACAGGATGCGCGCCAGGTCGGCGAGGGCCGGCACCGCGTCGCCAACTGGTTCGGCCTGCTGCGAGATCGCCGACAAAGCCGATACGCCTGTCTGCGACACATTCGCCGGCAGCTTGAGAGGGTCGATCTCCGGATAGATCTTGAACGGTAGGGGCCGGTTCGCCCAATCGAGAAAATGAGGATTGTTGCGGATGCTCCACGCGGAGTGTTTCGTGCCGTCGTGGTAGCGCCAGGCACGTTGAATGTCGCGGTTGCTCACGCTCGCTCGACTTCGACCAGCGTCGAGTAGAACGTTGCGCCACCACCGAGGTCGGTCAGACGGTCCGAGGTCAGCACGTTGATGTTGCCTCCGCCCGGCGTCAGCTTTGCCCAGTTCAGAAACGACGCCACCACACCGGCTGGGACAGCGCCATCCACGGATGCGGTCAGGAATATTTCGCCGCGATCGTTGAACACGCGCACACGATCGCCGTCGCCGATGCCGCGCGCCTTCGCGTCCGCCGCGCCGATTTCCAGCCGATTCGGGTCTTCCATCTTCTGGATGATGGGCAGGTTCGCGAAGGTCGAGTTGAGATAATTGTCGGCCTTGCGTCCGAGCAACTCGAGTGGGAACTTGCGCGCCGCCCGATGACGCGACTCTTGCGGCGGCACGAACGACGCGATCGGGTCCAACCCTTGCGCCGCAAGCGCTTCGCTATAGAACTCAGCCTTGCCGGTTGGCGTCGGGAACCCGGTGGCGAACGGCTTGAAGGGCGGATAGGCCTTGTCCTGCAGGCGCGCGCCGGAACTCACGTTCGAGGGACCGCTCGCGCTGACACCCGCAGAAGCCGACGCCGCGCGCATCGGTACCGGCAGATTGAGCCGGACGTGCCCTTCCGCCTCCAGCCGCGCACGGTCGATGCCGGAGAGGTGCGGGTGGCCGCTCGTCAATGCGATGTCGATCATGTTGTCAACGCTCTGTTCGAACACGGCGTCTTCGAATCCCATCGCCTTCGCCAGCGCGCGGAATGTCTCGACATTGGATCGGCACTCGCCCAGCGGTTCGATCGCCTGCTCCGAAACCTGGACGAAGTAGTGTCCGTAGGCGGTCTGAAGGTCCTTGTGCTCGAAAAAGGTGGTGGCGGGCAGGACGATGTCGGCGTAATCGCACGTGTCGGTTAGGAACTGTTCGTGCACGACGGTGAACAGGTCCTCGCGCTGGAGTCCGCGCACGACGCGGTTGTGATCGGGCGCGACCGACGCCGGATTCGAGTTGTACACGAGCAGCGCTTTCACCGGCGGATCGCTCAGATCGTTGAGCGCCTTCGCCAACTCGACCATGTTGATGACGCGTGTAGGCCTCGGCTGGAGCTCTTCGTTCTGGAGCGCCTTTTTGTTCAGGTTCTGGCTGTCGCTCAGCGAGAGTTGCAACCCTCCTCCGATGTCCTTCCACGCTCCGACCAGGCACGGCAGCATACAGACGGCGCGCACGGCCATGCCACCATTCTCGGCGCGCTGGATCCCGTAGTTCAACCGGATCGCCGCCGGACGCGTTCGCGCATACTCACGCGCCAGTCGCACGATGTCTTGCGCCGGAATTCCGGTCCACTCGGCAACCTGTTGCGGCGTGTATTCCTGCACTTTCTCCTTCAGCTTGTCGAAGCCGAGCGTGTAGCGCGCGACGTAATCCGCGTCGTACAGCCGCTCGCTGATCAGGACGTGCATCAGCCCGAGCGCCAGTGCCACATCGGTTCCCGGACGTATGGCAATGTGCCAGTCGGCGAGCCGCGCGGTGCGCGTTCTGTAGGGGTCGATCACGACCAGCTTCGCGCCATTGCGCATGGCCTCTTCCACGAACGGCCACAGGTGCACGTTGTTGCCGTGGATGTTGGCGCCCCAGGCCAGGATGTACCGCGATTGCGCGAACTGCTCGGGCTCGGTGCCGAGTTTGGCCCCGTAAACGCTGCGAATGCCCGCTTCGCCCGCACTGGAGCAGATCGTGCGGTCCAGGCGCGACGCTCCCAGACGGTGAAAGAAGCGGCGGTCCATCGAACCGCCATTCAGAATGCCCAGCGTTCCGCCGTAGGAATAGGGGAGAATGGCTTCGCCGCCGAATTCCGCCGCAATACGTTCGAAACGCGAGGCGATGGTCTCCAGCGCTTCGTCCCAGGAGATCCGCGCAAAGTCGCTGAAGTCGCCTTTGCCCGACCCTGCCGGCGGCGAGCCTTTGGGCGCGACGCGCTTCATCGGGTAGAGCACGCGGTCCGGCGAGTAAACGCGGTCGAGGTACTGCGCCACTTTTGCGCACAGAAAGCCGCGCGTCACCGGATGCTTCGGATCACCGCGTAGTCCGACCGCTTTGCCGGTGGCCTGGTCCACCGTGATCAGCACCCCGCATGCGTCTGGACAATCATGCGGACACGCCGCGTGCACGACCTTCAACTCTCCACCCGTTGTCATACGTAGAGGAGATTATAGGTGCGTTTCCTCATCGCGGCACGGTGCTCAAGAGGTCTTCCACTCCGAATCGACAGCTGCGATACGGTAAGCCTTCCGAAGTTCAGGGCTTCCCTGTTTTTGAGAACGTGCTTTCGGGCCACATGACCGCCATTACCAGCGCCTTAGGGAAAGAGGCAAGGGCCCGGGCTTTGAGCCCGGGCCTGGGGAGGTTACCTGGCGGGAATATTGGCGGCAATTTCGAGGTCGTGATGATTGGCAGCAATCATGGCTTCAGATTTCACCTGATTTGCCTCTACGACATAGAAGTGCAAGCCGCGTGCCAAAGAGCAAGCAACTTAAAGCCGCTGATTCTCAGTGCGCGCTTGCGATTGGTGGTGTCGATGCGTCGACAATGTTGAACACGGGCCGAGAGACAGGCAGGCCAATGCCCCGGGAGTCAACGGGGCGTTGACTCGGGGTCAAGCGATTGACACTTTCGACATTACACAGTCGGCGATGCCTCTAACCTGATCGATGTCGATGATTTGGCGGGCGTTTGGGTTTGGCACGGAGCTTGCTTCTGCAGTGGGTGGTAGACGCTAAAGCCAGGAGGCCCGCCGTGAAATCCTTCAGCCAACGCAAGACCGCAACTGCAGCGGTGGCCGCCTCCTGGATATCAGCTGTCGCGGTCCTCGGTAAGGCGATCCATTACTGCCGGGCCGCGCGTCGCGACGAACTTGCGGGCTTCCCGCACACCGCGGCGATGGAGTGGCGCCATGCGGCCGAACTATTTGAGTCGAACACATTAGCCGCTGAGTACCTCTGGCGACAGTGGGAACGCATCATGCACTTGCCGCGTCAACTCTCCGGTCCCATCGGCGATTCTCGAACTGTTGTTTTGACACTGGAACGCTCAGCCACGCAGCCCACTTACCAGATTTCGCCTGCCATTGCTGCGTGAAGCGCGGCGTCAACAAACGGCCTCTCTGCTTGTGTGGCGGGAGTGTGTGACCGTCCGCCAGTGTCGAACAGCCATCGACACCCGTCGACGTTCGACACCTTCCTACGGCTTCCAATTGTTCCAGAAGACGGTGCAATGATCATCCCGATGCTGGCGAGCAGCAAAATGGACGAGACGTTGCGTGCCGTTGAGGAAAATCAGTTGCCGTTCGTCGCCAGCTTTCCGCAGCACTCAGGACGTGCAGGCAGAGTGGAGCGGTCCCATCCTCCACCGAGCGCTTGGACCAGTAAGACCGCGCTGGCCATGCGTCGTCCAAGAAGGTTGACGGCCGTAAGCTCGTCCGAGAGCGCGGCGTTTTGCGCGGTGATGACTTCGAGGTAGCCGGTAGCACCGCCTGTATACCTGATCTGCGAGAGCTCAAGCGACCGTTGCGCTGACTGCACGGCAGTGGCCTGTATCCCAGCCTCGCGCTCCAGGATGCGGAGCGCTGCCAGATTGTCTTCCACTTGTTGGAACGCGGTCAGGACGGTCTGCCGGTACGAAGCTACCGTGGCGGTATAGGCTGACTTCGCCTCGTCATTCAGAGCACGTCGTCTCCCGACGTCGAACACAGTGAAGAGGGCAGATGGACCTGCAGACCAGAAAGCGCTCGGCCCTTGCAGCAGAGTGGTGATAAATCCACTCTCGAATCCGCCCGACCCGGCAATGTTCACCAGCGGATAGTAGGCAGTCTGGGCCAGGCCGACTTGGGCGTTCGCCGATGCGACGCGGCGTTCCGCTGCTGCAATATCGGGCCGTCGTTCCAATAGCTCCGAGGGCACGCCAACCGGAATCGCGGGCGGCGGAGTTGTTAACGGCAACAGTGGCAGGGTGAAATCAGCCGGAGGCTTACCGGCGAGCACCGCAACTGCGTCCTCGAATTGAGCGCGAGCGACTCCGACGTCGACCATCTGCGCCCTCGTGGTTTCAAGGATGGTTTTCGCCTGTGCGACGTCCACTTCGGACGCAACTCCGCCCTGGTATCGGATCACGTTCAGCTGAAGTGCCTGCTCGTACTGTGCGACCGTATCGCGCAGCAGTTTTTCTTCCGCATCGAGGGTGCGCGCTGCGAAGTAATCGACGGCAAGGTCGGCGTGCATTGTCAGATTCACGACCGCCAGGTCGGCGGCGCTTGCCTGTGCCAGCTCGCGAAACGACTCCACGTTCCGGGACACGCGCCCCCAGGCGTTGACCTGGTACGAGAGATCCAACGGCAATAGGAAATCGTTAAACGTCAGCCCTTTGATTCCGATTGGGCGATTCGTCGAGAACTGCTCGCGAGTCGCCGATGGGGATGTCGTGAGGGTCGGATAATAATCAGCGCGAGCGTAGCGCAGAGCGGCACGCGCTTGCTGGTACTGCGCCACGGCTACCTTCAGATTCTGGTTGGAAACATTGATCTGCTGCTCCAATGCGTTGAGCCGCGGATCCTGGAAGAGCTCCCACCAGTTTCCACCCAGGTTCTGATCGCTGGGCTGCGCCGTCTTCCAGTTGCCCATCTGTTTATAGGTGGGTGGCGTTACTGCCGCTGGAGTCCTGTATTTAGGACCCACGGCACAACCGGCCAGCATCAGCAGGCTAAGCACGCCGCAGGTCCTGAGCAGGACCTCAGTCGAGGTGTTTTCGTTGTGCCTCACTGTGGGTTATCTCCCGGCAGGGCTGCCGTCACGACCTGGACTGCCTGGCCGGTGACCAGGGAATCCGAGGGATTCACGATCACCTGGTCGTGGTCGTTCAACCCGGCAATCACTTCGATCTGATTCCCGAAATCACGTCCCGGGGTCACGTCCCTGAGCACGGCTTTGCCGTCCTGCACCACACCGACCTGCAGGTTTTTCGTGCGGAACAGCAGCGTATTCGATGGAATCAGGAATGTGGGATTTTGCGCTGGGATCTTGAGATGCACTTGTGCATAAGCGCCGGTAAACAACGTCCCGGCAGGATTAGGAACGGCCACCTCCGCCAGCAAGGTGCGAGTCGTCATGTTGATGGAGTCGGCAGTGCGTACCAGTCTCCCCGCGAACGTGCGCCCTGGAAATGTCGGGAGAGAAATGTCGGCTTGAGTTTGTCCAGGTTGGATACCTGCTGCGTATGTCTCAGGCACGTTCACATAAACGCGCAGCATGTCGGTCTGCGACATGTGAAAGAGATCGGTCTTGGCGTTCCCACTGCTGCCGGCATTGATGAGATCGCCGATATCGGTATTGCGGGCCGTAATCACGCCATCGAATGGGGCGTACACTTTTTCAAACGACACCATTGCCGCATAGCGCTGCACATTGGCCTGGTCTGCATCGACGACTGCTTTGTTAGCGTTGTAAGAGCCGACTGCGTTGTCACGGTCCTGCTGAGAAACCGCGTGCTTGGCGAACAGTGCTACATAACGGTCTCTTGTGATGGTAGCCAACTCCAGGTTGGCTTGCGCGGTGGCCAGATTGCTGCGCGCTTGTGCCAATTGCTGATCCGCCTCCGGAGCTTCGATCACCGCGAGCAGCTGGCCCGCCTTGACGTGGGCCCCGATATCGAAATACCACTTCTTCAAATAGCCGTCGATGCGCGCGAAGATGGGAGATGAAATAAAGGGTTGTACATTGGCTGGAAGGCTGATCTCCTGGGCCGGAGCGGCAGGTTTCGGGAGCACCACGGAAACAGAAGGCACGGACGTTTCCTTAACCACATCGCGCAACTTGGCCTCGTCCCTCAAACGCGACCGGATCCCGAAGATCAGCACACCGGCCACGACAAGTACGACGATTCCGGCAACCAGCCAGTGCCTCGGCGAAGCAGCGCCTGGACCTGCTTCCTGAGAGGAATTTGCGCCCTGTTCTTTGACGTGCTCGTAGGTCCCGCTTTTGATCATGTTAGTCATTACCGTTGCTTTCACCTGATGTCGGCCCCACGCCTGCGGGTTTCAACCGCCGCTCGTGCAGCACGCTGAAGAATGTCGGGACGAAGAACAGCGTAGAGACTGTCGCGAAAAGCAGCCCACCGATCACTGCTCGCCCCAGCGGCGCATTCTGTTCGCCGCCATCGCCCATTCCCAGCGCCATCGGAACCATGCCGATGATCATTGCCAGTGCAGTCATCAGGACAGGACGGAAACGCGTGAAGCCTGCCTCCAGGGCGGCCGCGATCGGCTCCCGACCGGCCTGTATCTGCTCGGTGGCGAAGCTGACGAGCAGGATACTATTCGACGTGGCAACGCCCATGCACATGATGGTCCCCATCAGCGCAGGCACACTGAGCGTGGTGTGGGTAATGAACAGGAACCAGCAGATTCCCGCCAGCGCGGCCGGCAAGGCGGAGATCATGATGAAGGGGTCGAGCCAGGACTGGAAATTCACTACGATCAACAAATAGTCGAGCAGGATCGCGAACACCAGGCCGCTGAGAAGTCCGATATACGCCGTGCGCATGGTCTGGACTTGTCCACGAACAATCACTTGCGATCCACGCGGCAGATGGCTGCGGTTTGTATCGATGATCTTATTGATCGCGCGCGAGACTCCACCCAGGTCACGTCCCGAATTGGTCCCGTAAATGTCGATCACTGGCTGAACGTTGTAGGTCGATACTTCCGCCATTCCCGCCCCCCGCTCCAGCGATACCAGGCTGGCCATGATGGATGGAGGAGCGGAGGGATTTGTGCCGGTCACCGGGATGTTCATCACCTCCTGCAGCGTATCAGCGTTGTATTGCGGGGTCTGGCTTTCGATGTTGTAGCTGACACCGGTTGTGGGATCGACCCAAAACGTTGGCGAAGTTTGAAAACTCCCTCCCAGAGAGATCAGCACGTTCTGTGCAATGTCGCGCCCTGAGAAGCCAAGCTCCTGGGCTTTCGTGCGCTCAATGTTCAGCTTGAGGTATGGCTCATTGAAGGGCTGCTGAATTCTTAAGTCGGCTGTACCGGGAACGGACTTGATCTGCGAGAGTACGGTATTCGCCCACGCATGGTTGCCTGCGAGGTCCTTGCCCACAACCTGGATATCGATGGGAGCGGGCAATCCGAAGTTCAGGATCTGCGTGACCATGTCGGAGGGCAGGAAATAGAACGCCACGCCGGGAAATTGCTTCGGCAATACCAGGCGGAGCCGGTTGACATAGTCCGCCGTCGGATGGTGGTTCGGGCCCAGCGTCACGAGAACGTCTGCGTCGGACGTTCCGACCGGAGCTGAATTACTATACGAAAGATTGATACCGCTGTACGGCAAGCCAATATTGTCGATGATGCTTGACACCTCGCTTGCCGGTATCTGGTGGCGAATTGAATCCTCAACCAAGTCGCAGAGGAAGGCGGTGTTCTCAATCCGCATCCCTGTGGGGCCGCGAAGGTGAAGGTTAAAGCTGCCCGCATCCACGCTGGGGAAAAAATCCTGGCCGAGCCACGGGATCAAAATGGCCAGCGATCCCAGGCACGCGGCGAAGAATCCCGTCATAAACAGGGCCCGATGATGAAGAGCGACCCCCAACAGCCTGTGATAGGCCTCGCGGAATCGCTCAAAACCTGCTTCGAAACGCTGCTGCATTCTGACGAGCGGGTTCCGGCTCTGCTTTTTCTCTTCGCCCGGGGGCTGATGCCTCAGCAGATACTTCGCCATCATCGGAACAATGGTTCTCGAGAGCACATACGAAGCCAGCATCGCGAAAACCACAGCTTCCGCTAACGGCAAGAAGAGATAACGCGATACGCCGGACAGCAGGAACATTGGAGCAAACACGATGCAGATGGAAAGTGTGGCGACAAACGCCGGCGTGGCGATCTGCATGGCGCTATCGAGGACGACTTCGTCCATGCCTTTGTCCGGCTCTGCCGCCCGGTTTCGATTGATGTTCTCCACCTCCACGGTCGCATCGTCGACGAGGATACCGACGGCCAGAGCCAGGCCGCCCAGGGTCATGATGTTGATGGTTTCGCCGATCGCACTCAGCACGACAATGGAGGTGAGGATCGCCAGCGGAATCGAAGTCGCGACAATGAGCGTGCTCCGCCAACTACCCAGAAAGGTCAGGATCATGAAAGCGGTCAGGCAGGCTGCTATCACGGCTTCGCGAACGACGCCGCTGATCGCTCCTCTCACGAAAATCGACTGGTCCGCGAGCGGCGTCATCTTCAAGGCTGGCGGAACGGTGGTCGCAATGAACGGAAGGATCTTCTTGATCCCTGCAACCACACTCAACGTGGAGGCATTGCCGCCCTTCTCGATGGTCAAAAGCACGGCTGGGCTGCCGTTCACACGCACCATATTGGTTTGTGGGGGCGAGCCATTGTGCACCCACGCGACATCTTCCATGTAGATCGTTGTATCGCCGATCGTTTTTATCGGAATACGATTCAGGTCCTCCATCGTCTGCGGCGCAGCGTTGGGAAGGGTGACCTGGTATTCCGTGCCGCCGATCTTCGACGTTCCTGTAGGCAAGATCAGGTTTTGCGTGGAGATCGCATTCACTACATCGAGCGCGGAGAGACCTTTTGATTGCAGCGCCTTTGGACTCAGATCGACCTGGACTGTACGTTGCTTTCCGCCATACGGAGCCGGTACCGACGAACCAGGGACAGTAATGAGCTGTACACGAATGAAATTGAGGCCGTAGTCGTTCAGTTGCGTCTGAGAGAGCGACTTTCCTGAAAGCGCAAGCTCCAAAATCGGAACACTCGACGCGCTGTAAGCCAAAATCAGCGGCGGCGTGGTTCCGGCCGGTAATTGCTTCAATTGCGTCTGCGACACTGCCGTAATTTGAGCAATCCCACGGTCCACATTCGCGGTTGGCTGCAGAAAGACCTTGACCACAGCTACTCCATAGAGCGACTGCGATTCAATGTGTTCGATATTGTCAACAGTGGTGGTCAGAGCTCGCTCGGTAACATAGACAATACGGTCATTCATCTGTTCGGGGACCAAACCGTCGAAGGTCCAGATGATGCTGACCACCGGAATATCAATGTTCGGGAAAATATCCGTCGGAGTGCGGAAGATGGCCAGCACACCCATGCCGAGAATGAGAATGGCCAGAACAACGAAGGTGTAAGGCCGCTGCAATGCGAGTCGAACAATCCACATGGGACCCTCTTAGCCGGCTAGAGTCGCTGGTGCTCCGCTTCCTGTTGCGGGATCCACTCTCGGATGAACGTGCAGCAATTCATTAGCCTTATCCCCTCTGCGTCGCATTGTGGCGTTTACCGCGATGCGCGGGTCCGCAACATTCGTCACGCGTCCGGAGGCCAGAGGGACGCGGACGTTACCTCGCGCTATCGAGTGTCGATTCGTCAACAGAGTGACAGGAGGGTGTCAATTAGCGGTCAAGAGCACTGCGTCAGGCAGTTCGGAATGGAGTCGTACGTGCTTAACCCATGAGCATGACCGGAACAGTAGCTGCACCAGTCAAATCATCAGCTCGCCTGGTTCTGATGGCGCTCCTGTTGGCAGTTGCCGGTGGCGGAGTGGACGCAATCATGATCCTGGCCTTCAACGTCTTGACCGGAGCACAGACCGGCAACACGGTATTGCTCGCTGTCGCCCTGGCGGAGCGCCGATTTGCCGCGGGTTTTTACTCGGCAGTCTCCGTGGCTTCGTTCATCATCGGGTCCGTTGCCGGGCAGCTGGTCATCCTCAAACGTAAGTCTGAATCAGCGCTGCATCCCATTCGGTGGGCACTGGCTGCCGAGCTCCTACCTCTTATCGCCCTGCTCCTCTGCTGGCATATCGTTCAACATCCAGGTCCGAAGGTGACGACTGTGCTGGTTGCTTTTGCTGCCGGCAGTATGGGAATGGAGAGTGCGGCCGTGCGAGGCCTGCATGGCGTCCCAAGCAGTACGTTTGTTACTGGTACCTTGATCACGTTCTCCACAGATCTCACGCGCTGGCTATTTATCAAGGAGACGGGAGCGCCACCGCAGCCTGGTTTATCGAGCGATAGGCCACTCCTGTATGGATTGGGCTGGCTCGGTTATCTGTGCGGAGCAGTCGCGAGTGGGGTATTGTTCAAGTCCATTGGAGAGACCGCCCTCGTGCTCCCCATCATGGCGATCGTCGCCGTTATCATTGCCGGCGTCCGGCCGGTTTGACGTCGCGCGCGCCGAACGACCTTTTCTACGGACTTCCTGCACTCGCCGTCATCTCGCAACTTCGCTTAATACTCAGGATCATATCGACGACGGCGTCATCGCCGACCGCGGTATTCAGCATGGCGTGGTAGAGCGTGCGACGAGGCCATTCGGCCCCAAAGTACTTTTGAATGAACTCGGCGCGTTCCTGATCGACGGTGTCCACCCGATGTTGGGCTTCTTCCTCGCTCTTGCCGCGCGCCAGCAGGCGCCGTATTTTGTCTTCCCGCGGAGCGTAAAGAAACAAACGCAGCGTATCCTGGCGGTCTTTCAGAAACTGTTGTGACCCCCGTCCCACGATCACGCAGTTTCCGCGCTCTGCCGCATGCTCAACAACGCGCCGCGTCATTTTCAAGATAGTTTCGCTGTCAACGAGGTTCAGTTTGTGAGCGTTGATGCTGCCCTCGTAACTGCCGCGCAGGAACGATTTGAACAGCCGGTAATAGAGGGGATCAGTCCGCTCCTCGCGCACCTCGACTACGGCCTGGGGACAATGCGCGAGCCGCGCGATCTCCTCAGTCAGCAAGTGGTCCCATAACTTCCAGCCGAGCCGCGCTGCAAGCGAGTGAGCGATCTCGCCCCCGCCACTTCCGTACTCGCGTTCGATGGTGATGATCTTTATCATTCGATCGGCCCTTTTCGGCCGGCTAACCGTTTAGCTACTCCGCATGTACCGTGGGAGCCCCGAGATCATTTTTCTTCAGAAAGAACGTCAAGAAGAACATGATTGCCGCGCCCACGCAGAGAACCATGAACGTATCAATGTAGGCGAGAGTCGCTGACTGCCCCTGCAAGGAGCGGTAAATGCTCGCGTAAGCCGTGGCCTGCGCCTCGACCTTTCCCAGGCCGGCGTGGACAAAACGCTGCGCCAAACCCTGCACCGTATTCGCGAAGTTCACATTATCAAGCCTGGTCTTCTCGACGAGCCTGAACTGGTGAAGCTGCGATCGTCGCGCGATCAATGTAGTCACGATCGAGGTTCCGACGCTGCTGCCCATGTTGCGCATGAAGTTAATGATCCCCGCCACCGCGTTGTTTTTCTCCGGCGCGATTCCAATGTATGCAACGAGCGTGATCGGCACGAACAGGAATCCCAGCCCGATGACCTGCGCAATGCGCAGCCATGCCGCGGCGCTGAAGCTCATCTGCAGGTCGAGGCGCTTGGTCGAATAAAACATGGCAATCGATAATGCCAGCCAGCCGAACGCGATGAGGCGGCGGGCGTGTATTTTGGTCGTCAACTGGCCGATGACGGGCATTTCAAAGAGCAGCACAAGCCCCCCGGCGGACAATGCAAGGCCCGCAATCTCGGAGGTGTAGCCCAGCACCGTCTGCAGGAACTGCGGCATCAGAACCAGACTGCTGAACAGCATGATTCCCAGCATAAACATCATCAGGCTGGAACTCGCAAAATTGAAGTTCCGGAACATGCGCACATCGATGATGGGTGACTTCTGGAACCACTCCCAGATCACCAGCGAGACGAGGCACACGGCCGCCACAATCACCAGTGTAGTGATGAAATGGGAGCCAAACCAATCGTCTTCCTGGCCTTTGTCGAGCAGAACCTGCAGCGCACCGATCCCCAGCGCCAGGAGAGCGATGCCGATGTAATCCAGCTTGACCCCTGCAGCCTTGAGCCGGGCCAGGTACGGCGGATCCTCGACAAAGCGGCGCACGAGAAACAAGGTGAACACTCCAACCGGAAGGTTGATGAAAAAAATCCAGCGCCAGGAATAATTGAAGGTGATCCATCCGCCCAGGGTCGGGCCAATCGTCGGCGCCATCACAGCGGTTATTCCATACAGAGCGAACGCAAGCCCCCGTTTCTCCGGCGGAAATGTATCCGCCAAGATCGCCTGTGCCATTGGCTGCAAGCCGCCCCCGCCGGCGCCTTGCAGAACTCGAAAGAAAAGAAGAAGGCCCAGACTGGGAGCCAGGCCGCAGAGCAGTGAACTAATCGTAAAAATTCCGAGGCAGCTCAGGAAAAAGCGTTTGCGGCCGAACGCGCCTGCGAGCCAACCGCTGATCGGCAAAATGATGGCATTCGAAACGAGATAAGAAGTTAAGACCCACGTACTTTGGTCATTGCTCGCACCCAGGTTACCGGCCATATAAGGCAGTGCCACGTTGGCAATGCTGGTGTCGAGCACCTCCATGAAGGCAGCCAGAGCCACCACTACGGCGATCAGCCAAGGGTTGTAGCGGGGGCGCCAGGAAGCGTCGAGTTCCGCAACGTTGGTGGGCGTATCGCTCATCGCAGATACACTTTCGGCTCGACATTCATTCCCGGCCGAAGCCTGAGGTCACGATTCTCGCCGGGGTCCAAAACGATCTTTACTGGAATGCGCTGCACGATCTTGACGTAGTTGCCGGTGGCGTTTTCAGGCGGCAGCAAGCTGAAGAGAGGTCCCGTCGCGCCGGCGATGCTGTTCACGGTCCCGTTGTACGTACGCCCGCTGGAATCAACGTGAATGTCGGCTCGTTGCCCCGGCTTCATATCTCTCAACTGGGTTTCTTTGAAGTTCGCCGTGATATAGACCTGATCGAGGGGAACGACGGTCAACAGCTGCTGGCCAGGTTGAATGTTCCATCCCACCACGACGCTCTTATTAACGAGGCCATCCACCGGAGCGATGACCTTTGTGTATTGGAGATTGAGTACCGCCTGCTGCAACGCGGCTCGCTTTTGCTGGACATCGGCAACCGCGGCGAGAGCGCGCGCGTGGGTTGCGGCCACCTGCTGCGGGCCTGTCTGGGCCGCGCGATGGCTTGCTTCGGCTTGCGCCAGGCGGTCCCCCGCCTGCTGCACTGCCTGTTGCGCCGCGGCCTCGTTGGCCTTGGCTGCAGCGACGGTCGCGGCGCTCGCCTTTGCCGTCGCTACCGCCCGGTCGTAGATCTGCTCGGAAACGTTCTGCTTCTCAACCAGCCGCTTGTAGCGTTGCACATCATCTTGCGCGTTGACGTCATTTGCCTCGGCCTGCTCCACCTGTGCGTGCGCTGCCGCAAACTGCTTCTCGGCCGCAATGACGCCGGCAGCGGCACTTCCCACGTCGGATGACGTCGACGTTAACTGGCTCGTCGTACTGACGCTTGTGACGGGAACAGTGATGTTCAGAGACTTCGCCGTCGATTCCGCATTGGCCACGTCCGCCTCCGCCTTGGCGACCGCGACCTCGTAATCTTTCGGGTCGACCTCGACGAGTACTGTCCCCTGCTTCACGTATTCGTTGTCACCAACGTTCACTCTGATGACATACCCCGAGATTCTCGCGCTTACCGGATAGAGGTGAGCATCGACCTGGGCGTCATCAGTGGATTCGTAGCTGGCGAAATAACGCCACAGCAGGATCGCGCCCACAATGACCAGGAAGGCGAGCGGCACGAAATAGATGCGGCGGAACTTCGGGCGCGAGTAACGCCGGGGCGAAACGTCCCTGTTGTTTTGCTCGTTGCTTGACGGCGCCGTGGATTCCGGCTCCTCGACCGTTGGACCGGGATGAGTTGAATCAGCCATAGAAGCCTCTCGTTACCGCATTCCCAAGTATCGGCTGTAGTCCGTTCGCGCAACCCCCAAGGCTCGAGCCAGCTGCAGCTTCGAGAGGTTGTGGCTGTACAGGGCGGAAATGTATTGATCGTTTGCGCTCACCAATGACTGCTGCGCCTGTACGACTTCGACACTGTCCGTCACGCCGGCGGCAAAACGCTCCTGCGACCGCGACAGATTTTCGTTCGCAAGCTCGACATTTTGACGCGCGACAGCGACCTGTTCTTTCGCGGCTTGCAGGTTCAGGAATGCGGTGCGGACATCGTAATCGACCTGGCCCCGCAGGTTCTCGGCTTCCGCTTTGCGCTGGCGAAGCGCTGCTTCGGCTTCCGTGATATAACCCTTGATCCGCCCACCGGTGAATACAGGAACGCTGACGCCGGCCTGGAACGCAAACTCGCCGTGCAGACGGTCGGGTCTGGGCCCCTGGACGCCGTAATCGCCGTTCACGGCCAGTACGGGGTAGCGCTCTCCCCGCACTGCCGAAAGCTGTTGCTGGGCCGACTTGACCGACGTCAGCGCCGAGCGGAAATCGCTTCGGCCTTTGTATGCTCGGCTCAAAGCGTCGTCGACCGTCGGTGGATTCAAATCTGCGTAGGGAATTTGGTCGGCAAGGTCGAATCTCTGGCCGAGCGGTAGCCCGATCGCACGCGACAGGTTCAGTTTTGCGATCTCGAAGTTATTTCGCGCGATGCTGAGGTTGTATTGCTCCGTGTGCAGTTGGACCCCGCTTCGTGTTACGTCGATCCTGGGGCTTGTACCAGCCTGAAGCTGCTCGACTGCCTGGTTATATAGCGCCTGCGCATTGCGGACCTGCGCCTCCGCTGCGACAATCCGTGAGTTCGCTTCGATGACTAACAGATAAGCGTTTCCCACGATCAGCGTGATGACGTCGAGCGTGTCGGTATACGTCAACTGGGCGGCCTGCTCGGCCGTTCGCGCCGCTTGAAAACGTTGAATGGACTCGAAGCTGAAGAGGGTCTGTCTGGCGGTTGCCTGGACGGTGCTATAGCTGAAAGGGCCGATGACGCGGGGTATTTGCGCGATCCTGATGCCCAGCGTCGCTAGACTTAACTGCTCGACATTTTCGGCAGCGCCTGCGGTGACCTCCGGCAAGAGAGCGCTTAACGCCCGAAGTCGCTGCCCGCGGGCAATGCGCGCATTCTCTCCCGTTTCAATCTGGCCAAGGTTGTACTTCATTGCCATGGTAATGGCATCGCGAAGGGAGAGATGCAAGAGTTCCGTCGTGGCTGGGCCGCTGGGGACGCTCCCGAAATTGGCGGACGATTGATTCGTCTGATTCGTCGTCTGCGCGCCGGCAGCACACGCGGTGATTGTCAGCCAGAGCAGCGTGCGCCTAAGAAAGCGCCGTGCTGAGACGTGCTGGATAGGAACGGCTACTCCGGCGAGAAGTCGTTCTAACGTAGTCGTTGTCATCGCTAGCCTCGCTTACGCAACGGCGACCAATCAAGCTCTATCAATAGAGGCGTTCGTGGGGAGATTTGATTCAAACCTCGCGGGACCGTGCCTCGGCGACACCCGCTCGATAGAAGTGGATTGACGTTGCCGAAGGAACATGGTCTTGCTCCGCAGATAACCAACGAGCATTCGTCATACCACTCGTGGGGCGGTCTCTCGAGACCTTGTGCGCAGTAGCAGTAGATGCCAGTTGCGGTGTCAACGTATCGACACTCTTTCAAGGAAAGCCGGCACGCCAGACACGGGCCGTTCGCGGAAGCGAATTGAATTGAGTGGGCTGCGGAGTTCACCCTGGCGCGCTCACCAACAATGCGAGTAATGCGTGGGTGAAGTCCAGCGCCGACTCCGGAGAGGAGAAACGCGAAAGCTGACTCCCGGCGACTCGACTACGGAACGCCCACAGCCAAGAGCGTCGAGACCGCAACAGCCGAACGTGAAGCGTTTTCCGGGGGATGCAACTGCGCGTCGGTGAACGGGGCTAATCCGTCTGCTGCGGTCGCACGAGCTCGAAAGAATGGTCGGGGCGACAGGATTTGAACCTGTGACCCCCTGCGCCCAAGGCAGGTGCGCTACCAGGCTGCGCTACGCCCCGACTGCTTTCATTATAGCGGTAGCCCAGGTCCAGGGCCCTCACCAACAGCAGCTCTCTTGCAATTTCCATACCGTGAAAATCTCACCTGACCCAGTGACACGGGTCACAGATTGGGGTACAACGCGGGCAGATACTGACCTGTTCAAGGCCGCCGTGCGCGTGCGCGAGCCCGGCGCGGCTGCAGGAGGATGTCATGTTTGAAGAAGAAATCGCGATGGAGCAGAAAGAATCGTCGATCGTCCCACTGCTGCTGATCCTGTCGCTGGCGGGCGTGATCGTGGGCAGCGTCGTGTACTGGGTGCTGCAGTCGCGCAAGACGATCTCGCCGGAGCAGGCGCAGGCGGTGGTCACGCAGATCCTGGCCAAGCAGGGGCCGGTCACGCTCATTTTCCGTACCGGGAAGGTCGAGTCGAGCGTCAACGAGAAGCCGCACGACCCGCACTACAAGCTGATGGAAAAGGCCGGCCTGCTCAAGACCGCCGAGAGCAAGGGCAAAGATATCGTGACGGTCACGCTTACAGCGCAGGGAGACAAGGTCATCAACTCTATTCCGGAATTGCGCAAACGCGACGACAAGGACGGAACCACCGTTTACTTCCTGCCGCTCGCGTCGAAGAAGGTCGTGGCCGTCAACAAGGTGACAATGAGCGGCCCGAACCTCGCGCACATCGAATACACGTGGCAGTGGGCGCCCACCGTGGCGGGCGACATCTTCGATACAAACAGCAAGTTCGTGAAGACGTTCAACATCTGGGACACGCAGACACTGATCTCGAAGTACGACGTGAACTATTATCACGGCGAGCCGGTCAAGGCGTCGGTGAACATGGTCCGCGGCGACAACGATCAGTGGAGGGTGGCGCAGGAATAGCGCGCAGGGCTTAGAGCTTAGGTTGTAGCTTTTAGCGAAAACCCGGATCCGATCCGGGTTTTTGCTTTGGGTCCACGATGCGATCGAACCCCGGTGGGGCGACGCTACTCACGAGGCGTTAATTGTGCCGGTTCCGGCGGACGTCTACTTCTGCGGCTTGTCCGCTACGCACGTAATGTCTTTCCAAAGCGAGATTCACAGCCGCAACGACAATGAGCCCGAAGACGCAACCAACGATTCCTCGCCGAGCGATGGATTCTGCAATAGGTGCTAAGCCGAAGGCCAACATGGCCGCGACAGTTACGAAGAACGCACATCGCGCAGCGAACATAAGCACTGGCAGACCAGATGGATACCGCACAACGAGCATCGGAGGGCGTGGCAGTCGGATAGCTCGTCCGTCTCGCTCGTAATGCAAAAGTAATCTGTTGCCTAGCAACGCGCACACAATCATCAGCGCCGCAATCCTGCCAAACTGAAACCACCACGCCATCCCATCAGAGAACACCATCCACGACACCACCGCCGTGAAAAACACGATCGGCAGTAGCCGCACTGGTGCTGGCGTGCCTTTCGGGAACGAGTGAGTTTGGCGACCACCGGGCATGCGAGCAGTTTATTCGAATCCAATTATCGACGTCCTTATCACAAGTGGCCCGAAACGGGATTGCTGGGTCCTTGCAATCAACAGCGCGTTACCGCTGTTATCTTGACACCCGCGCGCCCAGTGCTAGCTTGGAGGTAGCACGACCGAAAGGAGGGCAATGCCATTGGAGGTTGATCCTCAGTAGGTCGGGCGGTCGACCGGAAGTCCGGCGACAGAGCTCGGAAGCGCTGGCTACGAACGGCCGGCGTTGGAATAAAAACATTCGATCATCCAGGGGCTGCGACGAAAGCAAAACGTGCCGCTGGTATCACTCGACCACCGGCCAACCGCTTAACGCGGACTATGCTGTCGCAGCCCTTGCTGCTGCCTGCCGACGTTCTATCTCGCTGCAAACCTACTCTCGACGGTACGACAGTTTTGTCCGGACTCGCATCTGTGTTCCCGAGAGGTCAACCCATGGACGCCGGCATTACCGTTTACGGCACGGACGGCTGCAAAGAGACCCAGCGCGTGCGCGAATTTCTCGATGCGCGCGGAGCCAGCTACCAGTATGTGAACATCGAGCACGACAAGAGCGCGGAGGAGATGGTCAAGAAAGAGAACGACGGGAAGCCCCGCACGCCGCTCGTGCAAGTCTGCGTCGGGACCGAATGCCGCGTCCTCCGTATGCCGAGTAACCAAGATCTTGACGCCGCAGTGCGCGACATCGAAGCACTCGGCAGCGCGGCCTAGTCGCTAGTCGTAGGGCGTAGGGCGTAGGGCGTAGGAAAAATAAGCCTTCGCGTCGGGCGAAGGCATTCATTTCTGATTTGGCGACTCACGACTGGCTACTTAATCTTGAGATTGATGGTCGCCTGCTTGCGCGAGTCGAACGAGCTGAGCGTCTTGGTATCGCTCTTTTTTCCGTCCTTCTCCGCGTAGACCTCGTAGTCCACGTTCGGCGACAGCGCGTTGAAGCGGTAGATCCCGTCTTTCTCGGCAATGAACGTCTTCACCGCCAGAGTCTTGGTGTTCTTCAGGTAAACGATGGCGGTGGGGATGGGCGCGTCAGCATCGTTCATCACCTGGCCTTGGAGCGAACGTGTCTGCTGCTGTTGTGCCCACACCGGTGTCGCTGTCGTGTTGATCATCGACACTGCGGCAAACACCGCGAGTGCGAGCAATAGCTTCTTCACGTTGAGCTCCTCGACCGCCCATTGGGTAGGTCGTAGGTGGTAGGTCGGAGCTCGGAACGAGCACTGCAATTCCGATCTACGACCTGCGACAGACGACCTACGTCAGTGGATTCGGCTACTCTGTTAGATGCAGCGAGACGTCCACCCGTTCGTCTTTATCGACGTGCACCTTGGTTTCGGGGTTCGCTTTTCCTTTGCCGGTCTTGACTTCAGCCCAGATGACATAGTCCTGCGCTCCGGTGGGCACGCGCTGCGCGAATTCACCGCGGTGGTCCGACATGAGTTCCCATCGTGCCTTCTTCTCGCCGGCGCGGCGGATCTTGATGGGGATGCCGTAGACGGGCTGGTCTTTCGCGTTCCACACCGTACCAAAGATGAGAGCGTAATCCTTGTGCGTCTGGGCTTCCGCGTAGCCGGCGGCCGCGGAAAGCCAGAGGATGGTAGCGAGCACAGCCAGACCGGCGTATCTACGCGTCACTGTCTTCGCCGTCCTCATCCGCCTCCTCCTCTTCCTCATCCGCATCTTCATCCTCTACGCGGACGAGTTCAAAGGGTTCGGTGGTGACGACCTCGAAATCAGTGCCGCACTCGGGGCACGACACGATCTCGCCTTCTTCCATCTCATCCGGATCGATGTCAATGCTGCTTTCGCATTCAGGACATAAAATCATGACTGTCGTTCTCCGAAGACCGGGCAGGCAGCCCGCTGATAATATTTAGAGTTTCCGGTGGCGAGCCGTCAATGGATTTAGTGCTCGTCCCTTTGCTGTTCTAACCGAGGTCACGCATGAGTGCAAGTCTCCTCGTCTTACGCCGCCTGTTGTGGAGTGCTCTACTGATGGGCATTCCGTTCAGCGCGGTTGCCCAGAAGAATACGCCGAGAGCCGCCAGCCCGGCTGCTCGCCCTACTGCCGCAATGGTCGAACTGGCCGGGATGCCTACCGCGCTCAAAGATCAGCCGGACGCAAGGATCGCGAAACTGCTGCAGCAGATCTCGCCCGCGCGCGTGCAGGCGACGATCGAGAAGCTGGTGAGCTTCGGGACCCGCATCACTACCGGCCCTGCCGACGCCGACACGGTGGCGAAGGGCCGCGGCATCGGCGCCGCGCGCGAGTGGATCAAGAGCGAGTTCCAGCGCTATTCCGACGCGTGCGGCGGCTGCCTGGAAGTGAAGACCGACGTGTTCACCGAACAGGCGGGCGGACGCATCCCGCAACCGACCGAATTGTGGAACGTCTACGCGGTGATGAAGGGGACCGATGCCGAAGCATCCAAGCACATCGTGCTGGTCACCGGCCACTACGACTCCATTCCTACCGCAAAAGACTGGCCCAACTTCGCGACCGACGCACCCGGCGCCAACGACGATGCCAGCGGCACCGCGGTTTCACTGGAGTGTGCGCGCGTACTCAGCCAGGCCAAGTTCCCCGGCACCATTATTTTTCTTACTGTCGCGGGCGAAGAGCAGGGCCTGAACGGGAGCCGTCATTTCGCAAAGATGGCGAAAGATGCGGGCTGGGTGATCGACGGCGTACTGAACAATGACATCGTCGGCGGCGACAAATCGCCGGGGCAGGACACGACCGTGGTGCGCGTCTTCTCCGAAGGCATTCCGCAGCCGGACGTGAAAGACGAGCGCGCGATCGCGATGATCCGCAGCCTGGGCGCGGCAAGCGATTCCGGCTCGCGCGAGCTGGCCCGCTATATCCGCGAAACCGGCGCGACCTATGTTGACGACACGTTCCAGCCCATGCTGGTGTTCCGTCCGGACCGCTTTCTGCGCGGCGGCGATCACACCAGCTTCAACCAGCAGGGATATTCCGCCGTCCGATTTACGGAGTACCGGGAAAATTACAACCGACAACATCAGACCCCTCGCACCGAAAATGGCATCGAATACGGTGACCTGCCGAAGTACGTCGACTTCGACTATGTCGCGAATGTCGCGCGCTTGAATGCGGCGACACTGGCGTCCCTGGCCTCGGCCCCGTCAGTCCCCAACAATGTGCGGATCGTGACGCGGCGGCTGGAGAACGACACGACGCTGGCATGGGATGCGGCGCCGCGTGCGGCGGAATACGAAGTGGTATGGCGTCCGACGTCGTCGCCCGATTGGGTCGCGGTGGAGAAGGTCGGAAACGTGACCACCGTCACGCTGCCACGGTCGAAGGACAACGTCATTTTCGGCGTGCGCGCGGTGGACGCGGCCGGACATCGTAGTCTCGCGGTCCTGCCCAAACCGGAGCGCAACCCGACACCGGCAGCGGTGACTACGGAGAAATAAGTTGACGATTCGAAACTATGGCGGCGGAGGCGGACGGCGTTTTGGCTCCGCGATGAGCCTCGGATTCCCGCCCTTCACCTTCGCGGTAAAGTGGCTGATCATAGTTAACACCGCGGTCTTCCTGCTGATGCTGCTGCTGAACGCCATCGCACCGGCGGTGGCAGCTTTCCTTACGGTCGAGACCGGTCTCGTGCCGCTCCTTGTCGTGCACGGTTACATCTGGCAGCTCGTCACGTATTCTTTCCAGCATTCCGGCCTTTTTCACATCCTCTTCAATATGCTGACGCTCTGGATGTTTGGCGCACAGTTGGAGATGACATGGAAGCACCGCCAGTTCCTCGAGTTCTATTTCTATTGCGTCATTGCCGCGGCGCTCAGCACCGTCGGCGTTGCGTACCTCGGAACGGTTGGCGCGTTCAGCTTTCTAGGGATCAGCCCGGAAACGCTGACGGTAGGGGCGTCCGGCGGTATCTACGGCGTGATGATGGCGTTCGCCCTGCTCTTCGGCAACATGGAGTTCATGCTCTTCCCGCTGCCGATCTCCATCAAAGCCAAGTACCTTGTCGCTATCCTCATCTTTATTTCGCTGGTGGGAGCGCTACAGGGAATGGGTACCGGACATCGCGGCGAATCGGTGGCCTACTTCGCACACCTCGGCGGCGCGCTGTTCGGATGGATCTATATCCGGTTCCTGCCTTCACGCGGGCTGCTGTTTGCTACGTCTGAGGGAGGGTACGGGCTGCGCAATCGTTATCAGAAGTGGAAGCGGCGGCGCATGGCGAAGAAATTCGAGGTCTACATGCGCAAGCACGACCGCAGCCAGTACTTCGACGAGTACGGCAACTACCGTCCGCCGGATGAGAAGAAGGGGAGCGGCGATACTCGGCCGCCGTGGGTGAATTAAATCAATCAAGAATTAAGAGGTCAGAATGAAGATAGACGCGACACTGCGCTTAGCATTCTTCATTCTGACTTCTTAATTCTTAATTTCTTCAGCTTGCCAGCAATTCTCTGAGCTCCGAAACCAGCGTGTCCCCGATGGCCAGGAATTCCAGGCCGCAGTAGTTCCGGTGGCGGTGTGCCACGCGCGCGACCACTTGCATCGGACGCTCGGTAACACCAGCCGCCAACTCCATCTTTACAACCTGACCGGGTATCCACGGTCCGGCGACCATCACCGCCGCGCCACCTTCGCTGAGGTTCAGGCAATGCCCGCGCCAGGTGTCCTTGGGGCTGGAAATGACGCCGCAGACCGCGACCGCCGCCTCCAACCGCCGACGCGGAAAACGCCGTCTTTGGATCGGCTGCGTATCTTCGACCATTTGCAAGTCCATGATTTTGGAGGAACCAACTGGACTAAGTGCACTTCCACGACCAAAAGGAAAATCGTGCCGCTTGAGTGACTTGCACGCGCTACCCGGATTGCGCTTGTGTAGTTTCTACCCGTCGATCAGGACACCCGTGACTTATTTCTACAGTCCACGAAAGAGGGATTCAGCCGTTGACCTTTGCTCCGGCGCAGAGCAGGACTTCGTCAAGCTGTTCCATGACGAACTCGACTTTCGCCACCTGTCCCAGGCGCGCCCAACAGCGGTGGACATCGGGGTCCTCCTGGGCTCGCGCCCGCGCTTCCTCCGACGTCCAGTAGCGGAAGTTGATCAGCCGGCTGGTGTCCTTGCGGTCGCGATACACCGTGTTTCGACTGTAATTTTTTCGCGTCATGACCGCGTACAGTTCGCGCAGGATGTCCAACACCTCCTGGTCGCGCCCTTCTTCGGGTTTGACGATTGCGATGGCGAAGATCTCTTGACTCACGGTTCCCTCCTCCTTGCGTTACGCCGCTCCGGCAGGTCGTTCTCGCCGGCGACGTGCAGGCGCATGAGGTTGGTCGAGCCGGACGCGCCTCGCGTACCCGAAATGATGGCCATGATCTGTCCCGGAGCGAGCAGCCCCTTCGCGGTCAGCGTCTGCTCGGCATGCCGCAACATCTCTTCGACGCTGCGCGCCCGGTCGCACCCGACCGGATGCACTCCCCAGTATAGATTCAGCCGGTTGCAAACCGTAGCACGATGAGCGAAGGCGTACACCGGCGACTTCGCCCGATGTTTCGAAACCAGCCGCGCCGTCGTGCCCGTTTCCGTGTAGACGGCGATGGCGTGAATATCGAGTTTGTCGGCCGCATGGGCGACCGACTCGCAGATCGTCTCCGAGATGCTCAGGTGCTGGTGTTCGCGGCGGCGGCGAACGACTCCCGAGTCCTGCATGTGCGCTTCGGCTTCGACGATGATCCGGCTCATCATGGTGACCGCCTGTCGCGGAAACTTTCCGCTCGCCGTCTCGGCCGAGAGCATTACCGCATCGGTGCCGTCGAATATCGCGTTGGCGACGTCGCTCGCCTCGGCTCGCGTCGGGCGCGGATGCTCGACCATCGATTCCAGCATCTGCGTGGCGGTGATGACCGGCTTGCGGAACTCGGTGGCGCGCTGAATGATGTGCTTCTGGATGATCGGCACGCGCTCCGGCGGCAGTTCCACGCCGAGGTCTCCGCGCGCCACCATCACGCCGTCCGCGACGTCCAGGATCTCGTCGAGGTGCTCGATGGCTTGCGGCTTTTCCAGCTTCGCGATCACCGGCAGGTCATCGCTGCGCTTGCCGATGATCCGTTTCGCCTCGAGCACATCGTTCGCGCTGCGCACGAAAGACAGCGCGACCATGTCCACGCCGTGGGCAATGCCGAACTCGAGGTCATTGCGGTCTTTGTCGGTCAGGGCGGGGACGCGCAACGCCGTCCCGGGAAGGTTGATGCCCTGGTGCTCGCGTAACTCGCCGCCGTTGACGACCTCGCACTCGACGTCGTCACCGTGAATGCCGATGACCTGCAACTCGATGAGACCGTCCGACAGCAGGATTCGCGAGCCCGGCTGTACCTCTTCCGCCAACGATTTGAAGCTGGTCGAGATCACCGCCGCAGTGCCCATGGTGTCTCGCGGCGTGATGGTCACCCGCGAGCCCGTCGCAAGCAGGACGGGCCGGCGGTCGCGGAGACGTCCGGTGCGGATCTTCGGCCCTTGAAGGTCTTGCAGGATGCAGATCGTGCGGTCCTCGGCGAACGCAACTTTGCGCAGGCGCTCGATGACATTGGCGTGCTCTTCGTGGGTGGCGTGGGAAAAGTTAAGACGCGCCACGTCCATGCCCAGGCGCATGAGTTCCCGCAGGGCGGCTTCGGTATTCGATGACGGGCCGATGGTGCAGACGATCTTGGCGCGACGAGTCTGTGAAGTCACGTTTTCCTTAGCCAGTGCGAACCTGTTACGTTGTCGATCCGAGAGTGATTTTGTCAGTCCGAGCGCAGCGAGGAATGACAAAGTAGGATATCCAAAACCGATAACCGATCACAGATTACCGATCTTGTTACATCTCAACTTCTTTCGGCTTGATCGCCCGTGGGTACACCAGCGCGTTGAATTCGGCGCCGATCAGCACGATGACCGACATGATGTACAACCACACCAGCAGCACGATCGGCGTCGCCAGCGAGCCGTAGAACAGGCTGTAGGCGGCGAAGTGGCGCACGTAGTATCCAAATAGGATGGTCGTGGGGAACCAGACAGCGGTCGCCAGCGTCGCGCCCGGGAGTACGGTGTGCCACTTCAGCGTGCGCGGCACCGCGTTGTGATAGATCAATTGCATCACAGCGATGCTGGTTGCAGTCGCGATAAGCCAGCGGATCACCGTCCAGAGGAGTGCCAGGTAGGGGCTGATCTCCTGCCCCGCCGCCACGCTGAGCCGGTGCTCGATCTGGTTGCCGAATGCCACCAGGATCGTCGCGAACATCAGTGGGATGCCCGCCATGATCGTCAGCCCGAACGCGATCAGGCGCTCCTTCACGAGCCCCCAGGACTTCGGCAACTGGTAGGCTTCGCGGAACCCCACCATCCACGACATCATCACGCCCGATGACGTCCAAAGAGTGATCAGCGAGGCGACCACGAGCAGGCGAACCGGACGTTCCTGCGCGGTGCGGAAATATGCCTCGACGACCGGGCCCATCCCGGGCGGGAGAACGCGGTAGGCGGCGTCGGTGATCGATGCGACGTACTCCGGCCCGTTCCTCGCGCTGACCAGCACCGACGCGACGATCATGAGGACGGGAAAAAGCGATAGGATGGCCGAGTACGCCGCGCCTTTGGCGATACCGAACGCGTCATGCTGGAAGCTGCGCCACAATGACAGACGCAGGTTCCGGAATAGGCGCGCGAAGAAACCACCTGTGCTCTCGGGCGCAGGTGGCGGCCCTGGTCGTGAACCATTGCTCTCGTTGCGGACCATGGCCGGCTGTTCAGCCATTCTGTTCATCCCGGTAGTGGCGGTTTTACAATCGCGCTAGGTTAGCATTTTCGGATTTACCGAAGAAAGCTCATGAACCAACGCGACTACCAGAGCTCGAGTTCGAAATCCAAGTATCGGCGGATCAACTCAAAATCTGCTCGATTGCTGCTAATCACACGTGCTCCGTGACTACGACCCGTGAGCGCTATTAATGCATCAAATTGCAAATCGCGCAGCTTATTGGGCGTGAAGCCAGTCCTCGAATAGATCTTGGCCAGCAATCGGCCCGAATCGATCCAGTTGTTATGCGTGGGAGTTAGGACCGGATACCTGCGTTCAAGCGCATCGACGACCCTGCGTTCACCGGCCGTCGTTGCGCCCCGAAACAACTCCGACAGGACGACTGACGAATTGCGTACCAACCCTCGGACGGAATCCATCTTCTGCTCATGCTTGCCGGCCCGAAGTTGATCGACGATCACCGACGTGTCGAAAACAATAATGTCACTCATCGAGCGCTTTGAACTTGTGCTTGCCCGCGTTCTTACGCATAAGTTCCTTGAACTTTTTCAAGGCGACAATCTCGCGCAGCGCTTCGTGTACGGCTTCCGTGCGCGATTTCACCCCGAGCACTTTTACGGCTTCGTCGGCCAGTGCCGTGTCTAGCCGAATCGATGTCAGGTTCGCAGCCATTTTCGTCTCTCCCCTGTATATATATTGTATGCCATTTGTATATACATCACCAGCCTTGAGCACGAATGTCTCAGCTCGTTGTACGATGTACAGCTCCCATGAACGACTTTACCGTCCTGATCACCCTTACCGGACGCTACGCCCGCCTGGAGCCGCTGTCGCATGACCACCACGACGACCTCGTCGACGCCACGCGCGATGGGGAACTGTGGAAGCTCTGGTACACGACGGTCCCGTCGCCGGAAGGAATGCGTGCCGAGATCGAACGCAGACTGGGTCTCCAGGAGAAGGGCTCGATGATGCCGTGGGCCGTGCGCCGTCTCGATACGCGTCGCGTCGCCGGCATGACGACGTACATGAACATCGACGCTTTGAATCGGCGGGTGGAAATCGGCTCCACCTGGTACGCCAAGTCGGCGCAGCGTACGGCCGTCAATACCGAATGCAAGCTCCTGTTGCTCACGCACGCATTTGAGACTTTGAACTGCATGGCCGTCGAATTCCGTACCGGCTTCTTCAATCATGCGAGCCGAAGGGCGATCGAGCGGCTCGGCGCCAAGCAGGACGGCATCCTGCGTAGCCATATGCTCTATGCCAACGGCACCATCCGCGATACGGTGGTCTATTCGATCATCGCCGCCGAGTGGCCCGCGGTGAAACAGCATCTTCAGTTCAAGCTCGCGTCCCACGAGGATCCGCAATTATGAAAATCGCACTCGTCCAACAGCATGCATCCGAAGACAAATCGCAGAATATCGCCCGCGGTCTCGAAGCAGTCCGCACCGCCGCGCGAAACGGCGCTCAATTGGTCTGCTTTGCCGAGTTGGCGTTCGAGCGCTTCTATCCGCAGCGGCCCGCCGGTCAAAACTCACACGACCTCGCCGAACCGGTTCCCGGCCCGACCACCGAGTTGTTCCAAAGCGTCGCGCGTGAGTTCGGTGTAGTTGTTGTTCTGAACTTATACGAGCGCGACGGCCGTAATGCGTACGACTGCTCTCCCGTGATCGACGCCGACGGCTCGCTGCTCGGCCGCACGCGCATGGTCCACATCACCGAGTATCCCTGTTTCCACGAGCAGGGCTATTACACTCCCGGCGATACCGGCGCGCCCGTATACGACACGAAGGCAGGACGCATCGGCGTCGCCATCTGCTACGACCGGCACTATCCCGAGTACATGCGTGCGCTCGCCGTTGGCGGCGCGGAACTGGTCGTGGTTCCGCAAGCCGGCGCGGTCGATGAATGGCCCGAAGGCTTGTACGAGGCAGAGATGCAGGTCGCCGCATTCCAGAACGGCTATTACGTGGCGCTGTGCAACCGTGTGGGACAGGAAGACTGCCTCGATTTTGCCGGTGAATCGTTTGTCTGCGCGCCCGATGGCCGCGTCATTGCTCGCGCCGCAAAGGCGGTGGACACCATCCTCTATAACGATATCGACTTGGGAACAACCCGCGATTCCCATGCCCGGCGGCTGTTTCTGCGCCACCGCCGGCCGGAGCTGTACGCGAAATGGTTCCGCATTTGAAGCTGCATGCACGGCGTAACGGGTACCTACAGCGTTAATTACCCGGAAGTCGCGCTACACGAAAGTCACCTACACATCCGAGCCGATTTCGGCAATGCTAGGCAGCACGTTGCTCTCGTAATGGAGACCCGATGCTGATCCCCATCCGTCATGAAAACATGTCGGCGCGGCGCTGGCCCGTCATCACTCTCGCCCTCATCGTGCTGAATACGGTCGCGTTCGTACTCACGACTTCGAAGATCCACGACGAAGGCAGCGCTCTCGGCCAGGTGAAGCTGCGCGTGCTGATGCTCGCCGCGACGCACCCCGAATTGAAAATGTCCGCCGCCGTACAGCAGTTCGTGACGACGTTCCGCGACCATAATCCCGAAGCCTGGACGCGGCTTCAGCATCCCGACGCCGAACTCTCCCAATTCGCCGACGATGGCTCGGCCTTCAAGACGCAGGTCCTCGACGACGTGAACCCATGGCAAGCGAGGATGGACTCGTTGGCCGGCCAGTACACCGATCTGGCGAGCTCTTCCATCATCGAGAACTACGCGTTTGTTCCAGCCCATCCCAAGCCCCTGTCGTACCTGACCGCGAATTTCCTGCATGGAGGCTGGCTTCACCTGATCGGCAACATGTGGTTCCTGTGGCTGGCCGGATTCGTCCTGGAAGACGCGTGGGGACGTCCGCTGTATTCGGCGGTGTATCTGATCGCCGGCGCGGTGGCATTGCAGATCCACGGTTTCGTCAATGCCGGCAGCCTGGTTCCGACGCTCGGCGCCTCGGGAGCGGTCGCCGCATTGATGGGTGCGTTTCTGGTGCGCTTCCCGAAAATGCGGATCGAGATGATGTGGCTCTTCAGCTTCCGCGCATGGCGTTTCAAGGCCCCGGCTTACACCCTGCTCCCGTTATGGCTGTTGATGGAAGTTTTCTACGGCTCGCTGTTCGGCGGAGCGAGCGGCGTCGCGCATTGGGCCCACGTCGGCGGCTTTGTCTTCGGAGCCGTCGCCGCGGTCGCGCTGAGCTACACGGGCTTGGAGCAGAAGGCGAACAAGGCCATCGAAGAGCAGGTCGGTTGGCAAGCAGACCCGGAGATCCAGCAGGCGTCCGACCTGATGGACAAAGGCCAATTCGACGAGGCAGCGATGCTCTTGTCCAGCTATCTCGCCACGCATCCGGATTCGCTCGATGCGTGCAACCTGCTGCCACAGGCGTATTTCCGCAAGGGTGATCTTCCCAAGTATCTCGACGCGCTGACGAAGCTTTGCGCCATGCACTTAAAAGCCCGTCAGCCTGAGGCCGCCTGGCAGGATTACGAGGACTTCCTGCGCTCCGGCGGTACCAGCATGCCGGCGACGACCTGGCTGGAGCTATGCCGCGTGCCGGAATCGCAGCAGGACTTGGACCGCGCTCTCGCCGAATACGACAAGCTCGCCGCAGCGTATCCGAAGGAGAGGCCGGGGATCATGGCGCAATTGGGAGCGGGTCGGATCTGCCTGAAACTTTCGCGGCCGCAAGACGCACTGCGATATTTCGAAGCGGCTGCTGCTTCGTCGGTTCCGCACCTGGACCTGGAGCCCAATATCCTGTCCGGCATTCGCGAGGCGAAGGCGGGGCTGAGACCAGGCACTGCAGCGGTCGCGCAGGCGTGATCAGTGGCTGGATCAAAGGCGCATAGCGAACAAGGAAACCGCGCCCCGGATTTCGCGAACAAAAGCAGAATAGGTGTGAAGAAAAAATATGGGGCGCAGCTTTCGCCGCGCGTCTCCAAGAATGGTGCGCGGCAACTCACGACAGTTAATGAGCTCGTTAATACACCGTCTTCATTGTGACGATACTCGGAATTCCAAATGGCCTTGCGAACGATCCTGCGACGAGTACTGATCAGCGCGGTGTTCATTTACATCATCGTGTCTGTCTTCGGCGGCGCAGTGTTGTGCGCGGTCGCGATCCATCCGCCGCGGCGGCCGCTCGAAAACGAGGACGGGAAGGCTATAGCGCGCCTGTATGGCGCCACGGTGGAAGATGCCCAGGTCAGCGCACCCGACGGCGCACAGCTCAGAGGCTGGTTTCTGCGGCCCAGAAATTACAACCAGAGCGTCGTCATCCTCCTGCACGGCGTGGCCGATAATCGCGAGGGCGTCGCGGGGTTCGCCGCCGATTTTCTACCAGCCAGCTACGCCGTCCTGCTCCCGGACGCGCGGGCTCATGGCGCTAGCGGTGGATCATATGCGACCTACGGCGTACTGGAGAAAGAAGACGTGCGGCTCTGGATCGACTGGCTGGAGCAGAAGACTTCGCCGCGTTGCGTGTACTTGCTGGGCGAATCGATGGGCGCGGCGATCGCGATCCAGGCGACGGCGGCCGATTCGCGTATCTGCGCCACGGTAGCGGAATCGCCGTTCGCTACTTTTCGCGACGTCGGCTACGAACGCATCGGGCAGATGACCAACACCGGTCCGTGGTTCGGCAAGACCATCGCGCGGCCGATGGTCGAGATCGCTTACCTGTTCGCTCGCATTCTTACCGGCGTCAATCTCACCGACGCGAGCCCGAAGCGGGCCATCGCTGCCACGCATACACCGATCCTGCTGATCCACGGCGCTGCCGATTCGCACATCTCGCCTTCAGCGTCGAAAGCTCTGTTTCAGGCGGCTCGCGATCATGCGGAACTCTGGATCGTCCCCAAGGCCGACCACTGCGGCGCGTCGTCGGTCGCACCCGACGAGTTTCACCGGCGGGTGCTGGCGTGGTTCGCGGGACATCAGCGCTAACCAGTCGTATTGCCGACCTGCGTCGCGGGGCGATACAGGTCGTCACTGCCGACGTCAAAGACGCGGTTGAGCCGCGCGCGGAAATTTTCGAACGCGATCTGCGCCGATAACTCCATCAACTGCTCCTCCGAGAAACGCTCGCGCAGACGCGCGTACAGATCGTCGGAGATATTCGACGGCGCGGTCACCATCGCGTCGGCGAGTTCGATGACGAGGCGCTCGACGTCGTTGAAGATGCTCAAGTCGTCGCCGGGGACGGCGAGAAGTTGTTCGTCGGTGAGGCCGGCTTTTCTGCCCACGGCAGAATTGATGTCCACTCAAAATGGGCACTCGACCCGGGCGGCGGTGCGCACTTTCGCGAGTTGGATATGGCGCAGCGATACGCGGCGCTTGCGGCCGAGGCCGGCCTCCATCGCGATGCCGCCCCAGATCAGGCCGGGCAAGCGCATCTGCATTTTGACGGGAGTGAATTCCTTGCCGAACATCCTGTTCATTACGCTGTAGAACCAGCGCAGATGCCACGGCGCCTGACGGCGTTCGATGGTAGAAAGACGGGGCATGACTGTAACTGACCTCGTCGATATTGATTCACGAGGAATTGGTATTGATTCGTGAGCAATCGTTCTGGTTTCGGCACGCCACGCGAATTCGGCACGGTCGTGGTCAGGCAAACCGTGTGTCTGATGTAGCGGAAGAAATTGGCCCTGCGAGGTGAGTTGCTAGCCTGCGTGCGGGATTCCCGCGTTCGAGCCTGCCGCATCTGACCATCTGTGCTCCCGCGCGTTATCGCGTTCGTCTCGCTCCTCTGTTGCCTGGCGACAGCACAGGAACGCGTGCTGCTGGTTTCGGTGGCTGATGAGAACGGCGCCGCCGTGCCTGGAGTATCGATCACGTTAGCTGGCGCTCCGGGTTCCTCCTGCACGACCGATGCTGCAGGACGCTGTCACTTATCGGCAGAGCCAGGCCCCTTCGATCTTATCGGGTCAAAGCCCGGCTACTACCAGTCCACGCTTCGCGGCCTGAACGTTGCGCAGACCGACCACGTTCACGTCACGCTGTCGCACACGCAGGAGGTCAAGGAATCGGTCGAAGTGCGCGAGTCGCCGCCGGAAGTCGACCCGCAGCAGGTTGCCGCGACGCGGTCGATCGACAGCACGGAGATCATTAATATCCCATTTCCCGTGACGCGCGACATACGCCAGGCACTCCCGTACATTCCCGGTGTGGTCCGCGACAACTCCGGCCAGATTCACGTCGCCGGCGCGGAAACGTACCAGACCCTGACTCTGCTCGATGGCTTCCTCGTTTCCGATCCTGCGACTGGCCTGCTGAATGCGCGCTTCTCGACTGACGCTGTGCGCGCCATCGACGTGCAGTCGAGCCGATACTCCGCCCAGTACGGTCCTGCGTCCGGAGGCGTTGCGTCCTTCACCAGCATGTCGGGAGACGATCGCTTCCGATTTTCGGCGACGAATTTCATCCCATCGCTGCAATTCAAGCAGGGTACACATCTCGACAAGGTGACGCCGCGAGTCCTGTTCTCGGGTCCGATCAACAAGGGCCGCGCGTGGTTTCTGCTGGCGCCCGAAGGCGAGTATGACAACAACATCGTTTCTGAGCTTCCACCGGGGCAGAACCGGAACAGGGTTTGGCGCGTGTCGAACCTCGCCAAGGCTCAAGTGAACGTCACGCGCTCGAACATCCTCAGCGCGTCGTGGCTGGTCAACGGGCTGGAATCATCGTACTCGGGGATTTCGCCTCTCACGCCCGCGGAGACTACGCTGAATGAAGCACACTCGTCGTATATTGCGACGGTGCGCGATCAGATCTACGTTTCGGGCGCGGTGATCGAAGCCGGCGTTGCCGTCACCCGTCACCACGACCGCGCGCTCCCGCTTGGTACGCTCCCCTACACGATCTCGCCCGGGATAGCACATGGAAACTTCTATCGGTCACAATGGTCCGACTCGGGACGTGTCGAGCCGCAACTGAACGTTTACCTTCCCCGACGTCGATTGCTCGGCGCACACGAAATCCGGTTCGGCGTCGTCGCGCGCGACACCACCGAGGCGGACACGACGGTGCGAACTCCTATCTCCATCCTCCGTTCGAACGGGACGCTGTACAGCCGCATCGTGTTCGATAACAGACCGCGCTGGAACATCTCCGACACGATTTATGGCGGTTACGTCGAAGATCGTTGGTCACCGACAGATCGGCTGCTCATCGCGATCGGGGTTCGGGCCGACCGTGACAACGCGCTTGACCAGGCGACGGCCTCGACGCGCGTGGCTGCCACTTTCATGATTTCGCCGGTGACGAAGCTCAGTGCGGGCATTGGGTTGTTCCACGATTATCCGCCCCTCGAGCTACTCGCCCGTCCGCGCGAGGGCACACGCACCCAGTACATCTATGACGCAACAGGCGGCTCGGTGATCGGAGAACCACTCGTGACCAGTTTCCTCGCTCCTGAGCATCCCCTTCACTCGCCCGCATCGCGGAATTGGAGCGTCGGAATCGAGCACGAATTCTCGCGCGGTCTTTTCGTCAGTGCCGACTACCTCGACCGCCACACTACGCACGATTTCGCCTACGAACTGGCTGCGACGTCGGCATCGCCAATCCAATTCCGGCTCGGCAATCACCGGACATCGAATTATCGAGCATTGCAAATCGCGGCTCGCCGCGTGTTCCATCAAGAACACGAATTGATGCTCGCCTACACGCGGTCGAGCGCGCGCTCCAGCGCCGTCCTGGATTACACGCTCGACAACCCCGTATACAGTGCGCAATCGGCCGGACCGCTCGCGTGGGATGCTCCGAACAAAATCGTATCCTGGGGATTCTTGCCGGTGCCGTGGTTTCAGAAATGGGCGTTCGGATATTCGGCACAGTGGCGGACCGGCTTCCCATTCACCGTCTTCAATCAATTTCAGCAGGTAGTGGGACTCGCGAACTCGCGACGTTTCCCTGATTTCCTGATGATCAACCCCTTCCTAGAGCGCCGCTTCTCGATCAAGAAATACAACCTGGCGCTGCGCGGCGGGTTCGAGAACATCACCGGCAGCAAGAACCCGGTCGTCGTGCAGAACAACGTCGCGTCGCCCAACTTCGGCCAGTACTCCGTGACGGCCAATCGCGCCTTTGTCGCGCGCATTCGGTTCTTGGGGAGAAAGTAGCCGACGTAAAAAAAATCGCGGGACCTTTCGGCCCCGCGACTGGTGATACTGGCGCGGGACGACCAAAGTCGTGCCCAGATAAACAACCCCGACTCGGCCCCCGGCGCGTAGGGTTCGGCGGCGGGGCGCC
>CAZLJE010000005.1:0-205732 GCA_964559835.1 uncultured Terriglobales bacterium
GAGCGCTTCCTTGACACGGAAGAGGTCGATGGTTCGAGTCCATTCGGGCCTACCAATTCTTTTCAGCGGCTTGTCCCCGCTGGATCTCACCACTTCCGCGTGACCGCGGTTCTTCCCTTTCGCGTCATCTGACGCAAAAACCAATCCGAATCGCGTCCCCACCCGCTTCACGCCCCAAGCCCGTCTCACCAAGAGCAACACGCATCGCGACTTGCGTCATCACGCACGTACATCGTAAGTAGTTTTTTGTTTCATGCTAAGGCGTTCAGCACTTCCCCTCTGCGTCCCTGCACTGTCCGACTATGCGCCGAGTACCTTACGCACTTTAAGTGCTTGCACCTACCGCACTGTCCTTGCGGTCAGTATCGCCACATCGACGTGAGATTTACGGTTGAGGTCGTCACGGTCACGGCTCGCGCTGTGGCTTGGACAGAAGCGCTAACTGATGAAGCGTGCGGCCGCCCAGCCATTTCTCGACGTTCGTGAGTTGGGCGTGCTCCGCCTCGTGGCAGGTGAGAATGAAATTAAGTTCGTTGTCCAGGATACAAGCGGCGATCGTGGTAATGCTGAGTATGTGTGGTTGCGGGATGGCGAGTCCAACCTTCACCCTTAGCTCCTCGCCAACATCGCTCAACTTCGGGACTCAGAATGTCGGCACATCGTCATCGCAGCTCACGGTCACGCTGACCAACAACGGGAGCCGGGCCGTCACGGTGCAGAATGCCTCGGTAAGTTCTACTGCGTTCACCTTGGCAGGCTTGAACGGCAGTGTATCGCTATCCCCTGGCGCAAATCTGACGTTGCAGGTCGCATTCACGCCAACAGCGGCTACTACGTACAGCGCAAACTTGACGGTGAGTGGTAACCACGGTGTGAATCTATCGGTGCCGCTGAGCGGCGTCGGCGCTAGCGGCACATCTGGTGGTTCGGTCGCAGTGTCAGTTTCTCCGGCAACGGCGACGGTGCACACGGGAGGAACTCAGCAGTTTGCGGCCACAGTAACGGGCACGACGAATACGGCAGTGAACTGGTCGGTGGCCAATGGGGGAGGGACCATCTCGACGACTGGACTCTATACTGCGCCAGCCACCGCAGGGACGGCGAGTGTCATGGCGACGAGTGTGGCGTCCCCGTCGTCCAGCGGGCTTGCGAATGTAACCATCAATACGCCGTCGACAGTAAGTGTGTCGGCGTCGCCCACTTCCATTGCGTTCGGTTCTGTGCTCGTGGGGAGTTCGGCTTCGAAAGCGGTGACGCTGACGAATACCGGCACTTCATCGGCGACTATTTCTTCGGCCAGCGCCACCGGCAGTGGCTTCACGGTTTCCGGCCTACAGTTTCCATTGACGTTGGCGGCCGGCGCCTCAGCGGCGGCGACGGTCACGTTTGCGCCGTCCGGCAGCGGCACCAATACCGGGACCGCCAGTTGGGTCAGCAACGCCACCAACTCACCGACGACGGTTGCGCTGAGCGGGTCCGGGACCAGCCCAACACAACACTCGGTTACGCTGAATTGGCAGGCCAGCGCATCCACTGTGAGCGGCTACCACATCTACCGATCGGCAACTACTGGCGGGCCGTATTCGATCCTGAATAGCACACTGGATTCGAACCTGAGCTACAACGATTCCACGGTGCAATCAGGAACGACTTACTACTACGTGGTGACCGGCGTCGATAGTACGGGGGTCGAAAGTGGGTACTCCAATCAGGTCACGGTAGTCGTTCCGTCGCCGTAGCGGGCCTCTTTTTACAGCAGCGCCAAAAAGCCCAACCCACGTCAGCAACTTTTATAGCCGATAAGTTTTAGGTGATAACAGATGAAGAGCATCAGCACAGCAGTTATTTTCGTCGCATTCGCATGCGCCGCATTTGCCACTGATCACGTGGCTTCGGGGCCGATCACGATCAGCGGTCAGAGTGGCGTGACCATCGACAACATGCACGTCACCTCCACCACCGGCAACTGCATCACGATCACGAACTCCTCGAACATCACGATCAAGAACTCCGAAATCGGACCTTGTGGAACGACGTCCGGTACAACCCAGGGGAACGGAATCAAGCTCAGCGGCAGTAACGGGGTTAACATTTACGATAACTATATCCATCCCGAGACAGGATCTACGACCTGCTGCGATTACCACGACGGAATATTCGGGTTCGGCGGCAACCAAAACATTACGATCCAGGGAAACGTAATCGCGTACAGCGAATCAAACGTCGAGTTCACTGGCGCCAACTCGGGACTGAACATCACCGGTAACTTTCTGTTGAACCCGCGCGGCCCGTTCCCGCGCGGCCAGAACGTGCAGTGCTGGGGAGCCGATACATCCAACACGTGCAGCAACGTTACGGTGCAGAACAACTATGCGCTATCGAGCACCAGTTCGACTTACACGTACCCGGAAGTGCAGGAAGATAGCATTAACTTCGGCTTCGCCAGTTCTGCTTTGGTGCAGGGGAATTACGTTACAGGCGGGCACAGTGGCAGCGGTTGCGGCTTGATAGCGGACAACGCAGCGAACGGCATACAGTTCAAAAACAACTTGTTGCTGAACACGGGTCAGTGTGGCATCGGCATTTCCAGCGGCACGAACACGGTGGTTTCCGGGAACAAGGTGTACAACACCACTCCCGTCGCGGGTGCGGGGAACACAGCGATTTACGTGTGGAATCAGTACACAGCGCCTTGCGGTCCGACGACGGTGAGCAACAACATTGCGGACGAAATCCGCTCCGACGGTACGCATTCGGGCTGGTGGGATGGCGGCGGATGCAGCGTCACCAGTTCGGGTAATACTTTCGGCTCCGCGGCGGACGCGCTGCTGACGCCGACGAGCAGCGTATTCCCCACTCCCATGGTCCCCCCGCAGCCTAAGAACTGCGTGGTGACCTCGCCGTACACAACGAATACCGCAGCCAAGTCGGGTGTGCCGCTCTGTTCCGGCAGTTCCGTTAGCCCACCCACGAACCTGACGGCCACGGTGCAGTAAACACGCGTCGGGAAGTCAAGCCTTGAAGGTTCCGCCTCCGAGGCTTGACTTCCCGCACGTTACTGCAAAACTGAACGCAAACTCTGGATCATGCGAAGCGTCGAAGTCGACGGCAAGCATGATCACGCAGCAATGTGCGCCCGCGTTTCTGCCCCCGCGATGCGTTCAAATATCGCGCACGTTTGTGCCGCCATTCGCCGAAAGCTGAAAAGTGCAGAGCGCTGGACTCCGCGACGGCTGAGTTCCGCTCGCAGCTGCCTATCGGATGCGAGCCGCTCGATGGCCGAGGCCAGATCACTCGTCTGGTACGGATCGATCAACAGCGCCGCCGACCCGGCGACCTCTTCGAGTGCTGAGCCGAACGAGGTGATTACCGGTGTGCCGCAGGCCATTGCCTCAACGACGGGCAAGCCAAATCCTTCGTAGAACGACGGATACACGAGGAAGTCTGCCGCGTTGTAAAATGCGGGCAGATCTTCGTCGGCCACATAGCCGGTACAGACTACGTCGTGTTCCAACGTCCGCGCCTTGGCCGTGTCGAAGACCTCACCGCACCTCCAACCCTTAGGGCCAACGATCACAAGACGATGCGGAATGGCGCGCTTGGCTTTCAACTCCAAGAATGCGGCGAGCAGTCGTGGCAAGTTCTTTCGCGGTTGGACCGCTCCCACGTAGAGAATGTAAGGTTGCTCGATGCCATAGACCATGGAAACGAATCGGCGTGCACGTTCTTCCGGCATCGGGCGAAACTGTTCACCGCAGCCGTTATAGGTGACGCTGATTCGCTCGGGCGCACATCGGTAATAGTGAATCAGGTCCTGTTTCGTATTCTCCGAAACAGCAATGATGTGATCAGCACGCGCGATCGAGCTTGCCAGTAGAGCCTTGCACATCAGCAGGTACTTGCGCGTATAGAATTCCGGAAACCGTTCCTGACCAACGTCGTGCACCACGAGCGCGCTCCGGCAGCGCAAGTTATACGGCAGAAAATACTGTGTGTGGAACACATCGATGTTTTGGCGGCGAGTTTCGGCGGCAAAAAACCACAGCAGTCGCAGGATGGCATTGTCGGGGTGGATCGCACGATAGCGTAGCCGGCAGTTTTCCGGTGCAGGCCGGTTTGCACGTGCACGCACGTAGACCAGCGCCTCCGTGCTCTGAGGCAATGTGTTCGCCAGATTGCGGACCAGTTCGCGCGTGTATGTCTCATTTCCGGTCTTACGCTGTCCGAGGGCGTGCGCGTCAATTGCGATTCGCAATGGGAACCTCAATTCTGGCGGTTTCGTTCAGGCGAACGACATCTTGTCGTGGGGATGAAGCTGACCGGAATTCAGGCTAGATCTGCGGCGCCACGCCCTTGGCTGCATACACGGGATGCATTGCTACCGGGTGTGCCACGCCGGCACTGGGAGCCGACAGACGCTCGCGTTGCGAGCGCAGGAAGCCAAGGGAAAAGCCGACAAAAAAGTAGAATGTTATGGCCCCGTGGGAAAACTCGAAGGCAGGCTGCACGGTTGTAAATAGCAGGTTGACTATCAACAGGCAGAAGAGCCAGATGACCAGCGTGGCGGTTGGCTGGCCCAGCCGATCGCGATGAAGAATGGCTACCGCGAAACGCTTGAGGATGACCGACAGAAAGCATAGCCACGCGATCAGCCCGAGCAAGCCGAGGCGGGCGAAGATGCTCAGCGTGGAATTGTGCGGTTGACGGACGGGAACACCGTTTCTCTGACGAAAATCGATCAGCGGTTCGCCAAAGCCGCGTCCCCAAATAAAGTTGCTCATGCTCGAGGTACTATCGCTCCAAACCTGATCAAACCACTTCTGGCGGTCAGCATCCGTGCCCCATTCCCGCTGTCGATCACCGATCTCCAGTAACGTACCGGCATATTCCTTGACAAACTTAGATGTGACAGGGCCAACGCGACCGGGAATAGAAAAACCGAGAACAGTGACGAGAACGAGAGCGGCGACCGCTGCGCCGGCGGGCGTCAGAATGCGCGCGGACAGCCGCCATTCCCCGATCAACATGATGAACGCGAGAATGAGAGCCATCCCCACCAACATTGTGCGGTCTTGGAGAATAATGAGGCCAAACAGTTGCGCGGCGGCGAGTCCGTAACGTGACCAGGCTGATCGGTGTGCCAAAGGTCCGCCGAGCCACAGCATATAAAGAGCACCGAGCAGCAGATAAATCATGTTGAGCTGATAGTTGCCCAGCAGAGGGACTATCTGGAACACGCCCGGGAATTGCGACAACGCCTGCAGGCGCAACTGCAGAGGAAACGTAAAAGAATAGAGAACGTTGATCAGAAAAAGGGTGGGAAGCCACCGAATCAGGACGCGCGTAAGCTGCGGATCACGTCCCCATAGCACGCCGAGAACCAGGAAGACGCTTTCGATGATTACCGAGGCGTCGCGGAGAGCCATGGCGCCGTATTTGGGCGCGTCCACGAGCAGATGGAAAACGGTCAGAGTGGCAAGCACGATCAGCCACTTCGCGGCAGGCTCTCGCACTACCTGGCCGATCGTTCCCGGATTCTTCCTGGCCGCCAGGACAATGCCGGTGAGCAGCATTGCGTGACCTGCAAGAAGCGGAATGCCGGCAACACGCACACCGAGATTGTCGAACCCGTAGTTCAAGACGATGTAAGCGGTCAGCGCACCCAGAACAAATACCTGATGCGGCTCTATCCAGCGACGGCAATACGCGAGCACCATGATCAGTATCGCAGCGGCGATAGCAGAGACGGCGGCGAGCGGGGCGAGAACAGCGAGACCGCCGAGAATCGCACAGCCGAGGAACACGAGTGAGGTCGGGACCAGCGACCGGGTACGTTGCGAGGCAGCAAAGGACATCGTGGTGATTTCTACGCGGCGGTGGCCTGCTCAATCCCTGCTGCGGTGTTCTGGATGGAATACCGCCGCAACAGTCGCGCTGAAATGGCCAAGGCGGTGCCGTTGGAGAGGATGAGCGCAGCGGCCACCCCTCGGATGCCGAACGCCCAGGTTGCCGGGATTCCAACTACTACGGTAACGACGCTCGCGCCCAAGTACGCGTAGAAAACCGTCCTGGGCGAATTCGCGCCGCGTAACGCTATACCGGGTCCCTGCGCGGCGCCCCACAACACGCATGCCAGACCAATCCACGGAATCAACGGTGACACTTCAGCGTAGTTACCGCGGTAGAGAAGCTTGAGCACCTCGTCGCGAAAGACGGTGAGCAATATCCAGTAGAAGACCGATCCGGCAGCGAAGACCCACATGATGCGCCGGCCCAACGTCTCCGACCCGGTAATACCCTGCTTGGCGCAGGTCGCGGCGGCGTAGGGCAGCAGCAGCAACGACATGGCACCGTACATCTGAAACACGATCTGTGCCAGGTTCAGCAAGGCTTTCAAGGCGCCCGCTTCCGGGGCCGTGCGCAGGACCGTGAGGAGCGTGTAATACGCGTTCCAGGGCAGCCACATTGCAATCGAGGAGGCGACCGTCCATTTTCCGTAAGTCCAATGCTTTCGGAGAATGTGCCGCAGATCGACAGGAGGACCAGTCGTTTGGCAACGCGAAAACCACAGGAGGAGCGGCAAGCTGCCAGCCAGGGCGGCGATACCCATGATCAAGAACGCAGTAAATACATGCAGTCCGTGGGGCAAAACCAGGTAGAGGACACCGAATAACACACTGCAATAAACGGCGGCGCCGACAGCGGCGCGAAACGGACTCTCGAGGTTATACATGAGTCGCCGTGCGAACCACAGCAACAAAATGCATGGAGCGGCGCAGGCGGTACCCTCGAGGGCGACACTGAGCCCGGGCGACCACTCGCGGACGACTGCGCCAAGTATCGCCAGGACCACTGCCGTGGCGGGAGCGACGACGGCATGGAACCGGAGCAGAGCGGATCCGTAGTTCCTGAAATTGCGCTTGTACTCTGCTCCTCCGAATACGCTGACCGGCTCCAAGATCAATGCCTGGTGAAGCAACGAGAGCAGAAGGAATAACGTGAACGCGAGCGCATACTGGCCGTACTGTTCGGCTCCAACATACCGAGCCAGCAGAATGCTCATCAGGAAGTTTGCGCCGGAAGTAAGCGCCTGATCGCTGAGAGCGAACAGACTTTGGCGAGCCCACGACAGCAGCTTCAGGACGCCCTTAGAGCCGAACGGTAGTCGCCGCGGAGAGTTCGCGGGATCTGCACTTGGTCGAGCCGCCGCTGCAGATGGCAGGACCGGAGCAGTTTCGAGCGGCGTGACAATTATGGAGCGCGTCCTTGCTTCATGCAATTGGATCTGGCGGGAGAGCAGCCTGCCGCGGTATTCGGTTTCGATATGTGATTCGGAGTGCTCCGCGGTGATATTGCAAATCGAGCTGATCAGGTACAACGCCAACAATGAATCGGGATTGTCCAAATATCTCTCGGCTGGCGTGACCCGGCGGTGTAGCAAGCAGGCTGATTGCACATTGAAGTGGAACTTATCCCAGACTACGGGTGTGTTGTAGCGCGCGCGTTCCCAATCGAAGACGTAGAGAGGGTTTCGGCGACGCATGTTCCATGGGGCAAAATCCCCATGTATGAGTCCGCACGGTACCGGTATTCCCCTCAAGGCATCTGTCGCGACGTGGAGCGCGCGTCGTGCGACAGCCCGCAAATTGCGGTGAACGCGTGGCGACTCCTCAAGAAGTGCTGCGACGTCGTTGGCTACCTCCTCGCCTGGGAGCGTCACGGGATGCACGGCGGCGAGGCGGCGGAGGAATTCTTCGTGCGCACGGCCGAAGTGAAAAGGAGACCGGCCTGTAGGACCCGGCGCTTCGACCAGGATGTGCATGCGTTCGCATTCGCCCGCGTACAAGACCTGGGGTACACAACCTTGCATCGACTCAAAGGCGGTAAGGTGCGCAATGACGAACGCCTCGTACCGGACGGACTCTCCAGCCGCCTCGGTGAGCGGCACCTTGACATATGCCAGAACGTCGCCGTTCGGCCTCATTGCCTGCAGCACACACTTCCGCAGCGCACCCGGGCTGCCGATAAGCAGCGCGAATGTCAGCTCGCTTTCGCCAAGTAAGTCTTTGAGGAGCCGAGGGACAGCACCGGACGGATGGAACGGCAACTCAACATGCTGCTGGGCGCCACCATGCCACCCTACACGCACCAGTGCGAGCGTCACTTGCTTCAGCAGTTGCGAGCGTCGCGTATTCGGACAGTAACTATCAAGCGCGCTCACAGCGCAGCGGCGGGCGCCAATGGGGACCAATAGGCGTGCGTCTGCGGCCGAAGGCAATGCGGCAAAAGTTTTTGAGTGATCGCTCGGAGCGCCGTCATTGGCAGCCCTACCTGTCAAGGGCAGCAATCGCCGGTGCAGCTCATCTTTCAGTCGCGCGGAACAGATAGTTTCCATCGAATATGAGGGGAGGAGGATCTCTAGCTGCTGTAACGAGACGAGCCGGCAAGCTCAAGCATGAGCCGCCACATAAATCTGGGATTGTTCACAAGGTAACGCTTCCCGAGCCGGGATGGCTCTTGATACAAGCGGTGCAGCCATTGCAGGCCCGAATTTTTCATCCACACCGGCGCGTCGCGAAGACGGCCGGTGTGAATGTCGAACGCGGCACCGACTCCGATCATGACCTGTGCGGCTAGACGTCCAACGTTCGCAGCCATGAAACGTTCTTGCTTGGGCGTGCTGAGCCCAACCCAAAACAAGTCCGGGCGAACGGCGGCGATCGCCTCGCGCAGTTCAGACAATTCGGAGTTCGTCAGGTCCCGAAACGGCGGCGTGAAAGTGCCGACGATGCGAAGGCCGGGGAATCTTGCGGCGAGCGCGTCTTTCAATTGTTCCGCGACGCCTGGAGCTCCCCCGTAGAGGAAGTGGGTATAGCCTTTGTCGACTGATCGCGCGCACATGGCTGTCATCAGGTCTGGTCCGAATACCCGCTTCATGTGACGGAACCCGCGCAGGTGACCTACCCAGACGGTCGGCATACCGTCGGGCGTGGTAAGCAGGGACGCATTCAGAATTCTTCTGAATTCCACGTCATCCTGCGCTTGGATGATTCCATGAACCCCAGTAACGCAAATGTAACCGCGTTGGCCGGTCGCGATGGCGTTCTCGATAGAAGCAATCGCCTGCTCCATGTCGATCGCGTGAACGCCGACTCCAAGAATTTTGACGCGCTCCACAATGTTCCTTTCCAGATCGGCTCGACCAAAAGGTCATGCGGCTTGGGCCCATGACCTCTGGTCTTGAGCGACTTGAGCTGCGATCCATTTGTAGGTGGGCACCAGTCCCTGCGCGAGCGTAATGTGTGGTTCCCAACCAAGCACCTGACGCAACCGGCTGTTGTCGCTGTTACGTCCACGGACACCTTGCGGCCGATCGAAGTTATGCGTCTTCCGGAGGGTCTTGCCCGCGATCGTAGAAATCAGATCGACCAGACCGTCGATCGAGATGAGCTCATCGGTGCCGAGGTTGAGGGGTTCGGTGTAATCAGACGCCATCAGGCGCTGCAATCCCTCGACACAATCATCGACATACATGAAGGACCGGGTCTGTTTCCCGTCACCCCAGATCTCGATCTGCTCGCCATCAGCGGCGGCGGCCACCTTCCGCGAGATCGCCGCCGGTGCTTTCTCTTTCCCCCCGCCGTAGGTCCCGAGGGGCCCGTAAACGTTGTGAAAGCGCACGAGGCGTGTCGCAAGGCCGTAGTCATTGGAGAAATACTGGCACATCTGCTCCGCGAACAATTTTTCCCAGCCATACCCCGGCTCGGGTTCGGCGGGATAAGCATCCTCTTCCCTTAATGGAGTGACGTCGGCGTTGCGCTGCCTGCTCTGCGCATACACGCAAGCCGAGGACGAAAAAAGGAAGCGGCGAACCGCGTTATGGCGGCTTGCCTCGAGCATGTTGACGTTGATCAGAGTGTTGTTGCGTGCGATCTGCGCCAGGTACGCAGTGATGTAACCAATGCCACCCATATCCGCAGCGAGGTTGTACACCTCGTCTACGCCGCGAGTGGCGCGCCCACAGTTTTCGTAAAAACGGAGATCGAGGAGTTCGAATTCATCCGCAGCCGACGGCTCGTATTCGGGCATTTTTATATCGACGCCCCGAACCCAGTGGCCGTCCGCTTTGAGGGCCTTGACCAAGTGGTGCCCGATAAAACCTCCCGCACCGGTGACTGCTACACGAGACTTTGTGCTCATTAAGGTTGTTCTCCTTTAGTTGTTTCAAATCTTCGGCTGCACACTACTGCCCTGAACCTCTCAAAACCGCGGGTAGCGTCTGGAGCAAAATCCCGAGGTCCAACAAAACGCTCCAGTTCTCGATGTACTGCAGATCCAGAGCCATGTTGACCTCCCAGGACGGGTCTCTGCGGGCTTTTACCTGCCACAACCCGGTGATTCCGGGGGTGACATCGAGCCGGCGCAGGTTATCCAGGCTGTACTGGCGATAGTCGTCGAGGGGGTGAGGCCTGGGACCGACGAGGCTCATGTCACCGACCAGGACATTCCACAGCTGCGGGAGTTCGTCGAGACTGTACCGCCGAAGGAAGCGTCCGACGCCGGTGATCCTGGGATCGTGGTCAATTTTGAAGCAAGGTCCTCTGCGCTCATTGATTACGCGCAGTTTTTCCTTTAAGGCGTCAGCATTCACTACCATCGTTCGGAACTTGCAAAACTGGAAAGATCGCCCCTTCTTGCCAGCGCGCGCGGACCAATAAAGTGCCGGACCACGTGATTCGACCTTGATGGCGATGGCGATTGCGAGCAGCAGCGGTGAGAGTGCTATGAGACCAAGCAGGGACGCGGTGATGTCGAGCGCTCGTTTGCAGACGAGGGCGGCCGCGGGAATCGGCTCGCGATGTAAATCGAGAGTCGGAAAACCGCCGACGTAGGCCATGCGCGGGCCACGGCGGAAGTCGTACAGCTCTGGAACGACGCGCACGTCAATGTGATTTTGCGCCGCAACCGCCGCGATCCTGCGGATCAGAGTCTTTCTCCAGGGGAGGGTGATGAACACGACGTCAGCGAACTGCGCTCGGGCAATCTCGGCAAAGTGGCGGGTAGTGCCGATCACATGTGGGCCCTGGACATGATCATCAATGAAACCGCACAGCGCGAAACCAAACTGCGGGTTCGACTGCAGCGACATCGCCAGCTGCCGCCCAGTTTTACCGGCGCCGATGATCAGCGCGTTTCTCATGCCGCGTCCGGCAGCGAGACGCGCGAGAGTGCGCCGTTTCTCAATCACCCGCGAGCCTGTGAGGGTCAGCAAACTTAGTGCTCCAGTGCTGGCGACGCGGGCCAGCGACGTGATTTGCGTTCCCGAAATCCACAATAGAGCGGCTACGAGCGCAGTCGAAACCAATACGGCACGGCCGAGCGAGGCGGCTTGTTGCGCCAGTTCGAGTTCGTGAGCGCGCGGCGCGCGATAAAGCCCGTTGCAATCGCAACAGATCACGGTGAAGGCGGCGAAAGTCCCAGCAAAAAGAAGATAGAAACTGTGCTCGGCTTTGAACCGCTGGAAGTGGTTGGCGCCAACGAGCTCTGCCCCCAGGTACGAAACGGCGATCGCAGTTAAGACCACCAACGATGCGTCGCGCAGCATATTGCTGATGCGATACCAATGGTGCTCGTAAACGATGCTGCCCGGTTTGACTGTGGGTGCGGGCTCACGGTTGAGATCTACGAACGACAATTGCGGCCGGCGAAAGCCCCCACGATCAACGAACGTGGGTTTCGGTTTCGCGGACGTTGCCATAGTCGCCTCCAGTGAAGACCTGGTGCGGCGGTGCGTGGGCCGCCATGGCTGGTTTGGGGGAACGTGCGGGGTCTTGAACTCAGCGACAATGACGATCGCGGCTAATGTCCTCGACCAAGCAGCAGATATGGCGTCGCACGTTGAGGGATGGTGGCGACCACCGGAATTTCCAATACGCCGGCCACGTCTTCTGGCGTGCGGCAGAAACGGGTGAACCGTTGCGCGAGGAACGGGAGGCCAGCCGAGACCGCCACAGCAAACAGGAGGCCGATCAGGATCAATTCCCTCCGGGACATCTTTGGCAATGCAGGGGGGATGGCGGACTCGGCTACAGTCACATTGAGAATGCCTGTACGGTCCAAACCGCTGGCGATGCGCGCCTCTTCGGCCTTGCGCACATACAGGACGTAATTATCTTCAGCGAGTTTCAGCGCACGCGCCAAGTTGTCGTTTTGGAGTGCCTGCCGGTTTAATTCCTTGGTTCTGGTTTCCAGGTCGGCGATCGTCTCCTGGACCGATGCGGCTTGAGCGCGCTGTTGCTGTAAGTCTGCCGCGGCTTTCGCCAGTTCGGACCGGACCCATTCATGTACGGGATTGACGTCGGTCGTTTTATCGCGCAAGGGCGTATTTTCCTCGCGAGAGATCTCGGCCTGAAGGTCTGTGATCTCTTTTTCGAGTTCCTGGATGGGGCGATAGTCGGGTTGATATTTCGCCAGCAACTCTGAACGCTTGAGTTGCAGATTCATCAACGACCCCTTAAGCACCTGAAGTAATTGGGCGTTGTCGGCGTTCCGCAACTGCGTTGTCATGCGCGGCGGAACCGAACCCTCTTCCCGGTGCAATACTGCAATCCGCTCTTTTGTCCCGCGGATTGTCGCGCGCGCTTGCGCCAGACTTGCCCGGAATTCGCCCAGCTTCTGAAGACTATCCTCATGTTCCCGCTGCGGCGCGATGCCGCCATCGCGCTCGAACTGTGCTTCGGCATCGACCATCTGCTGCTTGTACAGCTCCGCCTGCTGGTCGAAGAATTCACGCTGGGCCGCAGGACGACTCAGCTCCATTTTCTTCTGCAGGTACGCGTCGGTGAGTGCGTTGAGGACACTAGCCGCAAGCTGCGCGTTCTTGCTGCTGTATCGCGCGCTGATCAAGTTCGTTTTGTTGACGCGCTCGACTTTTAACCCGTCGCGCAGGCCTTTGACGGCACTGGCAATGGCTGCATCCTCTGTCGGCTTCGTCCATTGCCAAAAGTGCGACTTTTGGTGCTGTAGCCCGTTGGCGAGGACGGCCTTCCGAACTACATCGTCGCTCCTGAGCAACTCGACCTCGGAATTGATCTGCTCTTCGGTAATGTTGACGTTGACGGAGTGCTGCACGCTGGCGTCGGCGGACACGGCGGGATCGATGCGCTGGTTTTGGACGAGCAGCCGAGTTTCGGCCTCGTAGCTCGAAGGCAGAAAGAAACTAACCAAGACGACGCCGAGCAGAATTCCGGCAAACGATGTTGCTGCAAGCCGGCGGTACCGGAATTCCGTGGCAGCGAAGTTGCGCAATGCCAAAGACCGCTGCTGTGACATTGGCGCGCGGACGAGTTCCTGCTCCATGGAGATCTCCAAGACAGTTTTTGTTCAGAACGGTCGCGGGTTTAGGGTCATGCCCAAACCAGGTGCTGGGATGAAACGCTTTACGTGCGAGGAGCGATTCTGTGGAACGTAGACGAAGTCTTCCGGGTGGAGCAGAAGATCCTCGTTCAGGTCCTTGCGAGCGAGCATTTTTTTGACGTCGATAACCGTTGCTTCCATCCAATCGCGCGATACACGGCGATACACGACCACTTGCGATTGTTTGGCCCCATCCGAAAAGCCACCAGCGACGGCAATGGCTTCGGTCAGACGCATGGGGCCGCGCAACTCATATTTTCCAGGACGGTTGATGTAGCCGCTCGCAACGAAATACGGCTTTTCGAAATCTCTGAGCACCACGCTCACTTCCGGGTCGCGGAGCACCTTACCGTAGGCTTTTGCGATGGCGATTCGCAACTCGGGTACAGTCATGCCCTGGACCTGCAAATCGCCGGCATCGTGGAGAGTGACAAATCCGTCCGGTTGCACCGTCAGGACCTGATTGAACTCAGGCGAGAAGGTGAAACCGATTTCGAGTACGTCACCCGGACGCAACTCGTATCGCGGATTCCGCTCCTGGAGGGCTGTGGTCTGCGATTTCTGCATCCCGGTGCTGGCATTTTCGGGGCTTCTGGCGGCCGCTTGCGCCAGGCTTTGCGACGGCGCCAGCGCGGTAGAGACTAAAAGAAATAACCCGAGCATCTGGGCGGTGTGCATGGTTTTACCTCCAACCACTCGCGCCGAACCTGTGAACGTCTACAGATGGCCGATCCAGTCGGGAAGAGATTCGTGATTGTCGAGGATGGCGCCGAGCACCGGAATGCGTCCGGCCTCGAGGCATTGTCTCGCTGCGAGTGCGTCACAGCGGCGTGTTGAATCAGCGTCCACGACGAGCAAAGCGCCATCGAGAACAGACGCGAATGACAGCAGGTCAACCGACTTTTTCACCGGCGAGCCGATCACCACGGTGTAAGGGAACTGGCCGCGCAGGTCCTGTATTCCCGCGCGGATCCCAGAAAGAGTTTGCGATTCCAGCGGCGCAGTAAGCGAACCCAAAGTAAGGACCCAAAGCTTGTGGGCGACTCGCCGAGTCATCGAGTGCGCGGGAGTTCCGGCAAGAACTGCATCCAAAATGCCGGGCGTAGGGCGTATCTCGAGCAGGCGATGGAGGCTGCTGTCGTGTAGGTTGGCATCAACAATACAGACGTCGGCCCCCGGGTTCTCGGCAACTAGCTCGCCGGTACATGCGGCAATCCAGGAGGAGGAGGTACCGCTGTCGACACCGCAGAAGGCAATGCATCGCGGCGCAATGCCGTCCTGCGTACACAAAATGCCGTTAATCAGTTTCAACAGTTCACCGCGCTCCGCCGGTCGCAGCTCTTCGGCCCGCAGCCTGGCCTCGATCGGTTCGGAGGCCTTTGCGGCTCCCTGGGAGTCGTTGAACTTCAGTGGTAGTGCGGACGCCTCGGTAAAATCGAATAGTGACGACGTCTGGTGAACTGCTCGATTGTCTCGAAAGGCGTGCTGCAGCATCTCGTAATGTCGGCTCATGAGGTTCGTTCCTGGCTAGAGATTTCCGGACGTGTTCGGATCACACATTCAGACCGCATGTGTGCGCCGGATTGACCATTGACCTGTTCTGCGATGGCTGCGGCGACTTGCGAAACCCGCTTCGTGCCGTCCACCACGAATCCGTTTGGCCGTGTGCGAACGAAGCTCAGGTAGGCGTCGCGCAACGGGCGCAGCTCTGTAATAGGGATTTCGGCTTTACGGCGTGCCAGCACCTCCGCCGGCACGTCGATGAGAAACCATGCTCTCGGCTTGGGGATGAAAGCGCCGGCGAACTTGCTAAGCCAGATGGGGCCCCCGTACCGGTACCTTGCGGGGTCGATGATCATGTCGTGGTAGTAGCGATCGAACAGAACCGCGTTCCCGCGCTTGATGCGCGGCCTCACTTCCGTCCAGAATCCCAGGTGAAACATGCCGAGAAGGTAAATCACTTTCAGAAACGAAGAGATCGTCCCCCGGGGCTTCTGCGCGTGCGGTGCGGGAACGGGTTTGGCAGCCTGCCAATCCGGGCGGTAACGAGGCAGCCAGTGGAAAACATTCTCGGAGCGGAATGTAGCGCCGTCGTTTTGCGTCAATGCGCGCAGGACAGAGGTTTTGCCCGCGCCGTCGCAACCAAGAATGACGTAGAGCCCGCTCGTGCCGAGGCGCGCTCCGTGTCGCTGCGACGCATCGGGATTGCCGAGCCGAAGTTTCACACTTTAATCTTTCCCAACCGGAATTTTTGTTGCAATACCATACCGGACAGGTGACGAGGGACGAGCCAGGTCTCGTCGATCGCATCGGTAGCGCCGAACCTGTACTTATAGGGTTCAACACCCCGCAAGAAATCGATCACTCGGACGCCGTTACGCTCCGCCAGCCGAATCGCCTCAGTCAGCAGCAAAGTTCCGGGACACAATTTCGCATGCGCAGGGTCCCAGCCAGCCTGGTACAAGGAGAACGTGTCGCACCAAAGAAAGCCGTACCAGGCGGCAATTGCAACGCCATGGCGCTCCGCCAGAGCAATGGCGGGACCTCGCCGCGGTCCGGCCCAATCCACCAGCATGTGGTGGAACACCATGGACCGTGCACGCACGAAGCTCGATGGACGCTTGACGGTTTCCAGGCTGCGGCGCTTCTCGTGCAAGTCGAAGAGGATGTCAATCTCGACGCTTGTGATCTGTTCCGGGCCAACCCAGCGGAAGGAAAGACCGGCCGCTTCGCTCTTTCTTTGCAATTGGCGGAGGTGGCGGCGGAAATGAGCGGAACCGATGAGCTCCGATCCGTTCCCTGAAAGAGTCAGCCGCGGGCAGCGCGTGGTCCAGACCAGGCGAGCGCCATTGGGGACGATCTTGCGCGCCGTTTCGGGATCGAGATGCCGCAGGAGTAGCGAATTGCCCCAGGAGTGGTTTCCTGCCCAGCGCTGCACATCGGCGGTACGATGCGGCAACACCGGCCATCCGCAGTGGTCCGCCTGGTGTGGTCGACCGCTGCCAAGATTAGTGGCGACCCGAAGTGAAATGGGGAGACGGTGATGAAGTCGCTCGTTGACCTTGGCGAGACAAGCGATTGCTTCTATTGCTCCACTTCCGGACCGCCAGACCGCGATTTCAGTCTCCGGACGGCCTCGATGTTCCCACCAGCTCAAAACCCAGTCCGGGGTCTGGAAATACGAACCCCCGGTGCGTGCCACGAGGTCGCGCCAATGTTCGACCAGCCGTTTGGCGTCCTCTGGCGAGAGCACCTCGGTCGGACCTGCGGGTGACGCACAACAGAGGTTGTGCTCCGCCAGTGGCGGAGACGGCGGCAAGCTAATCGTCGCATTCATAGTGTCGACCGGATCCTGCTTGATGGTGAATAGCAGCGTTGTAGAACGAGCAGTAACTAAGGGGTTACAGGCGGGCGTTGCTCGCGGCGTTTCGCTCGGCGCGGCAGGTATAGGCGAGGTTTTCGTATGCTTCCGCGACTCTTGTTGGCGAAAAGAGCTGCGCCCGCTGGCGTGCCAAGCGGATGTACTCGCGCCGAAGTCGCGGGTCAGAAAGAATTTGCGCAATCGCCGCGGCCATCGCGCTCGGATCGTTCATGGGCACGAGTGCGCCGCAACGTCCTTCGTCGAGAGCATACCTCGGGCCGCTCGGACACTCTGCTGCGGCGACCGGGACACCGCTGGCCATAGCTTCGAGAATAACCATCGGCAGGCCTTCCGTGACCGAAGCGTGAGCGAACACATCGGCGTGAGCGATGAACGGCAGGCACTCACGATGAAACCCGGCGAACCATATGTGATCAGCAACTCCCAATTCGTGGGCGCGCGATTTCAAACGATCTACGAAGGATATGTTGTCGAACCGTCCGACGAAGACGATTCGGCCGCAGCCGATCTGCGCGCGAATTCCTGGAAGAGCTTCGACCAGCACATCCTGTCCTTTTCGCGGCAGCAGATTACCGACGGAGCAGATAACCGGCTCGGAGCGGTCGGCACTATACCAGGGGTGGTCCGGACGGCGACCGAGCGCGGCTTGAACACGCTCGGGATCCGGCGCGATGCTGGGAAGCACGACGGTTTTGTTGCGGATACCGGGAGCAATTTTCTCGAGATCGGCCACGACTGCAGGCGACACCCCCGCGACGCGCGCCGCGTGAGGAATAACAAGGCGTGTCACCAGATCGCGATAGGCTCTGTGGTCCCAGCCTCGACTGGAATAATGACAATGCTCGACATTCACGATCGCCGTGGGAGCGTTTGCAAGGGCGCGCGCGAGGATGGCCGTACGGCTCGGTCCGCCCATGTGCGCAAAGAGTACGTCGGCTCTCAGGCGGCGCAGAACGGTAGTGAGTTTCAGGACGGAAACCGCAGTGCGATGCCGAACGTCCAAGTCCACATGTGCGACACCCTCCGGCACTACGAATGTCCGCTGATTCTGAACAACCGTGATCAGCGTTACCCTGTGCCCCATTCGCTGCAAACGGTCCGCCACCGTAAGCACCAGATAACTGACGGCGCGGTCATCGAAGGTGTGCATGAACATTGCCAATTTCAGTTTCCCGCTGCTATCGCTGGAGCTGATGATCGGCGGACGTTCTGCGGTTACAGGTAATGTCTGCACTGAATTGCCTCCATAAATCAACGAGTGTCGGCAACAGCCGTTCGGCGCTGTTATGCTTCCGCGACGGGAATCGCGGTCGCCGGCGTTGTGGTTTCACTCGTGCTCCCGTACCTGCTTTTCAGCGCGTGGAAGTAAAACGGCGCGCGAGTGAGAGCCTGAACGACTAGTCCAATCGGCTGCGCGAACGCGCCGACCACCACAGCCGTTCCGGTGGCTGCGATTCGAAGGAGGTTTCCGACTACCTCTACCCTCGCTACGAGTTTTTCGTTACGCATCGCGAGCAGTTGCATGCGGAATGGGAAGGTCACAGTCAACGTGAGATTGGAAATAATGCGCGCGAGCACAAGTCCGGGGATCACAAATGCGGCTGGGAGCAAGCGCGCCACTGGATTGAACGGATGGTTCCAGCCGATGGCCAGCGAGTACACGACCGCAAAACCGATCAGTACGCTGTCCCAGATTGCCGTCACACGTTTCGCCCGGAGGGGATCGCGATCGCGGGCCGCCTGCATGGCACGCGGGCTCCCAACCGCAGACACTCCTGTCGAAACGACGGTGAGCGGTTGTGCCGCAATTCTTGCCGCCTCGAGGTAGCCAAGGACCGCGATTCCGGCGAGGCGTGTAAGGAGCGCCGAAGCGATCATCGTGGCAATCGAAGGCACCGCGCCGGAGGCAAATATGTACTTGCCCTGGGTGACGATTTGTCGAAAGTTGAGCTTTGGTAAAGCCGCCGGTACGCTGACGCGCGACTCCAACAACGCCAATCCACCGGAAGTCAGATTCGCGAGGGCCAGGCTACCGAATGGCACCCACTGCGGCGGGATGCGAGTTACAAGTGCAGCGGCGATAGCGCAGCTGACCACCACAAGTTGCACGAACGATACGCGAGCAGCCCGGAGGTGCGAACCACAGAGATGATGCATGCTGCGAACGTGGTCCTGCAGCGGGGATACGACTGTATTCACCATCGCGGTCAACACCAGCGGGATGAGCGTCTTTGATGCGACCGCCGGCGCTGTCAATGCGAGCCATGCGTATACGACGACCGGGATTCCGAGCGCAGCGCCACACGCAATCGAGCCACCCAGCGGAATGCTCTTGCGAGTGAGTTGAAAACGCACTGCTGCGGGGACGCCAAGAGATTCGATCTCAACCGGTGCGAAAACGAGTTGTGCCGTCGGATCAAGCAAAGCAGTGAATACGGTGAATACGAAAGCGTAGGCGCCGAGAGCTACGGGATCGAGGTGGCGCGCGGCGTAGATGCCAACGACGAATGTTGCGAGTGAGGAGAGGCCGACGTCCAGCACGCCGCCGGCGAGAATGCTGTGCGCGCGCGCCAGGCGGATGAACCGGACGACTTCGTTTTCGAGGATCATCTTGTGCAAGGAATTCGGCGACGAGGACGGCTAGCAGTGCCGTATCATTTGCCCGCCGTCGACGATGAGAACCTGGCCGATCACATGGGTCAGCACCGTCGCGAGCGCGAAGAAGGTTCGGGCCACGTCGGGCGGTTCGCCCACGCGGCCGATCACTGTCGTTTGCGCCAAGGTCTCGAAGTGCCGGGGGGCCATCGCCCAAAGTCGCTCCGTTCGCGGGGTTCGGATCGTACCGGGCGCTACCACGTTGACACGGATACCTTCAGCGCCGAGCGGGCCAGCGACGGCATGCATCAACCCGATCAATCCCGCTTTTGCAGCCGAGTAGGCGGGCATTCCGCATCCAGTCAGCGCGTTCCAGGAAGAGGTGAAAGCAACGGATGCGTTTCCTGCATGCCGCTCGCGCATCCAGGGAAGCACCTTCTGGACGGTTATGAATTGGGTTGTCAGATTGGCCTGCAGTGATGCGGTAAATAAACTGACGCTGACCAATGCTGGATCGTGACGCGATTCGGGTTCTCCGCTCAGCGCACCGCCCGCGATGCCGACCACATGCGCGAGTTCGCCACAGGTTCGGGCTTCCGCAACGGCGTTCTCTACCGCTTGTTCGTCCAACAAGTCAACGACGAAACCGGTATAGCCGTCGTGTTTCGAAATGGTGAGGACATCCGGATTGCGGTCGAACCCGACGACGCGGAAGTCGTGAGCCAGAAACTCTGCTGCAGTTGCACTCCCGATTGCGCCAGCCGCCCCGGTGATCAGTACGACGTCCCTCATATCGACCTTCGCCAGCTAGCCTCGTAACCTTCCGTCGACGACTACCAACGCCCCGTCTGCATTGACGGTGTGTGTGCCAACCAGACCGCGCGTCCAGGTCGGCGTGATTCGGGACACGGTTCTCTCCTGGAACTCGTCGGTCGTGAGTCGCAGAACCTCGTTGATATTGATTGCGTGACCGTAGCGTTTCGCGCAATCCTGCGCGGGGCGAAACAGGCGACCACCGCTTCGAAAAAGTCCGCCAGCCGGCCGCGCCGAACGTATATCGAATTTAACCGGGTTTCTGCGGTGCGAGTGCCAAGGTCCCAGCGGAGTAGAGGCGTAAAACAGCAACAATCGTTCGCTTGTGTCGCCTCGCAGGCCGTTGTCCGGCGAGGGTTCCTCGGAGGCAAATAACCACCACGTTCCGTCCACATCGCAGATGGTCGCGTCCGCGGCGTGCACGCCACTCAGAAGAACTCCCTCCAGCGTCCAACCAAAAGGGAACCGAGTTGCGCGGTACATTTCAACGCGACCACTGCGGCTCGACTCGGGAACCATGAAGTACTCATGCCGCCACCGCAGGATGAACGGATAGGAGAGATGGTGGTCGGCTACGACAACAGGGATGGGTTGTACGTCGTTGCCGCCGTCCAACTCGATGAGCGAGATGTGCGCGTGACGGCTGTTCTTCAAAAATTCTTCGACAAAGACGTAGGCGCGTCCGTGATCAACCACCGGGAAGGGATCCGCCCAGAACCGGTCCGATGGCGGAAGCACTTTTCTGAAATTCTTGAACATGCTGCCTGTCATGTCTGGCCGCACGGCGCCAGTCCGGCTGTAGGCAAACATCCACTTGCTTGCTCGCTGATCGACAAGGAACTGCGCTGCCTTCGTTGTCAGCGTCCGAATAGCGTTGAACGAAAGGTGCTGCGCCGACCGACGTTCGGAACCGCTGGGTGGATCACACAGCTTAACGCCGATGTGTCGTCCGCACGGCAACTGCACGATCTCCTCGGCAACGAACCGAGCAGCTTTGCGGCAAAACGCGTGCGCATTCCGAACCGCTGTCCGCGATTTTCGAGCCGCGGCTCGTGAAACGGTCACCATGCCGTACCGATTGCACAGATCGATTCCGAACGACATAGCTTCGTCTCCCCGAATCGTCTCGATGAATCCGGGAAATGCGCTGGACGCGGCCGAATGTCCAGGCCGCAGTACCAGTGCACCGAAAGGCATGATGCGATGAATCTCTTTTGAAAAACGCAGCGGCCCAACCGCAACCCCAACCGTCAATCCCAACTTGCGCAATTTGTCCGACGGGTGTATGCACAATCCGTCGGGTGACACGGTCGCGGCGGCGGATATCAACGGCACTTTGCCGAAGTCATTTGCGGTGATTCGAACGCGCGTGAGAGGGTTCGGACCGCGTCCGAACAACACATGCTCAAGGCGGATGTATGCTTTGTCGAAGAGCGACGGTTGCCATCCGTCGGCCGGTGCCGCCGCGCCGTTCATCATTTCCAGGACAATGATGGCAGCGATGTCGACTCTAGCGGCCAGCTGCTTGTGTAATTCGAGAACCCACGGACGTTGTTGCCAACCCACCATGATGAAAGCGACCCGATGCGGGATCGATGCGGTTGCACTTGTTTGATCGCTCGGTTGTGCACCAAGGTTTCGCTGTAATGCAACAGCTCGACCGCCAAACATACTGGCCCGGGTGGAATTCATACTGTTATCAGCGACATGCTGCAGAGGACGGTTTGCGCGCGCGCTCCGTGTCGGCATTCCAAACGCGGTGGGTCTGGCGGACCAGGTCGAGCCAGTGTGCGCGGTCTTCCGGGACGCGGCGATCAGCTCGTACTCTGCGCAACACCGGGCACCACCTCACCGCAAACCGAAATTGAACCCGAGTCCACGCGTTCTGAGGCTCAACGACGGCGCGCAGGGCTGACCAGAACTCGACGCGAAGCGCTGCTTTCGAATTCCATGTGCCCGCGATCACTGCTTCCGCCATCGCAAGGACGGCACCCGTAGCTGGGCCAAATACGCGCGCGCCGATCTGCATGCCCTCAGGGTCTCGACGGAGGAGTTCTACCACGCGTTTCCTGCGCAACCCCGCCCAGTCAGGCCTCCCGAGTCGACGTGCTCCATTTTGCACCAGCTTCAGCAGCCCCTCGAAGCCTGGGCGCAGGCGACGCAAGCCGCGCTCGTCATAAAAGAGCAGATGCCGCACCTGGTCAGGGGTAAAGAGAGTAGATCCGAGAAAAAGTTTGCGCCGATTCACATCGAGTTCGAAAAACAGGCTATCGCACGGGTCCAGTGCGACGAGGTGCAATAGATGTGCGACGTGAGGGCAGATGATTATCGGGCCCAGGCCTTGTTCGTCGGCCCATGTCGTGAATTCGTGGACAATGGAGGGCCACGCGTGACGCGGCGCAATGGAATCGATATCGCCGTCTCCGGTCAGTGCTGAGTCGAAACTCTTCTGTGCTGCCCATTCCGGCACGTTATTAGTGAGGCGATGCAGCAGCGACAGCCATCGTGCTGCACGATCGGCAGGAGTGCTAGATGCCGGCGTGCTATCAAAGGACATATCAACTGATCGCATTGGACATGCTTTCATGAGCAGCGGCGGTCCGGAACACCGGCAAACATACCGCCTGCTCGAGCCAGCGCCGCGCTGCTCTGTCCCACGTGAACTCTTCCCTGACGATTTCGGCGCCGCGTTTGGAAATGTCCTCCGCTTGCGAAGAGGCCAGCGCACGGAGGCCTTGGGCCAGTCGATGCGGTGTGGCTTCCGACATCAGTGCGCCTCCGCGCTGCTGTAGATACTGACCGAGCGGATAGGGCGTGGTGAGAGTCGGAACTCCGAGCGCTACCGCTTCGGCAACCGAATTACCGAACGCTTCCCATCGCGACGGGTAAATGAACCCGCGCGCGTTAACAAGAGTCTCGAACTTCGCCCGCCCGTGGACCTTGTCGGCGATATGAATCCACTCGGACAGGCCGAGTTGATGGATCAGCGCTTGCGCCCTGTCCTTTCCATCGCGCCACGCCGGACCCTGGAGGCGCAAGGTCGGACGCTCCACGGGCCGCAAAAGAGCAACGGCCTGGATGAGCAGGTCAAGTCCCTTGTGCTCGGGATCGAAGCGGCCCATCCAAAGAAAGTAGCCGCCTTTGCCGCCATTCCAATGCAGGTCGAGCGGCACCGTGACCCCGTTAGGGGCAATGATGAACGGCGATTCATAGCCGAGTGCCCGCAGGTGTTTCTGCTCGGCTGGGAAAAACACGTGGATGGCGCCGGCGTTACGGACAGTGTGCTGCTCGAATGCCCGCCACCAGCACGCTTTTTGCATGGCATGGCGGCGCAGGATCTGTGGGTCATAGGCTCCACGAGGTTCGAGCACGTAAGGAACGCCGATTCGCTTCGCGGCGCGGGCTGCCCAGTTGTTGTGCAACGCCCAGGCTGAATGCAAGATGAGCAGGTCACAGCGTTTCAAAGCCTGCTCGAAACCGACCGGTACTTTCCAGCGAGAGCGACCGACATGGCGGATCGGCAGCCATTCCACGCCTGTATCGCCCCACTCGGGCCTTGGAGTGCCTTCATCAAAGCCGATGGAGACATCAACCCCCGCGCGAACGCATGCTTCCGACCAGAGCCGGACAGAATTGGTAATGCCGCCATCGCCAGATGCCGCGCGCGGATAGTATCGAAGAATTCTAGGTCGCGGAGTCATAATCCTGAATTTAGATAGTTAATGGCTGTACGCGCCGTCCCGGTACTAGACCGGCTCGACGTCATACCCCTGCAATGCCACCGAGATCGACTGCTGGATGAGATCGATGGAAACGACCAGGCGGGAATCTCCGTTGTTTTTGACGAGGATACCCTCGATCCCATCCAGGCAGCCGCCGCGCACTCGCACCCGCTGCCCCAGTTTCAGGAATGGGTACGAGCATGCCGGGAAGCCGTTCGCAAGGGGGGAACGAACGGCTTCGATCTGTGCGTCGGGGATCGCAGTCGGTTCTCCGTTCGCCCCGACCCACTGCAGAAACCCAGGCGTGCGGACAACGAGGGGATGCACTTGCCGCCAACCTGGGGAGTTCACAAACACATAACAGGAGAATAGCGGGACCTCGACGATCTTGCGCCGATCGCTCCAGCGATGTACTTCACTCATCGTAGGAACAAACGCCGTAATCCCGTACCGCGCGAGATCGTTGGCTATTTTCTTTTCGTGCCTGACACGGGTATGGACCGCATACCAGCGAGGCAGTGGACAAGGCACTGTTCCCAGGTCACTTGCGCCTGTCGTGAATACCGCGTTGTGTTGAGTTACAGCTCCGCCCTTAAAGTCCCAACCTGTAGTGCCCACAGCTCCGCCCTTTCAGTCCCAATCGTTCTTAGTTGCGGGTCAATGTCTTGCGAGGTTTCGGCTCAATGCCTTGCGATTCCGACTCGTGATCGGTGGGTAGTCAATCGATGGTGTGCGCTCGCGCTTAATAGTCCAAGACAAGAGGTCAAACCGAACGAATTGTCTTCACTTTCACGGGATCTCCCCTCACCCGCAGATCACATACAGCGAACTTAACCTTGCATGCTGGCGGCAACAAGAGCCCTAAAGTTCGCTAACCAAATGGAGTTCTTTGCCGTTGTGATCTGTACCTGAATGACACTTCAGAATGGCTCGATTGTTCTCGCGCCGTTTATCTCCGGCATGATTTCGGTGGGTAGAGATAATCGTCTCTATACGAGGCGTTGGGACCGGCTCTGTTCGGGCCCGAGCGATTGCCCACCATTCGGTGCAACCAGAGCTGCAGATCAGGTAGAGTTTGCACGTAATACTGAAACTACGTGACTCCGCTTAGCTACGGCTTTCCAGCCTAAAGTTGACGATGATCTCGGTCGTCGCTTGTTGCGGTTCACCGTCGATTAGACAGGGTTGATATCGCCACTGACGAACGGCCGCAACGGGAGCGCCGACGAGCAGCGACTTGTCCCCGCTGGATCTCACTGCCCCGCCCACTCCCGCTTTATCGCGCGACACGATCAGTAAGTCTGTGTACGAAGTTGACCTCGGAGGTCTGCAACTCCCTGGCCCTTCGCGTACATGACTACCCTGGCAGAGGTCCTGGCATCATAGCTGGTTGGTTTGCGAGTGGTCTCAATCATCGGCGCGCGCCCGCAATTCGTCAAAGCGGCGGTGGTGTCACGTGTGTTGCGGGCGGCGCCTGCTGTTCGCGAGATTTTGGTTCACACAGGCCAGCACTATGATGCCAAAATGTCCACAATTTTCTTCGAGGAGCTACAGATCCCTGCGCCCAAATACAACCTTGAAGTAGGTTCGGGGAGGCATGGCGTACAGACTGCGAGGATGCTGGAGGGCATCGAGGAAGTTCTCGAACGCGAGAAGCCTGACTGGGTGCTGGTGTACGGTGACACCAACTCTACCATTGCCGGCGCGCTCGCGGCGGTGAAACTGCACATCCCGGTGGCACACGTGGAGGCTGGATTGCGCTCCTTCAACCGCGCGATGCCGGAGAACCGAGTCCTGACGGACCACGCGTCCGACCTTCTGTTCGCACCCACTGATACCGCCGTCAGCAACCTCCAGCGCGAAGGAATTGCGTACGAGAGAATTCAGCAGGTCGGTGACGTTATGTACGATGCAGCGATCTTTTATCTCGATCGAGCCACGGAAGTCAGCCGCGTGCTCCAGGAACTTGGGTTAACCGCACTCGGCTTTGTCCTGGCTACCGTGCATCGTGCAGAAAATACCGACAACGAGGATCGCCTGCAAACAATTTTTTCAGCGTTAGAGGTAATCTCGCAGGAGATGATCGTTGTCGTCCCGGTCCACCCGAGGACGCGCAAGATGCTACCCGAGACCACGAGCGGCACCCTGAGGTTGATCGATCCCATTGGTTACCTCGACATGTTAATGCTCGAGAAAAACGCCGCGGTGATCGCGACCGATTCCGGCGGCGTGCAGAAAGAGGCGTTTTTCTACCGAGTGCCGTGCGTCACGTTGCGCGATGAAACTGAGTGGGTCGAGCTGGTGGAACTCGGGTGGAACCGGCTCGCGCCTCCCCATGACACGGCATCGATAGTCGCCACCGTTAAGGCTGCACTCCGGGACGGATCCGGCCGCGACGGCAGCCCCTATGGCGATGGTCACAGCGCCGAGAAAATCGCTTCTGCTCTGATGTCCCTGTAGCTGTCAACCAGTTTATGTTGACGCACCTAGCGACAAGACATCTTCAGGTCCAATGGCTCGATCAGGCGGGTTGCGGGTTCAAGCGTGGTCCGATATCCTCTTAGTAATTACGTCGTGTCCCTTGAGTTGTGCCATGACAACGACTACGCAGCCTGTTTCACGCGCCCCTGTCCCGCAGCAGTTCCCATTCCTTGATCTCAAAGCGCAGTTCGCTCCCATCCGCGACGAGGTAACGGCAGCGGTCACGCGTGTGCTTGACAGCCAGGTCTTCATCATGGGGCCGGAGGTAGAGCAATTCGAAAGGCAAGTGGCGGAATATATCGGTACCGAGCACGCCATCGGGTGCGCTTCCGGTTCGGATGCTTTGTTGCTGGCTTTGATGGCGCTGGGAGTCGGGCCAGGCGATGAAGTCGTTACGGTCGCGTTTACCTTCGTCGCCACGGCGGGCGCGATCGCCCGGCTGCACGCGAAGCCAGTCTTCGTCGACATCGATCCGGTTACTTACAATCTCGACCCAGCGAAGCTCGAAGCGGCAATCACGCCGCGCACGAAAGCCATCATCCCGGTGCACCTGTTCGGTTTGGCCGCGGACATGGACTCCATCATGGAGGTGGCCAACGCGCATCGCATCCCGGTGATCGAGGATGCCGCGCAGGCGGTAGGGGCGCGGTATAAGGGAACAATGGTTGGAACCATTGGTACCATCGGTTGCTTTAGCTTTTTTCCTTCCAAAAACCTCGGCGCGGCGGGTGATGGCGGGCTGCTTTGTACTGGCGACGCTGCGCTGAGAGACAAACTGCGGCTGATGCGCGTGCACGGCAGCCGCACGAAGTATGACTACGACGTCATTGGAATCAACAGCCGTCTTGACGCATTGCAGGCGGCAATTTTGCGGGTGAAGCTGCCGCATCTTAATGGCTGGGCTGCCGGCCGTCAGCGTAACGCAGAACGTTATCGCAGGCTGTTCGCCGAGCACGGGATCGGCACGGAGTTGACTCTGCCCGTCGCTCCACCGGACCGCGTACACATCTACAATCAATTCACTGTTCGTAGGAACCGTCGCGATGCGCTCAAGGAGCACCTTCGCCTCGCCGGGATTCCGTCGGAAATCTACTATCCATACCCGCTGCACACGCAGCCAGCCTTTGCTTACCTACGGTACCAGGCGGGCGACCTGCCGGAGTCGGAAGCGGCCAGCGAGCAGGTGCTCTCGCTGCCGATTTACCCTGAACTGACCGAGGCTCAGCAGGAAGCGGTCGTCACCGCTATCGCCGATTTCTGTGGTCAAGGCTGAGCAGGACTGCCCCTCGACCGCGTGCACGCAAAAAACAATCCCTCGCTCACGCGAGGGATTGTTTTGTAATGCGGCACCTTCAGTTTTATTCAGGCGCTTGAACCCGCCTCAACACGGCCATCAGCACGTTTCAGCTCAGGTGCAAGCGCCAGCCGTTCGTGATCGGCGCTGCAGGTCCGACCCGCGCGGACCACCGCGAGAAGGTCCTCTACGACGCGACAGCTGGCGTGCCGTATGACATCGCCGTCCGCGATGTAATCACCGACGACCGGTAAGATCCCGAGTTGCGCGACTTCGTGCAGGTCGGCGCGAACATGCGTGACGCCTTCGCTTGCGCATCTCGCAGCCTGCGCGGGAGACAGCGGTGCATCGTTGATCAGGGCCACATCCAAGAGTTCGTGTCCCGCGTGCTCGTGCAGAACTCGAATGTGGTCGGCAGCAGTGAGACCGAGGCTCTCATTGGGTTGTGTCGTCAGATTACACACAAACACCTTCAGTGCTCGTGACGCGGCGATGGCCTCAGGAATTTCGCGCACCAGCAAATTCGGGACGAGGCTGGTGAAGAGTGAACCCGGGCCGATCGTGATCAAGTCGGCATCGGCGATGGCTTGCAAGGCTTGCGGCAGTGGCGCCGCGTCGGGCGGTACCAGTTGGAGCTTGCGTATGCGCTCCGTCGCCGAAGTGATGTTCGTTTCACCCACTATAGAATCCCCGTTCTCGAGAATTGCCTTGAGGCTCACATTGGTTGTCGTCGCCGGAAACACGTGTCCGGCGCTGGTCAATATTTCTGCCGAAATCCTGATGGCTTCCGCAAAATCGGCAGTGATGGCGGTCATTGCAGTGAGGAACAGGTTGCCGAAACTGTGGCCTTCCAAGCCGGAGCATTCGGGGAAACGGTATTGAAACAGACGGGCGAGCAAAGATTCTTCCTCGCACAGGGCGATGATGCAATTGCGGATGTCTCCGGGAGGAAGAACCCCAAGCTCCTTCCTTAGCTTGCCGCTGGAGCCTCCGTCGTCGCTGACGGTGACGATCGCGGTGACCTCGCCAATGGCCTGCGTCTGTGGACGACCTGAATAGCCGCAGGAGAAAGAGCGAAGCCCCTTCAGCAACGTCGAGAGCCCAGTGCCGCCACCGATGGCAACCACCTTCAGAGGGCGGTTCGGATTTACGACCTGTGTCATCGGAAGACTGACAGATCCGACGCGCGACGGCCTCCGCCGCTATTTCACACACCGACTGGTGCGGCCGGCGTGAGCGCCAGCGGGTTCAGCCGTCGTGGTTTGAATGTTTGTTAGACCGTCCGCCTGAGATCGACGTGTGCAGTCGGGCCAGACGGTGTCCTGGTCATGCGTTCATTTCGTTTTGAGAACGCGCACGAGGCCGACGGCTCCGACGAGACCGACAGCGAGCAAGGCGAACGTTCCCGCGTCTGGCATCTCGTCTTCGCCGTCTCCTTCGCGTCCATCAAGTTTGGCATTGGCTGCGGCCAAGGCGGCCGATCCGCTACCGCGGCTGGCCGTAAGGTTAAGGGCATGTGCGGTAGCGACGCCAGACGCCAATACCGCGCTGAGTACAAGCACCCGAGTTAGCATATGGATCTCCAAAATCTCCCAAGAAACGATGGATGCTGTGCTGCCGGTACCGGCGGCACAACATGGTTGGTAAAAAGGGGGTGCTAGTGGTCAAGCCGCTTAGATGCACCCCTCCATGTCGCAGCAGCAGTCTCGGGCAGACGATCAGTCCAATCGCTGCGCCACGCGAATCATCGGTGCCCACAGGAGAATGGCGAAAAGGAAAAAAACGATTCCGCCATCAGCGTGCAGGCGACCGTGCAGAAAGGCCCGGTCCACGTAATAGCCGAGCAAGGACAATGTCACGATTCGTACACCGTTCTTGAAAATGATGATCGGTACGATGGACGCAATCAGGAGAAGCTTCGATTTCGTCGATCGCAGCAGCGCGTGCCCGATCACCAGGCTAACGATCAGGAAAGCGATGGTTGAGCGAGTACCGCTGCATCCCGGGCCGATGTTGAAGGACCCAGCCGGCAACGAAAACACCGTTCCGTGCCGAACCGCGGGGACATGTAGTAGGCGGAACATGGCCTGTACGCACCACACTGAAGCGTGTTGTAGCGCGACCATAACCTGGTTGATAAGCCAGTGCGGCGGCGGAACTGTCAGCAACAGCAACAGCAGCGAAAAGCGCGCTGCATAAGCGGCCTGCGGGCCATAGCATATGGTGAAGGCTGCTATCCAATACGCCACTAACGCGACCGCGCCGACGGTGACGCGAACTCCGGCTGGGCTGGCGTTGGCGGCCATGCTCATGGCCAATGCCAGCACGGTCCCGGCCACCACCGCCACCGGTGGCGCGCGCCAATACCCCACGATTTTCTTCCGTTCTAACCAGATCAGGTATGCGCACAGTGGCGGTACCAGGACGACGTGGGACGCGTCCAGGGATGAGACCGCCAATCGTACCAGCTCACGCAGTTCCGTCCAGAATGCGACGAATGACGCAATCAGCAGCGCCGCAAAGTACAGGTTCGCCGACTGCACGCCTGTCGCGACGGCATGCCGGATGTTCGTTAGCGAATGCGAAGCTGCCATTGATGACCAGCGCTGTCAACCGCCGTACTCCCAGGGCGATTTCCTCATCGTGAGTGGCTCAAAGTCACGCCGAAACTGAGCCTCAACGATCTGGAGGATGACGATGGCGTGATCGCCGCCCGTATCCACCAAGTCGCGGAGTTCGCATTCGACGTAGGCGGGAGGACTTTCGAGAACGGGCACCGCAGTCGTTCTCTCGACGAACGGCTCACCATTGATTTGTCCCGACGCGGCCACCGTGGGCGTGAAGAATGTCTGTGCCAAACTTTCTTGTCCGGCTGCGACCACGTGAAGCGCGGCGACACGGCTTTCTGAAAGGCACTTGAACGCGTTGCTCTCCCTGCGCACCGCCGCCATGAGCAATGGCGGCTTGAACGAAGCTTGTGAAACCCAGGAAACCGTCGCGGCGCCGAACCGCTCGCCGCTTCGCGAAGTTAGAATGTACACGCCGTTTGTAAACGATCGGAGCGCTTTTGTTTTCTGTAGGCTGTCCATAGGCCTCGCTACTCCTTGCAAGGGATTGGGTCGGCTCACGCGATACTCCACTTAGCTGCCGTGGGCTGACGGTTCCGCAACTCCGGAGGGTTTACGAGTCGTCCGTCAACGACGAGCTTGTCGATGCTTACCCACTCATCGGTTGCGGCAACCCGGAGGGCACCGCTCTCGTAGCGAACAGTGCCCGGAGGTTCTAGAGAACGCAACCCAGTCATGGTCGCTTTGCCGACCACGACCTCCTTGCCGGCGAGAATGGCCCGCGGGTGTCCCCAGGCAGATCGGGATGGAAAAAAATCGCAGGCCCGTACGAAATCAACTACACGGCGTGCAGGCCGTGTCCAGGTGAGCCGACCCTGTTCAGGAACATCTCTCCCGAAATATTCGCGTTTGGACAACTCCTGGGGAATGGCCGGGATCTCGGCCGGCGAGCTCGCCGCTGTTTGGAGTAAGCTGCGCAACAGCACGAGCCCTTCGCGCGTGCATCGGCCGGCCACCGCGAATGCGCTGTCCGCCGCTTCGATCGGGAACTGTGTCTGGTAGGCGATCGGCCCCGCATCCACCTTGGGAATCATCCAATGTACTGTCACTCCATGGGTTGTCTCTCCGCGATAGATCGCCCAACTTACCGCGTTGAGGCCCGCGTAGCGTGGTAGCGCGGCGGGATGCAAGTTGAAGGCGCCGATGCGCGCCGCGCGTAGCGCCTCCGCGGGGATGATGTGCAAAGAATGGACATTAAGTATGAGATCAATCGCCTCGGTTTGCAGCCGGGCTGCGAATTCGGCGGTTCTGACCATTTGTGCAGGCCAAGTCGGAACCCCGAGTACGTGTGCGACGTCCCACACGTTCGGCAGGCCGCTTCCCGCGTCCCCAGGCGGAGCAGCAACAGCGGCCACGATGGCGTGGCCAGAACCGGCAACTAAACGCAGGGTCTGAATGCCGGCCGCTTCTTCGGCGATCAATAGAACTCGCATGTCAGTACTTCACGCTTTACGCGACATCGCTGCGACGTGATCACCAGAGGGTTCGGAGAAGTACTGGCGAATCCTGGGGCGGTCAACCTTGCCGTTGCTGTTCTTCGGGAGTTCGTCGCATTGCAGCCAGCGCGACGGGATCATGTAGCTGGGGATAATTTCCGTCAGGCGGCTGCGGAGAGTCGCAGGAGAAACTTCCGGGTTGTTGCTGCTATAGGCGCAGCAGATCACCATGCCTTCGAACCCTGTGCTCGGAACCGCGACTACAACACACTCGCGAACGAGATCGATTGAATTCATGGCCGCTTCGATCTCGCCCAGCTCAATGCGATAACCGCGCGACTTGATCTGCGAATCGACGCGGCCAATGAAGTACACCAGATCATCTTCGCCAACCTTGGCCAAATCCCCGGTTTTGTAAACACGGTCGCCGGAGTGGGGAAAAGGATTCGGCAGAAATGCGGAAGAGGTTTTCTCCTCATCCTGCCAATAGCCTGGGCTGAGACCTACTCCACTGATGTAGAGGTCGCCGACCTCGCCTCTGGGGACCGGTTGCAAGTTGCCGTCCAGCACCAGCAGATCTTCGCCATCACAGGGACGGCCAATCGGAATAGCAGCTTTCTCATCTTCAGGACACGCTGGCAGCGTGTAATAACTGCTGGCGATCGTGGTTTCTGTAGGACCATAAAGGTTCGTGAACTGCACGTTCGGCAGCCGCGTCATCCAGTGAATGAGAACGGGGGTGGACAGGGTCTCACCGCACCAAAGGACGCGACGCAGATCAGGAAAATGGTTGAACTCGAGCGCATCGAACTTCGCGATGTAGTGGAGGACAGAAGGCACGGAAAACCACTGCGTGAGAGCGGAACCGAGAATCCAGTCCACTAGTTTGTTGGGGAACAAGCTCAGCTCGTGCGGTACCAGGTGGAGTTCGGCGCCGGTGGCAAAGGCACCGAAGATGTCGAACTGGGACAGATCGAAATGCAGCGGCGTATGGCCGGACAACCGCTCCGACTCAGTGATCTGGAAGTATCGAACGGCCCAGTCGATGAACTGAATGACGTTGGAGTGGGTGATGACCACACCTTTCGGCGTGCCCGTCGAGCCTGAGGTAAACAGGATGTGCGACGGGGAATCGGGCCGGTTCGCATACGAGAGTGACTCGCCCGAGTACGCGGCAATGTCAGGCAATTCAAACCTGACCGGCAACTCCGGCGGCCTGGAACCGCTGCCGACCCACCCGATACCGATATCGCTCAATGCACCGGTCGCAAGAAGCTCGCCCATCATCGTTGCATCAACACCGCCCGCGAGGAGCAGCCGCGGCTCGCACGAGCGGATGATCTTAGCTATGCGAGCCGCAGGGCCAGTCTCGTTCAGCGGCACATGAATGCAGTCTGCCTTAAGAACCGCGATGAGGCAGGCGATTGCCAGGGGAGACTTGGGAACCAGGAAGCACACGCGATCCCCCCGGCGGCAGCCGGCGTCGCGCAGAAGACGCGCAAGCTGGTTCGTTGTTCTCTCCAGTTCGACATATGTAAATTTTGCGTTGTCCAGAACTAAGCAATTCGCCTGCGGAGCGCGCTCCGCCGAATGCGTCAGATAACTTTGCAGCAAATCAGGCATTCACTTCACTCGTCACATAGCGGAACACTGTCTGAATATTGCGGAGTTCCTCCTCGGAGGGAGGAATGTCCAGGATGACATTGCGAAATCCCAGGTTCACGTATCGAGCCAATTCTGCTGCGACTTCGGCATAGCTGCCAACCAGATATGGACAGAACGTTTTGTAAGTCTCGAACGGCAACAACCAATAAGGCCCGTTGTTATCGCGAATGGAGTTCGCGGTTTCGGAGAGCTGCCGGTGCCATACTGAATCGGAGGTGTTCATCGCGAACTGGTGGGTCAAGGTGCCTTTACGGTCTTCCGGAAAGCGCTGATGAGCCACGGCCCAGGATTCTTCCGAATTCGCTCGCGCGATCACTCCGACGCGGATTCCGCATTCAAGCCCTTCAGGAATATGCACCTCCGCACATTCTGAAGGCGGCTTGGGATACTGCACCGCAATGGCGCCCATCGCGCGCGCCGCCTCCAGGCCGGAGTCAGACGAGCCGGAGACGAAAATCTCAGGAAGAAGTTGTGGAGGCAAAGCCGGCTGTAATTTCAAGTCCCTGACGATGTAAAACTCACCTTCGAAAGTGACGGGCGCTGTGGAGGTGAGCAGACGGTTGATGATCGTCGTGTACTCGATCAGACGGGCATAGCGTTTATCGTGTGGCGTGGTGTCATTCAACGCAATCAGGTCGTTCTTGAACCCCCCTGCCACCATGTTCAGGTAAACGCGCCTGCCGTAGAGGTGTCCCAGGGAACTGACCATCTTGGCGACGCTGTACGGATGCATGTAGACAGGCTGCACGGCCACGAGCGGACCCAACTTCGTGGTGTTCTCGAGGATAATCTGCGCCACCAGCCAGGGATCCACCAATGAGTTGTCTGTATAAACGAGAATGCCCTCACAGCCGTATTGCTCGCTCCAGCGCGCGACGTCAATGACTCGCTGGATATAATCGCTCCTCGGGACGGCGCTCGATTGCGGACTGGTTGAAAACACTTTGATCGCCTGTGTTGCGGCAGTGTTCATAATTTCTCCTGCTGATACATGGTCCATCGTGTTGTTTATTGGCGCGACTGTTCGTCCGCAACTTGCTGAAGGGACGTGCGGACGAAGGCGGCGATCGCGGCCGGGGATCTGAAATTCTCGATTTCGAGATCGCCCTGATTGATGCGAACACCAAGCCGCGTTTCCAAGCAAACCAGCATTTCAACGATCTTGAGAGAATCAAGAATGCCCGTCTTGAACAGATCGGTTTCGGGCGAAACCGCTTCCACTTGCAGATCATCGCGAAAGATTGCTGCCAATACTGCTTCGGCGTTTCTGTGCTCGGGGACGGCGTTAGCAACGCCGCGGCTTGCGAACTGTTGTCCTAAAGCCGGCATAGGACCTCCAGGGGATTGGTATCGTGTACTCGTCCCTACGTCTGAATCGCGCGGCTACTCCGGGCCAGACGACTTGCAGTGTTATCCCATTGCGATCTGAAACTGTCGGGCAAGGCATTCGCCGCGCGAAGGTTGTCGCGAAGGTGCTCGCGGCTGCTCATGCCAACGATCGCCACAGAAACTCCTGGGACACTCAGAACAGCGTTTAACGCCACCTGAACCGGATCGGCGGGATCGATGGATCTTTCGTGAGATTCGGTTCCTTTCGAGACGAGTGCACCGGATGCGAGCGGCTCACGTGCAATGATCGCGACCCCGCGCGTGAACGCCCGGGGGATAACGGAACTAGCGGCGGAATTATGGACGACGTTCAGTTCCAGTTGTATGGCATCAATTCCGGGCAACGACAGACAAAGAGCTGCATCTTCGGTGGTCCGGCAAGAAATACCCCACCACCGGATCTTTCCTGTTTGCTTGGCTGCGTGCACGGCTTTTAGAAAGTCCGGTCGCTGAATAACCGACGTTGGGGGATTGTGGAGCTGAAACAGATCGATGTAGTCGGTGGACAGCCGATTGAGACTGCCTTCAATGGCGTTCGCGAGATACTCGGGGGAGAAATCCTGCAGCATTTGGCCTGCGGTGACCTGTTCCACGGATCGTTTGACGGAAGGGATCATCCGTACGAGCGCGCTCACCACCGGACGAACATACGGCTTCAACGCGGCTAATATTCCACCAGACGCGGTCAGGCGATACCCTGCCTTGGTGGCGACAATCACATCTTTGCGCCGCCTCCCTAGTGCCAGGCCCAGTATGCGTTCACTCCGCCCCTGGCCGTAGAAGTCGGCAGTATCGAAGAAGTTTATTCCTGTGTCTAAGGCTTCCCGTAACGTGACCAGGACTTCACCTTTACTCTTTCGCTCGACGGATGTCCCAGCTAACCGCGAGCAACCGAATCCAAGTTCGGAAACCTTGACCCCCGTGTTTCCAAAGCGGCGATAGTTCATAACGCTGAGTTCTCAACGGCCGCAGATCGTGCCGCTGTTGCGGCACGCAAACCCGCCTTCAAGATCTTGCCTGCGCTGTTCTTGGGGAGTGACGCAACTATGGCTATATGCTTGGGCCGGAGGTGAGGGGGAAAGCGGCGCTTACAGAAACTGCTGAGTTCATCCTGCAATGCGGCACCTTGTCCACTTGCCGGCACTACGAACGCTTTCACCGCTTCGCCCAGTATTTCGTCGGGTTCGCCGATGACGGCGGCTTCGCGCACCGCGGGAAACTCAAGCAGTCGCTGTTCGATGTCGCGACAACTGACGCGATTTCCACCACATTTGAGGAAGTCCTTGGCCCGGTCAATGAGATAGATGAATCCTTCGTCGTCGGTCCTGGCCAGGTCACCGGTATTTAGCCACCCGCCCCGAAATGTGGCGGCGGTATCCACCGGATCGTTCCAGTAACCAGCCGTGATGTTGGCGCCCCGAGCGACGATCTCTCCAACCTCGCCGGGAGCGCAAAGGTTGCCGGCCTCGTCTCTAATTTCGAGTTTGACACCTGGTATTGCCTTGCCGATGCTGCCGATTTTTCTGGTGAGCAGCTGTGGAGGAAGGTAGGCCAAACGCGCAGTCGCCTCAGTCTGCCCGTACATGACATAGACGTCCACTCCGGGCAATGCCTCCACGAGCTCACGGATGAATACCGGGGCCAGCGCGCCGCCCGCCTGTTGACAACAACGCAACGAAGGCAGGGGAGTTCGCTTCAGCGCCGATTGCCGCAGCAAGATCTGATAGTGGCTGGGTACGCCGGCGAAGCCTGTACACGAAGTTTCCTGCATCCGCTCCAGGATCCGGTTGGGGAAAAGGAAATTGGGTTCCAGCACCAGGCTTCCGCCCACGCGCAGATGCGTGTGCAGAAGTGATGTCCCAAAGCAGTAGTTAAAGGGTAGAACGGCCATCACGCGGTCGGTGGACGTGAGCCGTAAGTACTCGATGATGGATTCGGTATTCGCAATGATATTGGAGTGTGTCACCATCACTCCGCGCGGTGTTCCCGTCGAACCGGACGTAAACATCAGTGCGGCCAGGTTGTTCTCTCCATCGATCGCCGCCTGCCTCCCGCAGGGGCGTGGTAAGCGAGGAAGATCGTTTTCCGTGAACACCGGCAGCATTGGAAACGCGGCATGGAATCCAGCCGCGCAACTGGCCTTCACGAAGGCGAGAGCAGGCTTCGCCGCGCTCACGATGTCCTGCAATTCCGGTCCGGAAATCGAATGCGGCAAGGGTACGCATACGTAACCTGCGCGGATGGTAGCCAGATACGCGACGACCCAGAAGAAAGAGTTCTCGGCGATCAGAAGAACGCGGTCCTGCGCGTGTACGCGCTCGGCAATCAAGGCTGAGCTGACACGCTCGACGGCGTCGCGCAGCTCCCGGTGAGTGTATTGGCGATCCGGCGCCAACAACGCGGCGCGGTCAGGAGCGGAGGCCGCGAGCAAGTACTCGGCGGCGTTCACGCAAAATGCTCCTGCTGCTCGAAGCGCTCGGGTGAATGAGGAACGGTTGTTGTCGGGGAAGCGACCGCAATCGAGTTCATGTGCAAATAGCGAGCTATCTTGCGCTTAGAGTCGATCGAAGCGTAGACAGACTGGATCTGATCCACACCCATGCGCAGGAGGGCGGCAACACTGGCCGGCGGAATCGCGTGGTCGTGCGCATACAAGCACAAATCAAGATCGGCAAGCGGCAACGAGAAATAGAACTCCTGTTGCGACTGCTGAAGCGGGTAGGTGTCTGTGGTAGGGGGACGTTTGCGGATTTCTTCCGGAATATCAAGCCACTCCGCAAGCTTGTACACTTGCGATTTATATAGGTGAGCGATTGGCTTGAGGTCGGCGCTGCCGTCGCCATTCTTGACGAAGAAACCCAGATCATCTTCCAGCAGATTCGCCGTTCCCGCGACCGCGTACTGGTGGTAGTCGGCGTAGTAATACTCGATCATTTTGCGGGTACGCTGTTTAAAGTTGGTTGCAGCCACAATGCGCAGGTAGGCATCAGCGGAGAGCCGGACCTTCATTCTTGGTCCATTCTCGTTTTCTGCTACGACGTAGAATATTGCGTACGCGCGTCCCTCGCTGGCGTCCGGCAGCACGATCTTGCATTTCCATCCTTCGCCATACTTGGGGATCACGGTCCGCACGGCATCATCACGGCGGCGATAGCAACCCGCAGCAGCGATCACGTCGGTGATGTCCTCGGTGACGGCGCGGATCCCAAAGCACTCCGCCACAAGCTGGCCCAACCGCAAGCTGTCGGCGGAAGAATCGGCTTCCGGGGTAAACAGCGCGAGGACGCGATCCTCGCCGACGGCTCGTGCAGACAGGGCGGCCACTACGGCACTATCGACTCCTCCCGACACGCCTACCACGATGCCTTTGCGTCGGAGAAGACGAAAAACAACTTCCCGGATTCCGGCCTGAATGCGCGCTGCCTCTGCAGCAGGATCGATTTCCAAAACATCACGGGACAGGGGAACAGAGAGACCCATACCATCACCCTTACTCGAAAATCCTGGGTAGACTAACGTTGCGATCAGGTGCGCCTAGTTGGCTGATATGCCGCCCGGTGAGTTAACACGGCATCGAGGCTGGTGCACTGTTTCCGTGGGCGCACGAGAACCGTCTGAAGAAATACGGACGGCACGTGTGTGACGTTGGTGGACCTGTGTACGCCGGTAAGCGCGGCTGCCACGATCACGGCCGCCATCATCACGCGTTTGTAGCGGGCGCCCTTGTCATTGTCGGCAAGCTTTGCGCGAACGAGGTTGGCGATGTTCCGAATGCAGTCGAGATTTTCCGGAACTATCTCACGGTCATCGAGTTCAATGTGGTAGCGCTGCTCGACGAAGTTGATGAGCTGCAAAATGCCGATGGAATCAATGATGCCGTGCTCCAGGAACGAGTCCGTATCCAGGATTCGCCGGTCATCGAAAACAAAGTTGTCCGTAATGAAACTATGGAGTTCCTGTTCAATGGTTGCCATGGCAATACTCACCTTGTTTGCGTCACGAGCGACGTGCTGACGACCGAGAATTCGTGTAAGAACTGGTGTACGAAGAGCTGTGTAGATAAGATTCCGACCAGTGCCATGTCGTCTCTTGGGCCGACGCCGTACTGTCCGGCGAATTTGTTGGCAAGCCGCGTGACCGCAGTCGGGTTGAAGATGCCGTTTGCGCGGATGCTGGCGGGTTCGAGTAGCTCACGAACGTAATCGTGGCCAGCGGAAAAGAACGTCGGGCCGTCAGGCGCCCGGAAAGGTTGCTTGGGCCGTTTCGCGACCCGCGAGGGAATCAGATCTCCGCAAGCTTGTTTCAGCAGATACTTTTCACAGAGCACCTTCATTTTGAGTTGCGGCGGGAGCTTAGCCGCGAAATCCACCACCCGAATGTCGAGAAACGGGTGGCGCGCCTCGACCGAATGCGCCATGGCGACGCGGTCGCCCTGCGACGACAGAATGTAGCCGGGCAGCAACTGTGTGCTTTCCAGGAACTGCGCCCGCGAGAAGTGGTCCCACCCGAAGTACTCGGCCGGCAATGTTGCACGCAGTTCGTCGTATACGTCGTGAGTGCGAAGGGTGTTCAGGACGTCCTGGGAAAAGAATGTCTTCAGCATGGCCGTCAGATGCCAGCGCGGCTCGTGTGAAAAGAAGAGCTCCGAAGTATCGGTGCCTTCTATGCTGAAGAAGCGCTGCAGGTATGCGTCCGGCTGCCTCTGAAGGTCGGGCATGTACGGGTACAGTCGACGCAGTAGCCGAGCGCGGCTCCGCGAAGTAGGCTGGGCCTTCCAGAACTGCCGAATCTTCGTTTCCTTGAAGATGTCATACCCGCCGAGAATCTCATCGGCGCCCTCGCCCGTCACCACCACCTTGTACCCGCTGTCGCTCACCAGCTTCGAGAGCATGTAGAGCGGCGCGGGCGCCGTGCGCAGAACCGGCCTTTCCGCATGCCAGATGACCTCGGGAAAAACTGTCGCGATGTCCATCGATGAGCAGCAGAGTTCGTCATGGTCCGTGCCGAGAAATGCAACCGCGTCGCGCTGGTAAGACCATTCGTCGAACTCCGACTCCTCGAAGCGAACAGAGAACGATTTCAGTTCATGGCCGGCCGCTTGTTGCGCGAGGGCAGTCACGACGCTGGAATCGAGGCCGCCGCTGAGGTATGCGGCCACAGGAACATCCGAGCGGAGCCGCAGACGCGTAGATTCCTGCAACAAGTGTCGGAGTTCATGTGCGCGGTCGCCTTCGGACTCGATCGCCGCAGGATCAGGGGAGAATTGGAACCGCCAGTATTGCGATACTTGGACGCCGTTGCGGGATGCGGAGAGGTTGTGTGCAGGCGGCAGCTCGCATATGTCCTTCAGGATCGTGCGCGGCGGAAGCGTCGTCCAGAAAGTAAAGATCTGGTCCAATGCAATCAGGTCGAGTTGCCGCTCCACGCCGGGATAGCAACAGAGGCTCTTCAGCTCGGAAGCGAATACGAACGTGTCGTCCGTCATCGTGTAGTACAACGGCCGAATGCCGAAACGATCACGGCTTGCGAACAGCTTGCGCCGCGGCCGGTCCCAAATAACAAATGCCCACTCACCGTTCAAGTAGTTCACGCACGCTTCACCATATTCTGCGTACAGGTGAAGAATGACTTCGGTATCGGACTGGGTGACGAATTTGTGCCCGGACTGGCGCAATGATTCGCGCAGTTCGCGGTAATTGAAGATCTCGCCGTTGAAAGTGATGGAGAGCGACAGGTCGGGGTAGTGCATGGGCTGGTGGCCGCCCGCCAGATCGATGATGCTTAAACGGGCGTGGCCCAGTGCGATCGGGCCTTCGCAGTAAATGCCCCAATCGTCGGGCCCGCGGTGCTTGAGCGCAGAAATCATCTGCTCCAGCGCGCCCGCGTCGGCGGGAGCGCCGTGAAACGTCATACATCCGGCAATGCCGCACATAATTGCGAACTCTAGAAGCGCTGAGGGCCGTAGCGGCGCGAGCTACAGATTAATGGGGCCGTCGCCGTCGCCACGGTTCATGTGAATGGTGTGCTTTAGCGTCGAATACGGTTCTAGTGCGCGAAACAGATCATGGGAGAGTACGAGGACAAAATTGCTGGGTCCTTTTATAAAACCATGAGCGGCAAGCGCCTCACACCAGGCGGAACTCGCCTGATTACTCACGATGATGTCAACGCGCCGGCTTTGCAGAATGTCCGTGGCGCATTGAATGACATCGCGGGCATCTTCCGGACGGGAGAGGCAATCCACAATCGAGCCCACCCGCATGTTCCCGAAGTACTTGTGCCGTTCCATCTGGCTGTCGAGCATTACTACCCAGCCGATGGTTTCCGAAGCACGCGAGATCCGATAGCGCAGAAACTTCGGAGAGCCATACAGCTCGTTCAACGTCCCGCTTTCACGCACTGCAATCAGCGAATACGGACCGTTGGATCGCTCCCATACCGAATCTGCCCACTGGCCAAACCCATCAACGACTGCCGCCAGGGCGCTAGACCTGTTGGGCATCCTGAACTGCAACGTCCGAGTGCCCAACCACCCCAAGCCTGTGTAACGCAACGCGTCGAGTGCGAGGCGGTTGCAGGGCGTGGATCTGACATAAGCGATCTCCTGCAGAAAGCGCGATGGGTGAACGACTTTGAAGTAGAACGGCACCAGATCGATGTGCCACCCCATCGCCGCAAGCAGCCTGGTGAGGCGATCCTGCAAGCTGCCGATGCCCAGGCAGAACATCATTGAGTACTGCTGCAAGGCATGTCGCAACAAACGAATGGCTACCAGGTGGTAGTTGGAATTGACGACTGCTTCGGTTAGCGGCAATTGAAACGAGCCGATGTACTGCACCTGTCCACGGACCGAGAACCGCTGGTGCAATAACAGGTAACCGCCTCTCACCTGACCCCGGTCGAGGACAAGAAAACCTTCGTGGTAGTGGTTGTCCGTCCCGCGAGTCTTGCGAACTTCAGGCACGTGCTTTGCCGGAAACCGGTACTGACGTTCTCCGCCTTCCCACAATCGAAGGTTAAACGCCGCGACTGCCGGCTCTAAGTCTTCCGTGTAGGGCTTGAGTTCCATGTCGATTGCCCGTCGACTTATCGGCGATAAATAACGACGCCGGTAGCAAGTTGCAGTGCGGTTTCAAAACCGCGGCGCGTAGCCGATTTCGTGGCACTGCTTGGAATAAAGAGGATGTCGTCTGCCTGGAGCGGCGTGTCTGGAGCTTTGGCCGCGAGAATTTTCTTCAATGGAATCGAGATCTCCTCACGCCGGCCATTGGTGTTTCGGATCAGCTTTGCGGAGTCGAGAGAGGCAGTGGGGTTCACACCTTGGGCCATAGCCACGGCTTGAAGCACTGTCAGTTTCGAGTTTTCGAGCACGATCCCGGACGGCAGTCTCACATCGCCGACCACGTAGACGATGCCGGCTCTCGACACAACAACAGTGTCGCCGGGATACACGGCAACACTGCCGCTGATTGTCGCCCCCGGCCCGTAAGATATGTTGACCGTTTCGGGTTGCGCGGGACGGTTTCGGTGAGTGATGCTGGCAACACTGCCGGCCTTTTGCGTCGTCCCGCCCGCCATGGAAATAGCGTCAAAAAGCGTGTGGTGGCCGAGAAGGGGATAGATTCCCGGCTTCTGCACCTCGCCCAGCACGGAAATACCTTGAGTGGCATACTCCTTCACGAAAACCCAGACTTGCGGATTGTTGAAATACTCGCCTTCCGCAAAGCGTCTGGCAATGAGTTGCTGGGCTTGACCGACGGTAAGTCCGGCGATTTTTAGCGTGCCGACGAGCGGAAGCGAAATATCCCCGGTTTGGCTTACCCGGACCTCTTTATTGTCAAAATCCTGTGCGCCGTACACGCCGATCTGGAGCAGGTCCCCGGCGCCGATGACCATGTCCGCTTGCCGGCTCTGCGTTCCGGTTGCCGGATCATTTGGAATTGTGCCTGCCGCCGGTTGCACAGAGGTGTGACCCGCGGGTTCTGTAACTGGAGCCTGTTGCGCGTGCGCGAGTATGCAGGCGGCGAGCAGAACGGATAGCACAAATTTGTACAGGCACTTCATTGGAGTCTCCATGAACGTGGTGGCATTTCGCATTTCGCCGCCGGCTGCGCATTCCTGCGGCGGCGTGGTGAGTTCATCTGATTATTCCCACGGCCAAGCTGGCTTGGCTTGGGAACCGAACTCGAACGGCCCAATGTCGTAACCGCTGCCTTGCGGTCTCTGAACGCCCTCCGCATCGCGTGGGGGAGCGCCGGACGGCGTCCCCGCATCGATGGCGGGGCTTCCCGCCAACAGATGGTAGTCGCCACGGCCGTAGCCGGGGTAGGCGATTAAAAAGACGCGTGTGCCTCCAGTCAATTTCCGCACGTGGATCCCGCCGTCGTCTATCACCTGCCATCGATGGCCAGGTTTCGGGGATGCCGCGCGGACGCGGTTCGTCGCGCAGAAATTCAAACTGCAAGCCATCCACTGAACTAACCGCGTGCGCATATAAGTCTCTTTTTGGCTCCTTCCTAGGGTGTTTACCGCTTCAGCTCTGCAGCTTTCTAGTACGCGTCACTGCGCCGAAGACCGTAGGTGTCATAGGTGTGTGTACCTATGTACTGTCCCTTGGGTCAGTTTCGCCACGTCGACCGTCGGATTACGGTTGGTGCGGATAGTTGCTGAAGATACGGCCACCACTGTGGCCTCAACACAAACCGCTAGGTAAGCACTAGCAAATGCGGACGCGTAGCCATACCTGCAAGCTTTGCGAAATGGGCGTGCTCCGACTCGGCAGGTGAGAATGAAATTCCGTTCGTTGTCTAGGATCCAAGCGGCATTCGCGATCATGCTCATTACGGCTGCTTGCGGCATGGCAAGTGCAAACTTCAGCGTCAGCAGTTCATCGGCATCTTTGAATTTCGGGACTCAAACCGTCGGCACGTCATCTGCGCCAACACCGGTCACGCTGACCAACACCGGCAGTCATCCCGTCACTCTGCAGAATGCAACATTAACTTCCACCGCATTCAGCTTAATCGGCTGGACTGGCGGTGTCTCGCTTCCCTCCGGTGGCACACTGACTTTGCAAGTAGCATTCACGCCAACGGCGGCTACTGCGTACAGCGGCAGCCTGAATGTAACCGGCAACCACGGCGTCAATCTGTCCGTGGCGCTGAGCGGTGTCGGCGGTACGTCAACATCTGGATCTGGTGGATCTACAGGATCCATTGCGGTGTCAGTCTCTCCGACAACGGCTTCTCTGCAGGTCGGGCACGCACAGCAGTTCGCGGCCACTGTTTCCGGTACGACTACGACCGGGGTGACGTGGTCCGTCAACGGGGTGCAGGGCGGAAACAGCACGCTAGGAACCATCTCTACTTCCGGTCTTTATACGGCGCCCGCCGCGGTTCCATCCCCGGCGTCGGTGACGGTTTCTGCAACCAGCGTAGCGGATACATCAAAATCGGCCGCCGCAAGTGTCACAATACTCGCGGCTCCGACAACGGTGAGCGTTGCGATTTCCCCGACTTCGGCTTCTCTGCAGGTCGGTTTAACGCAGCAGTTCACGGATGTTGTGTCGGGCACGACGAACACGGGCGTAACGTGGTCCGTGAACAGCGTACAGGGTGGAAACAGCACGGTAGGGACCATCTCGTCTGCGGGAATGTATACGGCCCCCGCCGCGGTGCCATCCACCGGTTCAGTGACGGTTGCCGCCACCAGCATGGCGGATACGACAAAATCGTCCAGTGCGACTGTCACGATCGTTGCTGCTCCGAGCAAGGTGACGGTAGCGATCTCGCCGACTTCCGCGACAGTGCAGGGTAGCGGCTCGCAGCAATTCAGCGCTACCGTCAGTGGGACTACCAACACCTCAGTGAGCTGGGCCGTCAATGGCACAGTGGGCGGTAGCGCGAGTCTCGGAACGATCTCCTCGACCGGCCTGTACACGGCCCCCGCCTGCGCCGGCGCGAGTTCGGTGACGGTGTCTGCGAGGAGCAACTACGACACCACAGCGAGCGCCAGTGCGGCGGTGACAATTTCCGCGGCGTCCGGTAATGGCAATTACTATGTCTCGAATTCCGGCAGCGATAGTAACGATGGCTCCGCTTGTCATCCGTGGGCGACGATACAGCACGCTGCCAACGTGGTACAGCCGGGCAACACCGTAAATGTGGAGCCGGGTACCTACACCCAAAATTCTCTGACATTGTCAACCAGCGGAACCTCCAACGCACGGATCCGGTTCGTTTCGGATACGCGATGGGGAGCGAAGATCCGCGTCACATCGTCCTACAGTGTGGTCACCATCAACGGCAACTACACCGATTTCGAAGGCTTTGATGTGGCCGGACTAACCGGAAGCTGTCTCGGGATCGTGAACTGGGGATCTTACAACAACGTCATTGGAAATCACGTTCACGACATTCCCGCGGATGTCTGTGGCAGCAACGGTGGCGCTGGAATTGATCTCGCCACGTATACGTCCAGTGGAAATGCAGTACTCGACAACATGGTGCACGACATTGGCGACGCCGTGCCGACGAGCGAACAAATCCACGGCATCTATCTCACGGGTAATGGCGCCGTGGCAAAAAACAACATCATCTTCAAAGCCAACGCGTTTGGAATCACTGGGTACCACGATTTCAACCAATTACAGATCATCAACAACACCGTTTTCAACAACGGCGCCGGTGGCATCGTGATTTCGACCGGCGGGGCGAGCACTACCCCGACAGGTCTTTTGGTTGCCAACAACATCGCCGTCTGGAACCGCCAGATGCCCGGAATCAACGACGGTTACGGGATTCAATTGCGGGGCACTTACAGTAGCTCTGTAATCACCAACAACGTGGTTTTTGGAAATGTGCAAGCAGGTGTCACTAACGGTAGCGGTGTGACGGTGTCGTCGACCATCGCGGCTGATCCGCAATTCGTAAACTACACTGGGGATCTCCTCGGTGACTATCACTTGCGATCGGGTAGTCCCGCTATCGATGCGGGCACTACGAACTCCGCGCCGCTGTTCGACTTTGACAACGGACCCCGTCCGGTCGGCAGCGGTTTCGATATCGGTGCCTACGAATACGGTTCGACACCAGGTACATGGCCCTGGTGAGTTTGATCTCGTCCGCAGGAGGCACAGGGCGCGCAGCCCTGTGCCTCTTTTTTTTACCCTGGGCGACAACGGTGGGGCTGACCATACATCGCGGTTTCAGGTTGTTCCGCAGCTAGATGAGATCACATCCGTCTGAGTGTCGGCTGGGGAGTACGCATACGCGCCGATATCCGTGGGCGAGCCTTGCCTGATAGCCCCGTTGATATCGTTGGGAGGCGCGTAGGTTTCGTCGCCCTGCCCGCGTGCCGGACTGCTCGCGCTCAGAGAATAATCTCCATCGCAGTTGCCCGTGTAGCGAACGAACTGCGGGTCGGCGAGAACGTTGCCGAAGACGGTTGCCCCCGGATTCACGTGGAAATCGCCGTGCCCTGGATTATCAAAAATTATGTTTTTTTGATATCGGTTGTCAGCGTTCGGCGGCGTGGAGCCACTAGGCTCAACGATACCCCAGCCGCGGTTGTGGACTACGATATTATTGACGACGGCGACGGCGGTGCCGCCGCTGTTTTCCGCGACATAGATGCCACCGTAGGCATTGTTGAAAACCGTATTGTTCGCCACAACGGTGTGGCTCGGCGCGTGCAACAGGGCGATTCCAAAACCAGCACATCGGAACACGAGGTTATTCCAAATGTGACCACCATAATTGGAATGGTAGATACCTTGAGCGCGGTCGTCCTCGTCAGGCCATGAGCCAATGTCGTGCACCACGTTACCAATCACATCGCTGTTGCTGCCGTCGTAATTTGCGTTGTCGATCCCAGCTCCGCCATTCTGTTTGCAAACGGCCGTCGGTACAGGCACACCATGGACGTGGTTGCCGACGATCCGATTGTTAGACCCCCAATTCACGACGCCTAAGCAGGTGTGGGCATCACCCGCCACTTCAAAATCAACGAGGTCCAGATAAGATCCTTTCAAACTGACGACAGCGTAAGCGGAGTTGCTAAAAATCTTTGCGTGCCACTTCTGGTCCGAGACGAAACGGATGCGAGCGGTGGCGGTCCCGCTGTTTGAAAATGTCAGCTGATCTTGCATGTAAATTCCTGGAGCGACGTGGACGGTCGCACCCGCCGGTGCGACATTGGCAGCGTGCTGCATGGTCGCCCAGGGCCGTTCATAGCTGCCACCGTTCAGATCACTGCCCGTTGGGGTCACGAAATACGAGAGCGCAGCGACGCCAGCACCACTCGTCGTCTGGACAGTTGAGCCAGGACCGTGGGGCATCAGGCAGAGTAATAAGACGAACACAATCGCTTTGGCCTGACTCTGGCGAGTGTTTTCCCTCGCTGGGACCATGGATCGCCTCGCGTGTCTGGTTCCCTAGCAGGATCAGAAATGATCCTGCTCATTTATTTCTTTGTTATGTTGTATTCATGTTGCACGGAAGGATATGGCGCGACTGCTGACGCCGCTTTCGTGCCAAATATTAATCTGTAAAGCTGAAGGAGTTTCTGTTCTTCGCTGCTCCAGTTGTACCGGCTCTCCACCTTGGCACGGCCTGTTTTTCCCATCTGGTCGGCCGTATCGGGATGATTCAGCAGATATGTAATCGCGTCGGCTAGCGCGGTTGACGATTGTGGTGGAACCGACAAACCACAACCCTCCAATATCGGAGTCCAGGTTGGAAAATCCGAAGCGATGATCGGCACCCCTGCCGCCATATACTCGTAAAGCTTTATCGGTTGTGAATCGACATAGGCTTGTTCGCGATGAAGCACGACTACGCCCACCTTGGCACGCGCAAGCAGATGCGCCACCTGCTTGCGCTCCAAATAACCGAGCCAGTCGACGTGCCTCCAGCCGGGCAAATTGCGAAGGCTATCGAGTAACGAAGGGTCCTGAAGCACACCGGCGATTTTCAGCCTGGCACCGAACTCGGGGGGAACGAGATCTATCGCCTCGACTAACTCCTGCGCGCCGCGGTCACGAGTGATACTGCCGAGATAGACGATCCAATTGTGTCGTTCGTTCCAGGGGCAGTCACGAGGGGTGAAGAGCTCCTCGAGACGCGGGAAATTGCTCACAACGGCTGTATTCCGGTTCAAGGGTTCGAAGCGGCGCGCGATGACCGGTGTGGCCGCGACGATCGCATCGAAGCGTCGCGCGGCAAAGTTCTCGAAACGCTCGGACGCCCACATGGCGGGCCACCGCAGCCACTTGCACATGTACGTTTTCAATAAAAATGTTCGCGGCAGATCTTCATGGGCGTCGTAAATAACCGTTTTCCCGTGTGCCTTTAGGAGCAGACCGATTGGCAGTAGCTCCGCATCATGAATGTGGTAGCAATCGGCTGGATCAGCCAACGCGGCGCGGTAGAGGCGGACGGGTAACAGCGTCACGCGCTTTAACCGGCTCGTTGTCTTCGGCACTGCCCGTACGAGTACGTGCTCAATAGTATCGTCGTGTTCGTGTGGGACGATGTAGACCGTTTCATATCCAGCGGCGGCTAGCGATTTGCATTCCTTGTGAAAGACGCGAGCATCATTCACCCAATGACCGGACGTGAGGTGTACAGTTCTGACGCGCGTTCGCGTCGTCGCCTTCTCACCGCGGTGTGGATGGACGTTAAGCCGACCTGTCATTAAGCTTGCCTCTTACACGTTTCAACAGAGGTTGCGCCACACTGGCGGGAAATCCTCCGAGAGTGAATAGTTCCGCAGCCACGCGTTCGCAGTGATACTTAACAACTGTGCGACACGGGGCCAATCAGCTCAACTGACGCCGGCGGGAGCCGTAGTCCGTTGGCATCAGGTACACCAGAATCATTGCCACACCTATGCCGTGGGTGACCAAACAGGTGAGGAGTCCCGAGTTGGCAAGCGCGAACGCAGGAAGCGCTACGACGAGAGCCATTAGGCGGTCGTTGCGGCCAACAGCCAACGAATCGTACATCCACAGCACAATAGCAAAAAGCAGGGTGAAGATGATGATGCCGGGAAAGCCGAAATTCGCATATGCGTCTGCCCAGAGATTGGCGTTTGCAAACGTGTTGCGACTATGAAAATACACATATCCGATCACTTGCGGAGTTGCTAAGTCATACGGGTATTGGACCCAAGCGTCGAACAAGAAGCTTTGGCCGAGGAGTGCCTTCGGATGCGAGGAGAAGAACTCATAGTAGAAGCCTGTTAGCAGTCCAGGGAGTCCCGTCATGCGCTCCAGCACGAGAGCCGGTAACGTGCGATCCATCCGGAGCCATTCCAGCGCAGCTGCAAATGAGAAGATAGCAGTCCACGTGCAGGCGAACCTCAGACCAAATGTGCGGGCTTTCCTCATCGCCCACGCCAGGTAAAGCAAAAATGCAGTGGCAAAGAGGACATCGCGAAAGCCGGAGATCGAATAGATCGCAAGTTCCCCAACAGTACCCAGTGCTATCAAGGACCTACGGCGTGTTACGACGCCTAGTCCAATCGCCAAAGGATTTATTACATACATCTGCCAGGCGATGAGATATGGAACTACGCGTGACGACGTCACGAGCGTTTCCTTGAATGCAGTTCGCGTTGAATATACTTGACTGAGAGGCACGTACCGCAGGTGAAAGCCAAACGTCGAAATCATCGCTGCGTAAGCGATGCAGCTCGCAAGCAGCAACAGGACGATGAATTGATAGCTTTGCAGGCGCACGCGGGGGATTGGCAGGAGCGGAAGACTGTAGATCACACGTGTCGCGGCGAATACCATCACAATACAGAGCGCCAGTTCGATGGGACCGTTAGACTTGTCTAGCAATGAATTAACAGGCACTATGCATGCGGGAACTATAACGAGTAAATATAGTAGCCAATAGACCAGCACAGAAGGCCGTTTCAACTCTAAAGGCATCCACGCGGACGGAAGCACTGCTAGGAACCAGCCCGCAGCCGCGCGTGCTGGTGTCGCACTCGACCGGAAGCCCTCATATCCCCACACTGGAACGACGATGTTTTTGTACACCACAACAAACGCGGCGGTATATGAGGTGCAGATTACAATCGCCGCGAACCGCTGCATCCATAAACTGCTGGAGGTCGCACGCACACCCGTGCGGTGTACAGCCAGGCTGCGGTGACGCTGGTCGCCTAAGCTGGCGCCAGGCGCTCGTCCGGCAATGTCGCACTGGACATAGTTGTGATACGTAATAGCACCAGAAAGTAAAGAACGATTGACGCAGTGTTGATTATGCTCAGCGTCGATATTGTGCGCAGCACTGGCCAGTCCAACATGTGCGCAAGTGTGAATACCCCTATGCTGCCGACCAGAGTCAAAGTGTCAAACACCAGCTTGGAACGCTGACCTTGCAATACGAATACGATCCGAGTGAGCGGGCTGACCACAAACGAAGCAAAGAACCAAGGCGCTACCATCGCCGCGATTGTTCCGGACATCCGCCATTGGCTTCCAAATACGAACTGAAAGAGTGGTTCGCCGAACATAAAGATGGTGAAAGCAGGAACGATCCCGATCGCTAGCAAAGCAGCCGTTGTCCTGTGAAACAGCTGCAGCACGCGGCCTCGATCCTCACGCGCGAGGGTAGCAGCGCGGGCATGGAATGCATCGGCGATGCTGATCCCAACCAAAACAGCCGGCAATGCCAAGCAGCGCCATACTAGCGAGTAATAACCTCCCACCGTGGCGCCATACAAGGAAACCACCAAAACAAATGGTAAGTTTGTGCCGACCTGGTTCAGGAGTGATGACGGAAGGAAGAAGCATGGAAACCGTCGATGCTTACGAAGTACCTCCACAGCTCCTCTGTATGTCAGGGGGTGTATCCGTAGTGTCGGCCAGGTATACCGCATCATTCGGCCCATTCCTATGCAACGACCAAGAACCTCTCCTGCCAATAAGCCGGCGGAGTGCGCGCCGAATGCGCCGAAAACGAGCTGCGAAACACTTCGACCACCGTTTTGAAGGATGGTGGCTTGCGATACCAGGCCAAACCGGTCCATTCGCAGCGACCAGTAGCGAAGAATCTGGAATAGACCGACGCACAGTACGGCCGGAACCATTAATGCGGCGGCATATGAGGGCAGGATGCCGAATCCGAAAATAGAGAAATGTTCCAAGACGTAAAGCAGAACTCCGCCAAGAAAACTTATCGGGACAGCCATGAGCATGGATGTGGTTGCCAGGTGGGCGGCTTCCTCTTCACTATGTGCAAGAACAAGGGCGACCTCATATTGCAGGGATGCTGCTATCGCCGCCGCATTGAAGAAGGCGGTGAACAGAGCCCAGCGGCCCATGTCGTTGGGAGCGTAAAGTCGAGTCAGGAATGGAGCGATCCCGAGCGTGAAGCAATGACCCAGCGAAGCCCCGCCGCTGAGTACCGCCACGTTCCTGGCAAACGGAAATTTGCGAGGCCATGCGGATAATCGGGAGAGCGATTGGACCAAAGTAGCGCTCATGATTCGCTGGACACTTTGTGCGAAAATCAAGCCCAATCCGTACACTGATACACATGGCTGCGGAACTCAGGGTGGATTCGCCCAAGCCCGTAGGTGGGAAAACAGGTCACCACTTTGACCTGGTGACCACGTCGGGTGAGCTCTCGCACCATACCCGCGAGGCGCGCCTGTGCTGCCCCTGCTTCCGGCAAGAAGAACTGCGTCAATACGAGGAATCGCATTTCGAATCCAACACCGCCACCGCCGCGCGGTAGTCAGTGGCTTGTCTTCGTGTTACGAAGGACCGACGCGCAACTTGTGGAGCAGCCAGCGTCGTTCCAGCGCCTTGCGGCTCTCGTCATCGAGGTCGGCCGAATTCCTATTCCGAAGATAGTCCAGCAGCGTGCAAACGGGAACGAACCAGCCGTTCTTTTGTGACAATCGCCGGATCAGGTACTCGAAGCGTGCGTTGAGACAGCCGTGTTCCACGAATCCTTCGGCGAAATGCGTGTAAACGATGCAGATGCCATTCTCCCTCTCTAACCGGTCCTGGTTACGCTCGGACAGAAGGTCGCAGAAGGGAGCAAGCTTGCCGCCTTCGCTGGAGCTGAACCAATAAGGAACAAACGGCTTGCTGGGATCTTGGTAAGGGGCGGCAGCACCGATCGCGTTCAGGTTAATGTCCCCGAACACGAAGTTACGTACGTACGTGATGTATTGCTGGCACAGGTCTCCCCAGAAGTAAGGCGAGTCTTCGAGATGACCTCGGTAGAGACCATCGTAGTTCCCCATTGTCGCGAGGCGGTATAGCTGGCGCGTCCAAGGACTGGACAATCGGTCGGGTCCCCAGTACAGGTTGTCGCGGTTGAACGCGTGGTTGGCGTGAATTCGGGGCAGCGCGCCGATACTTGCTTCGAAGACAGCCAGGCCCCGAAGTACGCAATCGCGTGTCGCATCGGAGTTGCGCACGTTGTGGAGAGCGATCTCAAATCCGTCATCCCTCAGGTTGCGAACGAAGTGCAAGTAGTCCGGATCCTGTAGCGTCGAGCCGGCAAACGGTGCTCCGGCGACACAAGCCAGAGGCCACACCGACTTTGTAGTTCGCATTCCAACTTCGCTCAGGAGGCGGTAGACGGGGCGAATGTTCTCTGTCGTACTGCCGTCAGTGTCATCAAAGATCGAAAAAGCGAAAGCGCGGTTATCAGGGAACTGCGGCACGGAAAAACCTCGGGGGCCTCTGCGGTATGAGCTATCAGTTGAGGAACTGTCGCGCCCATAGCTCTGCGACAACGACACGCGAGATTTCAGCGGGCGCGATGGACGCACCGTGGCGAAAGACATTGTAATGGCGAAGAAACTCCTGTTCGTCCAGGATTCCCATCTGTTCCAGTTTGCTGTTCGAGAACAAACTAGAGACCAGCGGCGCCAACTCACGCTTCAGCCACAGCGCTTCGGGAGTGAGGAACGGTTGCTTGTCTTTGCGCCAACGAATCACCTTGGGCAGTTCGGGGAGACTTTGGCGCAACAGGTATTTCGTCCAGCCATCTCGGATCTTGAACTCCACGGGAATGTTCAGGACGAAATCCACGAGACGATGGTCGAGAAAAGGATGACGGACTTCGAGCGAGTGGGCGGCGGCGTTGCGATCTTCGTAATGGGTCAGCGCTGGAACGGAATAAGAATCTATGTCGATCATCTGCCGCGTGCGAAGGTCATCACAATTCCAGATCGGTACGGCGTGCGGCGGCTTGCGCAGCAGACGTGACCGCTGATTGGCGTGTGCCGGTAAGTATCGCTTCACTTCGGCGAAGTTGCATTGGTGAACGGCTGTACCAGCCAGCGTGCTACCGAGCAACTCCTTCACTCCCCTGGCGTACTGGCCGCGGCGAAACAGCTGCCGCACATAGAAGAAGAAAAACTTCAGGTAGCCGAGTAGCACCTCGTCCCCACCCTGGCCGCTCAGCAAAACGGTGACGTCGGTGGCTTGTTTGGCAGCTCGCAACAGCTTGTGTTGTGCCAGAACACTCAACCCGCCGAAGGGCTCGTCACTGTGGTAGACCGCTTTCTCCAGGTCATCCATTACGTCACTTGGACGAAACGTGATTTTCTCGCTGCGAATGCCGGTGTCGACGAGCGCCTGAATGAACCTCGCCTCACTGTACTGCTTCTCCTCGGCGACGATCGAGAAGCTGCGTACGGTGCCCGCACCTGCCTGCTCGCTCACGACAGCGATCGCCGATGAATCTAACCCGCCGCTCAGGAGCAATCCGACCGGAACATCACTGCGGAGCCGGATGCGAACGCTGTCGCGAAACAGCTCCCGGAATTCGGCCGCAATGTCCTCCTCATCGTTGATTGCTGCATAGCGAGTCCCTTCACTAAATTCCCAGTACTTGTTCTGCGAGACGGTGGCTCGCGTGTAGTCCACGATGACATTGCTCTTCGCCGGAACCCTCTGGATGCGTTTAAAGAACGTGTCCGGCAAATGGTCCAGAAGACCCTGTGACAGGAACTCCGATAAAACCGTCTCATTCACCTGCCTGGTCGGCAGGAGCGGCAGCAGTTGTTTGATCTCGCTAGCGAAATACAAACGACGGGCCGCCGACAGAGTGTAGAGCGGCTTGATCGAGAAGCGGTCCCGGCTGAGGATGATCCGCTTCCCTGCCAGGTCTACAATGGCGAACGCCCACATCCCATTCAGTCGTTCGAACCCATCCTCGCCATACTCGTCGAATACGTGCAGAATCACCTCGGTGTCGGTGCCGGTCCGGAAAACGTGTCCGAGCGCCTCGAGCTCGCGTCGAAGCTCGATGTAGTTGAAAATCTCTCCGTTGTAGGTGATCCAATGATCCCCGTGTGCCATCGGCTGATGTCCTGTCGTGGACAGGTCGAGAATGGCGAGGCGGCGGCTGCCCAAGAAGACGTCGAACCACGCCTTCGTATCGTGTTCCCGATTGGCGAAATTCAACGCAACATGACCAGAGTCGTCGGGACCACGATAGCTCACAAGATCTGTGAGCCTGGAGAAGGTTTCGAATGCAGCCCGATCGAAAGGCCCGTCGAAACTGATAGCTCCGAAAATTCCGCACATTGGGATGAAGAGATCCGCAGGCGTCGAAGGGCATCGAAGGTACAATGTGTGAAGATGGTTCGAAGAAAGTACGTTAGGCGGCGACTTTGTCTGCGCTAGCCATCATCGTGGCCAGCTTTGCCGTGCACGTGCCGCCTTCAATCACGTACTTGCGGCCACAGGCTGGGCAGGACGGCAACACGGTCGAGTCTGGCAAGCGAACCCCGCAATAGCACATCCACCCGGCCTGCCTGGCCGGCACGCCCACCATGAGCGCGTAATCGGGCGCATCGCGCGTGACTACGGCGCCCGCCGCGATAAAGGCGTACGCCCCAATGGTCACTCCACATACCACCGTAGCGTTGGCCCCGATCGATGCGCCCCGGCGGACCAGGGTTCGGCGATACTCGTTACGGCGCAGTACGTGACTGCGCGGATTGGTGACGTTTGTAAACACCATTGAGGGCCCGCAGAACACGTCATCCTCGAGTTCGACACCCGTGTAGATTGACACGTTGTTCTGGATCTTAACGTTGTTGCCAACTCGGCAGCCTGGACTGACAACCACGTTCTGCCCCAGATTGCAGTGGCTCCCCAAAGTAGCTCCGCTCATGATGTGCGAGAAGTGCCAAATCCTGGTATCTTCTCCGATTTCGCATCCGTCATCCAGCACGGCGGTGGGATGCGCGAAATACTGCGGCGCCACGGCTTGCACTGGCACGCGCAGGCCGTTGTTCTTCAGTGAAATTTCACATGCCTCCAGCACATCCAAAACCTGCACCCCCTTCTCGCCATCGGTGCGGGGGCGTTGCCGGGTGGCGACACACTCCAGGAAGTGTTCACATTCCTTACGCAAGGGCTCCTCGGTTGGCAGGGGGATAACGGTACCTTCTCCTTTCTGAGCTACGGGCACGCGGTTGACCCAGTCAATACGGTGGCTGTACAGCACAAGTTTGCGCTCGGGTTCCACATCATCAAACACAGCCATTTTGCGACTGCCAACGATCGTCAGTTTTTGCTCCTTGAACGGGTGCAGCCAGCTGACAAAGATGTGGGCCTGTACGCCGCTCTGGAATTCGCACGTCGTCAACGTGGTGTCCGCGATGGCCGAATTGACGTAGGTCCCGCCAACGCTACTCACGTGAGAAGGCGTTTCGTCAAGGAGGAACAGGATGGCTGACAGATCATGCGGCGCAAAACTCCACAGAATGTTTTCTTCGGTGCGCAGCTTCCCCAGGTTCAGGCGCGACGAATAGATGTACTGGATGCGACCCAGTTCACCGCTGTCGATCATTTGTTTCAAAGCGAGGATTGCCGGATGGTATTGCAAGATGTGACCAACCATGAGAATGCGCTGCTGGCGCTCCGCGCAGGCGACGAGTTCGCGGCCCTCCGCGGCGTGAAGAGCCAGCGGTTTCTCAACGTACACGTCTTTCCCGGCGAGCAGGGCCTCGCGCGCGATATCGTAGTGCTGCGCTGCCGGCGCGGCGATCACCACCGCCTGCACGCGAGAGTCGGCCAGCACCTCTGCTAAGTATGCCGATGTGCGTGCCTGGTACTGGCTTTCAGCCTGCTTGCGCAACTCGGGCCGCAACTCGCACACGCACTCCAGCGCATTCAACTGATGGAGCGTACGGACGAGGTTCTTGCCCCAGTACCCATTACCAACAACGGCAACTTTTGGAATTTCGGCCATGCAATTCATCCTCTCGTCGTGCGGAAGTTATTGCCCTGCGGCTAATACGCGTAGTTGTAGTAGTCAACGCCAACGTTGGCACCGTTCAGCACGACCTCAAGGACTGGCGCCGCGTGAGACAGTTGCAGCAACTCGATGCTGCGGACCAGGCTTTCCTTCGTGGTTATGCCTGCTCGTCCGACCAAGACCACGCCGTCTGCGAGTCGAGCCAGCGCCCGTGCATCCGCGAAGGACAGAATGGGCGGCGAATCAATGACGATGTGGTCGAACTTCTCACGCAGCCGCTGCACGAGGTCGGCGGCATTGGGTGAGTAGATCAAGTCGGTTGGCTGAACGCCTTTGTCAGTGCCCTCAGACAGCAGAAAAAGCGACCGGCAATCCGGGAGAGGCACATACGCATCATCCACAGCAGTGCGGCCGGCTAGGACGTCGCGCAATCCCCAGCGCGTCGAAACACTGACGGCTCTCGCGATCGCGGGCTTGCGCAGGTCCGCGTCGATGAGCAACGTACCGGCATGGCGCGCCAGTGCCAGGGCAAGATTGATGGCGAGCGTCGTCTTGCCCTCGCCGGTATTTGGGGAACCGATCAGGATTACTTGCGGCGGGTGGTCCGGGTTCGCCAGCTGCAACGAGGTGTAGAGCGCGAGCATCGCCTCCGATTCCGGGGAATTCGGGCGCTGCACCAGCGCGTTCTGTGCGCCATGGTTGCGAGCCGGCAGCAGTCTGGCGAGCTTGTTCGGAGACTCTATCACCGGAACGATGGTGATCGCGGACAAGCCGGTGCACTGTTTCAAATCTTCCGGCGTGCGGACCGTATGATCGACAGCATCCCGTGCGAACGCCAGGGCAATGCCGCCGATCAAACCGGCCCCTAAACCAGCAACCAGATTCATCAATCGGTTGGGTCGTGTCGGGCTGATTAACACGCGGGCCGGGTCAATGAAATGAAGGTTCGTGGAGGTGGACTCGGCCGCGATTCCCGCCTCCTTCACTTTCTCAAACAGCTTGTTGTACAGCTCGGAGCTGGCCTGTACTTCTTTCTTTAAGGCCTCGTACTCGGCCATTTTTTTCAGGTCTTTGCTGGAAATCCTGATCTGCTGCTCGAGGAGGCGCTCGCGGCTTTGCGCGGCGATGTAGCTGGTATCGACATCCTGCGCGATCCTGTTTTGCTGTGCCGTGAGCTCGCGTTGGAGTTCCTTGATGCTGTCGTTCACTTTCCTGACGTTGGGATTTCGCGGGCCGTACACGACCAGCGTCTCGGATAGCCGCGCCCGAGCGTCGGACAACTTCTTTCTCAATTCCTGGACGACGGGATCGGACCCGACTTGCGGCAAGTTTGTTGCGGCTTCAGCATTGGTGCGGTTCAGCAGCGCTTGGTAGTGAATCCGCTCTGCTTGCGCCTGCGCGAGCTGCCGGTTAAGTTCCGCCATCTTTTCAGTAAAGGTATTGGCATTTGCATCCAGGCCCGCAATGCCGTTGACGGCCTGAAAATCTGCCAAGGCACGGTTCGACTGCTCCATCTTGCGGCGCACATCATCAAGCTGCTTGGAAAGCCAATCCGATGACTTCACGATCGACGTATGCCGCGCCCGATAGGTGGAGTCGATGAATGCGTTAACCAGTGAATTGGTCACTTCGGCCGCCAACTTGGGGTCATTGGCGGCAAAGCTGACCCTGATTATGTGGCTGGAACTGTCGCGCGAGACCGTCAGATTGCGGCGGAACGCACGCAATGCGGCAGTTTCTGCCGGTGCTTCGGGCCTGTCCGGTTCCGCCTGCTTTTCCGGTCCCGGCCGGCCAGGTCGCGCAGTGCGATCCAAGCCGAACTTCTGGATGATCTGCATCGCGAGATCATCACTGCGGAGCTTTTGTACGTTGGTCTCTATGTAGTCAGAAGCATCGGAGGACGGGCCGACACTTTGTAACGAAAATGCTTCCGCCCCAGGTGGTGTCACCTCAATGCGAGCTTCCGGTTCATACACCGGCTTCATAGTCGCGGTGACCACCGCCGCTGTTATGACAGCGATTGCCGTAAACGCCGCCGACAAGCGCCAATGACGCCGCAACGTATCGACGATGCGCCACCAATCGGATTTTTCGACAGCTTCCGGGTGCAGGACCTGGAGACGGCTCGCATACGCTGGTTGCTTATCTTCTGGAGGTACTACCTCCGCGTTCTGCGGAAGGATGTCACCGTCCTTATGTAACGAGCGCAGTAGTTCGAACGTTCTACTCATACAGGGTTGCACCTGGGTGGGCAAGGTGAATCGGCGCGGCGCGGCGACACGCGTTTTGTGCCCCTGAGATACCCTGCGATCGTGCCGAGACCATACGCAAGGTGAAAGCCGAAGAACACCGCGGGAAGCAGAAGTGCTCCAATTGCTCGGGCCCGCACCGAGATCGCAATCGCGGACAGCACCGCCAGCAACATGTAGCTGCCCAGCGCCAGCGCCAGAACGATTTTCGGCCAATTGACGCCGCGGTACTGCATATCGGCGGCCAGAGCCGTGCCCGCGACCGCCAGGACAGCAACGAACGCAGCGGGCACCAGGTGCCGCAGGGACATGGACGCTGGCTTCAGCCGTAGCGAGATGCCGTTCCACCGCCCGCTGTGGAACGCATACTGCCAAACTGCAGCCACGGACGGACGAGCGCAGTAGGCGCATTGGGTGCGTGCGGTTATGTACAGTCTGTGGCCGCGCGCGCGCAGGCGCTGGCTGAGATCATTGTCCTGGTTGCGATCAAGGTTCTCGTCGTAGCCACCGATATCAAGCAGCGCCTGCCGGCGGAACACCGGGTAAGGCACTGTATCTGCGTAGCCGGCAGCGCGCGTGCGCACCGAACGCGGCGAGGACGCGAACCGACTGGAGAGTGTCCAGGCAGCCAAGCGCGCCGGCAGCGTCTCTTTTGCGGAGACGGTGACTATGCTGCCGCTGCAGCCGACTGCCTGGTGCTGGCGCATTTCGCGCAAGCACACCGACACGTAATCCGGCGGATAAACCGAGTGTGCGCCCAGGATACAGACGTACTCGCCGCGGGCCGCGTGGAGGCCAAGATTGAATGCGATTGGCGTTTTCCGTTTCGGATTCCGGATGAGCCGCACCCGGCTGTCGCGGGCCGCGACTTCCTCAATAACCTCGGTGGTGCCATCGCTCGAGCCCCCATCCACTACTAGGATTTCCAATGGGACATCGCCGGGCTCCTGGTTGATCACCGAGGCGAGCGATCGCTCAATGGCGTCACGCTCATTCAGCGTCGCCATCACGACGGAAACCAGCGGCTTGGAATCAGCACTCCGGGGTAATTCATAGCTGCTCACGCCTGTGCTTGGCTCAAGCGCCGGTTCTGTCGCTGCTCTCGAAATCGATTTTGGCTGCAATTTTGACCTGCGGCACTGCGCGGCAGTGTGGTGTCTCACTTGGCCCAATCTCTTCGTTGAGAATGTGCGGCGCGCTTTGGCAGTCGCGCTTACCCGAGCGTCATTCCAGGATGATCCTGCAGGTGCGCAGCAGCACCCACAAATCGACGCAGAAGGTGGCGCGTTTCCCATACGCGAGATCGAGTCGTGCTTTCCTGGGCAGGTGTACACGGATGTAGAAGTCCTTCAATTCATCCGGTGGGATTGCTGCGAGGAGTTGCTCCTCATTGCGATATCGAAGCGTGGCCCACCCCGTGATGCCCGGCCGGAGCGTCAGCACCCGGCGAGCGTTCGGGCCGGCTTCGGCAAAATACTCGGGCAGGTCCGGTCGGGGTCCGACCCAGCTCATGTCCCCGCAAATAACATTGAACAATTGCGGTAGTTCGTCCAGCTTCCAATGGCGAAGGAAGCGTCCGACCGGGGTGACCCTGGAGTCATTCGCGCAGGTCAGCCCCGAACCCACAGCACGCTTCGAATCTCGCATGCTGCGGAATTTCAGCAGCTCGAATTCACGCGCGTCCTTCCCGAGCCGTTTCTGCCGAAAAATGACCGGGCCACGCGAAGTGGCGCGGATCAGCAGCGCCGTAACTAGCATAATGGGAGCGGCGAGGCAAACGACCACCATCGCCAGCAGCAGATCAAAGACCCGCTTCTGGCTGCCAAGAGCCCACCCTGATGCGATTGGCGCTTGGCCTTGCGCGGCCGGTCTGGGTGACCCGGAAGCGCCGGCTGCCGACGGCACGGCCGCTCTGCAATCCTCCGCCTGTGCGCCGGAATCCAGAGGGACCAAAATGAACGAATCCTTACTTGAAGAACTCACCAAAATAGTCCCGTCCGGCAACATTACAGCCAGTTGCAACCCACTCCGTCGCCGCGTTGTGCGAAACGCCGGATTCAACTCGCGGCTTCGAGAAAGCGCCTGCGGCCTTTCGCGACAATGGTACGAATGGCTGTGATCACGCGCGCAATGTCCCGCTCAGTCATAGATGGAAATATGGGAAGCGAAATGCAGCGGGAATAGGCGTCTTCTGCGTTAGGGAAATCTCCCGGTCCGTACGCATACGTGTTCCGATAGTAAGGGTGCAGGTGCAGGGGAATGAAATGCACGCTGGTGCCGATTCCCGCGGCTTTCAGCTCCTGGATGAATTGGTTGCGGCCGATGGACAGTAACTCCGGGCGCAGCCGCAGGATGTAGAGGTGCCACGCGTGATCGCTGGCATCCGTTTCCTGGGGCGGGATTTGCAGCTCGTCCAGGGCCGCAAACGCCTGATTGTATCGGGCAGCGATGGCGCGGCGCTGCTGGCGGAACTGCTCGCATTTCGGCAATTGCGCCGTGCCGACCGCCGCGAGCAGATCCGGCATATTCATCTTGTAGCCGGCATCCTCGACTTCGTAATACCAGGAGCCCTCTTTGGCGTATCGGTTCCATGCATCGGCTGTGATGCCGTGCAGGCGCATCTTCCGGATCCTGGCGGTGTAGTTGTCATTGTCGGTGGTCAACATGCCGCCTTCGCCGGTCGTCATAGTCTTGGTGGCGTAGAAGCTGAAAGCAGTCAACTCAGAAATCGAGCCGATTCGACGTCCCTGGAAGCTGGCGGGGAGGGCATGAGCGGCATCCTCGATCACGTGCAGGTGGTAGCGCTGAGCGAGGGCGTGAACCGCGTCGAGATTGCATGCCTCGCCGGCGATATGGACGGGGATGATAGCCTTTGTCCGCGCGGTGACACGCCCTTCGGCATCTCCTGGGTCGAGGTTGAACCCACCGGCCAAACTGTCGCAAAACACGGGGCGGGCAGCGAAGTACGTGACCACTTCTGCGGTAGAAGCAAACGTGTATGTGGGCACCAGCACTTCATCGCCGGGCCGCAAGCCAATCGCATCAAGCGCCAACTGTAGCGCAGCCGTGCAGGAATTCACCGCCAGCGCGTGTTTCGTTCCGATGAACCAGGCGAAGTCGCTCTCGAACGCGTGCGCGCACGGTCCGGTGGTTAGCCATCCGGAGGCCAAGACGCGCGCCACCGCGGCGCGTTCTTCCTCTCCGATGGATGGCCGGTGAAACGGTATGAATTCGTCCGACATAATCGTTTCAGGCTGCGACACGTTCGGTGATGGCGGCCACCTCGGCGGGTTCAGGCCGGCGAACTCCGCCCAGGATCGAGTACCGTCGCCCGCAGTCCGCGCACCCCGGCTCGGCAGATCCGTCCGGCAAGCGGATACCGTTTCCGATCACGGCCACGCGGCCACGGCGACTGCCATGTTCTGTCATATTGCTCCCTGGCAGGCGGCCAGGTTGGCGAGCATGCGCATGCTTGATGGCGCTGCCCTGTCGGACTCGGCGAACACCTGGGTAACGAGTTGGTTGTTGAATCGCGATGCGGTGAAGTCGGTGATCTGGCCTGAAATAATGGCGCTGTAGATCTCACCAATGCCGAACTCCAGGTTGCGCTCGCAACGGAAGCCGAGGCGCGTGTGGATCTTGTCGAAAGACGCGCGGTAGTTGCGCTTGTCCCCGTTTTCCACGTGCTCCACCTGCACGGAAGGCGCGATCGCGCCGATTTTCCGCGACACCTCCGACAAGCGCAGGTTCAGGCGGTAATCACCCACATTGAAGATCTCGCCGGAAACGTCTTCCGGGGCTGCTTCCAACGCTGTGACGAAGGCTCGGGCCGCATCGTAGACGTGCAGGAAGGGACGCCACTGCTCGCCGTTGAAGATGGTGATCTTTCCTAGCGCCGCGGCGCGTGCCGTCAGCAGATTCACCACCAAATCGAAGCGCGGGCGCGCCGAAAGTCCGAACAGCGTGCCCAGTCGCAAGATGGCGGGATGGAAATCGGCAGACGCCGCTTCCAACAGCAGTTGCTCGGAGGCCACCTTGGTCTCAGCGTAGATCGAGATGGGGGCCGGTGCGGTGAGTTCATCGACCAGGTAATCGGAGGCGCCGTAGATGCTGCACGTGGAGGCGAACACCAGCCTGCTGACCCCGTATCCCTTGCTGATATCAATCAGCATGCGCGTGGCGGCGCGGTTCACTTCCAAGGACAGCTGTTTGTTGACCGCACAGGCGGGATCGCCGACGATCGCGGCCAGGTCAATGACCGCGTCGGTCTGCTTGATGGCAGCGACGACCGCCTGGATATCACGCACATCACCGGCCATAAGCTCGAAATTCGGGTTGTGGGCGACAGCATCCAGTGACTCGCGGCCGAAAAGGAACCGGTCCAGCACGCGGACCCTGTAGCCGCGCGCCAGCAGCAGGGATACCAGCATAGAACCGAGATAACCCGCACCCCCCAGGACCAACACTCGTTCTACGCGAGTGGATACCCGCCGCCGCGGGGAGAAGGATACATCCCCGCGCACGACATCTGCCGCCGAAGGCAGCATCCGGGCTTCGATGCCGTAGTGGCTCGCGACCGCTACGACATCGCCAATACAGTCCAGCCCGGCTTCCGCGATCATGACCAGGTCGGCTTTGCGTGCTCGCAGCAGGGGGCTCAGCAATTTCGGCTCGCCCAGCACCGTACGCCCAAAGATCCGCATCCCGCGCAACCCGTTTCCATCGCCCGGCACCAGCAGGCCCACAACATCGAGGTTCGGGTGCGCCGATACCTGGCGGAGCGCAGCGGTCAATGCCTTCTCCCCAGCCACCAGCAACACGCGTGTCCCCTCGCCGGTGGCAAACAGTGACTCCTCTGTCGCCAACCGACGCAGAGCTCGCACACTGCTCGCCAACGCGAGGAAAATAACCGCGTCCATGACGATGACGCTGATCGGGTTGGCAAGCAGCGCAACATGGTGCAGACCAACGGTAAGGCGCAGCACAAGCAACACAAGCGTGCTCAACAGCGCACTGCAGATCAACTGCAGGGCATCGCCAAACGAGAAGTACCTCCAGGCAATCTGGTACGCACCCAAGCTCCACATGAGGCCGGTACGAAGCAGCGGCAGGACCAACATCCATATGTACATGACCCGGCGATCGGCGGCGGGGACCGCGGCGTCGAATCGCAGTTGATACGCCAGAAGCAGAGAGATCGCCGTCAGCAGGGCATCTATGGCAACCTGATTCCATTTGCTGAAGAAAGCTGGTGGAAGCTTGGTCTGAATGAACAACGCGGGTTTAAGCAACCATTGGCGAAGAGCGGCGGGCATTGTCATACGGATTCCGGAGAGCCGACACAGCAATTGATGACAGGAGCAGAATGAAACAGCAAACTTGTGGGTTGCGGGCCAGGACTCGAGTGCCCCTCATGCCGCCAGGCGTAAGGAGGAGCCGGCGGATTTCTGGATGACGAACGTTGCATCGGATCGGTCGCGAATTCCGGCCATTCGCATGACGACCGGAACCTCGCATTTCTCAACGCCCGAAGATACGATGGCGCACCCGCCGATCGAACCAATCAGATCCCGGAGTTGGTCACAATCGTAGTACGACACCACGGGAGCGCCAATGTTGTTCCAGTATCCAAAGATCCCCACTCGTTCCGAGGTAAAGCGAGTGATGGCGACCTTCAGATAGAACACCAGGTCCATGGCCCAGGCCGGAGCGAATACTGGCTCGGCCAGCAGCACGTAGCCTCCTGGCTTGACCAGCTTCACGACATTCGCAAGGGCCTTGTGGGCCATCCTTTTCGAAGCTCGTCTACTATTAGAAACAAGATGATGCAACACCGCGGCAACCAGGGCGAAATCAAACTGTGCTGCCATGTTGTTGATGAGAGCGTCGTCCAGTATCGATCCGACCTGTGCCTGGCACTTGAGCCGCTGCTGGGTCCGTGCTACACACAGCTCGCTGACGTCGAGGGCGCAGATGCTGTGCAATCCCGTTTTTGCGCTGAGATAGTCCAGCGCATTACCGACTCCACAACCAACGTCGATGAGGGAGGGAGCTACCCCGGGATATTGCTCGATGACCGATATGAAAGGCGACAGTCTGTCTTCGGTGTATTCGTGGAAGTGAGTATTAAAGTATGCGGCTGTTTTCGCATCTGTTGAGGTGTTCTGCATGGGGGTAGCCATGTAAGTACTCACGCAACATACACGCGCAGCGACCTGGACCGCGTTACACCGAATCTCACGCACCGATCGCACGTGGCGTGTACGTCGTCTTGTTACCTTTTAGCTTTCGTCGAGTTTGGCTGGATGCGCGGAACCATTCCTGGAAAGTAGTCGCTAAGGCAGCGGCTCCAACTCGTAGCCATGCAAAGTGACGGACATGCATGCCTGGATGAGATCGATAGAAACCACCAATTGCGAGTTGTCGCTTTTCCTGACGAGGATTCCCTCGATCCCATCCAGGCAGCCACCGCGAACGCGGACTCGCTGACCGAGTTTGAGGAACGGGTACCGCGATGCGGCAAAGCCGTTCGTCAACAGGCAGCGGACGGCTTCGATTTGTGCGTCGGGGATCGCAGTCGGCTCACCGTTCGCCCCAACCCACTGTAGAAACCCAGGCGTGCGGACAACGAGAGAATGCACTTGGCGCCAGCCTGGGACATTTACAAACATATAACAGGAGAATAGTGGGACCTCGACGATCTTGCGCCGATCGCTCCAGCGATGGACTTCGCGGGTCGTAGGAACAAAGGCCGTGATCCCGTACCGCGTGAAATCGCTAGCCATTTTCTTTTCGTGCCTGGCACGGGTATGGACCGCATACCAGCGAGGGAGTGGACAAGGTACTGCTCCTAGGTCACTTGCGCCTGTCGCGAGTACCGCGTTACTTTGAGTTACAGCTCCGCCCTTAAAGTCCCAACCTGTCGTGCCCACAGCTCCGCCCTTCCAGTCCCAATCGTTGTTAGTTGCGGGTCAATGTCTTGCGAGGTTTCGGCTTATACTTGCGATCCGACTTCTGGTCAGTGGGTGGTCAATCCATGGTGCACATTCGCGGTTAATATTCCAGGGGATCAACCGAACGAATTGTCTTCGCTTCCACGGGATTTCCCCACCCACAAATTACATACAGCGAACTTAACCTTGCATGATGGCGGCAACAAGAGCCCGAAAGTTCGCTAACCAAATGGGGTTCTTTGCCGCTGTGATATGTACTTGAATGACACTTCACAATGGCTCGATTTTTCTCGCGCCGTTTATCTCCAGCATGATTTCGTTGACTAGGGATAACCGTCTCTATGCGAGGTGCTGACAGCGACTCGGTTCGGGTCCGGGAATTTGCCCACTACTCGGTCAACCAGAGCCGCAGAACAGGTACAGTTTGGATTTAAACTGGACCACGTGACTTCGGTTAGCCACGGCCTTCCAGCCTAAAGTTGACGATGATGTCCGTCCTTACTTGTTGCGGTTCACCGTCGATTAGACAGGGTTGATATCGCCATTGACGAACCGCCGCGACGGCAGCGCCGACGAGCGCGGGATGGCCACGGATCACGCGTACGTCTTCGACCCGACCGTCTTTCGTGATCGTGACAGTGACTACGACCTGGCCCTGGATACGACCTCGGAGGGCAACCTCCGGATACACCGGCTTGACCATTGTGACCAGGGAGGCGGGAATGGTGTCAGGCGTCGTGGTCGCCATGGCGGTGGAGCGATTGCGAGCAACGGATGGGTCGGTCGCAGTTTCGATTCGTCGACTATCGCTTGCAGCAGCGCTAGGGACAACGGGTACACCGGTACTCAACACAGCCGTTACAATCTTGTTCTCCGATTCGGTCACAAGGCCGATCGGCGGCGGTAAGTCTGCAGGCGTATCGGTCCTGGGCTGCAGCGGCATAGGAGCCGCTGCGGTTCCAGTTCCGCTCCCAGCAGCAAGTGCTTGTCCTTCCCCGTTTGGGACCGCTGTGAGCTCGGTGCTGGCGTCGTGAGAAACTTCCGACTGCGAGGCAGCCTGCTGCTCTGGGCTCGTCCCCGAACCCGGATCAGCGGTCAAGTTCAAGTGCTGGTCGGGAATGCCCCCGTGGGCTGGGCCGGCACCTTTCAGGGCAGAACCAGTTGCTGCGTCATGGGCGCTTGCGGACCACCGCGCGGCAGACTTTCGATCGCGCGCTTGTGCGTTCGAGAATGATTCCGCAGTGCGGGCGCCGCCGTAGCCCAAACTTTCAGAACCCGTCGCAGGAGATGCGATTCGCTTCGCAATCCACCTTTCCGTGGTGTTCGAAATGCGAGGCCAGACGAGCACGGACGAAAGCAACGTCAGGCTCGCAAGCGCCAACGCGTAATAAATACGACGTGGGGCCCTCCGCTTCGAGCCTTTATGGTTTACGGCCTGTTTCGAACTCGGCAGAATCTTGCCGTCTCGAGGCTGCATACGTTGCTCGCTGATTGTGCGCGTAGTCGATGTCGAGTGTGGGGCGTGGGGAGGTTCGGGAGGCAGGCGAGCTTCCGGAGAGTTCTCTCGTTGTGGGGAGCTTAAGTATTGTGAAGAAAGGATGGCGTCATGACACCCGGAATCGTCGCCGGGTTCCGTTTTCACGGGCTTGCTACCGCGAAGGTCCGACGCTACTTCGCGCAAAATCGGAACGTCTATGACTATCTTCGCGGTCGCGCAACCCAGTGACATGGCATGAAAACAGATGTTGTTGATCTCGCGCGGAACGCCGAGACTCAGCGATGCGATGTAATCACACGCCTCGGGCGTGAACAGGGGGTGTCCGTTATGACCAGCGATGCGCAGACGATGCGCGATGTACTCACCTACTTGCCGGCGGTTGAGCGGCTCGAGTGCGCTCATGATCGAGATCCGCTGACGAAGCTGTCTGAGATGCGGTTGTGCCAGCCGCTCCCGAAGTTCGGTTTGCCCCGCCAGGACCACCTGCAACAACTTTGTCCTTGGCGTTTCAAAGTTCGACAGTAAACGAATAGTTTCGAGTACAGCGTCACTCAGGTTTTGCGCCTCGTCGACGACGAGGATCGGCGGCGCGCCTTTTTCGGCTTCGCGTATCAAAACCTCATAGATTGCCTCGTGGAGGGCGGCTCGATTCGGCGCCTTTGCCACAAACGGACCTCGAGGCGTGGGGGACAGGCTAGAGCGCGCACGACTGCCGATCTCCTCCACGACCTCTGTCAGAGCAGCGCGTTCAACCACGCCGAAAGTCGAGTGATGTTGCGAAAACACCTCGGCCACGCCGACGGTGCACTCAGCGACGCGGATCGGCGCAATCAGAATCGAACCGTATGCTTCCGTCTCGCGGACCTCGGAGGAGATGCGCTGATCTTCGCGTACATTTTCACAGGAGATGATTTCGCCGGTTCGGAAACACGCGCCCGAAAGCCCCGCATGCAGCGACGTGCGCATGCCGATCGATGGCGCTTCTCCGGTACTAGCGACGCAAATGAGTTCGTTATTTTCGCGGAACGCAATTGCCGCTCCGTCCCCGTGCGCGAGTTTACAGGCGCGCTCGGCAAGCTCGCCCCAATCCTCGCCCGCAATCAGACGCGATGCAGTCGCACGGGCGCTTGGCCGGACTACGTTTGAGGTCGCATGCGGCTTTTCCTCCAAATCCGCCATCAGCATGCAAAGGAACTCGTCGGGATCACACTGGGTTTGAAAGAGAAAGGCAGTGCGGGCGCGTTCGCGCATCTTCTCCATTAAGCGAAAGAGCAGCGTGGTCTTGCCCATTCCCGGCGGCGCAACCAGTCCTAGAAAGCCACGCCGTGTTTCAATACCGTATTGCAAGCTCGACCAAGCTTCTCTGTGCGACGGTGTGTCAAAGAAGAAGCGCGGATCGGGAGTGACGCCGAAGGGCTGCTCGCGAAGATGATAGTGGTCCAGGAACACACGAGGGTACACATTCACCCATCGCGACGTTAATTCGGCGCCTCGCGACCGGCAAGGGGGAAATAGTAAGGTCGGTATGCTAACCATAAATCTCAGGGCTAGACGGCGACCGTCACCTTAACACTGTGGAACTTTAGGGCACGGACGGTTCACTCGCGCAGGAGACTACGATTCCTCTCAACCTTTAGAGACCTCTTTCTCTACCCGTTCCTCCCTACAAATGAGGCCGGACGACGCTTGACGCTTCTACTCCACCGCTTATCATCAGAATACATTGGCGGAATTTTTGGTGAGAGACAAGGGTGACCATGACGCGTCCTGCTGCAAGTCGAGTTCGTAAACAAATTACCGTGTTCGTGCGCGATACGAGTCACATGGGAACGCAGTTGTTGTGCGATGTGCTCGGCCGTGATCGCCGGTTTTCGCCGATCGCCGGGCATTCACTTGAGCAAGTCACCTCGGTGGCGCCAGATGTTGGGCTCGTATCGTTGACCGCGGAACTGGATTCGTTCAAAGGCGCCGGTCTGATCCAGGAATTACGTCGCAGGCGGCCGCACCTGCCGGTTATCGCCCTGACGGAAGAATCGAACCGGGCAGCCGTCGTTCAAGCGCTGCGTGCAGGTGCGAGAGGCGTACTCTGTCGCGCTGAACCGATCGCGACCCTCGGCAAGTGCATCACCTGTGTTTCCAATGGGCAGGTCTGGGCCAATCAGACCGAATTGGATTTTTTGCTGCAAGCTCTCACCGATCCGATCCCGATCCGCGTGGTGGACGCGAAGGGAATGACGCTGCTCTCCGCGCGAGAACAGGATGTTGTGCGTTGGGTCACTGAAGGTTTAACGAATCGCGAGATCGCCGACCGGCTGGATCTCAGCGAACACACCATCAAGAATTACCTGTTCCGGATCTTCGAGAAGCTTGGTATTTCGAACCGCATGGAACTTATGCTGTACATCATGAACCAACTTGCGCCTCGCGTCGCCAAAGCACCCGCCGCCGAGAGTCTAAGCTCGAATGGGGCTGATGGAGGCGAGCGCCAGGAAACCAGTACGCCCGTGGGTGCGTTCGCGCTCGGCCAGCGCTATAAGCATGGCGAAGGCGTGCCCGTGGACAATGTGCTGGCGTACATGTGGTTTGATATCGCCGAAGCGGCGGCCAGCGAAATCATGAGCAATGCACGCTTGGCGCTACGCCAGTTGGCGCAGTCCATGACACTGGAGCAGATCGCCGAAGCCAAACGGCGTTCCGCCGAATGGCTTGCCCGTAATAACGCACTCGGCCGCGGCGAGCGGTCGGAAAGCCGTCCCCTGCTCGAATCTCCACCCTTTGCCGCGTGACGGCTCGTCTGCCTGCTCACGCGGCAAAACCATCATCGAGCAAAGCGTCCGCGACGCTCAACAACCCCGTTGCCAATGCGTAACGAGTGATTTCACGGCGCGTATGCAGACCGAGCTTGTCGCCGATGCGCGCGCGATACGTTTCAACCGTTTTCACGCTGACACATAAACGGGCGGCGATCTGCTGGTTGCCAAACCCCTGAGCCAGCAATTTCACGACTTCGCGCTCGCGGGTGCTGAGCGCGTCTGGTTGGGTCGATGTACCCGCCGAGAACAGCTCTCGTGCCAGCCGTGGGTCGATGAACGTGCCGCCTCGTGCCACGGCACGAACCGCGGTCAAAAGGTCGGTATCGGCAGCCTGCTTGAGGAGGAAGCCGGCTGCCCCTGTCGACAGCGCGGAGCGCACGAATGCGAGGTTCGTATGCATCGTCAGCATCAAGATGCGGAGGTTGGAAAATTTCTCGCGCAACTCCTTTAACAGGCGCAATCCACTGGTGCGTGCAAGCGCGATATCCAGGAGCAAAACATCGGGAGTCGTTCTTGACAGCAGATCGAGGGTACTGGCGGGGTCATCGGCTTCGCCGATCACGCGCATGTCAGATTGCGCATCGATGAGCATTTTGATACCAGAGCGCACGATGGCGTGGTCATCGACGATCGCGATTGTGATCGGCTTCACGGTGCCTGCTCCTCTCCGTCACTACGGCCTTGGAATCGTCGCACGCACGCAGGTTCCGCGGCCGGGCGTTGACTGTACGGTCACAGTTCCACCCAACAGTTCGGCGCGTTCGCGCATCGACTGCAGACCCATATGTCCCGCCGTGCCTGCACTCAAGTCGGCAGCAGGGGTGAATCCGCGGCCATCATCCACTACTTTCACATGAAGGGTGTGAGGCGAGATGCGCACGCCGACTCGAACGTGAGCCGCTCGCGAGTGGCGCGCCACGTTTGCGAGTGCCTCCTGAACGATGCGATAGGCGGTCAGCTGTACCGACTTGCCGATCTTGGTCGCATCGGCCGCGTGGCCGACGAGTCGCACGTCCATACCGAACGTCTCGGCAAAATCAGCACACAAACGGCGCAATGCAGAACCCAGGCTGTTTCTCCCGAGGCCGGCCGTGTGCAGCGCCCGGGTCATGGAATCGAGTTCGTTTGTAAGCCGATGCGTAAGCGTTTGGATTTGAGAGGCTCGCTGCTTTGCCTCCGCGAGCGAGCGCGCGTCCAAAATCGCCCGGAGGCCCATCGCGATCGCGGCCAGTACCTGCCCGGGGCTGTCGTGGAGTTCGCGTGCGATTCGCTGCCGCTCAGCTTCCTGTGCGGAAAAGATTCGTTCCTGCACGCTCGGTTCCTTCTCTGCCGCCGATGTCGCATCTCGCATGTAAACGCAAACACCGCCCGCACACGGATAAACATCGATCTCCATCCTCCCGCCCGACAGGGCCGAAGACACGAAGCGAGCGCGTTCATGAGTTCCGCGTTGGAGTCGGCCACAAAGATCTGTCCCCACCAAATCTGGGAAAACGTTCCAAATCACCTTTCCGAGGAGTTCATCCCTCGGTCGGCCCAGCAGCTTTTCGGCGTGCCGATTCACGTATGAAAATCTGTCCTCGTGATCCAGAGCAAAAAACGCATCCCCCACAGACTCGAGTATTTCAAAGCTCCTTTGGTGACACGTGCGTTTCTCGAATTCGGCCTCCTTCTGCTCGGTGATGTCGTGGAAAAAGATGGCAAGCCCGCCTCCACGCGTGGGCGTCGCCCGGACCCGGAACCATTTTCCAATCGGCTCATGGAGGTACTCGAAGTCGGCGTTCGCATGAGCTCGCAAGGCGGCACTGATCTCTTCCTCAAAGAGTGTCCCTTGCAGTTCCGGGCATATTTGCGTGCAGGTCTGACCTGTTGCCTTCGAGAGCGCCTGGCCGGAAACCCGCACCGAGGCCGTATTCAGGTAAGTGACGCGCCCCGTGGCGTCAAGCGCAACGAAGCCGTCTGTCGTTGTCTCAATCAGTACCTTCGAGGTGTCTGTGTGCCTTAGTGTACGACCGTCTTTTCTCGCCTGCTGGTTCCTGCGATCCATGTCATACCTCGCACGGTCGCAAACGAGCGTCCGAAATCATCCACCCGGCCCAGCCTTTGTAAGGAGCGTCCCTTACAAACAAACGTGCGATTCCCCGATGGCGAGAGTGGCGGTTTCGGTACAACCTGTTTGTGGAATGGGGAGGGAAACAGAGTGAAACGCGACAAGACCAAATTGAACGAGGTGCAAGTGCAAAGGATCAGGGACACCGCACGATCTGCGCCCAACGTGAATCCAGAGAGGCTGGGAAAGGAGTATGGAGTCAGCGTCAGCACGATCAAAGCGGTGTTATCGCGGAAGACCTGGAAACAGGTGGCGTAAGTTGGCCTCATCTCTGCTCCTGTTTTCGCAACTGCACCATGGACTCGAGGTCATGTGGCATTCGATCGATTCCCGTGCCCTTTCTAAAGATGGTATCGGCTCAGCTTTTGTGCCAGTTGGACGCGAAGGCAGTCAGGGTTATAACCCGCGGGCGGGTATGGCTCGATTGACCATCGGTGAGCTTGATAGCTCTTATCGCCGAGTCTCTGGACCGCGATGCACAAGGAGAAAAACACCGCTGCAAAGAGCGTCGTTGCGACAACGACGGTCCGTTGTTCACCACGCTCTTGCGCAGTTTTTCCGATTGCAATCGTAAAGCAAGCAACATCACGGTGGTTATCGTGCCAGCCAGTTATGCACGGGCTGCAGCGCGCACGATTGTGACGGCATGTTGTGCCAGCGACGTCGCGAACCAGACCGATGCGCCCGCAATTTTCGCCGCGAGATTTTTATGCCTCCTACGCTTTGGTTAGACCGAAACAATTCGGCTCGGGTTATCCATGACCGCTTTTTTAAGGTCAGCCGGGTTAAGGACTTGCAGGCCTCAAAAATTCGCACTGGTTGTGCCGGACGGTGGTGATTTTTGTCGGAGACGTGGCTAGTCGGTCGATGAGGAGGCGTAATGACCGACATTGTGCCTGGCAGACTATACCGTGATCTTGACGGAACGCTGGTGCGGCTTGTCAGCGTCGAAGACGATATCTGCACCTGGGCGCCGCTGCAGACTGGCCAGGCGCAGTGCCAGTTCACTCATATCGATAATTTTCGCAAGCGGTTTCGGCCATTCGCGAATTCCACTCAGGGCCGGGACCGGGACACGGCCGCTTGATCATTCGAAATTGTTCGTCGGTCCGACAGGCTTTGAATATGTGCCCTCCTGCGCCCGATCTCCCTCGCGTTTTCCTCATCATCACTAGATCCCGCATTGTGACGGCTGCGCTCATTTGCCTTTGCACGAAACGAGCCTAGGCTGCCAGCCGGCTTTGTGGTTCGATGCCCGTGAGCGGCTCACGCTTGTTTTCCCGTGGTGGTGAGATGATCAGCGGCAGCAACGAGGAAACCGCCATTACGCCTGCGATGACGTGCAGTGCTCCACGATAATTGCCGCTTATCTGTCGCATGTAGGCCATCAGCAATGGGCCAAAGGCGCTGGAGAAACCCAACGCGGTCATCAGAAGTCCGTAGATCGGCCCCACGTTCCGGGACCCGAAATAGTCGGCCGCGAAGGCCGGTATCGTGCCGGCTCCTCCCCCATAGCACGTCAGCACAACCACTACAACAACGGCGAGCGGAACAGGGGAATGTAGGTTCGGCAACACCCAGAACAGCACGGCTTGCAACATATACATCGCCACGAAGGCTCCTCTTCTGGTGATGTAATCCGACATCCACGCCCACGCGACACGGCCGACTGCATTTCCGAGGCTGGCCAGACCCACCATGCCGGCGGCAGCGGCTACCGTCACGGCTGCCAATTCCTGGAACATCGGCGCTTCCTGCGAAATCACAGATATGCCGGCAGAATCGTTCAGGAAAAGAATCAACCAGAGCACCCAAAACTGCCACGTTCTCAACGCTTCCCCGAAGGTGAAATCGCGGGCCGCGCGCTGCGCAAGCTGAGAGGCGTTAGGCTGCCAACTGTTGGGCGCCCAGCCTTGGGGAGGGTTCTGCATAAAGTAGCCCGCGGCGACAGTGACCAGCAGGTCCGCAATTCCGAGATACGCGAAGGTGTGCAGTACCCCTACGCTCTGAATCAATCGCGTGGCAACAGGCGCGGTGATGAGCGCTCCCGCTCCGAACCCACCCACCGCCAAACCTGTAATGAGACCGCGACGATCTGGAAACCACTTTACCAGTACGGCAACCGGCACAACGTAAGCCAAGCCAAGGCCCATTCCGGCGATCACGCCATACGTGAGGTACAGCAGCCATAATCTGCCGGTACATAAGCTCGCTAAAAACACCCCCGTACCGTAGAGCACACCTCCGGTGACCGCGACGATGCGGGGACCACTCCTGTTCAGCCATACTCCACCGACAAATGCCGCCACTCCGAGTGCAAAAACGCCGATCGTGAACGTCAGCGTCACTTCCTGGATGGTCCAGCCAAATTGCGTCACCAGCGGAGTGCGAAAGACACTCCACGCGTACACGGCGCCTAATGCAATCTGAATAAAGATGCCAGCGACGGCGATCATCCAACGGTTTGTTCTCATCATTGAACCGATGAAGTGCAATCGAGATACCACGGGCGTGAGTCTCCGCCGTTGCAACTGCAGAAGTGTTAATCACATGTGGGCCGTTCTCGGGCTCGGTACATTCCATTCCCGCGTCAACAGTGTGTCGCTCGCGTCCAAATCCCGACGGCTGTGTACGCGATGGCGGTCGGGGCGAACCGTTCGGCCTAGCAACTTCACCCTACCGCGATTTTCTGGGTTTTTCAGGCTTCCGAATTCAGTTTGACATGCCGCGTTTCCGACGGATGCCACCAAAAAAACGAACGCGCCAGCTGGTTGGCCGGCGCGCTGGTTTGTTTCGTTTAGCTGGTTACGGCAGAACGTAACGCAGGTTGGTGTAGATCTGGCTGACATTGGCAGTCGGCCCGAGTCCCGGTGTTCCCACCGGGAGTCCGCCGGTGCCTGCCCACAACGCGCGCTGGCTGTACGAGAACTGGAAGCCCCACTGCACTGTGCCCGCGGTTCCCTTGTAGAAGCGGTACACCATGCCGGGGGTGAATTCCCAGGCGTAACGCGTGTTGCCGTTGCAACCGGAGATTGCGGCCGTCGTCGTCTGCTGCAACTTGCAACCCGTATTGGTGGCGAAGGGAAGGCCGTACCCGATGCCGGACGTCGCCGTCGTCAGGTAAGCCGTGCGCTGGTAGTACTCGGCGCCGTAGTAGGCGTAAACATCGAGGTTCTTGCCGAAGTGGAATTCAGGACCGGCCAGTCCGTGGTAGCTGCGGATCGGCCGCGGCGTCCCATCGGGTTTCAGGGTGACGTCAAAGCCGCCGCCGGAACCGTAACGGCCCATGCCGTTGCCGAACGAAAACTCGCTGATCCAGTCGAATTTCGACTTCACTACCGGCAGGATCGCCGCCAGTCCAAGTCCGCCGCCGGTGGTCTCGTTGTTCGATCCGGCGTAACGATCGCGGAAGAAGCGGGCGAGGCCTTTGATCTCGAAGTGTCCCCAGCCTGGCTCGAAGGTCAGCTTCGCGACCAAGTCGGGCGACAGGTTCGTCGAGACGCCGTTCGCGCCCGGCGTGTTGGCGAGCGTGAAGTTGCCGTTCGGCGAGATCGCGTTCGCGCTGTTGTTAAACCCGTACACCGGAATTCCGGCGAGGGTGATGTTGTTCGAGGGAGCGCCGGTCGTCACCAGCGCTGGTGCGCCGGCGCCGAACTGCTGTGCCGACAGGACCATCGACGCGTTTTCCACCGAGAAGCCCAGCCATACCTTGTTATTGAAGTTCTTCATGAAGCGGAAGCCCGGCTGGCGTGCCCAGTCATAGCCGATCACGTATTGCGCGTTGATCGTCATCGGCAGGAACTCGCCGCCGTTTTCCATCGCCTTGCGGTTGAGCGTGAATAAGCTCCACTGCTGTCCGCCCGTGATCGTGAACCCATTGGTGAACGCGGCCTGCGCCCACAACTGCCGCTGCCGCAGGTTAAAGCTGTTGCTCTGGTTCTCGTTCGCCGTAGGTGCGGCGCCGAGGAAGTCCACTTCGTAGTAGCCGGTCGCCTTGACCGAACCGACCTTGCCTTCGGCTTTGACCGAAAGGCGGGATTGCCGCGCGTCGAAGCGGAACTCGCTCAGCGTGCCGTTCGGCGATCCGGGGAAAGGAATGTTGCCGTCGCCGCTGGCGCTGTTCACGCTAGCGTTCTCGTTACGATTGCGGATGACGCCCGCCGCTTCGATGAATCCTCCGGGCGTGATGGTGATGCCCTTATAGTGGATGGCCGCCGGCGACTCCAGGGCGCCGACGCGCTTCTGGTCTTCCTGCGTGCTCAACGCGGTGGCGGTGAAGTTCGTCTTCACATCGCTCACGTCCGTCTGCAGTGCCGTGACGGCGGTCTTCTGCTCGGTGGCGGCGGACTGGGCCGCGGCTGCCTGCGTCTGCGCCTGCTGCACGGACTGCTGTAATTGCTGGATCTGCGCGTCGCGATCGGCTACCTGCTGCTTGAGCGCGTCGAGTTGTTGTTGCGTGGCCTGCTGCTGCTGTTGGATCATGCTGCGCAACGACTCGAGTTCAGCCGCAGTCGCCGCGGACGGTTTGCGCGCCGCGCTTGTCTGCGCACTGCTCTTCGCCGTCTTCTTCTTCGATGTCTTCGCCGGCGTTTGCGCGAACAGCGTTGCGCCGACAAGCATCAGTGCACACCACTTCATATTTCGCATTCCCTCTCCTCGTACTACCAGCAAAGTTCGGCTGTTTACTTGATTTCCTTGATTTTGGCCCGTTCCTTATCGGCAACTTCCTTGGGCAGGGGAGCGTAGTGCAGTGCTTGCACCATGTTCTCGCCGTCGTCGAGCATCCAGTTCAGGAAACCCACCATGGCCTGTCTCTTGGCAGCGTCCTTCCACTGCACGGGTACGAGCAGCCAGGTGAAGCTCGCGATCGGGTACGCGTCGGCGCCCGGCGCATTGGTGATCGAAACTCGGAAATCGGCCGGCATGGCTTTCACCGATGCTGCCGCCGCGGTCGTCGACTCCAGCGATGCCTTCACATACTTGCCGGCGGCATTGCGTGGCGTCCCATAGGTGATGTTGTTTTGCAGCGCGTAGATCAGTTCTACGTAACCGATGCCGCCTTCCATCTGGCGAACCAGCCCGGCAACGCCTTCGTTACCTTTGCCACCCAGGCCGACCGGCCATTTCACGGCTGTGCCTTTTCCTACCCGGTCTCTCCACTCGGTGCTTACTTTGGAGAGGTAGTCGGAGAAGATGTACGTAGTGCCGCTGCCGTCTGCGCGGTGGATGACGACGATCTCCTTATTGGGGAACTTCATCCCCGGGTTTTCCTTGGCGATGCGCGCGTCATTCCAGTTGGTGATCTTGCCCAGGAAGATGTCAGCCAGAACGTCGGGCGCAAACTTGATCTCGCCCTGCACGCCCGGGACGTTATAGGCGGGCACCACCGACCCGAGCACTGTCGGAAGGTGGAACAGCTTGAACGGGGTGGCGGCGAGCTGCTCGTCCGTCATCGGACCGTCGCTGGCGCCGAAATCGACCGTACCGCTCTGCAACTGGCGGATGCCGCCGCCGCTGCCGATCGACTGGTAGTTGATCTTCACATCGGGATGAGCTTTTTGATACTCGTTGAACCACTTGGAGTAGATAGGGTATGGAAAGGTAGCGCCGGCACCATTGAGGTCCGTAGCCAACGCGGGTGTCACGCACAACACAAGTGCAAGGAACGCTAGCGCGAATCTCTTCACGTTGTTCTCCTGTTTTCATAAAAGGTTTAACAACGCTTGATTAAGAATCCGTTACAGCTTTATGAATAACTCGTGAATTTTGTCGAGATATATGGGAAAACGGAGATTAGGCTTGGCCGCGCAGCACGCCGCGCCCGGCGACGAAGCGCACTACCGCGAACGTCCCGACGATGATCACGATCAGCACCAGCGACCCGGCCCACGCGATCTGGTGCCACTCCTCGTAAGGCGAGAGAGCATAGGTGTAGATCTGGAGCGGAAGGGCGGCGATCGGCTGGTTCACCTTGAAGCTCCACCATTGATTGCCGAACGCCGTGAAAAGCAGTGGCGCCGTTTCCCCGGCGATCCGGGCAAACGCCAGCATAACCCCGGTGATAACGCCTGACGTCGCCGTCCGCAGCGTGATCGACAGTGTCGCGCGCCATTGCGGTATCCCGAGCCCCAATGCCGCTTCGCGGATGGTATTCGGCACCATCAGCAGCATCTCTTCCGTTGTCCGGGCAACGGTGGGAATCATCATGATGCCGAGGGCGGCTCCGCCCGCGAGCGCCGAAAATTGCTTGAAGGGCGCGACTACTAATCCGTACGCGGCGATGCCAATCACGATCGACGGTAGTCCGTTGAGAACGTCGGCCGTGAAGCGGACGGCATTACCGTACTGGTTGCGCCCATATTCGGACAGGTAGATCCCGGCGCCGATTCCCAGGGGAACGCCGATCAGGGATGCTATTCCCAGGATGATGCCGGACCCGACGATCGCATTCCCTATCCCGCCGCCCTTTTCCCCCACCGGGACCGGAGCATGCGTCAGGAACGCCACGTTGATCGATCCCACACCTTTGATCAGCAGGTACGCAAAAATAATGAGCAGGGGCGAAATGACCAGTAGCGCTGCCACGGTGGCAACCCAGGTGGCGCCGACGTTCGTGATCCGGCGCCTCCAACTTACTCTCTCGAGTACGAAGCCGTTACTGGACATCGGCCCTCGCCGGCATGCCGCGCGTCGTCATCCAGACCAGTCCGCGTGCGGCCATGTTCACGATCAGCGTGATGATGAACAGCGCCAGCCCGATCTCGATGATGGCGCTCAGATAAAGGTTCGTTGTCGCCTCGCTGAATTCGTTGGCGATAACGCTCGCCATGCTCGCGCCCGGCGCGAACAATGATTTCGCGATCTGCGGCGTATTTCCGATCACCATCGCGACCGCCATGGTTTCGCCCATGGCTCGGCCAAGGCCGAGGATGATCCCGCCTACAATGCCGGCCCGCGCATTGCGCAGCACGCCCGTGCGGATCATCTCCCAGGGCGTCGCTCCCAGCGCCAGCACCGCTTCGCGCTGGTTATGCGGGACTGCGAGCATCACCTCGCGCGTGATGGAAGAAATGATGGGCAGGATCATGATGGCAAGGATCACACCCGCCGCCAGCATGCCGATCCCCAGCTTGGGTCCCGTGAATAGCCCGGTCCACCCCAGCGTGTTCGCCAGGAAAGGCTCGACGTGGGTCCTCATGATCGGCGCCAGTACGTACATGGCCCATAGCCCATACACGACGCTCGGGATCGCCGCCAGCAATTCCACCAGGAACGAGATCGGCTTGCGTAACGGGATGGGGCAGAACTCGTTCACGAACACCGCCGTACCGACGCCCAGCGGCATCGCCAGCAACAGGGCCACCGCGGAGGAGACCAGCGTGCCGTAGATGAAAGGCAGTGCTCCGAACGAGCCGCCGACCGGGTCCCAGTCGCTCTGGATGAAAAACTTGAAGCCGAACGCTTGCCGCGCCAGGTGCGAGTGCCAGTAGAGCTCGAAAAGAACCAGCAATACGATGGCGAGTATCGACGCCCCGGACGCGTACATCAGGAACTTGAATACGCGGTCCGGAAGGCCGCTCAGTACCGCTGAAGCAGCGCTGTCATCGGGGGCAGCAGTTGTCACGGGGCCCGTTTTGGCCACTTGTCCGCCCACTACCCCGGCGCTTGCCTGGTCCGCCAACTCCACGCTCCTTGTCGCAGGGTAGCAGCGCTTTGTTACAGGATGATTACACCACGCGAAAATACGGCGTTCCGAAGCAGCGCTGCTCCTCGTTCCGGGCAATCTCGCCCGCTACTCTGACGCATCGTAAGAAGTTGTTAACACTTTATTAACAGGACCAGGGAATGAACGTGCCGAAATGTGTCACCGTGGCGTTGGTAGTAATCGTCTCAATCGGTTCGGTGAGCGCGCAATCGGCGCCGGTCGGCGGCTGCAAGAGCATGACCGGACACGAAGCGTCGCACGACATGCGTTGGATGGGCAGTGGCATCCTGCTTGCGCCGAGGCGTGCCATCAAGCTCAGCAACTTGAAATGGGAGCTCCCGGTACTGGCCGCAACCGTCGTCATGGTGAATGTCGCTGACACGCCCGCGAGCCGCCAGATCAACAATGTCCACGCGGAGAACGTTGCAAATACTTTTTCCAACATCGGCCTATACAGCGAATTGGCTGTCAGGAGGTCTTTACGCGGTCGGTTGCGCCGAGCATCGCGACAGCATCCGCACTGCCGGCCAGGAAGCCCTCGAGGCGGCTGGTTCGGCCGTGGCGATCGACAGCGCTTTTAAGGTCGTTTCCAATCGCGTGCGCCCAGACCGCTTCCGCGCCCAGGGAAACTTCTGGGACGCCGGCGGCCGATCTTTCGCCTCGGGCCACGCCGCCATAAGTTTCGCTGTTGCGTCCGTGCTCGCCAAGCACACCAACAACCGCTGGAAGAAGATCGCGCTTTACGGACTGGCCGGCGCGGTGAGCTTCGCCCGATTCCCGGCGAAGAAACATTTCCTGTCGGACATCCTCGTTGGCAGCACCATCGGCTACGTGACCGGCACCTACATCAACGACGCCCCGCCGATGCAACTCCATACCGCGACCGCACCGTAACAATCCGCCACATTCCAGCGCTGCCGCTGTACAATGCGCGCGTCAGGAGGTGGGGGTGCATCTGCTGCGCGCGTTCGTCGTGTGTGTTCTGTTGGCCGTCGCCTGCTCGGCGCAGGAGCCTGCGCCGGCTGAGGTCACCTCGCGCACGGAGCCCATCACCTTCAAGACGGGCGCAAAGGAAGTGATCGTGCGCGTGGTCGTCCGCGACGGCAAGGGCAGTGCTATCGGAAACCTCACGCGCAACGATTTCCAGGTCTTCGACAAGAACGCGCCGCAAAAGATTGTTTCGTTCCGGCTGGAAACACCGGCCGCGCGCACTGCGGGCGGCGAGAAACCGGAAGCCGAGGCAGCCAAGCCGCTGGGCACGATCATTCCCGACCACTACATCGCATACTTGTTCGACGACATTCACATCGAATTCGGTGATCTGGCGCGAGTGCGCGAAGCGGCGCTGAAACACATGCTGGCCACTTTGCGTCCGGGCGACCGCGCGGCCGTGTACACAACATCAGGCCAGGCGGTGCAGGACTTCACCGACGATCCCAACCTGCTGCGGAACGCGCTGAACAAGATCGTTCCACGGCCCATGTCGCACGAAGGGCCATCACAATGTCCTTGGATGAGCTATTACATGGCCGACCTGATCGTCACCCATGATGACCAGAGCGCCCTGAACGTCGCCGCGCGCGACGTGATGAATTGCGAGGGCCTGACAGCGGTTTACCTCCAGCAGGCGCTGATCGAAGCCAAGATGAAAGCGCACACGACGTTGTCGGAGGGCAACACGGCGACACGCATGGCGGTACTGGCGCTCAGGAACATCGTGCAGCGGATGTCCACCGCGCCTGGGCAACGCATCCTGGTACTCGCGTCGCCGGGCTTTTTGGTCACGGAAGACCATCGCAGCGATCTACAGGCGGCTATCGAGCGCGCGGTGCGCTCGAACGTGATCGTCAGCACGCTCGATGTGCAGGGGTTATGGACAGAGCCGGACAACCAGGCAGCCAATGGCGCTCGTTCCAACCAGCAAGTACGGCAGTACATGCGGGACACCCAACAGAGCGATCGCGATGTTCTAAGCCAGATCGCCGACGGCACCGGCGGCGCCTTCTTTCACAACAATAACGACCTGGCCGAAGGCTTCCGGCGCACGGCGGCGACGCCCGAATATTCGTACGTGATCGCGTTCTCGCCGCAGAACTTGAAGTCGGACGGCAGCTATCATCCGCTGAAGGTCACGCTCGCCGATGCGAAAGGGCTCACCGTCACCGCCCGCCGCGGCTACTTCGCGCCCAGCAAGGTGACCGATCTGGCAGACGCGGCCAGGCAGGAGATCGAAGATGCGATCTTCTCGCGCGAAGAGCTGTCCGGTATCCCGTTCGATCTCCATACGGAATACTTCAAGACCTCGGGCGACAGCGCCAGCATCGCTGTACTGACTCGCGTGCACGTCCGCACCCTCAGCTACAAAAAGGCGGACGGCATGAATAAGGATGACGTCACCGTGGTTGCGGCCATATTCGACCACAACGGTCAGTACGTCACATCGGAGGAGAAGCTCCTCGAGCTGCACATGCACGACTCATTCCTGAAGACGGTCGCGCAAAGCGGGATCGTCGTCCGCTCGGATTTCGAGATCAAGCCAGGCGATTACCTCGTGCGCGTCGTGGTCCGCGACAAAGAGGGACAGCTCTTATCCGCCAGGAATGGGACCGTGGAAATTCCGTGAGGTGTGCCATGACCCTGTTGCATCGTTCAACCGCGTTTTTGACACTTTTGGCGGCCTTCGCGTTGATCCCAGCACCTGCGGCGTCGCAATCCACTGGCGATGGGGTGATCCGCGCCGAATCGCGACTGGTCCTGGTCGATGCGGTGGTGACGGACAAAAAGGGCGCCTACATCACCGACCTGACGCAAAAAGATTTCCACGTCAGTGAGGATGGCAAAGAGCAGCCGATCAAGACCTTCGGTTTCGCGGCAACGCCCGAAGGTAAGGCCCGCCAGCAGTACGTTGCGCTCGTTTTCGACAACCGCATGCAGCCGGCCGACGAAGCGCGTGCCCGCGACGCCGCGTCCAAACTCGTCGCCGCCAACAACGGTCCCGACAAGTTTTTCGCCGTTATCAATTTCGGCGGCATCCTGCGCGTGACGCAGAACTTCACCTCCGACCCCGAGTTACTCATGCCTGCCATCCAGGGCAAGTATCTCGGATTGAGCGGACGGCTGGCTTCCCTGAGCAGCGACGATGTAACGCAGGTCGAGAGCGACTTTTCCGCCGGCTCCGTCTTGCAGGGACTGCGAAGCCTCGCCAAGGGCATGTCCCGCATTCAAGGACGAAAGTCGGTCATCTTCATCACCTCGGGTTTTGCTCTCTCTGCGAACCGTTACTACGAACTGCAATCCGCCATCGACGCGTGCAATAAAGCCAACGTCGCCGTTTATCCGCTCGACGCCCGCGGCCTGCAAAGCGGCGGAAAAGGGGCAGACACCGGCGATCTGCGGCCGCCTGCGAGTATTCAGACACCCCAGTGGACGGATGGTGTCTATCACCCCGGCGGCCACGCCAGCCTGCGTCCGGCATCCTTTGATCCCGCTCCTCCGCAGAAAGGCGGCGCACCCGCGAGTGGCGGAGCAGCACAGCCGCGTCCCGGCATGCTCGGCACTTATATTCCCCAGAACACACCCAGCGTCCGGCGTCCGTCGGTGCCGGTAGCGGATGTGACAAGAAATCTTTCCGACACGCACTCGGTGCTGTATGCGCTCGCAGATGGCACTGGGGGCTTCGTCATCCTCAATACCAATGACATCGTTGGCGGCATGCAGAGGATCACCCAGGAGCAGAGCGCGTACTACATGCTCGGCTACGTTCCCATGCCAGCAGAGGAAGGAAGCTGCCACCGGTTGAAAGTGAAGGTCGATCGTGGCGGCATGGTGGTCCGGTCACGCAATTCCTATTGCACCGTCAAACCGCTGGACCTGCTGGCCGGTGACCCCGTCCTGAAGCAGCTCGAAGCGCAGCTCGACCAGGCGAAGACCGGTCCGTCGCAGATGACTGTCGCCGCACCGTTCTTCTACACGGCCGCCAATGTGGCGCGCGTCAACCTTGCCATCGACGTCCCCGAAGCGGTCCTGAAACTGGAAGGCTCGGGAGGAAAGTTCCACAAGGACCTCAACATCCTGGGCGTTGCTTACAAGCAGGATGGGAGCGTTGCGGCGCGTTTCAGCGATTCGGTCAACTTGCAATTCGACAAGAAGCAGCTGGACAACCTGCGCAACGCTCCTTATCACTACGAGAAGCAGTTCCGCATCGCTTCGGGTGAGTACACCTTAAAGCTGGTGTTAGCCGCGGGCGCCGAGGTGCTCGCCCGCGCCGAGATGCCTTTGACCATCGAACCGTACGACAGCAAGAAGCTGAGCCTCAGCGCAGTCGCACTGACAAACCAGCTCGTTGACCTGCAGACCCATCCGGCGGTCGCTGACGAGGCGATGCTCCAGGACAAGACGCTCCTCATCTACGACGGCGTGCAGTTTGTCCCTTCTGCGGTTCGCCACTTTAAGCGGACGGATTCCACGCTGATGTACATCGAGATCTACGAACCGCAATTGGTTGACCAGCCCACTGCGGGTGTGTCGATCCAGTTGCGCTACCAGGTACTGGACCTCAATACTGGCGCGACGGTGATGGACACGGGCCTATTCACGCCCAAGGCGGCCGCCCGTCCTGGGTATCCGGTCGTGCCCGTCGGCCTGAAGCTGATGGCGGACCGCCTGCAACCCGGGTCGTATAGGGTGGTGGTGCAGGCGAGGAATGGAGCCGGCCAAATGTCGCCGGTACGCAGCGCGAATTTCGACGTGGAATAACGCTCTTCAGGAGCTCAGCGGGCGACCGCCAGCTCCGCCGACAATAGCGCAATCACCGCATCTACGTCTTTCGCCGCTGCGAGCTGCGCCCGGAAATCCTCGTTCATCAGCTTGCGCGCGAGCCGCGAAAACAGCTGCATGTGCGCGTTCTCCTTCGCTGACTCGCGCATTGCCAGCAGGATCGCGAACTCCACGTCCTCCTCGTCCCACGCGATCGGTTTCGCCAGTTTCAATACCGCGATCGAATCCGCGATGACCGCGTCATTCTTGCAATGCGGGATGGCAAACCCGAATCCGAGCGCGGTGGAATAGGTTGCTTCGCGCTCCCATACCGCGTCTTCGAGCGCTTGCCGGTCGTCGGTGCGCCCGGCGACGTACACGGTATCGACCAGTTCCTGGATCGCCTCTTCTTTATTCCGGCTATCGCTGCCGATCACCACCAGCTCGCGGTCGAGCAGTGGGACCGTTCTCGACGCAAGTTGCGCCCGCTCCAGCAGCGAACTGACCTCTTCCGCCGTCCGGCAGGCGATCGCCTCCTTAAGCAGCTTTTCGCAATCCTCTTGGCGCAGGCTGCCGACGCATTGCTTAAGCGCGGTAACGTTCGGGACGGTCGCGCTGATCTCGTCGAAACCCAGGCCGAGCATGAGCGGCAGCAACGCAATCTCGCCGCCCATCTCGCCGCAGATGCCGATCCATCGTTTGTGCGCGCGCACCTCATCGACGACGTATTTCAGAAATCTCAGGAACGCCGGCTGGATCGCATTCGCCAGCGGCCAGACGCGCGCATTACCACGGTCGGCGACAAAGAAATATTGGCTGAGGTCATTCGTGCCGACGCTGAAGAATTCCGCCACCTCGCTCAATTCTGCGATTGCATATCCTACCGCCGGCACTTCGATCATGATGCCGAGAGGCACGTCGCCCGCCGCAATTCCCTTCTCCTCCAGCTCCTGCCGGACCTGCGCGACCTGTTCGCGTGCCCAGCGCACCTCCGCCGCGTTCGAGATCATCGGCAACATGATCTGCACATGCCCGAACGCCGACGCCCGCAGGATCGCCCGCACCTGTGTGCGGAATAAATCCACGTGCTCCGCATAGATCCGCGCGCCCCGGTATCCCAGGAACGGATTCGGCTCCTCCGGCAGGTTCAGATGCGGCACGCGTTTGTCCCCGCCGATATCAAGCGTGCGCAGGATAACCGGCTTGCCCGAGGCCGCGCGCGCAGCCTCGGCGTAAATCTCGAATTGCTCCTCCTCGGTCGGTGCGGCGGCGCGGTCCACGAAAAGCATTTCCGTCCGGTACACTCCGACGCCGTCCGCGCCCACTTCGAAGGCCGCGCGCACCTCCAGCGGCGACGATACATTCGCCGCCACCTCCAGCGTCCGTCCATCGATCGTCGTCGCAGGCCCGGAGCTCGATTGGGAAAGACGTGCGTTGTGGCGTCGCTGCGTCTCGATCTCGCACGCATAGAAGCGCTCGACCTCGCGCGAGTCACCGCCGACGATCACTCCGCGCGTCGCATCGACAACGATTGTGTCTCCCTCCGCGAACGCGCTCTGCGCACCCACGACTCCCGCCAGTACGGGAATGCCCAGCGAACGCGCCAGGATCACTGTGTGCGAAGTCGCGCCCGCGTACTCTAGCACCATGCCGGCAATGAGCTTACGGTCCATCGCTAGCAGTTCCTGCGGCGTGAGGTCCTCGGCGAACACGATTGAGGGGCCCGCCAACTTCAACGCATGTTCGCCCGGCGCCACCGCGCCCAATTCCTCCAGCAATCGGCGTGCAACGTCCTGCAGATCCAGCGCGCGCTCTCGTATCATTGCGCTCGGCGATGCCCGCAGTACATCGCGAAAATGCTCGGCAGCGTGCACGACCGCCTGTTCTGCCGTATCCCCGCGCGAGATGTTGTCGTGTACCTGGGCCGTCAGCGAGACGTCCCGCAGGATTGCCACGTGCGCGTCGAGGATCCCCGATTCGGTCTTCGATTTCGCGCGCGCCAGCAGCGACCGCATGCGGCTCACGACCGCAGCGAACGCCAGGGTTACGCGCTCGCGCTCCAGTTCCGGGTTCACGAATTCGTGCGAATGCTCGATCGTCGGCCACGCCGCCTGGCCCGCGTAAACCGCTCTACCAATGCCGATGCCCGGGCTCACGCCCGTACCGGTCAGGAACCTGCATCCCGCCTCTCTCAGCGCGCGCGGCAGTCGCGACGCCACGGCTTGCGCCGGCACGACCGCATCATCGGCGTCCGGAAGCTCCTTCTCGATGAACCCCCGCAGCGACGCGTATGCCGAAGTCTCGTCCGCACCATCGCACACCACGCGGCACGCGTCCCTGCTCCGCACGTCCGCCGCGATAATGGCCAGCGCGCTCTTAAGGTTCGCCGTGGCCTGTGTGCGCAGGTTTGTCAGCGTGCACTCGCAGCCCGCCTTCTGGGCCGTTTCCGAGAGCAGGCTCGCGGGCCGGGCATGGAGCCCCGCCGCCAGCGGACAACTGAATGTGAACTCAAGGGCCATGAGAAAGGGTCAGCCGCCCAGCTTCGCGAATACGCCCTTCGGATTCTTGATCGCCTCGCGCAGCGGGACTTCGAGCACCCGCACGTTCTCGAATCGTTCCCGGCGCTCCACTTCGATATCGGCGGCGAAGATGGCGGCGTGGGCCGAGGAAATATCGGAAGACGACAATTCGTTCTCGATCCCCATCGCTCCCTGCGTCTCGACCTTGATCTGGTGCCCTAGTTCTTTTGCCGTCTTCTCTAATTGCTCGGCAGCCATGTAGGTATGGGCGATCCCTGTAGTGCAGGCGGTAACGGCGACGACCTTCATTGGGCCTCTCCTGCCGCGGGCGGTCGCTTCGTCAGGGCTTTCACGACGTTGGCGGCCACCGCGGTCACGATCGTACCGATCAGGATAGCAATGGCGTAAGCGATTCGGTGCTCGACGACCGGCAGCACGATGGGCCCGCCGTGGGGAGCGTGGTCGCCAACGCCCGCAGTCATGGCGATCGTCGAAGCAGTCATCGAGCCCAGCACGATACACGGGATCACCCGCAGCGGGTCCGCCGCCGCGAACGGGATCGCGCCCTCGGTGATCCCGATCATCCCCATCGCCAATCCGGCCAGTCCCGCCTCGCGTTCTTCGTCCGTCCACAGCGTCTTTTTCAACAGCGTCGCCAGTCCCATGCCGAGCGGCGGCGTGCAGATGGCGGCCGCGCATGCGCCCATGATGCGGATGTTCCCCTCCCCGATCATCGCCGCGCCGAAGAAGAACGCCGTCTTGTTGATCGGGCCGCCCATGTCGAAAGCGATCATTGCTCCCAGCAGCATCGCCAGCACCACGCTGCTGCCGCCGCTCATGCTCTGCAGCAGATGGTTGGCGCCGGTCATCAACCTCGCGATGGGACCCCCCAGCACCTCCAGCATGATCACCCCAATAAATAACGATGAGAGGATCGGGATCACCAGGATCGGCATGATCGGCTTCAGGTACTTCGAAACCGGTATCTTCTTTAAGAGGTTGACCATCCATCCGGCGAGCAGCCCCGCCAGCAGTGCGCCCAGGAACCCGGCCTTCACTTGCCCAGACAGGTATCCGCCGACGAAGCCTGCAACCAGGCCTGGTTTCCCGGCGATCGAGTACGAGATGTATCCGGCCAGCACCGGCAGCATCAACGCGAAGGCGGTGCTCCCGATGTCGAGCAGCATCTTCATCCGCGGCGCCTGTGAAAAATCCGGCCCCGTCGGCCCGATCGGCACCATCGCAATCGCTATCGCAATCATGATGCCGCCGCAGGCAATGAACGGAATGGCGTACGACACGCCCGTCAGCAGGTGTTGCCTGAGTTTCTTCAGCGCTTTCTTCATCGATGGAGGTCCGGACGAAAAACCGGAAGCGGAAGTGTACAGGTTCGGCGGCCTCTCGGGCGAGTTTCACCGAGGTGGTGATCAATCGGCTAGTTCGGGCGTCTTTGACTTCTGACTTCTTACTTCTTCATTGGGGTTGCGGCCACGTCTGCGCGTCCGACAGCCGGTGCACTCCCGAACGATGCATGGTGTGCATCACCGCCCAGACAACCACCGCAACCACCAGCGTCACACCGAATGCGAAGCCGAACGTCTGCATGAACGACAGCCCTTCCGGTTGGTACGTATAGAGCCGTCCGTGGACCATATAGGTCTGTCCTGCGAGCGAGAACGCAATCGCGCGCGCGTTATGAATGGCAAACAAAACACCGGCAAAGCTGAACACCATCAGTGCGATGGCAGCGACCGGAAAACGAAAACGGTTATTCCTGGAAATCATGGCGATCCTCCTTGAGAGCGAATCGATCCCGGTTACCGCACGGATGTGCTCTCCCAACGCGCCGCACAACACTCCGCCGACTTCGTGCAGCGCAAAACTGAGCTCGCTTACCAGTCCCTCACGCGACGCCGCCTCTCTGGCCTCGCCGAAAACGAGCAGCATCTCTTCGCCGAACCGACGACGAAACTCCGCCGGGTAAAGCCATAGGAGGAACTCGTATATGCTTCGCATGTCAGACCTCCTTATGGAGGACACGTAATCCAGCCAATTTCGTCAGGTGTTTCATCCGGCTGACCTCCTCTTGCAGGCTCCGCTTCCCGGGCGCCGTCAGACGATACGCCTGCTTCCCCCGCGATGTGTCATCGTGCGCAAACCGCTCGATCCAACCTTCTTCGAGCAGCCGATGCAGTGCGCCATACAGCGTTCCCGTGCTCAGCACCACGCGCCCGCCGCTCATCTCTTCCACGTCTTTCAAGATGGCGTACCCGTGCCGCGGCTGGTCCGCCAGGCTGATCAGGATCAGCAGCACCGCTTCGCTCAGTGGCAAAGTTTCCATATGATTCTTCCCGACATGTCGCCTGACGCCATATTGTCGCCTGCGGGATGCTCACCCGCAACAAAAATCATTCTTCTGGCCTCCCGATCTCCAGATATCAGATTTCCAGATCTCCAGATCTCCAGGTTGTCGGATCACCAGATGTCCGAACTTTGTCCCCCCAAACCCCGTACACTCCCATAGACACCTGTTAATCAACGTGAGTTCCGAGCGTCATCGTGAGTGAAGGAAGTCGAAAAAGGGAGGGCCCGATGGCCGCAGCCATTGAGCCAATGATTTCGGCGACGGCAGAACTCGAAGACCTCTTCCGGGCCCAGCACACCCGGGTGATCCGCGCCGCCTACCGCATCACCGGCAGCATGTCCGACGCGGAGGACGTCGCGCAGAACGTCTTCCTGCGCATCGCCCAGCAGGGCGCTTGCCGCACCGCGATGGAGAACCCCGACAGCTACGTTTATCGCGCCGCCATCAACGGCGCCCTCGACCTGCTGCGGAAGCGACAGCGCGAAAGCGCCGTCCCCATCGACGACGCCGATTTCATCTCCACCAGTGTCCCCATCGAGCGCGCCGCCGAGGCCCGCGAGATGGTCGACCTGCTCCGCTCCTCCCTTTCCCGGCTCAGTCCCCGCGCGGCGGAAATGTTCGTCCTCCGCTACGTCGAGGACCGCGACCTGGCCGACATCGCCCGGCTTTTGGATACTTCCCGGGCGGTCGTCGCCGTCATGTTGCACCGTACCAGGGCGCGCCTTCGCCACGAGTTCCAGGCACGAACGCGAGGAACAAAATGACGCACGATCATAAGAACCGCATTTTTGATCTCGATACTGCCGTGGACGCCATGCGCAACGACGTTCCCACCGACAAGCAGGTGCAGGAAGCCGGCGCGCGCGTGTGGTCCAGTCTCCAGAGCGTGGACATCGCAACCGACGTCGAACAGATCCGCGGCTGCGCGGACGTTCGCCAACTCCTCCCCGCCTACGCCGCCGGAAAGCTTTCCACCTCGCGCGCGCTGCTGGTGAAGGACCATCTGCATGAGTGCCATGACTGCCGGGCGGTGGCACAATCCGGCTCTGCCCGTCCTGTCGTCTGGGAGATGCCGCGAGCCGAGCGCCGGCGCTGGGGAGTGCCGCAGTTCGCCTTCGCCGCCGCCGCCATCGTCGTCCTCATCACCGGTTCGCTGCTGATGGCGTGGTACTTCCAATCGCCCGCCGGAATGCGCGCTCAGGTCCAGTCCGCCAAGGGCACGATCTACCGCGTGACTTCCACCGGCGACCAGGTTCTGCAAGCCGGCGCGCAACTTGCCGACGGCGACCTTGTCCGCACCTCCGGCGGCGCCCATGCCTTCCTTCGCCTGCTCGACGGTTCCATCGTCGAGATGAGCGAGCGCTCGGAGTTTTCCGTCACCGCTCGCCGCAAGGACACGACCGTCCACCTCGACCAGGGCCGCATCATCGTGCAGGCCGCGCATCGCCGCACCGGACATCTTTATGTCCTGACGCCCGACGCCAAGGTCGCCGTGACGGGAACCGTCTTCGCCGTCAATGCCGGTATGAAGGGCTCGCGCGTTGCCGTCATCGAGGGCGCCGTCCGCGTAGCCTACAACGGTATCGAGGACCTGCTTCACTCCGGTGGCGAGACCAACACCAGCTCGAACCTGAGCACGGTACCTGTTTCCGAAGAGATCGCCTGGAGCGACAACCTCGACAACTATCTGGCACTGCTCGTCCAATTCTCCACCCTGCAGAAGCGGTTCGAGCAGATCCCGACGCCGGGTCTTCGCTACTCCAGCGCGATCCTGCCCAGCCTGCCCGCGAACACGGTGTTCTTCGCCAGCATCCCCAACCTGGGCGACGCACTGAACGAAGCCAACCGCATCTTCCAGGAGCAGTTGCAGCAGAGCGCCGTTCTCCGCGCCTGGTGGAATAGCGGCCACAAGAACGACGGACCCGTGACCTTCGAACAGATGGTCGGCAAGCTGCACGGCCTCAGCCAGTTTGTCGGCGATGAAGTCGTGCTCGCCGGATTCGGCGGCAACATGGGCGGCGAGAACAACGCCGTCATCATCGCGCCGCTCAAGTCCGCCGGCCTGAAGCAGTACTTGCAGAATGAATTCACGAACCTGCCGACGAATGACGGCAAGACGGTCGGCATGCGCATCCTCGACCCGCAGGAGCTCGCGAGCGCTACCGAGACCACGCAGCACCAGATGACCGCCGTCGTCGGCGAGCACTTCGTGCTCTTCGGCTCGGGCCTTTCGACGCTGCGCATGGTCAGCGCGCAACTGCAAGCCGGCGCGCCCGGTCTCTCGCAGACGGCGTTCGGACAGCGCCTGACCAATGTTTACAAGGATGGCGTCAGCTTGCTGCTCGCGGTCAATCTCCATCAGATCATGGCCAACTCGCACGGGCAGGCGCCCAATCCTAGGCAGCAGGCGGCGTTCATCTCCACCGGCTTTAACGACGCCGACTACCTCATCATCCAGCACCGCGATCTCTCGGGAACGCCCGACAACCGTGCCATCTTGAGCTTCTCGGGCGCGCGGCATGGCATGGCGTCCTGGCTCGCGGCGCCGAACCCAACTGGCTCGCTCGACTTCGTCTCCGCCAACGCGGGCGCCGCGGTCTCGTTCCTGACCAAGAACCCGGCCTCGATGCTCGACGACGTCCTGCAGATGGCGATGAGCCACGGGCCGGAGGCGCAGGACCACATTGCCGAGGCCAATGCGAAGCTGAACCTCGACATCCGCAACGACATTGCCGGTGCCCTCGGCGGCGACGTCACCTTCGCCCTCGATGGCCCGGTGCTGCCGCAGCCGTCGTGGAAAGTGATCGTCCAGGTGAATGACAGCGCGCGCCTGCAAAGCTCCATTGAGAAGCTGGTCGCGGCCATCAACACGGACATGGTGGCGCACAACAAGCTCGGCGTCGAATTGACGTCCGAGGATGTCAGCGGCCGCAAGTACTACACCGTGCGTTCGCTCGACCCGCGCGCCATGGGCGCCGAGGCGGATTACACTTACGCCGACGGCTACCTCGTTGCCGGGCCGAACCGTGGACTGGTTATGACCGCCCTGGATATCAAGGGGCGCGGCGAATCTCTGGCGCTTTCCAGCGGATTCACCAAGCTCCTGCCCAGGGACGCGCACAACAACTTCTCGGCCATCCTGTACCAGAACATCTCGCCGCTGCTGCAGCCGCTCGCCGACAAGCTCACGGCACAGCAGATGCAGGCTCTGCAACAGGTCGCCGCCGATTCCAAGCCGACCGTCATCTGCGCTTATGCCGGTGACGATCGCATCGAAGTGGCGAGCGGAAGCCGGCTGCTCCCGTTCGACCTCAACTCCATCGGTCTCGCAACCCTGCTGGGCAGGAAACAACCGGGAACTTCCCCGGCCCAGTAGTCGTAAGTACAAATGTGGGTGGCCCACCCTAGCCGGTTTTGCTAGGGTGGGCTCAAAAGCTGGGTGCCCCACCCTGACTGGTTTTGGAAGGGTGGGAATCGAAATAATGGCTAACATCGAACTAGACGGTTTGGAAGTTCGGCTCGGCGGCCGCGTCGTCCTCGACGGGCTGCGCGGTTCCCTCCAGGGATGCGCCATCGGCCTCCTCGGCCCTAACGGCTCCGGGAAATCCACGCTTATCAATACCCTGCTCGGTTTCCATCCCGCATCGCGCGGTACCGCCCGCGTCTTCGGTCACGACATTCGCACGCACTCCAATGACATCCGCACCCTCGTCGGCTACATGCCCGAGAATGACGCGTTCATTTCCGACATGACCGGCATCCGCTTCGTCCGCTACATGGCCGAGCTCGCCGGTGTTCCGCCCGAGCAGGCGCTGGAACGCGCGCACGAAGCTTTCTTCTACGTCGGACTCGGCGAGGTCCGCTATCGCAAGCTCGGCACCTATTCGCTGGGTATGAAGCAGATGGCGAAGCTGGCGCAGGCCATCGCGCACGGCCCCAGGTTCCTCATCCTCGACGAGCCCACCAATGGCCTCGATCCGATGGCGCGCCAGCGCATGATCCAGCTCGTCCGCGAAGTGCGCGACGCCGGCGACATGACGCTGCTCGTCTCTTCCCACTTGCTCCGCGACGTCGAAGAGACTTGCGACGAAGTCCTCATCCTGAAGGCCGGACGTGTCGCAGGGATCTGCAACCTCGACGAGGAGCGCCGCTCCAACCGCAAATTCCTCGAGATGGAAACGGTCGGCCCGATCGACGCGTTCGTCGCCTCCATGCAGGAGATGGGTTGCGAGTGCGCCACGTATAGCAACGGCCGCATCAAGCTCGTGATGCCGGAGAACGTCGAGATCAGGGACATGTACGCCATCGCCGCGCAGCGCAGCGTCCAGATCCGCCGCATGAACCATCGCCGCGATTCGCTGGAAGACATTTTCCTGAGCGCCATGGAAGGAAAATCAACTGTGGGGGCCGCCAATGGCAGTCTATAAGCGCAGTTATAAGCCCTATACCGGCCCGCTGACCGAACTGCGCCGCCGCTGGCTCGTCATAACGCGCTTCTCCCTTGCGACCGCATTCTCGTCGCGCATCTCGGTCGTGCTCCTTGTCCTCTGCCTCGTGCCGCCGCTCATCGGTTGTGTGCTCATCTATGTCGCGAATAACGACCTTGTGCAGGCGGCGATGCGCCTCCCGAGCGGGAAAGCCGGCGCCATCGTCGACGGCCGCTTCTTCATCATCTTCCTCGAGATCCAGGCCTGGCTCGCGCTGTTCCTGACCGCGTGGATCGGTCCCGCGACCATTGCTCCCGACCTCTCCAATAATGCCCTGCCTCTGTTCCTCAGCCGGCCCCTGTCGCGGATCGAATACATCGGCGGCAAAGTGCTGGTGCTGGCGGGCACGCTTTCCTGCGTCACCTGGATACCCCTGCTGCTGATGTTCGGCCTTGAAGCCCAGCTGTCGAAGGCGCCCTGGTTCACCTCGAATTGGTTCATGGTCCCGGGCATCTTCCTCGGCTGCTGGCTCTGGATCGCCGTTCTATCGCTCGTGGCGCTCGCGGTCTCCTCATGGGTGAAGTGGCGCGTGGTTGCGACCGGCGCGACGATCGCCGTACTCATGGTTCCGGCCGGCTTCGGCGGCGTCATCACCGGCGTTATGCGCACCAATTGGGGATTCCTCCTCAACGTGCCTTATCTCATGACGCTCATCTGGACTTCCCTGCTTCGCGTCCCTCTGCCGTTGCAGGCCGTTCCCATCCCGGCGGCGTGGGCCGCGATGCTGGGCGTGGCAGCGCTTTCGATGTTCGTCTTGACTCGCCGCATCCAGGCCCGCCAGGTGGTGCGCGGATGACCACCCACACCGACGACCGCATCGTGTTTGAAAACGTCTCGAAGTTTTACGGCGACGTACTTGGCGTCAATCGTGTGACGCTTTCCCTGGCGCCGGGCATCACCAGCCTCGTCGGTCCCAACGGCTCGGGCAAGACCACGCTGATGAACCTGATGACCGGCCTCATCCAGCCGTCGCGTGGACGCATCAGCGTGCTCGGCATGACCACGGCCGATCCGTACGAATTTTTCCGCGTGGTCGGCTACTGCACGCAATTCGACAGCTTCCCGCGCGACGTCACCGGCTTCGAGTTCGTCTACGAAGCCCTGCTGCTGCACGGTCTCGACAAGCCGCAGGCCGCAAAGCTCGCGGTCGAATCGCTCGAGCGCGTCGGCCTCATCGATTCCGCCAGGCGCCTCGTCGCCGGTTACAGCAAGGGCATGCGCCAGAAGGCGCGGCTGGCGCAAGCCATCGCGCACCATCCCTCCGTCCTCGTTCTCGATGAGCCGCTGAACGGCCTCGACCCCATGGCGCGCGCCGAATCGCTCGCGTTATTTGAGACCCTCGGCCGCCAGGGCATGCACGTCGTCATCTCCAGCCACATCCTGGAGGAGGTCGATCGCATCTCCGACCGCGTCGTCCTGATGAGCAGCGGCTACGTCGTCGCTGAGGGCAATATCCACACCGTGCGCCAGGAAGTCCGCGAGCACCCGATGCAGATCCTCATCCGCTGCTCGCAGCCAGCTCTGCTGGCCTCGCAGGTCTTCGCGCTCGACAGCGCCGTCGAAGCCAAGCTCCACGCCGACGGCGGCGGACTGCTCGTCCGCACCCGCGACCTCGACAATTTTTACGCTCTCATCAACCGCATCGCCGCCGAGGGCAAGGTCGACATCCAGGCCGTCGCGCCCGCCGACGACGACGCCAACTCCATCTACCAGTACCTGATCGGTTCCGACGGGGGCAACGTATGACGCGAATGGAAGAGCTGAAACAATATCCCTGGCGTCTGTGGAGCCGTCAGCTCTCGACCATCGTTCGCATGGAACTGCGCAAGTCGCTCTTCCGTTGGCGCAGCCTCTGGATCTACCTGGTCGCGCTCGCGCCCGTCGTCATCATCGGCATTCACACCCTCGTCGACCACCAAACCAGTGACGGCATGCGCGAGGACATCCTCGTACTTGCCGGCATCTTCCAGTTCTACTACCTGCGGCTGGCGATCTTCTTCGGCTGCCTCGGGATCTTCACGCGTCTCATCCGCGGCGAGATGGTCGAGCGCAGCCTGCATTACTACCTGCTCGCTCCAGTACGCCGTGAATTGCTGGTCATTGGCAAGTTTATCGCCGGCGTGCTGACCAGCGTCATGGTGTTCGGCGCCGCCGTCTTCGCCTGCACCGCGCTCATGTACCTGCGCTTCGGCCAGCAGGGAATGCGGTTCCTCACAGATGGTGCCGGCGCCTACCACATGAAGGCCTACCTCGGGATCACCGTGCTGGCATGCCTCGGGTACGGCGCCGTCTTCCTCGCCCTCAGCATGGTCTTCAAGAACCCGATCGTTCCCGCCATCGTTTTCTTCGGATGGGAGGCGATCAATCCGGTCGTCTCGCCGCTCATGCAGAAGCTGAGCATCACCTTCTACCTGCGCCATCTCTCGCCCGTCGACGTCCCGGCCGAGGGCGTCTTCGCGCTGCTGACCGTCGTCGCCGAACCCGTGCCCGCCTGGGCCGCCTCGCTCGGCGTCATCGCCCTCACCACTGCCGTCTTGATGTTCGCCTGCTACCGCGTCCGCCGCCTCGAGATCAGCTACACGACGGAATAGGCGCCAGGTTCGAGGCGCAAGGCACAAGGAAAACCACGATAAACATCTGTCATCCCGAGCGAGGACGTAAGTCCGAGTCGAGGGACCTTTTGTTTTGTTTTTCCTCGTCCCTGGTGCCGCGCCCCTCGTCCCTCGTCCCTACTTGCTCTCTCCCCAGCTGTACCCGATCGACATACCATACCGCTCCATTCGCGGGCCGCTGAATTCGAAATTGTTGTGGACGAGGTAAACGTGCGCCTCCGGCCTGACGAAGAAGTTGCCTTTGACGTACAGCCGCACGCCTCCGCCGAAGTGTCCCATGAAGTGGTTGGTGCTTGTGTAATTACTGCACCCGGCGAAGTACGAGCATGTCACGTTCCCGGTATAGAAGCGCACGTTCTCGCCGCCGATGCCGGCCTGCAACTCCACGCCGGCATGTTTGCCCAACCGCGGCGCATAGACGCCGTCAAAGTCGTAGAGGATCGGACGGTACGGCAACTGTCCGCCCCACAGGTTCTGGCTGGCGCGCCATGAGATCTCGCCGCCGAAGCCGATGTTGTGCCACATCAGGTAATCGCCGCTGAAACCGAGGTACGCTCCGCCTCCGATATTCTGCGGCGCGTAGTTCCCTGTCGCCGAACTCGCCGACTGCCCGTTCACCGTGCTCAGCCCGAATGCCACATCCAACTGCGCTTGCGCTGCCACCGACGCGAAAACTAACAGGGCAGCCGCCAGGACCAGCTTTCTCATTTCACCTCTCCTCAGGTATTCAGAGTCACTGCACGTACAGATGGCTGTATCGCCAATGAAAAGAACGGTGCCCGCCCCATAAGCACCGCGTAGTGCATTAACCCCTCTTAGGCCAAAAAGTGGTGCAGCTCTCGCATATTCAAGCCGCGCATCTGACTTTAGTTATGCGTTTTCTTACCTTCCTGTTTTTGTGCGCACTCGTCACCGCCAGCGCGCAAGCTCCGCAGCAGCAGAACAACAGCGGCAACATGACCCGCTTGCACATCGACTCCGGCGTTCTCTACACGCGCTCGGGAATTCCGATCCACCTCTCGCGCGCCGACGCCCGCATCGCCCCCGGCCTGCACGCGACCGGCAGCGACGGCAAGACCAGCGCCAACGGCAACGACAACAAGGTCGTGTTCCTCGATTCCGGACGCGTCGGCCTCAGCGACGCCTCGCTCACCAAGCTCATGCAGTCGAAGATCCAGGGCAAGGGCATCGAAGACCTGAAGCTCACCACCGATCACGGCCGGATCAAGATCAGCGGCAAGATGAAGAAGGTCATATCCATCCCCATCACCATCGAGGGTCCCGCCGACGCCACCCCCGATGGCAAGATCGCGCTGCACACCAAGACCGAGAAGGCGAGCTTCCTCCCAATCAAGGGCCTGGCCGACGCCCTCGGCATGAGCGTCAACAAAATCGTAGGTTCGAATTCGAAGGGCGTGAAAGCCGACGGCGATAATGCCCTCATTTTTGACCCCGACGATCTGTGGGGCCTTCCTATTCACGGCTCCGTTACTCGCGTGCTCGTCGAGAAGAACGGCCTCGTTCTGATCTTCGGCCGGTCTCTTCGCGCTTCAGGCCGCCAGTTCGCCTCCTCGAAGTAACTCTTTTCGACTTCTCCTTGTGCCTTGCGCGTTGCGCCTGCTCGTAACAATTCTTTACGCCTACGTGATTGATAGGTCCACTCGGAATCCGCTACTCTGTTGCGTCCCACCGCATAAAACAGAGGAGTTTCCTACTCAATGAAAACGTCGCATTTCCGCATACCTCTGGTGGCGGCAGTCGTAGTGTGTGCCGCCGCACTGTCGTTTCTTCCTTCTGCCGTGAATGCGCAGAAGAAGTCCAAGGCTGCGCCCGCCGCTGTTGCTTCGGCCGATCCGGTCATTCCGTCGATGCAGAAGGCCGAAGACCCCGATCTCGAGTTCATCTATCGCGTGCGTGAAGAGGAGTTCCGTCACGGCCAGGTCATGGAGATCATGAGCAACCTGGTCGACAACATCGGCCCGCGCCTCACCGGCTCGCCCAACATGAAGAAGGCGAACGAATGGACGCGCCAGCAGCTCGCCGACTGGGGACTGGTGAACGCGCAGGTTGAGCCCTGGGGTACCTTTGGCCGCGGATGGGCCTACCAGATGGTCGAAGTCCGCATGACCGCTCCCGACACCATGCAGTTCCTCGCCATCCCCCAGGCTTGGACCCCCGGCACCAACGGCCCCGTCAGCGGCCAGCCCGTGCTCGTCAGCATCAACACCCCCGAGGACACCGCCAAGTACAAGGGACAGCTCGCCGGCAAGATCGTCCTGATGGGCGACAGTCGCTATCCCGACCCGATCGACAAGCCGCTGTTCGCCCGCTACGACGACGCCGATCTCGCCAAACTGTCGGATTACGACATTCCAGGCGCTCCCGGTGGCCGCGCCTCCCAGGGTCCGCCGCAGGACATCCGCGCCCGCATGCGCCTGGCCCAGGCCGTCAGCCGCTTCCTCCAGGAGGAGAAGCCCGCGGCCGTGCTTCAGCCCAGCCGCCAGCCCGGCCAGGACGGCACTATCTTCGTCCAGTCCGGCGGCGCTTATCAGAAGGACCAGCCGCAGTCCGTGGTTCCGATGTTGACCGTCGCGCTCGAGCACTACAACCGCGTCGTCCGCCTGATCCAAAAGAAGCAGCCGGTCACGCTCGAGGTCAACGTCGCCGCGCAGTTCTACGATGACGACGACAAGGCTTACAACACCGTCGCCGAGATCCCCGGTACCGACCCCAAGCTCAAGGCGCAGCTCGTCATGCTCGGCGGACACATGGACTCCTGGCACTCCGGTACCGGCGCCACCGATAACGCCGCCGGCGTCACCGTCGCCATGGAAGCCGTTCGCCTGATCCAGAAGCTCGGCGTCAAGCCGCGCCGCACCATCCGCATCGCGCTCTGGTCCGGCGAAGAGGAAGGCCTGCTCGGTTCGCGCGGCTACGTCAAGGAGCACTTCGGCGCACGCAAAGAGCTGCCCCTCTCCGAAGCCGACCGCGCTCTCCCCGCGTTCCTCCGCCCGCAGGGACCGCTCGAGCTCAAGCCCGACCAGAAGCTCGTCTCCGGCTACTTCAACTACGACAACGGTACCGGCAAGATCCGCGGCATCTACCTCCAGGAGAACGCGCTCGTCGCTCCCATCTTCCGCAAATGGATGGAGCCTCTGCGCGATCTCGGCGTCACCACCATCGCGCCCGGCAACACCGGCGGCACCGACCACCTCTCGTTCGACGCGGTCGGCATCCCCGGCTTCCAGTTCATCCAGGACGAGATGGACTACTCCACGCTAACGCACCACTCGAACCTCGACGTATATGAGCATGTCCGCGCCAACGATCTGAAGCAGGCCGCCGTCGTCATGGCGACATTCGTCTACCAGACCGCGCAGCGCGACGAGATGCTCCCGCGCAAGCCCATCCGCCCCGACGATCCTCGTCCCGCGGACCAGCGCGCGTGGAACTAGTCGGCATCCGGCTTTCGGCTTTCGGCTTTCGGGTTCTGGTCCCGAGAGCCGGGAGCCGGAAACCGAGAGCCGCTTTGTGGTCCGTTCGTGTTAGTTCGTCATTCGTGGTGAATGCCTTACCGCACTTCGCACTCACCGGGCCAGCCCAGTACTACGACTCTCGCCCCAGTCCGGCTCGGTGCTTGTTCTGATGGACCGTAGGGCTCCGTGCGGATTGGTCCTGTTCTCTCCAGCATTTAGTCTCCACCTTCGCGCGCCACGCGGAGGATCATGTACAAACACTGTTTCCTGACTACGTTGCTCGTACTGACTTCACTCTTCATAGCCTGTGGTGGCAGCCCGTCGACCTCACATTCATCTATCGCCACCAACGCGAACTACAGCGGCGCAACCGGCACGGCATCCGCATCTGCAACTCCGTCTTTATCGCCGACGCCTTCATCCGCCACGTCTTCATCGCCGGCGCCTTCATCCTCTACGTCTTCATCGCCGGCACCTTCATCTTCGAGTCATTCATCGCCGGCCCCTTCAGCCGCTTCGTCTTCGATTCCTGCCAACGCCAAGGTGTTCCAGCAGCTGCAGCAGGCGCCTGACGGCTGGTCCGCCTGTAGCGATTGCGCCGGCGGCGCCACCACATCGTCCTTCTGGTCGGCGCCCTTCCAGAGTTCGCCGTCGATGAGCGGCAGCAGCCGCGAGTTCATCATCAGCGGCCAGGCGTGGGCCGACGCCCTCTGGATCCACAAGCTCGGTCCCGACAACCACGCCACCCACTTCCTCTGGGACTTCTACGTCTACTTCGACACCGATTCCGCCGCCAACGCGTTTGCCGCCGAGTACGACTTCTGGCAGTCGCGCGGCGGCTGGAAGCACATGATCGGCAGTCAGTGCGTCTTCGGCGAGAACCATTGGGACGTCTGGGACAGCCCCGCCTACAAGTGGGTCAACACCGGCATTCCCTGCCCGCGCTTCTCGCCCAACACGTGGCACCACATCGCGTGGGACGTCGAGCGCATCTCCGACTCGCAGTACCGCTACAACACGCTCTGGGTCGACGATAAGACCATCCCCATCAGCCGCGTCTTCAACGCCGAAGCGGCCAACTGGAACGACGAGATGGGCGTCCAGTGGCAGCTCGACCAGGACGGGCAAGGCAATCCCATCAAGGAGTGGGTCGACCACGTCACGCTGACGATGTGGTAGTTGCAGGTACGTCGTAGGCGGTAGATCGTAGGTCGGAACAGCCTTGGTTTCCCGACCTACGACCGCCGATCTGCGACCTACGCCGTTTCGCCGGCACTCTCTCCCGGCGGCGGGTCCAGATCCAGCCACTCGAGGAAGGCCTTTAGCGGGTCCTTGCCGCTCTCTTGCGCCTTCTTGATGTCGAACGGCTCCGGCGCGGGCGAACCATCCGCGCGCGCTCGCTCCGCCACCCCTTCATTCATCTGCTCAGCGAGGTATTCAAGCAAGCTGGGTCCGTCGTCTTCTTCTTTCTTCGCCTGCGGTTCGTCGCCCAACTCGACCGATAGCTGCTTCAGGTTCGCCCGCGCGATCCGCAGCCCGGAGAACAGCAGCGACGCGCGCCGGAGGTCGATCATGTCGTCGCGCAGCGCTTGCAGGACCTGGTCGGTCGCGACCTGGACGGTGGCCGCATCTTCGACCGGCGGGAACGTGAGATTCGTCTCGGCCGCGTGCGCCTTCTCATGGAACAGACAGTAGTCGGTGCCCCGCCGCGCCGGCGCCTTGCACTGCTTGCCGTTGAGGCGCACGTGCTGGCACCTCGCCGCTTCATGCATATCTTCTGCACTCATGAATGCTTTCTCCTTATGTATCGGGACACGACTTTAGTCGTGCCGAAAAGCAAGTGCTCCGCACACGGCGTTAGCCGTGGCGCTTTTCTCATTACTCATTACTCATTACTTATTACTGCTTTTGGCCACGCCGCAACGCGCACGGCCTCAGCCGCGCTCATTTGCGTGTGCGGAGAACTGGCGCTCTAGGTTGGCCCGGGCACTCCCGTCAGGGGCGAAGCAGATGTCGCAATGTGCGCATTCGGGTGTCCGCGCCGGTGGTTCTCCTATCATCAAGGTTAACCACACAACGAGCAATTTGGCTGTGATGTATCCAGAAATATTTCTCGGCCGCTCCCGAAACGGGAATGGCTGTGAGTGCGATGTGAGTGGAGTGCGATGTGAGTGGAGTGTGGTGGAATGTGGGTGGCCCACCCTAGCTGGTTTTGCTAGGGTGGGTATCCACAGATCAAGAATGCTTTGGGTGGCCCACCCTAGCCGCTTTTGCTAGGGTGGGCACAGCTGGCTATGTCACAGACTTCCGACGAGCCAACGCGCTAGGCTTTCGCTGTGCCAACAGGACTCAAGCGCTACCAGGAAACACGCAATCTCCATTTCATCACCTTCACCTGCTATCACTGGAAGCCTTATTTAGCCACAGCAGCCACCCGCGATCTGTTCGAGGAAATGCTGGAACAAACGCGCCGCCTGTACAGGTTCTACATCTCAGCCTATGTGGTGATGCCCGAGCACGTGCATCTCATGGTCAGCGAACCCGAACGGAGACTGCTCTCGGTGGCACTACAGGCCTTGAAACAGGCTGTGGCCCGGCGACAGAACGCCGCCCATCCACCATTCTGGCAGGCGCGCTATTACGATAGGAATATCTGGACTCGAAAGGCATTTGAAGATGCCTGCGCCTACATCCACATGAATCCGGTGCGGCGTGGATTGGTAACAAACGCAGAGGATTGGCCCTGGAGCAGCGCTCGACATCATCTGACGAGCGAAAAGCGAATCGTGGAAGTCGAATCGCAATGGACAGCAAGAGAGAAGGAACGAGCAGGTGTCAACGTCAAGTTCAAGTTCGTATTGTCCCACCCTAGCAAACCCGGCTAGGGTGGGCCACCCGCGGGGTGGCGGCAGTCACCGGCAGCAGTGTTTCCAGCGATGCGCATTTTTGTTGTCGAGCAGAGCGGAATGCAAGGCATACGTAGCTAACGGTGACTGCAAGAAAATGCAACCGAGTCAAACGCGAGTCGAATTTCAATACTTGCCTTGCGAACGGCCCCACCACATGTAAGAATCTCGGAAAATGAAAACTTGGGAAATAGTTAAGGGCGCATACCCGATCAGCGATTTTGTGTCTTGGCAGAAAACCGGTCGGCTACAACTGAACCCGAATTTTCAAAGACGCCCTATATGGAAGCCTGGTGCTAAGTCTTTCTTAATCGACACAATCGTGCGTGGTTTACCCATCCCAATAATCTTTTTGCGAGAGAAGAAGGCTGATCTCAAGACGTTGGAGACCCAGCGCGAGGTCGTCGACGGCCAGCAAAGAATTCGCACAGTATTGTCCTTCATAAATCCCAAATTACTAGACGATTTCGTTGGGGCACGAGATCACTTCGTGGTGCAAGAAAACCACAACCCAGATGTTGCCGACCGCGCATTTTCCGTTCTTGACCCCGAGATTAGGCAAAGGATATTGGATTATCAGTTTAGCGTCCAGATTCTCCCCGCCAGCACGGATGATCGTGAAGTGCTCGAGATATTTGCGCGTATCAATTCTACGGGAGCAAAGCTGAATAAACAGGAGCTTAGAAATGCAGCGTGGTTCGGCGTTTTTAAAACCGCGATGTACAAGTACGCCTCAGAACAATTGGCACGGTGGCGCTCGTGGAAGATTTTCAACGAGGATGCAATTGCAAGAATGGAAGAAGTCGAATTGGTCAGTGAGTTTGCGCTGCTCGCAATCAAAGGACTAACAGGCAAGACGCAGAAGGCAATTGACAACATTTACCGCGATTATGATGCTGATTTTCCTTTTAAGAACGAGTTTGGAAGACGTTTCAGGCACCTCATGGATGTCATTGATGAGAAGTTCGGTGACGACTTGAGTGCATCTGCATATCGAAAAAAAACGTTGTTCTACATTTTGTTCGCATATCTCTATGACACCAGTTTCGAGATTGGTTCTTCCCTCAAGCAGAAACGCCCTCGCGCTATTACCGCGCAGACAGTTGCGGGTGTGAATAGGGCGGGCGAGCGCATTCAAGCAGGTACGGCACCTGAGGCCGTCCTTGACGCTGCGGCACGCAGGACAACACATCCGGGATCGAGGAAGGAGCTGTTGAGGTATCTCCGGAATTTCTGATGGCGAAGAAATCTCATTCGGCCGCTTTGGTAGTGCGCTTCGCGTCTCACCTGAATTCCTTAGAGAAGACTCGGGGGAGAGTCGAACACTTAACCTCGGTCGGGCAGTTAGCAAAATGGGACTTGGAAAAGATCTATGAAGCACTCTATCTGAGCGCGTATAGCGAATTTGAGGTACTTCTGGAAGAGGTCTTTTTTTGCCTGCTACTTAAGCCGGCACCAAGGCGCTTAGCTGTCCCGAGAATTCGAATCGATAGCCATGTTGTCGGCCGTGAAATCGTGCTTCAAGGTGAGGACTACATTAATTGGCTGCCGTATGGCAGAACAGAAAACTTGGCGTCAATATTTTTCCGAGGAGGTCGACCATTTATTGGCCTCACGAATGGGGATAAGAGTGAACTTAAGACGATGTTAATCATTCGCAATGCTATCGCGCATCGCAGCACATTTGCCAACGAGCAGTTTCGAAGCAAAGTGGTTGGATCTACTGGCATTCCACCATCCGAAAAAACACCTGCCCGATATCTGAAAGCGGTTTTTCGCACATCGCCGGTCCAGACGCGTTTTGAGATGTACTCAGGTCAAATGCTGGCGATTGCCAAAAAACTTTGTTTGTAAGTAACCGTTGCCCGGCTAGCCGGGTCTGCTAAGGGTAGGCATAAAATGTTGTCTCTGTTCTTGTCACACTCATCTGTGGTCCACGTCACAGCGCGCCCACCCGAAACCTTCTACACTTATTCCGTGACATCGAGGTTGTAGTGTCCCTCGACTCACGCAGCTTCCCGTGCTGCCCTTGATCGCATCGCCGACTGTTATCTCTTCGGTAAAATCCCAGCCCAAAATCACCCGCCAAAATTCCCAAGTTACTTACACGTATTTTGTTGATTCCATTCACCCGCTCCAAAAACTAGCGGTTACTAACCACCGCGACCATAACCAACTGGTAATCGCAAGAACGCCACGCCCGCTCGACGAGTCCCGCAGGGACGGCGCGCTGGTAGCCCAGCACGAAGTGCTGGGAACCGACGCGCCCACCACCCGCGAGTCCCGAAGGGACGGACCGGCCGCGCAAGCAATCGGCTCGTCCCTACGGGACTCGGCATCAAACAACCAACACGCCAACCCAGGACTGCGTCCTGGGCTACCGGCGCGCCGTCGCTCCGCGACTATCGCGGGCGAGGCCGCCCGCGCTATCTCCGCGCCCCTCGCCCCGCACGCCGCGGCCCGGTCCCGCGCTCCGCGTCCCGCGCTCCGCGCCCCGCGTCCCGCGTCCCTCGTCCCGTACAATGCCTGCCATGAAACTCGCACTCATCCTTGCCTTCGCACTCCTCTCCACCTTCGCGTTCGCGGCGCCGCGGACGATGCGGGTGGACTACTACCACACGGGAAGCAACGGTCACGAGACGTTCGCGGTCGATCGGGTGGTGCTGGAGCCGCTGGCGTGGCCGGGGAATCCGGCGAAGAACATCGACGAGAGCGGCTTGGGCAAGTACTACTTCGAAGTCAGGGACAAAGCCACCAACCGCGTGCTGCACTCGCGCGGGTTCGCGTCGATCTACGGCGAGTGGGAACAGACGGAAGAGGCCAAGCACGAGGCGCGGACGTTCTCGGAGTCGCTGCGCTTCCCCGCCCCGGAGGCGCCGGTGTCGGTGATGGTCTTCAAGCGCGACGAGGAGAACGTCTTCCGTCCGCTGTGGACGACCACGGTCGATCCGAAAGGCATGTTCGTCGATAGCTCGGTGCCGCCATCGCCGGGGCCGCTGCTGGCGCTGCAGAAGAGCGGCGATCCGGCGACCAAGGTCGACCTCCTGATCCTGGGCGACGGTTACGCCGTGGCGGACCGCGCCAAGTTCGAGAAGGACGCGCGGCGGCTGATGGACATCCTGTTCTCGACGTCACCGTTCAAGGAGCATCGCGCCGACTTCAACGTCTGGGGGCTGCCCGGTGTCGGCGGAGTCAGGGATCTCGCGGCCGTCGACAGGAGTGCATCACCGGACTCCGGTGGCCGCGACCTACGACGCATTCGGGAGCGAGCGCTACATCCTGACGTTCGACAACCGGGCGTTCCGTGACGTGGCGCAGTTCGCGCCGTACGAGTTCGTCGAGGTGCTGGCGAAGGGGAACACTTACGGCGGCGGCGGGATCTTCAACCTTTATTCCACCGTCGCGGCGGATAGCCTGTGGTCGCCGTACGTCTTCGTACACGAGTTCGGACACCACTTCGCGGGACTGGCGGACGAATACTACACGTCGGACGTGGCGTACCTGGCGCCGTCGCACAAGGTCGAGCCGTGGGAGCCGAACGTCACCGCGCTGCTGGATCCGGCGAAGCTGAAGTGGAAGGACCTGGTCACGCCGGGGACGCCGATCCCGACGCCGTGGAAGAAAGAGGAGTTCGAGGCGTACTCGCGCGCGATCCAGCAGCGGCGGCGCGAGATACGCCGGCAGAACCAGCCGGAGAGCGTGATGGACGCGCTCTTCCAAAGAGAAGCAGCATGAAGACGAGCTGCTGGGGACGGACAAGTACTCGAACTCAGTCGGGGCATTCGAGGGCGCGAACTACGAGGCGAAGGGGTACTACCGTCCGCAGGAGAACTGCATCATGTTCACGCGCCTGGACCGGTTCTGCGCGGTGTGTCGCAGGACGATAGAAAGGGTAATAGGGATGTACACGTAAGTAGTGGTCAGTGATCAGTGGTCAGTGATCAGAAGGTGGGACATCATAGTTCGCCGGATTGGTACCCGGAACCGAACTGTTGTCACCAAAGTGCCGGGTTCGAACAGCTGAGCACTGAGCACTGACTACTGACCACTGGTTACCAGAACGTACACACGTTGACAGGCGAGCGAAGCTATCCTACGTTGGCTGCCATCGGATGTGGGAGTAAGCGGTATGCCAGCACGCAGTGAGCCTCGCCAGAACCAGGAGTCTCCGGTCCGCATCTTCGGGATGGACAGCGCGGGCCGGCCCGTGAACCTGTCGGCGTGGACGGTGGACGTCAGCCGTCACGGCGCGCGTATCAAGGGCGTGAACGACTGGTCGGCGCCGGGAGAGACGATCGGCGTGCGCCACGGCCAGGAGAAGGCGCGCTTCCAGATCGTCTGGGTGGGCGAGGACGGCACGCCGCGCCAAGGACACATCGGGCTGCTGTGCGTCGAGGCGGGTAAGTACATCTGGGGAGTGGCGGCGCCGCAAGTGGCCAGCGCTGCCGCGGCCGCGACCGGAAAGATGACCGGGATGTTCCGCCTGCCGGACGAGGCACGCGCACCCATCGGGATGGCGCCGAGCGCTCCGGTGGCGAACAACCGCCGCAAGGACGCCCGTTACAAGGCCAGCGGCGGCGCGAAGGTACACGAGGTCGGCGCGACGGCATCGCAATGGGTCACACTGCACGACTTGAGCATCGGCGGATGCTACGTCGAGACGACCGCGCCGCTGCCGCCGACGTCGATGGTCGAGATGACGATCCACATCAACGACATCCAGATCACGGCGAAGGGTTCGGTGAGCGTCTGCCACAAACTGGTCGGGATGGGCGTGAAGTTCACGGAAGTTTCGGCGCTGAACCGCACGCGTCTGGAGCAAGTGATGGCGATGCTGATGCAGACGTCGAGCGAGGCGTAGGGCTTCCTCCCACCCTTCCAAAACCGGTCAGGGTGGGGCACCCGCGACGTTACGAGCCGTTGCCCTGGAGCGCCTTGGCCGCGAGTTGGACCTGCGTCTTCAGCTTCTGCAACGACGCATTCAGCGTCAGCGCCTTCTCCGCCAGGCCGCGCTGCTCCGCGGTCTTCAGCACCTCGGTGCATCGCTCCTCGGTCTTCTGCGCCGTGGTCATGAGCCAAGTGAGCGCGTCGGCGTGCGGCTTCCAGAGATAGGCAGAGCCCTGCTTGGACTTGTATTCGAGGATCTCGGCCATGAAACGGCTTTGCAGCGCGAGCACGGTGCGCAGCGAATTGGCGTAGTCGGCGCGGAAGCTCTTCTCACTGCCATAGTCGGCACGGAAGGCGTCAACCTCGGCGTTGCTGAGCGACAGGTTGCCGTTCTTCAACGGCACGATGTTCGCCTGCTTAGGGTCGGCGGCGAGGATGAAGTTGCGGATGGAGTCCTCCATCGAGTGAAGCTTGCCCTGCTCGACGGCAGGATTGATGGCGGATGGAATGGCCTCGGCGGGAACACTGGCGGCGAGCGCCGGGGCAGCAGCAGCTCGAGCGGGAGCGGCCGCAGGCTCGAATGCCGCGGCCCGCCCGGCGTGCCTGGTGCGGACGTCAACCGCCTTCTTGAACTTCGAGATCTTACGGAAGTGCTCCTGGGCGCTGCCGTACTCGGCGTTGAGGACCTCGCTCTCCTTCACTTCGGTGAGGTGCTTGACGGTGACGTCGCCGTCGACGCGGCTCATGATGCTTCCGCCCTGCTGCTGCACGGTCGCGGCGAAGGACTTGATCTGCTGCGCCGTCTGCTTGAAGAGCTCGTCAAAACGCTGTCCGAAGTAGACGTTGTACTCGGCGATGGTGGCGAGCACGCGCGGATGGTAGAACGACTTGCCGAAGCGCTGCTTGATCTCGCGGACGCGCTGGATGACGCCGGAGTCCATGAGCTCGGCGAACGTCCGCATCTCGTCGACTTCCTGGCGGACGAACGGGAACTCGCGCACGAGCTGGCGGTGCTCCTCCGGGAGTTCGGCGACCTCTTCATCGCCGAGAACGGTGTAGATCTCCTCTTCGAATTCCGAGGGCTGGTCGACGTCCAACTCGGCGCGGACCTGGCGCTCGGCGGGAACGACGGTGCGATACAGGAAGGTCACGATGAAGTCGGTCTTATCGCGATCGGGATCGGAGCCGGAAGCCTTGCGGCAGAAATAGCGCAGGAGGGCCTCGGCGGTGTCGGTGCTGGTGGAGTCCTTGAGACCGTCGCGGACCATGGGCGCGGCGATCGCCATATCGAGGAGGCGGAGCCAGTTCTCGAGTGAGCTGACCGATTGCTGGACGCGGTCGGCGCCGGCATTGACTTCGTGCGGGACAGGGACGGGGTGTCCAAGAGCTTCTTCGAGCAGGCCGATGTAGAAGGCGTGCACGGACGCGAGATCCATTAGACGTTGTACAGGCGCGAATTCCACGGGTCTCCTGGGCACGGGATAACGTGCCGGTTACGCGATATGAATGCTCGTGCTGGGGAGAGGGAATCTTATGTCAGGCGGAACATAGGCGCAAGGCTCAAGGCGCAAGGCGCAAGGCGCAAGGGAAAACACTCACCACAGAGGGCACAGAGGAAAAACATTTCACACCCTTCGACTTCGCTCAGGGCAGGCTACGGACATTTTGGTTTCACGAAGGTGAGGAGTTGAGAGCGGCGTGACCGGCGAGACGCCGATGCTACCGCCGCTCCCTGCTTACTTACCGCCGAGGACGAGCTTGGCGATGGTCGCGAGCTGCATATTCGAGGTGCCTTCGTAGATCTTGCCGATCTTGCAGTCGCGGAAATATTTTTCGACCGGATAGTCCTTGGTGAAGCCGTAGCCGCCGTAGATCTCGACGGCGAGCGAGCAGACGCGCTCGGCAACCTGCGAAGAGAAGAGCTTCGCCATCGCGGCTTCCTTGACGAAATTCATGCCGGCGTCCTTCATGCGGGCGGCGTTGTAGACCATGAGACGGGCGGCCTCGATCTCGGTGCCCATCTGCGCAAGCTGGAATTGGATTCCCTGGAATTCGGAGATGGGCTTGCCGAATTGCTTGCGCTCCTGGGAGTACTTGAGCGCGTGCTCCCATGCGCCGCGGGCGACGCCGACCATCTGCGCGCCTATGCCAATGCGGCCTTCGTTCAGGGTCTCGATGGCGATCTTGTAGCCCTTGCCGACTTCGCCGATGACGTTGTCCTTGGGAACGCGGCAGTCTTCGAGGATGAGCTCGCACGTGGAGGAGGCGCGGATCCCGAGCTTGTCCTCTTTCTTGCCGACGGTGAATCCGGGGAAATCCTTCTCGACGATAAAGCCGGTGATGCCCTTGTAGCCGGCGGAGGCGTCAACGGTAGCGAACAGAATGAAGACGCCCGCTTCCTTCCCATTGGTGATCCAGAGTTTGCGGCCGTTGAGGACGTAGTCGCTGCCCTTGAGTTCGGCCTTGCTGGTGAGGGCGAAGGCATCGGAACCGGACCCGGCTTCGCTCAAAGCGTATGCGCCGACGGTATTCGCCGCCATTTTAGGCAGGTAGCGCTTCTTCTGGTCTTCGGTGGTCCAGCGGAGCAGAGCGTTGTTGACGAGCGTGTTCTGGACGTCAACGACGACGCCGGCAGAGGCGTCCACGCGCGAGAGTTCCTCGACGGCGAGGATGGCTTCGAAGAAAGTTCCAGCGCCCCCGCCGTACTGCTCGGGGATCTCGATGCCCATCAGGCCGAGCTGGAAGAACTGCTCGATGAGCGAATGGTCGAATACGCCCTTCTCATCCATCTCGCGGACGAGAGGACGGAGGGCGTCGTCCGCGAACTGGCGAATGTTGTCGCGGAAAAGAACTTCATCTTCGGAAAGCGCGGTCAGCGGAGGAGTTGCGGGAGCACGTTGAATGGTGGCTTCGGGCATAGGAATCCTTGTAAGAAGATCCGAGAATAGCGAACCGTAAATTCTAAATGGGAGTGCGTTGGAATTCGCGTGGAAAATTCGGATTCAAACGAGCGTTCGACAAAAGACAATACAAAGGACACGAAGGAACACAAAGGAAAAACAGGAGCGGGTCAGGCGCGAAGAAGCACGAAGGAGAATCAGTGCTGAAGGCGGTCGATTGCGGCGTGGGCTTCCTGTGTCACCTTTTCGGGAGCGGCGAACTTTTCGGCGGCGCGGTAGTGCTCGAGCGCCTGCGGAACGTCGTTCAGCTTTTCGAAAGCGCGTCCGAGGCGGACGTGGATAGCGGCGTCGCCGGGCTTCGAGTCGAGCGCGTCCCGGTAACGCAACTGTGCCGCCTTGTAGTTCTTCTGGTCGAAATAGTAATCGCCGACTTCGACGTTGTGGGCGGCGTCGAGAGCGCGGTCGGTCGCTTCGTTGCACTTGTCGATCGCAGTCTGGCTGGAACTGGAGCTGCTATTCGCGACAGACGTGTTGGGAGTTTCGGCAGTCGGAGCGGGTTGCGGAAATGTCGGCGGCGTCTTGCTCGCCTGCCGGCACCAACCGAAGATGCAAATCTGGTCCGGCAGCGGGTTTTTGTTGCGGCCGTTCTTCTTCGATTGCTGCTTGTGAATCTCGGCGATGATGTCGTCGACGGGGCGGTCGGCGGGACAGGTTGGCGGAGTCGATTGAGCGAGGGCGGCTGCGCTCACGTAGAGAACGGCGATGACAGCCCGCATGTACACGCAGGCATTGTAGCGTGCGAAAACTCCACCACAAAGGACACGAAGGTACACGAAGAAACGTCAATCGCCGGCGAGGGCACTGGCCACGGCATTCGCAGCGTCAATGACAGGCACGCCGTCGCGGTAGGTGACGGTGCGTCCGGAAATGGCGACAACGCGGTCGCCCGGAACGATGATACCGACGAGGTTAAGGGGATCGGCCGCGGAGATGGTGATGGTTTCGCCGGTCGGCTCGAGGCGACGGATGGCACGCAACGAGTCCACCGCGACGGGCAATGCGAATTGCTCGCCAATGAAACCGTGGATGAAGCGTCCGCCACGGACTTCGCCGCGGTCCTCCATGCGGCGGAAGCACTGCGCGACTTCGCGCCACGGAATGCTGATTGCTTCGCGCGCGAGCAGTTCGCGGAAGACGACGCCATAACGCGAGAGCAACATGCGGCAAGTGGCGTGAACTGCCTTGCTTCGTTCGGTCGGGTCGGCGTGCAGCAGCGACCAGCGGCCGGCAGTCTGACGCTTTTTCACGCGAACGGGGCCGGTCTGCGGACGACGGTTGCCGATGAGGGCGCGGAGGTTCTCGAAGGCGTCGGCGGTGACCAGTCCGGCGGCGACGAGTTCCCAGAGGGCGTTCTTATGGTCGCTAGTCGCTAGTCGCTCGTCGCTTGCCAATGCCTTTTGAATGTCGGAGAAGAACAACGCTCCGCGATCGCGCAGGAGCTTCAGGACTGATCGCGCGTTGTCGGAGAGGGAGCGTTCTTCGTCGGAGAGGTCGTGAGGCTGCATCCAGTCGGAATCCTCGCGGAGAAAGAAAGTGATGGGCGCGACGGACGTGGGAATGATGCGGCGAGTGACGACCGTCGGCTCGTCCCTACGGGACTCGGGGATTTTGGAAGTCAGGTTTCCCAGGACATCGTCCCCTCGACAAGCTCGGGGCAGGCTCTGGGCTACCAGCGTACGTGCCTTCGGCACTTCCTGTGTCGCCAGGCAAGCCTGGCTAGTACACGTTTCGAGGGTGGCGGGGTGAGGCGAGAGGCGGCCCCAGCCGATGGCGCCGGTGAGGCAGAGCTGGTCGAGGTCGGCGGAGTCGTAGTCGGCGATGCGGCGAGAGAGTACGTCGCGCTCCCAGCCGTTGGCGGCGAGTTCGAAACCCTGGAGTTGTTTCAGGACTTCGAGCGTGCCGAGTTCACCGCGCACTTGCGTGTCGGGCGCCACGTGCTGCCAACGCAGAAGCCAGCGCATGAACTGCGCCTGCGTGACTGGTTCGATCTCCTTACGGAGAGTTGCGACGGTTAGGCGGTGGATACGGGCGAGTAATCTGCGATCGCAAAATTCGGGCGCAGGGCTTTGGGCGTAGGGCTTAGGGCGGAACGAACCCCGCAAGATCGCGCCGGTGGATTCGAGACGGAGGAGCGTTTGGTCGACTTCGTTTTCGGGCAGCGATAACAGGGCGGCGAGTTCGGGTGCGGAGGTGGGGCCGAGGTGCTGGGTCCAGCCGGTGAGGGACTGGAGAAGGGCGTCGGAACGGTTGCCAGTTGCCAGTTGCCAGTTGCCAGCGATGAATTCAGCGGCGGGATAAATCGCGGCGAATTGGTTTATGCGTTCGGCGGCGAACCAGAATTCTTTGTCGCCGACGCGCGCCGCGCCGACGCGATTCGCGCGCAGGAGTTCGGCGAAGTAAATGTTCCAAGCAGCAGGCGGCGAAATGCATAGATCCTTCGTCGGACTGACGTCCTCCTCAGGATGACACGCGTTGAGAGCGTGAACGGGAAGAGAGATCAACGTCATCAAGGCGTCGTGGAGTTCCTCGGCGTCGCGGATGTCGGGCCAGGCCTCCTGCTGCACCTGCGCGATGGCGGTGGGGTCGAGCTTCCCTACTTCTTCGAGCACAGATTCGGGCAAGACGCGGCGCATTTCGACGGCGCGGGCGCGGCGTTCTTCGAGAGGAGCGTCGTCGAGGTACGCGTAGGGGTTCGCGTTGAGGATCTCGTGCGAGAAGGCGGAAGGGACGGGAGTGTCGACGGCGATGCAGCGGATGGAGCCGTCCTGAATGCCACGCAGCACGGCGATGAGGCCGTCGATGTCCATCGCTTCGTGCATCACGTCTTTCATGACTTCGCGCACGAGCGGGTGGTCGGGAAGCTGGATGTCGCCCTCGATATTTTCCTGGCAGGCGGCGACGTCGGGAAAGACGCTGGCGAGCAGGTCGTCGGCCTGGATGCGCTGGATGGGCGCAGGAACTTTCTTGCCGCCGCGATAACGCAAGAGGGCGAGCGAGCGATTGGCGTCCCAGCGGAAGCGCGTGCCGAAGATCGGCGAGCCGGTGAGCACGGCCTGCTGCAGGACGTCCTGCACGGTCTCCGGCTGGAGGAAGTGGAAGACGTCGGCGAGCGGAAAGCTGTGCTGCTCGGCGAGTGCGATGTTGAGTCCGTTGTCGGTCGCGGCGGCCTGCAGCTCGAAATTGAAGCTGACGCAGAAACGCTTGCGCAATGACAGGCCCCAGGCTCTATTGACGCGTCCGCCGAAGGGCGCGTGCAGGATGAGCTGCATGCCGCCACCTTCGTCGAAGAAGCGCTCGGCGATGATGGTGTTCGGCGTGGGAACAGCCCCCAGGACGGCGCGGCCGGAGACGACGTACTCGATCAGCTGCTCGGCGCCGGGATCGTCAAGAGCGCAGTTCTGTTTCAGCCAGTCAATCGCGCCGGAGATAACGGCATCGTTACGCAGCGCGGTCCAGTTCACCTTTCCGAGAGCGATCGAGCGGCAGGCGTCGTGGTCCTTCGGGATGAAGTCGCTGACAGTCTGCATCAGCTCGCCAACTCGATGCGAAAGTTCGGCGGTGCGCGCGGGAGCTTCGCCGCGCCAGAACGGGATGTTCGGCGGCTGGCCCTGCGCGTCTTCCACGAGAATGCGGCCGGATTTCGATTCGACCCGCTGGATGCGCCAGGAGGTGTTGCCGAGAAGGAAAATGTCGCCGGCGAGAGATTCGACCGCGAAGTCCTCGTCGACGGTGCCGACCACGGTGCCTTCGGGCGAGGCGACGACGGCGTAGAGCGCGGTCTCGGGAATGGCGCCGCCGCTGGTGATGGCAGTCAGGCGCGCGCCACGACGGGCGCGCAGGCGGCGATTCACGCCGTCGCGATGCAGGTAAGCGCCGTAACGCCCGCGGCGCGACGAGATGCCTTCCGAGAGCATCGCGACCACGGAATCGAAATCTTCGCGCGAGAGATTGCGATACGGGTAGGCGCTGCGGACGAGGTCGAACAGTGCGTCTTCGTCGCAAGCATCCCGGCCCAAAAACATTGCCGATTGCCCATTGTCGATTGCCGATTGAGTCGAGTGCAGTGCCGCGCCGCTGGCGCTCGGGTTGTTGTCGACAGCCGACCCAGCGCTTCCGCGCTGGGCTAACGAATTCCGCGGCTCCGCCGCTGAGTGATGGGCGGCGCATTCGGCGACGAGCTGCTGGGCGAGGATGTCGAGGGGAGCGTCGGGGATAAGGATGCGGTCGAGATCGTCTTCGTGGATCGCGCGGACGAGAGCGGCGAGCTCGACGAGGTCGTCGCGCGTGGTCGCGAAGAGCCGGCCTTTGGGCGTCGCGCCGCGCCAGTGGCCCGCGCGTCCTATGCGTTGCAGGGCGACCGCGATGGAGCGCGGAGTAGAGATCTGGATGACGAGATCGACGTGGCCGATGTCGATGCCGAGCTGTAAGGATGCGGTCGCGACGAGGACGCGGAGCTGTCCGTTCTTCAGGCGATTTTCGGCGTCGAGGCGGAGCTTGCGCGCGAGCGAGCCATGGTGCGCGGCGACTTTGTCGGCGCCCAGGCGTTCGCCGAGGTGAAGCGCGATACGCTCGGCCATGCGCCGGGTGTTGACGAAGAGAAGCGTGGAGCGATGCTCTTCGATGAGCTGGACGATGCGGTCGTACATCTCGTCCCACATCTCGTTGGTGCAGATGGGACCGAGGGCAGACCGAGGTACTTCGATCTGGATGTCGAGAGCGCGACGATGGCCGACGTCGACGATGGCGGGAAGAGTCGGGTCGTCCCTACGGGACTCGGATCCATTCTGTGCGCCTGTCCCCAGGACTTCGTCCTGGGCTACCAGCGGACGTGCCTCCGGCACTTCGGAAAACGCAACGCCACACAAGAATTCGGCAATCTGCTCGATGGGCTTCTGGGTGGCGGAGAGGCCGATGCGGATAGGCTTCGGGCGGCCGTTTTCCGAGATCAGCGCGTCGAGGCGCTCTAACGAGAGTGTTAGATGCGCGCCGCGTTTGTCGCCGGCAACGGCGTGGATCTCGTCGACGATGACGGTATCGACGTGCCGCAGGATCTCGCGGCTGGCGCCGGCGGTGAGCAGGATGTAGAGCGACTCGGGGGTCGTGACCAGGATATGCGGCGGACGCTTGAGCATCGCACGGCGCTCCCTCGGGAGCGTGTCACCGGTGCGGACCGCGGTGCGGATCTCGGGCATGAGGAGGCCGCGAGCCGCCGCGAGTTGGAGGATCTCGCCCAGCGGGGCTTCGAGGTTCTTCTGGATGTCGTTGCCGAGAGCCTTCAGCGGGGAGACGTACAGGACTTCGGTGCAGTCGCGGAGGTCGCCGGCCAGCGCCTGGCGGACGAGGCGGTCGATGCAGGCGAGGAATGCTGTGAGCGTCTTTCCGGAGCCGGTGGGCGCGGCGATCAGGGTCGGGCGGCGGGCGAGAATGTGCGGCCAGCCCTGGATTTGAGGCTCGGTCGGGCTGCCGAAGCGCGCCAGGAACCAGTCGCGAACGACCGGGTGCGCCCAATCAAGAGAATCACCACCCCACATCAGGTGATTGTACCAGTTTCGCCTAATGTTCGCCGCTGGGATTTCAGGGGATGATCGAAGTATCAGGCGTGCGGTAATCCTCTTTCATTTTTTCGCGGATCGATTTGGCGAGCTTCTCGACGGCTTCGGCCTTGCGGATGACGTCGACGGAGAGGACGTTTTCGTTGGTCTTGTCGACGTACTGCTTGAGTTCGGTGGCAAGCTCGAGAAGCTGATCGGTGTCGCGCTTGATACGGGCGGCGCGGTCCTTGTTCATGGCCTTGACGCGCTCGTGCTCACGCTTGATCTCATCGGGCGATGGCGCCGTGTGATGTTCGCGAATCTGCGGGTCAGCGATGACGGGATCGACCTGGGAGCGGAGCGTGGGCGCGGAGAAGACGAGCGTAAAAAAAAGAGCCAAAGATGAAAGCCGCACAAGCGAACCTCAAAACCATTTCCGATTGTCGATTTCCGATTGCCGATTGTTAGTCAGCCATGACGATCAGAAATCTCAGGACAGAAATGAGTTGATGAATCGTCGATTATACGCGGCAGACGCATCGGCAACGGAAACCGAGCCGGGCAGCACTTGTTATAATCCGGGGTTTCGCGATGCCTGAACGAGAAATCCATAACATGAGTGAACTGTTCGCCCGCTGGCGCGTGGATTCGCTCGACTTTCTTCATCACCACGCGCCGAAGGTGGCGATCATCCTGATCGAGGCCGCGGTGCTGATCTGGATCGTGCGGCTGATCAGCGGTCGGTTGAAGAAATTTGGCGAGAGCAAGGCATTGCCCAGCGGCATCCGCGCGCAACAGCTCAAGACACTGAGCGGGATCGTTTACAGCGCCGGGCTTTTCATCATCATCTTCAATACCCTGCTGCAGATCCTGCCGGAGTTCGGAATCAATATCGGGCCGCTGCTGGCGAGCGCGGGCGTGGCGGGACTGGCGATCGGTTTCGGCGCGCAGACGCTGGTCAAGGACGTCATCAACGGCTTCTTCATCCTGATGGAGAACCAGTACGAGGTCGGGGATGTCATCTCGACGGGCGGCATCACGGGGACGGTCGAGAACATGACGCTGCGCAAGACGCTGGTGCGCGATGACCGTGGCGCGCTGGCGACGATCCCGAACAGCACCATCGCCGTGGTATCGAACCTGACGCGAGATTGGGCGCAGGTGGCGCTGCACGTGACCGTCGCGTATACCGAGAAGAGCGACCGGATCATCGAGTTGCTGACGCAGATCGGGCAGGAGTTGCGCCACGACCCGCACTGGGCGGACGCGCTGGTGAGCGATCCGCAGGTGCCGGGCATCGAGAAGGTGACGGGAAACGACGTCGAGTACCTGATGCTGGTGAAGACGCGGCCGGGGACGCAGTACGCGGTCACGCGGGAGCTGCGGCGGCGGATCAAAGAGTGCTTTGAGAAAAATAATATTCAGCCCGGCGGGCCGGGCCGGATGTATGTGGTAGATCAAAAGACGTAAGTCGTGAGTCGTAGGCCGTAGGTCGAGACCAAACCTTCAATTCCGACCTACGACCTACCGCCTACGACCTACCGTTCACGAACGAGTATGGACCTGGGGATCAGAGGGCGAGTGGCGATCGTCGCAGCGGCGAGCCAGGGACTGGGACGCGCGACGGCGGAGGCGCTGGCAGCGGAAGGGGTGAACCTCGCGCTGTGCGCGCGCAACGTCGAACCACTGCACGCGGCGGCGGACGCGATCGCGAAACGGTTCGGAGTGGGAGTGTTCGCGCACGCGACCGACGTCACCATCGCGGAAGAGGTGGAAGGGTTCGTGCGGCGAACGGTCGAGCGCATGGGGCGGATGGACATCTGCGTGACGAACGCGGGCGGACCTCCGGCGAAGCCGTTCGCGGAGACGACGATCGAGGAATGGCAGCGGGCGCTCAGCCTGAGTTTCCTGTCGGTGGTGAACTTCGCGCACGTGGTGCTGCCCGAGATGCAGAAGCAGCGCTGGGGAAGGTTCGTCACGATCACGTCGGTGACGGTGAAGCAGCCGGTGCCGAACCTGGTGTACTCGAACGCGGCGCGGTCGGCGGTGGTCGGGCTCGTGCGCAGCCTGGCAAATGAGTATGGGCCGTACGGGGTCACGGTCAACAACGTCGGGCCGGGCTACACGGCGACCGATCGCCTGAAGGAACTGGCAGCGGCGAACAGCAAGGCGTCCGGACGGAGCGAGGAAGACATTTTCGCGAGCTGGGGAGCAGGCGCGGCACTGGCGAGAGTGGGACGGCCCGAAGAAGTAGCCGACGCGGTGGCGTGGCTGGCATCGGAGAGGGCGTCGTTCGTCACCGGGCAAACCCTGCTGGTGGATGGCGGGACGTACAAGGGGCTGTAGGAGCGGCTTTCGGGCTTCGGCTTCCGGGTTTCGGCCTCAAAATCCCCGGCTAAGCCAAACCCGGGGTTACCCCGGCGCCGTTTACTGGTCACGCGCGGACGCCAATCGGCATCTTATGGTATGAGCCCGATCGACGGGCGGCCGGACTTCTCTCCAGGAACTGGGGCCAATGCACGGGTTCATCCTTATAGACGGGCTGGGTACGGTCGCGTTTCTTTCCATCTGGTATGTCCTCTTCATTCGTTACAACCGGCGCAGGGCGAAGGAGATCCTGCAACGACTTCGCGGCGCGTTCTCCAGCCAGGCGCAGATCATGAGCGTGCGCTGGATGGGCGCCTCGCGCTTCATCGTCAAGCTGCGGGTCGTAAGCACGCTGTTCCAGCACGCGACAGTGCAGGTGCGCATGCATCGGCGGCAGGTCCCGTTCCTGTGGGCGTGGGAGCGGCTGCACAAGCGGCAGGAACAGATGACCTTCGAAGCCGACCTGGAGTGCCCACCCGGATTCAACCTGGAAGTGCAAAATCACCGCTGGTGCGGCCGCACGCGCAAGTTTCCGCGTGACCTGCGGCGCGTCGCGCTCGACCAGTGCGGCCCGTTCGTGCTGACGACGCGCAACGACTGGCAGCGGGAGATCACGTCAATGATGAGCGCGCTGGTGGCGTCACGGGACTGCGATTTCCTGAGCGTCAATTTCCGGCGAACGTCACCGCACTTCTCGGCGACGGTGCCGCTGTATTCGATCGCGCCGGAGTCGGCGGGCGACGCGCAGTTGTTCGATGTGCTGCGAGAGTTGGCGTCGTGCGCGCAGGTCACGAAATTCTGAAGAGTACCAAGTAATAAGTACTGAGTAATAAGATCGAGCTCCGGAGCCGGAGCTTTATGTCACGATAACGGGGTAGTTGGTAGTTGGTACTTGGTACTCATTACTTATTACTCGTTTCCAGCCCGGCCCACTTTTCCAATAGCGAGAGCGTCGCGGCGTAGTCGAGGTCGGCCTGGCCTTCCTCGGTCGCGATCTCGTAGATCTCGTCGACTGTTTCGAGGCCCGGCAGCTTGACGCGGTATTCGCGGGCGGCGTCGAGCATGAGATGGATGTCCTTGTGCATGAGCCGGAGCGGAAAATTCGGCGTGAAATCGTGGTTGAGGATGAAGGGCGCCTTGTAGTCGCTCACGCCCGACTTGACCATGGTGTTGTTGATAAACTCGAACATGCGCTCGCGATCAACGCCGAGCTTTGCCGTCAAAGTAAGGGCTTCCGCCAAGCCTTCGTAGATCAGGGCGATCATGAGGTTGCCGCCGAGTTTGCAGGCCTGCCCCTTCCCGGTCTCGCCGAGGCGCAGTACCTTCTTGCCCATAGCGCCCAACAGTGGGGTGAGGCGTTCGACGCTGGCATCGGACCCGCCGACGATGAAGATCAACTGTCCCGATGCGGCGCCGATCTTGGAGCCGGTGACGGGAGCGTCGACGTAGTCGGCGCCCTTCGCGCGCACGCGCTCTGCAAAACGCAGGGTCGCCGACGGTGAGATGGTGCTGGAGTCGACAACGATCATGCCCCGCTCCAGCGAATTGTCGACGCCGTCGGCGCCGAACAGCACTTGCTCGACGGCAGCGGTATCGGAGACGCACATCCAGACGACCTCGCGGCCGCGCGCGGCTTCCGCCGGGGTTGCGGCGGTCACAGCGCCTTCGACGGATTTACCGGGGGTGCGGTTCCACACGGCGACGTCGTGGCCCGCCTTGACGAGATTCGTGGCCATCGATTGGCCCATGATGCCGAGACCCAGAAATGCTACTCGCATGGGAAAACACCTCAGAAACTTTCGATTAGAAATGAGACGTCGGACAGGGTCAACACCATTCCTGATTTTCGTGCTGTGAAAGGGCGGGCATGCAGCGGAATCGTAAGTGGGTTTGTCCGCGTCTAATCAGGAGTGTCATACGTAAACCTCAGGGGACGGGCCAAGCAATTCACTAAACTGGTCCGCCATTCGGTGCTGACGCCGCGCACCGGGCGGACGCGCAAACCGAAACTGGCGCACGCGGGCCAGATGGCGCTCACCTTCATCGGACATTCCAGCTTCTTCGCGCAGATCGGTGGCGCTAACGTCATCATCGACCCTATCTTCACCCGCTGGTTGTTCCTGCTGAAGCGGCTGCGGCGGCCAGGGCTGCGGATCAGCGACTTGCCGGCAATGGACGTGGTGCTGGTCAGCCACGCGCATTTCGACCACCTGCACCGGCCGTCGCTGCGGGCGATCGTGCGCAATAACCGGCAGAAGCATGCGCCGGCGCCGCTGATCGTCGTGCCGAAAAATGTCGCCGACCTGGTGTCGGACCTCGGGTTCCGGCGCATCGTCGAACTGGACTGGTGGGACGAACACCGGGAAGGCAAGCTGACAATCACGCACACGCCCTCGAAGCACTGGGGCGCGCGCATCATCCGCGACATGCACCGCGGCTACGGCGGGTACGTGTTGCGCAATGGCGGGCACTCGCTTTATCACGCCGGCGACACCGCATACTTCCATGGCTTTCACGAGATCGGGCAGCGGCTGGCGCCGGATGTCGCACTACTGCCCATCGGCGCGTACCATCCAGCGTCGTTCCGCAACGTGCACACGAATCCTGCCGACGCGGTGCGCGCGTTCCTTGACCTTGGCGCGCAATGGATGACGCCGATGCATTACGGAACGTTTCGCCTTTCGCACGAACCGATGGACGAACCGTTGCAGTTTCTCGACCGGGAAGCGACTAAGCATGGCGTGCGCGATCGCGTGCTGGTGCTGGAAGAAGGCGTGACAAAAATCTGGGCTTAGGGCGTAGGGCTTGGGGCGTAGGGCTTAGGGCTTAGGTTTTAGGGCTTAGGGCATCAGCGAGAACGGCGCGCGAGGAGTACTACACGAAGTCACCGGCGGAAGAGTCCATCTGCGTGAATTCGCATCGGGGTGTGCGGCTGGATTAGGGACTTCCTAGTCCCACCCTTCCAAAACCGGTCAGGGTGGGGCACCCATTCACCACGCAATCAGAATGCGCAGGTCGCGCAGGTTGTTGCCGGTCGGACCGGTGATGATGGCATCGCCTAATTTCTTGAACAAGGGCTCGGCATCGAAACGGCACAGGGCATCGGCAGGATCGAGGCCGGCACGGCGTGCACGTTCTACCGTGGTCCCGTCGACGATGGCGCCGGCGGCGTCGCTGTTGCCGTCGATCCCGTCGGTACCTGCGCTGAGCACGGCGATGTTCTCGCCCACGATTTTTTGCGCGCAGTAGAGGGCGAAGTGCTGGTTGCGTCCGCCGGCGCCGGCATGCGCGGGCACTTTGACGGTGACCTCCCCGCCAGAGATCACGCACGCCTTCGACACGCCTCGGCGGAGATGGCGAAGACGGTCGAGAAGGTAGTCGGCGGCGCGCGCGTAATCCCAATCGTCACAAGTATTGTCCACTTCGGCGGCCACGCCGTGGGCCGCGGCCTGTCCCGCAGCCGCCTGGAGCACCGTGGAGTTCGAGAGCACCGGCCACCAGCGCGAGCGGGCGAACGCGTGATCGTCTTTCTTGGGAGTTTCTTCCAGCAGTTTGTTGACGAAGAGTTCGCGCACGGAAGGCGGAAATTTCTCGTTCATTCCGTGTTTTTTCGCGATCGCGTAGCAGTCGGCGACGGTACTGGAGTCGGGCATACTCGGGCCGGAGGAAAGTGAGTCGAGCGCGCTGTCGGGCACGTCGCAGATCATTATCGAGACCTGCTGCGCGGGCACAGCGGCTCGCGCGAGGCGTCCGCCCTTAACCTCGGAAAGATGCTTGCGGATGGCGTTCATCTCGGCGATCGGCGCACCCGAGTGGACGAGCACGCGGTAGGTCTCGACGATGTCTTCGAGGCCGAGGCCGTCGATCGGATATTCCAGGCAAGCGGAGCCGCCGCCGCTGATAAGGAAGATGGCAAGCCCGTTCTCGGGTTGGTTGCGCAGGTAGCGAAGGATCGCTCGACCGGCGACGAGCGATTCGGTGTTGGGCAGCGGGTGGCCGCCTTTGAAGTAACGAAAGCCGCGCACCTGCGAATCGGGCTCGGTGGTGCCGGCAACGATCCCGCCCATCTTTTCGCTGACGAGAGCGGCGAGCGCGTTCACCATCGAATGCGCGCCCTTGCCGATGGAGACGACGGAGACGCTGTCGTAGGAATCGAGGGCGTAGAGGTCGTCGCAAATGCGCAGAGCGCCGCCACTGTATTCCAGGTTGCGCGCGAACGCCTGCGCGATGGTGCTCTGGGCGAGCGACTCACGGAATATCTCCTGGACGACGGCGCGCATCTGCTGAAATTCGCGATCGCTCGCGGCATCGGGGGTGTCGGGCATCGGGGGTAGTTTAGACGAACGTAATTCGAAATCCGTAATTCGAGATTCGGTTCACACGCTTCGACTTCCCTCAGGGCAGGCTACGGCCACGAGGTCTCACGAAGGGGCGAGACGAAGAGTATCGCGGATCCACGATTCTATTTCGTGGCGCATTTCCGGCAAGTGTCCGAGGAAGAAGTGGTCGCCTTCGACAAAGACGAGCTTCTTGGGATCGGGCACGCCGGCGATCAGGCGCTCGAGTTCCGCGCGCGGACCGTACTGGTCATGCGTGCCGCTGACGAAGAGCTTGGGCTTGGCGCAGTCGTGCAGGAAGCGGTAGCCGTAGGAGCGATCCTCAGCCTGCACCGGAGTTCCGAGCGAGATCAACGTATCGACGCGCGGATCGGGGCAGCCGGCCTTCAGGCCCGTGGCAGCGCCAAAAGAAAATCCGCAGAAGACGATGGGCAGCGAGAACTCGCGGCCGAGCCAATCTAGCGCGGTGCGAACGTCTTCGATCTCGCCGCGACCCTCATCATGACGGCCCTCACTCAGGCCGGCGCCACGAAAATTAAAGCGGAGGGCTGGAAATCCGAAAGAGTTGAGCGCCTTCATGGCGTGGAAGACGACTTTGTTGTGCATGGTGCCGCCGAACAGAGGATGCGGATGGCAGATGAGCGCGGCGTGCGTAGCATCGGGGCGGCCCTCGTTGAGCAGGGCTTCAAGACGGCCGGCGGGACCGTCGAGAAAAAAGCCTCGGATCTGTTGGTTGGTGGAAGTCAAGTGTTCGGGCGAGTGACGCGGCGATGTCGGCGTCGCTCGGCACGAGCATAAATGAAGATGAGGACCAGCACAGCATAAAGTGCGATGCAGAGGAGTTCGTGATGGAACAAATGAAGGTAGGGACATCCCCAGATGGCTAGAAACACACCGATGGCGGCGAGAACGAGTGCCAGGACGCAGTGCTGTCGGTGGTGCGGCTCCATAGGTGCAGGATGTGAGATGCGCGGAGCCGAGGCACGGCTGTAAGAACCGAATGCTATTCTGTGGCCCATGGAACTGTTTGCGCTGACGCGGCGGCTGGTCGACATCGAATCGACGACGGGAAACGAGCGCGCGGTCGGCGAATTCCTGCATGAAGAGCTGGGCCGGCGCGGATGGCATGCGCGACGGATGGAAGTCGAAGCAGAGCGCTTCAACGTGCTCGCTATTCCACCAAAGGGGAACCCGGAGATTTTCTTCTCGACGCATATGGATACGGTGCCGCCGTTCATAGCGTCGTCGGAAGATGACGAGCGGATCTGGGGACGCGGGTCGTGCGACGCTAAGGGCATCATCGCGGCGCAGATCATGGCAGCCGAAAAGCTGCGCGACTCCGGAGTGCACGCCGGGCTGCTGTTCCTTGTCGGCGAGGAACGCGACAGCATGGGCGCGAAAGTCGCGAACAAACAGCCGCTCGGCGCGCAGTTCCTGATCAACGGCGAGCCGACGGAGAATCGTTTGGCGTTGGCGTCGAAAGGGACGCTGCGCGTCGAGGTCATCGCGCACGGCAAGATGGCGCACTCGGCTTACCCGGAGCTGGGAGAGTCGGCGATCGACAAACTGGTCACAGCGCTGGTGCGTCTGCGGGACATTCCTATGCCGTCCGTGGAAGGGATCGGGCCCGCGACAGTGAACATCGGGATCATCGAAGGCGGACGCGCGCCAAACGTGATACCCGATTATGCCAGGGCGCACTTGCTCTACCGGCTGGTCGGACCGGCAGAGGAGCTGAAGAAACACATCGCGGAAGCCGTGAAGCCGTGCGAAGCGGAGTTCGTGCTGGAGATCCCCTTCCAACGCCTGCGCGCGCTCGATGGATTTCCGACGATGGTCGCCGCGTTCACGACCGACATCCCCGCGCTCGGCAATTGGGGCGAGCCGCTGCTGCTCGGGCCGGGATCGATCCACGTCGCGCACACGGAGCGGGAACACGTGGAGAAGAAGCAGCTGGTGGAAGCCGTGGAGCTGTACGTCAGGATCGCCCGGCAGCTGTTAAATCAATAGGGTTCACATGTAAGACACGAAGTGCACACGAAGGGCCGTCGTGAGACCTTCGTGACCATCGTGTGAGCGCATTACTCTTCGCATCTTTTGCCGCGCGACGTACCTCTAAAGCAGGTTATGACCACCGAGACCCTGAATTCCCTTGCCCAAGCCGCGTCGCCGTATTTGCGCTCCGCCATGCACCAGCCGATCCGGTGGTATGAGTGGGGCGAGGAGGCGTTTGCCGTCGCGCAGCGCGAGAACAAGCCGGTGCTGCTCGACGTCGGGGCAGTGTGGTGTCACTGGTGTCACGTGATGGACCGCGAGTCGTACGAGAGTGCGGAGGTCGCGCAGATCATCAACGAGCGATTCATCGCCATCAAGGTGGACCGCGACGAGCGTCCCGACGTGGATGCGCGATACCAGGCGGCGGTGCAGGCTATGACGGGACAGGGCGGGTGGCCATTGACGGCGTTCCTCACGTCCGAAGGCAAGCCATTTTTTGGTGGAACGTATTTTCCGCCGCAGGACCACTACGGGCGTCCGGGCTTCAGGCGCGTGCTGCTGGCGATCGCTGACGCGTACGCGAACAAGCGGAGCGACGTCACCGAGCAGGGTGACACCGTGATGCGGGCAATCAGCCAGGCGGAGGTGTTCGCCGGCCAGGGCGCGCAGGTGCCTCCGAATATCGTGCGTTCGATCACGGAGTCGGCGGTGCGGCAGTTCGATCCAGACAACGGCGGATTCGGCACGGCGCCGAAGTTTCCGCATCCGTCCGCGCTGGATTTGTTGATGCATGAGTACGCGAAGTCGCAGGATCCGCGACTGCGCGAGGTAATCGAGACCACGTTGGCGAAGATGGCGCAGGGCGGCGTTTACGACCAGTTGGCGGGCGGGTTCCATCGGTATTCGGTCGACGAGCGCTGGGTGGTGCCGCACTTCGAGAAGATGTCGTACGACAACTCGGAGCTGCTGAAGAACTACGTGCACGGGTTCCAGGTGACGGGTGAGTCTTACTTCGCGCTGGTGGCGCGCGACATCGTGCGCTGGATGAACGAGTGGCTGAGCGACCAGGAGCGCGGCGGATTTTATGCATCGCAGGACGCCGATATCTCGCTCGATGACGATGGCGACCACTTCACGTGGAGCATGGACGAAGCCAAAGCCGTGCTTGGCGAAGATGAGTTCAAGGTCGCACAGCTTTACTACGACATCTACGAGGTCGGCGAAATGCGCCACGACCCGACGCGCAACGTCCTGCACGTGCGCGCGACCATCGATCAGATCGGAGTCCGGCTTGGGATGCAGCACGACCGGGTGGCGGCGGTACTGGAATCGGCGAAGCGAAAGATGATGGAGGCGCGGCGAAAGCGGCCGATCCCGTTCGTCGATAAAACGGTGTACGTGGGTTGGAATGCGTTGTGCGTGTCGGCGTACCTGGAGGCGGCGAAGGTGCTCGGGATGCCGGAGGCGCGCGAGTTCGCGCTGAAGACGCTCGCTCGGGTGATGAACGAAGGCTGGCGTGACGGCGCGCTCGCACACGTGATCGCCTACTCGGATGCCAAGGCGGGCGCGCGGATCGTCGGCGGCGTGCTGGACGATTATGCGTTCGCCACCATCGCGCTGCTGGACGCTTACGAATCGACGGCCGACTTCCGATATTTCGAACAGGCACGTGCGGTCGCCGATGCGATGATCCGGCGGTTCTATGACAACGAGGCGGGTGGATTTTTCGACGCACCGGAGTCACCGATCGCGGCGTTATCCGCGCGGCGGAAGCCATTCCAGGATTCGCCGACGCCGGCTGGAAACAGCGCGGCGGCGATCGCGCTGCTGCGGCTGTATGGGTATACGAACGACGATTCGTATCGCGACAAGGCCGAGAAGACATTGCGCGTGTTCGCGGGTGTGGCAGAACAGTTTGGGATGTTCGCGGCGACGTACGGATTAGCGGCGACCCACCTGCTCGAGGGACACACGCAGGTGGTGGTAGTCGGGAACGATGCCACGGCGGATGAACTGTATCGTGCGGCAGTCGCGCCGTACTCGGCGACAAAGGCGGTGTTGTGGTTCCGGGACGGATTGAAATCGTTGCCGCCAGCGCTGGCGGAGACGGTGCCGAATCTGCCGGGAGTCTCGAGCGGCAAGAGCGTGGCGGTGGTGTGTTCGGGGTTCACGTGCCAGCCGCCGGTGACAGATCCAGAGGAGTTGCGGCGGGAATTGGGCGCGAGTAATAAGTAATAAGTATCGAGTACGTCAGCGCGGCGCTTCTTATTACTTATTACTTCTGACTGGTCACTCGGTACGCCTCATCGAGCAGTTCGATCACGTGGGCGACGCGCATGTTCAGGCCGCGCTGCTTCACGCCGGCGCGCAGTTGCAACATGCAGCCGACGTTCGCGGTGGCAATGACGCCGGCGGTGGTCTGCTGAACGTCATCCATCTTGTCTTTCAGGATCTTCATCGAGAGTTCGTTCTGCACGACGTTGTAGGTGCCCGCACTGCCGCAGCAGAAATCGGGATGGGCGAGTTCGACGATCTGCGCGCCCGCGGCTTTCAGCAGATCGCGCGGAGCAGAGCGGACGCCCTGCCCGTGCGCGAGATGGCACGGGTCCTGATAGGTGACGCGCGCGGCGAGCTTGCGTTTCGGTTCGCGCAAGCCGACTTTAGCCAGGTATTCGTTGACGTCCTTTGATTTGCCCGCAAATTCGCGAGCGCGCTCACGATAGTTGGGATCGCCGCCGAGCAGGTCACCGTACTCCTTCAGCGTTGCGCCGCATCCAGCGGCATTGGTGACGATCGCGTCGCAGGACGGGTCGAGCATCGCGTCGATATTTTTCCGCGCCAGCGCCTTGGCTTCTTCGCGATAGCCGCCGTGTGCAGCGAGCGCTCCGCAGCACTGCTGCGCCTCGGGCACGAACACTTCAATGCCGTTCTCGTTGAGCACGCGCACAGTCGCGCGGTTCAATTCGGAAAACGATACGCTCGCGATACAGCCGGCGAGAAAGGCGACGCGGCCACGCTGCTGCCCTTTCGCGGGATAGGTCTTGCCGAGTTCGCGGAAGTAGAATTCGTCATCGATCGGCGGCGCGAGCGCTTCGAGCTTGTCGAGGCCGAGCGCCTTCAGCATTCCGCTGCCGCGAGCGAAGGCTTGCAATCCCGACTTCTGGTAGAACCGCAGCAGCCGCGCCTGTCGCGCAAGCGCGGGCAATCGCGTGAGCACCTGGCGATAGAAGTAGTCGCGGATCCTCTTGCCCAGCCAGCCGCGCCGATAATGAGTTTCAATCTCAAACCGCGCGCGCTCGAGAATGGCGCCGTAGTGAACGCCCGACGGGCACGCGGTCTCGCAAGCGCGGCAGCCGAGGCAGCGGTCGATGTGGGTGACGAACGAATCGCCTATGGCGAGGTTGCCGGCATCAACCTGGAGGATCTGGTAGATGCGTCCGCGCGGCGAATCGGCTTCGCGGCCGAGCACGCGATAGGTCGGGCACTGCTGCAGGCAAAGCCCGCAGTGGATACAGCGCGAGTACAGGTCCCAGGTCGGATGATCGGGCGTCGAGAAGTTCGATGGCTTCTGCTTGGTGACGGGATCCACGGTCGCGGTGCTCAGAAAAGGAACCTCCCCCGGTTGAGGATGTCGTGCTCGTCCATGGCGCGCTTGATCGCCCGCATGGCATCGAGGTCTGTCGGCGATGTGCCCCAGACGCTGACATGGCGCTTCACTTCGGCGGGACAGAGCAGCACGATGGCCGACGCATCGCGCGAAAGCGATCCGCGAAACGCAGAGATGGCATTCGCATACTGGATCGCACCGGGTGGATCGACGGCGATGGGGCAGAACGCAACGAGCAGCGCGCCAACGCCGACGCGCCCAGCGGTGGCGACGACGAAGTTGTTGTCGGTCGCGGTTTGTTCCGCGGCGGCGAGCGCGGCAGCGATCTCCGTCGGAGGCAAGTCAACCCGGACCAGCATCGCGTTCTGCGAACTCGAGAAAACGGTCTCCGGGAACGCCGTGATACCGCGCCACAGTTCGGATTCGCCTTCGTTCACCTCACGTGTCAACGCGCCGCCGATCTCCGCGCGATAACGCCCGAGCACCGCGTCGCTGCCTGCGGCGCGTAACAGGACGCGCCATCCCTGGTGGAGCGCGTCTGGGTCGCCGGTCAGGACGACCTGCGCGTGAGGAGAGACGATATCGAGAGCCAGCGGCGAGAGCGGCGAGTGCATGATCCGCTTGCGAAATTCCAGCGCATCGCCGAGTTTCTCGAACACGCAGACGTATGTGCGAGTGCGCCGCGGCGCGGGAAACAGCTTGAAGCTGGCGCCAACAATCACAGCCAGCGTTCCGTAGCTGCCGATGAGGAGCTTCATCAGGTCGTAGCCGGCGACGTTCTTGACCACGCGCCCGCCCGCCTTGGCAAGCTTTCCATCGGCGGTGACGAAACGGACGCCAATGAGCCAGTCGCGTGCGCCGCCGAAGGCGTGCTTCAGCGGACCGTGAAGATTCGTCGCGAGTAGTCCACCGACTGTTGTCTGTTCGGGCGATACGACTTCCGCGGGGAGGATCTGCTGGTGCGGAGCGATCATCGCGTTCAACTCCGCGATGGTCGTGCCTGCGCCGACCCCGATGGTCAGGTCGCCCGGATCGTAGTGCTCAACGGACTTCAGGCGCGTCGTGCGCAGCACAATATCCACGCGCTCCGGTGCGGCGCCGATGTGCTGGTGCGACATCCCTCCGGCCGGAACAACAACCAGCTTGCGCTCGAACGCATAACGCACCACCGCGGCGACCTCATCTGCATCGGCGGGCGTGACCGCAGCGCGCGTTTCGACGCCTTCGATCGCGAACTGCGCCAGCGAGGCCGGATCTTCCACGACATTGGCGGCGCCGACGATCGCTTCCAGGTCTCGGCCCATCGACGTTCCCGCGGCGGTGGTCGTCATCGCGCACCTACTTCCGCCCGTGGCGCGGGACGCATTAGCACGTTGGTCTCGCGGCAGCTTCGCGGCGTCGGGAAAAGTTTCTGCGGGTTGAGGATGGAGCGCGGGTTGAACGCGTCGTGCACGCGCTTCATCACGTCGAGGTCGTTGTCGCTGAACAGCAGCGGCATGAGTTCGTTCTTCTCCATGCCGACGCCGTGCTCGCCGGTGATCGTGCCGCCGACGGAGATGCAATGCGCAATGATCTCGCGCCCGGCTTCATGCGTTTTGTGCACCTGCTCGGGGTCGCGGATGTCGAAGAGGATGCAGGGGTGGAGGTTTCCGTCGCCGGCATGAAAGATGTTGCCGATGCGCAGCCCGTATTTTTCGGAGATGCCGGTGATGAAACGCAGCACCGATGGAATCTGCGTGCGCGGGACGACTCCGTCCTGCGTGTAATAGGCGGGCGCGAGACGTCCGAGCGCGGCGAAGGCATTCTTGCGCCCCTTCCACAGCAACAGGCGCTCGGCTTCGGTGGCGGCGCGACGCACGTCGCGCGCTTTCTGCTGCATGCAGATCGCGCGCACCGCGTCAGCCTGCTCATCGACGGCTTCGCGCAGGCCTTCGAGTTCGATCAGCAACACCGCACCCGCATCGAGCGGATAACCGGCGTGGGTCGCTTCCTCGACGCATTGCAGCGTCAAACCGTCGAACATCTCAAGCGCGACAGGCGTAATGCCTGCGGCTGTGAGCGCGACGACGGTCTTGGCGCCATCGTCGACCGTTTCGAAGATCGCGAGCAGGGTGGCGACGGTTTCGGCGGTGCGCGTGAGCTTGACGGTGATCGCGGTGACGATGCCGACCGTTCCCTCGGTACCGACGAACAATCCCGTTAGATCGTAGCCGCAGCCGTCATTGGCCTTGCCGCCGAGTTGGACGACGCGGCCGTCGGGCAGCACGACTTCCATTCCGGTGACGTGATTGACGGTGACGCCGTAGGCGAGCGTGTGCGGGCCGCCGGAATTTTCAGAGACGTTCCCGCCGATGGTAGAAGCGCGCTGGCTCGAGGGATCCGGCGCGAAATAGAGGCGCTGACCGGCGAGCTGGTTCGAAAGCTCGAGGTTCACGACGCCCGGTTGCACGACCGCGCGTTGGTTCTCGAGATCGACCTGCAGCACCTTGTTCATGCGCGAGAAGACGAGGACGATGCCGCCATCGCGAGAGATGGAGCCGCCGCTCAGCCCGGTACCGGCGCCGCGCGGGACGATAGAAACGCCATTGCGGTTGGCTAACTTCGCGATCTGCGAAACCTGTTCGGTCGTCTCCGGGAAGACAACTGCGCCTGGCGTGCCGGTGGAGAGCCCGCCGTCGTACTCGTACAGCATGAGATCTTCGGGGCGGTCCAGGACGTTGTCCGCACCGACGATCCTCCGAAGTTCCTTCACTACCGCGGTCAGGGGCATGGGTTCCACTTGAACGTACTGGAATTTTACCCCGATATGGTAATGCGCGCCGCAAAGTGGAGCGGCTTTCGGCTTTCGGCTTTCGGCTTCGGTATGACGGAAACTGCACGGGGAGAAATGCAGCAGCGAACAGCATTTTTGTGAAGGCTGGCGCTTCGGTAACATGGCTCGCATGACAGCTGCGTTCAAACGCCATCTGCGTACCTGGATCAATTTGTGGCCACCAATGCTTGGAGCGGGAATCCGTGTGACACGTTGGGACAGCGATTGGCGCGCGGTGGACGTCGAGATGAAGCTGCGCTTCTGGAACGCAAACTTCGTCAGCACGCACTATGGCGGCTCGCTGTATTCCATGGTCGATCCGTTCTACATGCTGATGCTGATCGAGAACCTCGATAGCGAGTACATAGTGTGGGACAAAGCCGCGACCATCCGGTTCCGGCGGCCGCGGAAAGGAACCGTGTTTGCAAAATTTCGGCTGAAACAGGAACGGATCGATCAAATCAGGCAGATTCTGACGAGTGCCGAAAAGATGGAACCCATGTTCGTAATAGAGATCAAAGATGCGAGCGGGACGGTCGTCGCCGAAGTTGAAAAGGTCCTGTCGATCCGTAAGAAATCGGGACGATCCGCGGTATCAGCCTAGGGCGTCTGCGCGGGCGGATTACTCAGGATGCTGATGGTCTCCAGTATGACGCTCCCGATAATCTGGAACGATTTCGGGCTGAGCTTGTCCATGGTGTCCTGCGGTGTGTGCCAGTAGGAGTTGTTTGGGCCGTAATTGAAATCGATGATGTCAACGACAGGCACGCCGAAATTGGCGAACGGATTGTGATCGTCGGTCATGGCGTCGCTTTTCGAGTAGAAATGACTTTGTACGCCGAGCCGGGTGGCGGCGTTATAGACAACGTCCGACAACCACGGCGTTGAGTTCGTGTCGTGAAGCACGTCCAGGTCAGCGTCGCCGATCATATCCACCAGGATGAACGCTTTGATCTGCTTGGCGGTCCCGTCCTTGTTCCATTTCGCCGCCAGGTGTTGGCTGCCGAAGGTGCTGTTGGTGAGATCCATGTTGTTGGATTCCTGGATCGACTCCTCGCCATCCAGCCACACGACCCACACGCTGTGGCCCGGCAGCTTGCCGCCATTCATCTGCTTGCGCAGTTCTTTCGCCAATTCCAGCGGCAGACCGGTGCTGGAACCGGCGTCGTTCGCGCCGACGAAGCCCTTGATCGGCTTCGTATCGTAGTGGCCGGCCACCACGATGATGCCCGGCTTGCTTCCGGGATATTTCGCGATGAAGTTCGTCATGCGCTTGGCCCCGACGGGCGTCTTCTGCGTCCAGGTGTCCTCTTCGAGGTTGTCGCCCTTCAACTGCACGCGCAGAAATTCCTGCGTCTTCAAGTAGCCGGGGCTACCCACAACGCGCTGCCCGAACGCCACCACATCGTTCGTGTAGTTGAAGGCTGCCTGGCCTTCGAAAGGAAGCGTGGGCTGGCTTGCCGGCGCCTGCGTCGCCTGGGTCTGCGCGTTCTGCGCCGAGACGTTTTCGTTGCGGGAGCACGCGGCGAGCGCGAGGACGAGCACGAGGGCGGATAGCTTGCCAATCACGAAGGGATTCTAACCGAATCGGCGAAAATGCGTGGAACCGGCACCATAACAGCGGTGTCTAAGTGGCACGATGAAGAATGTCTTGACCGTCCGCGCGATCCCGCTCGTCGCGATATTGGGCGTGATTGTGGGAGTTGCATGGCTCGTGCGTTCAACGGACGGTGTAGATCACGCGTTCGACGCGAGAGTGGACCATCCGGCCTATACCGCGTCTCATCCGCGCGTGTACTTCGACACAGGCCGCTGGCAGGCCGGCCTCTACGAGCCGTTCGTTCGGCTGATCCGAAACGACGGGTATTCGGTCGATGGCAAGTCGGGCGCGATCACACGCCAACGGCTGGCCGGTTATGACGTTCTGCTCTTGGCCAACGCCCTCGGATTCAAAGAGGACGGCTCTTGGCCAACGCCCTCGGATTCAAAGAGGACGGCAAGACTCTACCCGGACTCCGGCACCATATGCAGGGCGATGCGTTCTCGAGCGAGGAGTGCGCCGCCATTCGCGATTGGGTCACGAACGGCGGTTCCCAGCTGCTGGTCACGGACTATGCGCCGACGGCGAAGAAAGCTGATCTTCTCGCGAAAGAATTCGGCGTCAAGTTGCGCGATGGCTATGCCGTCGAGCCGAACTGGCACGACCAGGCAACGCGCAAGTGGGGATTTGTCGTGTTCTCGCGTGAAGACGGTTTGTTGGTGGACCATCCGATCACGCGCGGCCGTACCAATTCCGAGGCGCTGAACAAGGTGGTGACGTTCAGCGGCCAGGGCATGGACTATCCGGCAAACGCAATTCCATTCTTGAAACTGTCGAACGAGGCCCGCGAGTACCCTTACCACGAAAAAATGTCGGGGGATGACGAGTACCGCTCAGGCGCCGGTTCAGCAGAAGGAGTCGCGTTCGAATTCGGACGCGGACGCGTGGTGATGCTGGGAGATGCCGCGGTGCTGACCTCGCAGGTAACGCACGTTGCGGGTAAGGACATCACCTATGGGATGGCTTACACCGGGAGCGATGACCGGCAACTGGCGCTCAACATCATGCACTGGCTGATGCGAGCACTGAATTGAATTGAGTCCTACGCCTGGCCGGCTGCCTGCTTCTCTTCCATGGCCTTGCGGCGCGACGGATGGAAGATGTAGGCAATCAGGATGCTGACCACGTACAGCACCACCATCGGCGCGGCAAAAATGCACATGTTCATGATGTCGGTGGTGGGCGTCACGATGGCCGCGATGATGAAGATCACGAGGATCGAGTAGCGCAGGTTGTTCCACATCCAGCGCGCGCTGACCACGCCCATCAGGGACAGGAAGAAGACGAGGATCGGCATTTCGAAGATGACGCCGAGGCCAATGATGATTGTGAGGAAGAGGTCGGTGTACTCGCCGATCGTGATCATGGGCGAGAACTGCTGGCCGTAGCCGATCAGGAAATCCAGCGCCGCCGGGTAGACGAGCCGGTATCCGAAATACCCGCCCGCCAGGAACAGCCCCACGCTGAAAAACATGAAAGGCATGACGTAGCGTTTTTCATGTTTGTACAGGCCCGGCGCGACGAACGCCCAAAGCTGGTACAGAACGAAAGGTGAGGCCAAAAACAGTCCGGCGATGAAGCCCACCTTCAGGTACATGTTAAAGGGCTCGGTGGGGCTCAGGTAGACGAGCTTGGTGTCGAGGTGGTGGTTCTGCAGCGCGGTCATGATGGGGCGCTGCATGTAGCCGAAGATGCGTTCGGCGTAATACCAGCAGGCGCAGAAGCCCACGCCCACGGCGAGCAGCGCGCGGATGATGCGCATGCGCAACTCCTCCAGGTGCTGGAGGAAACTCATGGCGGGCAGGTCAGGGCGATTCACGCTTCTTGTGGGATCAGGCATCGGTGGTCTTCGGCGCACTTTCTTCGGGCACGGATGCGGCCGTGCCGATGGCTACGGTGCGCTCGGGCGGCAGGATGGTGGGCGTCTCCGCCTGCTTCTTCGCCGCCTCTTCCAGTTCCAGGTTGCGCATCTCGGTCTCGAGCTGGGACTTGAAGTCGTTGCTGGCGCGCTTGAATTCCGCGAGCGCCTTGCCGATCGTGCGGCCGACCTCGGGCAGCTTCTTCGGCCCAAAGATCAGGAGGGCCAGAAGAAAGATGAAGATCATCTCCGGGAAACCGAGGTTCATAGGTTAATCATAATTCGCTTCCGGGAAGGCAGCAATCGCGGAACGATACAAATCGGGAAAGATTTACGTGCAGTGGGGTGGATTTGAGTCGGTCCCCACAGCAGCAGGCTTGCCGAATCAGAATCGCGAATGATCATTGGCGCCAGGCATTGGGCGTTGGGCATTCGGCATTAGGAGAAGCTGAATCGTCGTCCCTGCTCTCTAATTCCGGATGCCTCCTAACGCCCTATCTTGTGCTATCAATCGGCTCGATGGCGCGTCTAAACTTTGCGCACCTCTGGACACGCGCGGGCATCTCATAAGAAGCAGGATGCAGTTTACCGTTCTCGGTCGGGGCCGTTTTTGCAATGGTTTGAGCGACTTCGGCCGATTTTTCGGGTGTATACTGTCGAAAGCCAGGTGAGGAACTTGCCCGCACAAAACGCCTCGCCAAGGAACTCAATAGACATGCTACGTGGTACCCGCCGCTCTCTCTTCACGATAATCTTCGTGATCCTGATCTGCGGCTGCCTGGGCGCTGTGTTTGGCCAGCGCATCGGCAGCGGCGCACAAGGCTCCGACACCGACGTCCGCGACAGCTTGCGCGCCTTCACGCAGGTATACGACATCGTCGAGCAGAATTACGCCGAACCGGTCAACGCCGACAAGGCGATCTACAACGGCGCGATCCCCGGCATGCTGCGGGTACTCGATCCGCACTCCAATTTCTTCGACCCGAAGTCGTATTCGCAACTGCGCGAAGAACAGCGCGGCAAATACTACGGCGTCGGCATGCAGGTAGGACCGCGTAGTGGCAAGGTGATCGTGATCCTGCCCTTCCCCGGGACGCCCGCCTATCGCGCCGGCATCCATCCGGGCGACGTGATCGTCGCCGTGGATGGCAAGCCGACCGACAACATGGGCACGACGGAAGTCGCCGACCTGCTCAAGGGGCCGAAGGGCACGCAGGTGCGGGTGACGATCGTGCGCGAGGGCGCACCCAAGCCCATGGACTTCGTCGTTACGCGCGACGAGATTCCGCGCTATTCGGTGGACGTCCACTTCCTGGTGAAGCCGGGCATCGGCTACATGCACATCACTCAGTTCCAGGAGACGACCGAGCACGAAGTGCAGGAAGCGCTCGACCAGATGGGCGACCTCAAGGGCCTGATCCTCGACCTGCGCCAGAACCCCGGCGGCTTGTTGAGCGAGGGCGTCGGCGTAGCGGATAAGTTCCTGCCCAAAGGCGCGGTGATCGTGTCGCACCACGGCCGGTCCAGCCCGGAGAAGGTGTACCGCGCGCCGCACGGCAACGCCGGGCACAACTATCCGCTGGTGGTGATCGTCAACAAGGGTACGGCGTCGGCGGCGGAAATTGTCAGCGGCGCCATCCAGGATCACGACCGCGGACTGATCATGGGCGAGACGACCTTCGGCAAAGGGTTGGTCCAGACGGTCTACCCGCTCTCCGAGAACACCGGCCTGGCGCTGACCACCGCGAAGTACTACACGCCGAGCGGTCGCCTCATCCAGCGCGATTACAGCAATATCTCGCTCTACGACTATTATTACAACCACGACGGCGCCGATTCGGCCCCGAACCGTGAAGTGAAGATGACGGACAGCGGGCGCACCGTGTTCGGCGGCGGCGGCATCACGCCGGACGTGAAGGTCCCGGCGCTCAAGAGCAATCACTTCCAGGACACACTGCTCCAGCATTACGCGTTCTTCAACTTCGCCAAGCGTTACCTGATCTCCCACAAGCCGGCGAAGAACTTCGAGATCGACGACGTGGTGATGAACGATTTCCGCAAGTTCCTCGAAGAGGAGAAGATCCCCTTCACCGAGGCGGACCTGAACCCGGTCATGGATTGGATCAAGGCGAACATTAAGGCCGAGATCTTCATCGACGCCTTCGGGCAGGATGACGGCATGCGCGTGCGGACCGAAGCCGATCCGCAGGTGCAGAAGGCGCTCGACCTCATGCCGCAGGCCAAGGCCCTCGCCGACAACGCGCGCAAGGTCATCGCGGAGCGCAACGGAGCAAGAGCCGCAGCCAACCGGTAATCAAACCAGTTGCTGGTTGTCAGTTGCCAGTTGTTAGTTGCTTCCTTTAGCAATTAACAACTGGCAATTTGTTCTGTGGCAGCACAAACTGACAACTGCCAACTGTTTTTAGTGTGCTGCTGCCCTTCTTGCAGGCACGTCGACTGTTTGAGGCGGAAGTCCGAAGCAGTTGCGGATCGTGTCGATCACCTGCCGCTCGTTCCATTTGCAGACCACGCCCGCGGCGCCGAGGTGTGTGATGAAGGCTTCGGCGAAGGGATGCCGCGGCGTACTGTGCATCACGACCACGGGCAATTCCACCCCCTCGCGGTGCAGGACCTTGAGCACGCGCTCACAGTTCAGTTCCGGCGGATGGTCGCCGACCAGCAAGAGGTCGAAGCCGCCGTTTGCGAGGGCTTCCAGTCCTTCGGGAAGGTCCCACGCAGTCTGAGTCTCATATCCCTCCTGTTCCAGCGCCCGTTCGAGCGCGATGAGCACTTTTTCATCGTTGTCCACGATCAGGATGCGGTTACGCATAGCGGTCCCCCGTTTCTTCTTACACAGCTCCGGATAAGCAGAGGCAACGTCCAAGGATGGCGGGATTCTCAAGGTTGGCAGGCAGGAGACGCAGAGGTTCGCCAGAGGAATACAGGAGAGGCAATCCGCGCGGAATGTAATGCGCGCTGCCACCGAAAACTCCAGGGGATCCCGTGGGAACCCCGGCGCGTACAAGAAAAGCATACTCCGCCGGGGAGCGCGGGACAGTGACGTGGAACACCGCGCGGGGTGCGGTTTCCCGAAATGGTTCGCGATGGGAGTTACGGTCTCGGGATGCATTTCGGCGTCAGCAGGAATGCGTGTTGATGTCCCTTGATCGTTCCCACTCCTACAATTTGCCCGGCGAGATTGATGGCTACTGCATTTTGCAGTTCCCATCCTGAATTGCCAGGAATCAGCATGTTGAGGTCCCGCATTCCGTGTTTATCCGTCCAGACGAAAGCATGGGAGCCGGAACCCGCGCAATTACCATTTCCGACGACAGTGCGGAAAACATTGATGCCGAATGCGGTGCTCCATGCCCCGCCCGGAAGCGTTCCGAGATCCACAGCCACCCCCGCTGCATTCCAATACACCGCGTGAGGCTTGTTGACGTCGTCAGAATCGGAACTGCCGACAATTTCGCCCAGATCATTAATGCCGACTGCATCGCTGCCCAACCCACCCGGAAGCGTCCCGACAGGTCGCATGCCTGCGGCTTTTGTCCAAACGAACCCGCGATTGGGCGAGCCTGCGACGGCACAGTATCCGACTACCTGCCCAAGATTGTTGATATTGTGCGCACCAGCGTCGCTGAAACCCGGCAATAGCCCCAGATTCGACATGCCAGCGCTTTTGCTCCAGATAAATGCATGGAGTTTGCCGCCGGCACTGAGCGATGAATTGCCGACGACTTGCCCGCATGCGTTCATACCATTAGCAGAGCTTCCGTCATCCCCGGCCAGAACACCTATATCCTGCGGTGCACTGCCGGGATTCCAGATCACGGCGTGCGTATTGGAGCCGCTTCCAGTGAGGTCAGATTGTCCGGCAGCGGCGCCGCAGTTGTTGATTGCGGACGCGCCGCTGTTATGCCCACCCGCGAGCGGGCCGAAATCGTGGAGCGGCGGAGTTGGGTCCCAGAAGAAGCCATGACTATATCCACCGGTCACCTGCGATACCCCTGCAACGATACCGGCATCATTGATCGCGGCTGCCGAACTGGTAGTGCCCCCAGTCAGCACGCCCAAATCCACGATTGCATAGTAGTCGGCCATACACTCCTCTTTCCTGAAACTACGATTGGCCCGATTCCGTGGCTGGAAACACTAACATGTAGCGTGGGCGTTAGGAATTGAATCGCGCCCAGCTGACATGTCGCCGAACCGAAATGGGAATCAGGATGCGCCGCCTCTTGTGCCGCAAACGTGGGTGTGTCACGCTACGAGAATTTTTTACATTTGTTTTGTTGCCCGGCGGGCGTTCCCCTGCTACCATCCGCGCCCATGCCAGCGCCACAGCCCGACCATCGCGGGAAGCGGAGAGTCAAAACCAGGGTCCGGGCCACAGTCAAAGCCGCTTCGACGTCCATTGCAGCAGAAACAAGAGACATCAGCACCGGCGGGGTATTCCTCTATGCCGATGCCGAATTCAAAGTCGGATCCGAGATCCAGATCGTGCTCATGTTGCCGCGCGAACTCGGGCTGCTGATGGACCGCATGGTGTGCTGCCACGCGACAGTGTTACGCATCGAGCCGCCGAACGCCGAGGGCAAACACGGCATCGCGGCGATGATCGACCGCTTCGCCATGATGAACCAGGTCTAGCAGGGCGTAGGGCTCAGGGCGTAGGGCTCAGGGCTCATGGTTGACCGTGAGTTCCACACTGCCAACCAGCCGTTCCGCCTTCTTGCCTTTGTCGCCTATGCCCTATGCCCTACGCCCTACCCCTCCCTACGCCTTTCCCGGCACAACGTACAGCAACACCGCCACAAAGTGCAGCGCGCTTCCGCCGAGCACGAATACATGCCATAACGCGTGGAAGTAGCGGACGCGGTCGAGCGCGAAGAAGAAGATTCCCACCGTGTACAAGACTCCGCCGCCCAGCAACCAGAGCAGGCCGTTCCAGCCCACCACGGACGCGAGCTTCGGCAGGGCCGCAACCACGAGGTAGCCCATCACGATGTACATCATCACGGATAGCACCGGCAGTTTTCCCATCGCGACGCACTTGAAGACGATGCCGCCGATAGCCATGGTCCAAACGATCGCGAACAGCGCCCATCCGATGCGTCCGCGCAGCACCACGAGCGTGAACGGCGTATAGGTGCCGGCGATCAGCAGGTAGATGGAGGCGTGGTCGAGCACCTGGAGGACATGGCGGGCGCGCGTGCGCACCAGCGAGTGATACAGCGTCGAGCACAGATACACCAGTACCAGCGTGGCGCCGAAAATGACGCAGCTGACGAGTTGCACGGTCGTCGCGCCGCGTATGACGGCCAGCGCGACCAGCACCGCGCAGGCGGCTATGGCCAGCAGCGCGCCGACACCGTGCGTCACCGCGTTGGCGATTATGTCGGCCAGATGATGTTCGGAATTCAAGCATCAGTTATACGACAAACACGTAATAACCGAGAAAAACTCTGTCGCAGGCGTTTTTTGCCGCACGAAAATGAGCAGCATTCGCCGATCCATCATCCAATCACTGGTGAAGATTTCTGCTCTGCTGAGGACCGTAGCCGCCGTTTTGCTCTCTGTCGGTTGCATGCTCCCGGTCGGGTGCCACAAGAAAGTCCAGGTGGCGCAGGTCGGGCCGGTGGCGCCGCCGCCTGCGACCAAACCCGACCTGATACTGACGCCGGGCAAGTTGCCCTTCAAATTCGTTGCCTACGGAGACATCCGCTTCAGCGCAGTCGATGCGGTACGCGAGCGCGAGGTCAGCAACTCGTTTGCGCGCGACGCGATCGTCGACGCCATCGTGAAGTCCAAGCCGGCGTTCGTCCTCATCAGCGGCGACCTGGTGTGGCGCGGCGCGAACGCGTCGGATTGGCAGCACTGGGACCAGGAAACGAAGCCGCTCTACGACGCGAAAATCCCGCTGCTCCCCGCGATCGGCAACCACGAGTACCTGACGAGCGAATTTATCGGCAACGGACGGACGGCGGGGCTGGAACACTTTTACCAGCGCTTCCCCGACATCCCGCACCGGCCGCAGACACCGTGGTACTCGGCGCAGTACGCCAACTGTTACTTCCTGCTGCTGGACTCCGAGGACGACGACCGTTCGGCAAGCGATCAGATGAAATGGGTGAAGACCCAGCTCGACGCGCTGCCGCCGACGATTGAATATGTGTTCGTCGTTCTGCACCGGCCACCGCACACGAGTGCGACCGACGGCGGCCACCGCGAGCGACTTCCGGAGATCGAGCTGGGCAAGATGCTGGAAGCACGGCAACAGAAGTCGCCGCGGCCAAGGTTTATCGTCATCGCCGGCCACGTACACAATTACGAACGCTACGAGAAGAACGGGGTGACGTACATCGTGAGCGGCGGAGGAGGAGCGCGCCCGCATCCGGTCAATCGCACAGCCGACGATCTCTACAAGCCGAAAGATCCGCGCGAAGTCGAATATCACTACTGCCTGTTCAACGTGGATAACGGCAAAGTGAAGATGGAGATGTACCGCTTGTCGGACGAAAAGCCGGCAAAGTTTGAGGTAAGAGATTCGTTTGAGATTTCGGACAAGTAGCCCCACCCTAGCAAAACCAGCTAGGGTGGGCCACCCACTCAGTCCGCCATGACAGGTTCGGTCTCGCCCGGAACGCCTTCATGACGCGCCCCGCGGCTGCGCTTGCGGCGGCCGCGCCAGAGCTCCTGTAGCTTCTCCATGTAAACGTAGAACACGGGCGTGATGTACAGCGTCAGCGCTTGCGAGAAGAGCAGGCCGCCGACGACCGCCAGGCCAAGCGGCTGCCGCGATTCGCCGCCCGCGCCGTATCCGAGCGCGATGGGCAGCGTACCCATGAGGGCGGCCATGGTGGTCATCATGATCGGGCGGAAGCGCACGAGCGCGCCCTGGTAGATCGCCGACTCGGGATCTGTCCCCGCCTTCTTCTGGGTTTCAAGCGCGAAGTCGATCATCATGATCGCGTTCTTCTTCACGATGCCGACCAGCATGATGATGCCGACGAACGCGTAGAGTCCTAGCTCGACGTGGAAGAGCTTGAGCGTAAGCAGCGCCCCGACACCGGCCGCGGGCAGGCCTGACAGGATCGTGATCGGGTGGATGAAGCTCTCATAGAGCACGCCGAGCACGATGTAGATGACGAGGATGGCCATCACGAGCAGCAGGCCGAGTCCCTTGAATGAGCTCTCGAAGGCCTGCGCCGTGCCCTGGAAGCTGGTGGTGACGTTGTCGGGCAGGTTCTTGCGCGCGGCAGCGTTGACGGCCGTGACGGCATCGCCGAGTGAGACGCCGGGCTTCAAGTTGAACGACAGCGTTACAGCCGGAAGCTGTCCCAGGTGATTGATGGCCATGGGGCCTAGCGTGCGCTCGACCTTAGCGACGGCATCGAGCGGCACCAACTGGTTCGTGTTGGAGCGGATGTACAGCATCGACAGGCCGCTGGGATCGAACTGGAACCCCGGCTCCACGGTCATAACGACACGATAGGCGTTGTTGGGCGCGTAGATGGTCGAAATCTGGCGGTCGCCGTAGGCGGTATAAAGCGCGTCTTCGATCTGGCTCGCGGTGACGCCCATCGCGGACGCCTTGTCGCGGTCGATGTTGATGTTCACCTGCGGATTCTGCATGTAGAGATCGCTAGTGACGTCCTGCAACTCGGGAAGCTTCTGCAATTCGCTCAAGAATTTCGGCGAGACCGAATAGAGCTCGTTCGTGTCGGGGCTCTGGATGGTGTAGGAGTACAGGCTCTTGGTGAGCTGGCCGCCGATGCGGATGGGCGGCGGGTTCTGGAGGAACACCTGGATGCCTGGGATCTTGGCGAAGATGGGACGCCAGTGCTGCATGATGACGTCAACGTGCGGGCGCTCCGAGCGCGGGACGAAGCGCGCAACCATGAACCCCTGGTTCATGGTGCCGCGCGGCACCATGACGAGGAAGCTGTTCACATATTTGCCGTCGGGCGAATCGAGCAGCGCCTGCGCCGCCTGTAACTGGTGGCGGACCATGTCTTCATACGAAATGCCCTGCGCGGCTTCTGTCGAGCCGTAGATCTGGCCCTGGTCTTCGCTGGCGAGGAAGCCCTTCGGAATGCTGGTGAAGAGCCACCCGGTCGCGACCAGCACGACCACCATGACGGCCATAGTGACCGGCTTGTAACGCATGACGACCTGCAAGCTGCGGTCGTAGGCATGCAGCAAGCCGTCGAAGAACTTCTCCATCAGGTTGTAGAGGAAACCGTGCTTGCCGGACCCGTGGCCGCCGCTGCGCAACATTCGGCTGCACATCATCGGCGTGAGGGAGAGCGAAACGAAGCCGGAGACCAGGATGGCGACGCTGATTGTGACGGCGAATTCGTGCAGCAGGCGTCCGACGATGCCGCTCATGAACAGGAACGGGATGAACACCGCGGTCAGCGACAACGTCATGGAGAGGATGGTGAAGCCGATCTCGCGCGAACCGCGGACAGCGGCCTGCATCGGGGCCTCTCCCGCTTCGATGTGGCGGACGATGTTCTCCAGCATCACGATGGCGTCGTCGACGACAAAGCCGACGGAGAGCGTGAGCGCCATGAGCGAGAGGTTGTCGAGCGAGTAGCCGAGGATGTACATCACCGCGAAGGTCGCGACAATGGAGAACGGCAAGGCCAGCGACGGGATCAGTGTGGCGGAGAAGTTCCGCAGGAACAGGAAGATCACCATGATGACCAGCGCTAACGCGAGCATCAAGGTGAACTTCACATCGTCGACGGATTCACGAATGCCCTTGGACCGGTCATACAAGAAGCCGAGCTGCACGGACGCGGGTATCTGCTGGCGCAGGGTCGGGATCAGGGCGCGGATGTCGTCGACGACCTGCACCGTATTGGTGCCGGGCTGCTTCTGGATGGCAAGCACCATGCCGCGGTTGAGTTGGCGGTCCTCGCCCGCGAACCAACCGGCTGTCTTATCGTTCTCGACGCCGTCGAAGACGTTGGCGACCTGCTCGAGGCGGACCGGCGAACCGTTGCGATAAGCAACGATCATGGGTCGATACTGATCGGCGTTGGTGAGCTGTCCGGTGGCCTGGACGGTGTAAGCCTGGCGATTGCCCCACAGAGTTCCGGTGGGAAGATTGACGTTGCCGGACTGGATGGCATTGGTGACGTCGTCAACGCCGATCTGCATGCTGGCCAATTTCTGCGGGTCCAGTTGCACGCGGACGGCGTACTTCTGGGCGCCGTAGACACTGACCTGGGCAACGCCGCTGACCATCGAAAGACGCTGGGCTACGGTAGTTTCGGCGTACTCGTCGACGTCGGAAAGACGCAAGGTCGGCGAACTGATCGCCATGTAGAGGACCGGCTGGTCGGCCGGATTGACCTTCTGGTAGGACGGCGGCGACGGCATGTTCTGCGGCAGGTCGCGGGCGGCCTTGGCGATCATCGACTGCACGTCCTGCGCGGCAGCATCGATGTTGCGATCGAGCGAGAACTGGAGAGTAATGGAGGTGCTGCCGAGGGTGTTGGTGGACGTCATCTGGTCCACGCCGGCGATGGTGGAGAACTGCTTCTCCATCGGCATGGCGACCGCCGAAGCCATGGTGTCGGGACTGGCGCCGGGCAGGCTGGCGCTCACCTGGATGGTGGGGAAATCGACATTGGGCAGATCGCTGACGGGCAGCGCGCGATAAGCAACGATGCCAAAGAGCAGGATTGCCAACATGACCAGACAGGTCATGACGGGACGTTTAATAAAAAGCTCAGTCATATCTAAGATTCACTGCCCGAGTTGACAGCCCGGTGGTTACAGGCCATTCCCCTGTTTCGCGGGAGCAGCACCACTGGAAGGGTTCGGTCCCCTCTCCGCTGCCTGCGAACTGGAAGCCGGCGCGTTGGCGACGGCGACCTTGGCTCCCGGCGTGAGACGCAACTGGCCGTCGGTGACGACCTGGTCTCCAACCTGCACGCCCGATTCGATAACCGTGTCGCTGCCGACGATGCGACCAATCTTGACCTTCTTCATGTCGGCCTTGTTGTCCTTGATCACGAAAACGAACTGTCCGTCCTGGCCGGTCTGAACCGCGGCGCTGGGCACGAGGACCGCGTTGCGATCGGTGCCGAGGGTCAGGGATACATCGGCGAACTGGCCCGGCCACAGGCGGCGGTCTCCGTTGCCGAACGTGCCCTTCAGCTTGATCATCCCGGTCTGAGCATCGACCGAATTGTCGATGAACGTGAGCACGCCGGTGGTCTCCGCCTCACCCTGGACTTTTGCGTTCACCGCGAGCTTCCGGTCATGTTCGGAGCGCTTGATGTCCGGCAGGAATTGCTGCGGGACGGAGAACGTCACGTAGATCGGCTGTACCTGGTTGATGGTCACGAGCGGAACATCGTTCGCTTTTACGACGTTGCCGAGCTTGACCATGAGGTTCCCGGTTCGCCCGTCGATCGGCGACTTGATGGTGCAGTAAGTGAGATTCACTTTCGCGTTCTGCACCGTGGCTTCATCGGCGGTGACGGTCTGTTGAAGCGCCTCGGCCTGGGTGACCATCTGGTCGTGCTGTTCGCGCGAGGCAACGCCTTCCTTGAACAGCGCGGCCCAGCGCGCCGCTTCCGCCTTGGCGTTCGCGGCATTGGCGCGGTCTTTTGCGAGGTTGCCTTGCGCCTGGGCCAGCGCGGCTTCGTACGGACGCGGGTCGATGATGAAGAGCACGTCGCCCTTCTTCACGTCCTGGCCTTCACTGAAACCGACTTTAGTGATCTCGCCGGCGATCATCGACTTCACCGAAACGGTGTTGTACGCCTCCACATTGCCGATGGCTTTCACCTGCACGGGAACATCTTTGCGGAAGGCGGCGGCGGTTGTGACCGGGACTGCGGCGTCGCGGAGAGACGCACCCTTGGTGTTGTCTTTGGTGCTGCCGCAGGCGGCAAGAGTGATGAGCGCCAAAAGCGCCAGAGTCAGGCGCCACGTGCGGCGCAATGTCGAGATCGTAAGAAGAACTTTCATGATCGTTCAGTCGCTATGAATGGATTTTTTGGCCGTCTTCGGCCCGTCCGGCGAATTGTTCCTGCTGCGTTGCAGGCTCCACGCCACGGAGCCAGAGGTCGACCAGGGCCCGGCTTACTTCGCGATTATCAAACTGCTGGTACTTCTTCCCGCCGTATAACTCCTGGACGTGGAAATGGTAAAAAAGCATGCCGATGAAGCTGCGCGCGGCCAACATTGGGTCCACGTCGCGCAGACGGCCGCTCTCGATGTTATGACGGATGTAGTCGGCGAGCTGCTCAAAATAGCCGGAAACATGCGTACGGTAAAAGCGGTCCGACAACTCATGCTTTTCCAGGGCCGTGAACAGCAGCAACCGCGTGAGAGTCGTGTCGCGGTTCAGCGCGTCTTCCGCGATGCCCGCCAGAACCGTCGTCATATCGGCATCGCTGGCGAGGCGCTCTTCGAGTTTCGCGCGTCCGGGCTTCAACGCGATCTGGCTCTCGATCACCGCCCAGTAAAGATCTTCTTTCGTCGGAAAATGACGGAAGATGATGGCCTCGTTCACCGTCGCGCGTTGCGCGATCTGGCGTGTGGTCGTGCCATTGAAACCCTGCCGGGCAAACAGATCGGTCGCGACGTCGAGGATCTGCTGCCGACGCCCTTCGGCAGGCACACGTGTTTGGGTGGAGACCATGAGTAAGTGACCACTTACGTTTGTAGACCTTTGCTGGCAGGATGTCAACCGCCCCGCGGCAACTAACGCATTTGGTTTCAGGCGTTTACAAAATTTTACTTGATTACAAAATGGTAATAGCCGATGCCGACGCGCATATGTCGCAGAACCGAATCGGGAAGCGCAATGGCGAGGGTCAATCCCAATATGGCATGTGCAATCCCGAGTGGATAGATGTTCCGGTAGCGGCGGAAGAGCGCGACGAAAAATGCGGACGCAAGAAAAGTACCCGCGAGCAACACGGGATTCGGAATGTGCGCCACGGTGAACAACATCACCGCGAGGATGGCAGCGTCACGGCTTCGCGGTAGAAGTTCCTCCAGCGCCAGAAAGAAGAACGCATTCAGAATGAACTCCTGGACCATCGCCCAGAGCGTGTATCCGAGTGCATGCGCGACCGGGTGGGAGCCGTAAAGCGGACGAAGTGTCCCGAACATCCACGATGAAAGCAGGATCAGCCCGGCCGCGATGATCGCGATCGGAATCGCGATCAGCGCTCCGCGAATCCCGCAGGTACCCAGCCCGAGGTCGCGCAGGCTTCGCCGTTGCGCGATGGTAGTGACGATGACCCACGTGATGAAGACGAGTGAGGCGATCTCCTGTACGCCGCGGTCGGCGCTCCACAGCGCCCACTCGAGCAGCCCATACGCGACGACGATGCGCATCCATGGCCATAGCCGTGCCGGAAGCACGGGGGCCGAAATTTCGAACCGTTGCTCTCCGCCTACTTTCTCCATCAGAAGTGTGGATGCGCAATCTGCCGCCAGGGAAGCGTCTATAATGAGGTGTTTTGAAGCGCATTCCTGCTATTTTCGCCGTCATTTTGCTCACCGTCCTCGCCTGCAGGGCGCAGACGCGCACCGCCGCAGCGGGCACCGCGCAGACCATCGTCGTGCTGCCCTTCGAGAACGAATCGAAAGCGCCAGGGCTGGAGTGGATCAGCGAATCCTTCCCTGAGGTCCTAGGCCAGCGTCTGGCGGGCGCGGCGCTGTATGTGGTCTCGCGCGCCGACCGCGACTATGCTTTCGATCGCGCCGGCATCCCGACCAACGTTCACCTTTCACGCGCAACGCTCTACCGCATCGCTGAGCAGATGGACGCCGACTTTGCCGTTCTCGGCAGCTACAACTACGACGGCCAGACCTTCAGCGCAACCGCTCAAGTCCTGAACATGAAGCAACTGCGGCTGTCGCCGGAGATGAAGGAATCCGGCGCCCTGGTGAAGATCCTGGACACGCAAAACGCGCTCGCCTGGGACGTGCTCCGCCAGGTCAGGCCGGAGGCGGCGGGAGCGCGGGAGACATTCATCGCCGGCGCACCAGCGATCCGTCTCGACGCGTTTGAGAATTACATCCGTGGCGTGGTGGCGACGGACCGTCCGCAGAAGATCAAGTACTTCCGCGAGGCCATCCGGCTGAATCCCGATTACGTCATGGCCATGCTCGCGCTGGGTCGCACGTACTTTGACGGCCGCGATTACGAGCAGGCCGAGACCTGGCTGGCGAAAGTCCCACAGGGCAATCCGGCGTCGCACGAGGCGAGCTTCTATCTTGGCCTAGCGGCGTACTACCAGGGCGACTACGACCGCGCCGACTCCGCCTTCACTTTCCTGTCTACACGCTTGCCGCTCACCGAGGTGTACAACAACCTCGGCGTCGTCGCGGGCCGCCGGGGAAAGCGCAGCGAACTCGATTACTTCCACAAGGCCGTGGATGCCGACCCAAGCGATCCCGACTACCGCTTTAACCTGGCGGTGGCGCTCTATCGCGCGGGCGACAGCGCGGCCGCGGCGCGCCAGCTGCGCGAGTCGCTGAACCTGAAACCGGGCGATGCCGAAGCAAAAGCTCTGCTTGACGCCATCGCCTCGAACGGCAGCGCGCGCTTGCAGGGACAGGCATCCTCAAACGTGCACGTCCCGCTGGAGCGCATCAAGCGCAATTACGACGAGACGTCGTTGCAACAACTGGCGCTGGAGATCGAAAACGCGGCGGAGGCGCGGCTCGCCAACACCGATCCGCGTAGCCATGCGAGCTTTCACGTCGATCGCGGACGCGACCTTCTCGCCCAGGGCTTCAACACCGAGGCGGGAAGGAATTTCCGCGAGGCGATCCAGTTGGATCCGACCAATGCCGCCGCTCATGCCGGGCTCGCGCGCGTGCTGGAAAGCGATAACGACACGGCCGGAGCGCGGTCCGAGGCGGAGGCAGCGGTGCGGTTGCAGCCCTCGGCCGACGCGTATCTGGTACTGGCGCGGCTGGAGATGAAGTCGAACCAGGCGGGCGAGGCCGAGCACCACCTGGACCTGGCACTCACGCTGGAGCCGAAGAACTCTGCCGCACTGGCGTTGAAGCGTACGATCGCGGAGAAGAAGTGAAGAAAATGAAGAATGCAGAAGTAAGAATGAAGAATGGTGTCGGTCTCCGAGTACGTATTGGTCTTTTTCCTGCCTGCGACCGTATGGAGTGTGATGATGCCGGGTAAGGCTTTGTTCGCCTTGTTGGCGGTGTGAAATGAATACTCGATTCTTCAAAGTTCTCCTATTCTTCGTTCTTACTTCTTCATTCTTCATTGCGCGTTCCCGCGCGGACGTGGTCAAGCTCAACATCCACGACACGATCCATCCCATCACGACCGAGTACATCCAGCGCGGCATCGAGTACGCGACTCGGGTCCACGCCGACGCCCTGCTCATCGAATTGCAGACTCCCGGCGGGCTCGCCGACGCAACGCGCGACATCATCGAGGAGATCATCGCATCACCGGTCCCAGTGATCATCTACGTCGCTCCCAGCGGTGCGCGGGCTGCCTCCGCGGGCTTCTTCATCCTGGAATCAGCTGATATCGCGGCCATGGCGCCGGGCACGAATACTGGCGCTGCACACCCGGTGATGATCGGCGGTCCGCAGCCCGACAAGATCATGGCGGAGAAGATCGAGAACGATTCCGCGGCGCTGATGCGCTCCGTGGTTGCGAAGCGCGGCAGGAATGTAGACGTTGCCGAGAGCGCGGTGCGCCAATCGAAGTCGTTCACCGACGAGGAAGCGATGAAAGATCACCTCATCGAGATCGTCGCCGCTAACGACTACGACCTCCTCCGCCAGCTCGACGGACGCACGATCACCCGCTTCCACGGCGGCACGGTCACGCTGCATACCGCGAACAAGATCATCTTCGATTTCGACGAGACACTGAAGCAGCGGATCCTTTCGCACCTGATGGACCCGAACATCTCGTTCATCCTGCTCGCGATCGGAGCGCTGGGACTCTATGTCGAATTCAACCATCCGGGCGCGGTGCTTCCAGGAGTGGTCGGGTTCTTCTTCATCGTGCTAGCGATCTTCGCGCTCAACATCCTGCCGGTGCGTTATACGAGCCTGGCATTGATCCTGCTGGCGTTCGTGTTCTTCGCGCTCGAGGCGAAGTTCGCGACGCATGGCGTCCTCAGCATCGCCGGCATTGTCTCGCTCACACTCGGCGGCCTCTTGCTGGTCGATGGCCCCATACCCGAGATGCGCGTTCACCTCTGGACCGCTCTCGCCGTCAGCATTCCGCTGGGGCTGATCACCACATTCCTGATGAGCATTGCGCTCAAGGCGCGCAGGAACAAGGTCACCACCGGACCGCAGGGCCTGATCGGTGAGATCGCGGTAGCGCGCACGCCGCTCGATCCTGAGGGCAAGGTGTTCATACATGGCGAGCTGTGGAATGCCGTGTCGCCGGTGCCGGTCGAGGTCGGCGAGCAGGTAAAAGTCCGCGGCGTGGCAGACCTGAAATTGCAGGTTGAGCCGGTGTCCGCCGCATCGCCGATCCCGACGCCTTCGCATGCGCGGTAGTGCGTATTCACGACAGAGACACAGAGACACAGAGACCGAATACGTCGCTTCTCTGTGCTTCTGTGTCTCTGTGGCGATTTCAGCGTTGTGGGCCGCCCGGTGACTCATGGGTGTAGTGGAGACTTTTGAGCTAGTGCATTCGTAGTTTCCGGTGGGACGAATCACCGCTGGGAACGGACGGAATGTTGATACAATCCCGGCAATTGTCCCGCAGTTGTGAGCGAAGACCGGAACACCAGGCCTTCGGGAGGTTTGCGCGCCATGGAACCGATCTTATTTATTCCGATCGCCATCGTCCTGATCTACATCCTGAATTCCATCAAGATCCTCGCCGAATACGAGCGTGGCGTGATCTTCCGGTTGGGCCGCGTGCTGCCGGAACCGAAAGGTCCGGGGCTAATCCTCGTATTCGCGCCTGTCGACCGCATCGTCCGCGTCTCGTTGCAGCAGGAGGCGCTCGAGGTCCCGCCGCAGGACATCATCACACGCGACAACGTCACCCTGAAGGTGAACGCGGTCATCTTCCTGCGCGTCGTCGATCCGGCGAAGGCGGTCGTCGAGGTGAAGAATTACCTCTACCAGACCTCGCAGTTCGCGCAGACGACGCTGCGGTCGGTCCTCGGTGAAGTCGAGCTCGACGAACTGCTCTCGCATCGCGACAAACTCAACCTCCGCATCCAGACGATCCTCGACCAGCACACCGCGCCCTGGGGCGTGAAGGTGGCCAACGTCGAAGTGAAGCAGGTGGACCTGCCCGAGTCGATGCTGCGCGCGATGGCGAAGCAGGCCGAGGCGGAGCGCGAGAAGCGGTCGAAGATCATCCACGCCGAGGGCGAATTCTCGGCGGCGCAGCGGCTGGTCGATGCCGCGCACCTGCTCGCGACCGAGCCGGTAACCATCCAGTTGCGGTATTTGCAGACGCTCACCGAGATCGGGGTCGAGAAGAACACGACCATCGTCTTCCCGCTGCCCATGGACTTCCTGCAGGGCATGCAGAAGTTCTTCGAGCAGCGCACCAAGGTTTAGAACACTCGCGCCACGAGGTCATAAGGAATGCAAGACTCGCAGGACACGGAGGTAACACTGGGAACAGGGCGTTTGCTGGCGCTGTTCTTCGGCCTGGTAGTGATCTGCGCGCTGTTCTTCAGCGTGGGATTTTCGCTGGGACGGAAATCGACGCCAGCGGCAGCGACGACCACCGCGTCGATGCCCGCGCCCATCGCCACAACGGCGGGCGAGAAGCCCACCGCATTGAGATCGGAAACGAAGGCGGCAGATCCGCAACCGGCGGCGCAGCCGAATTCAACTTCGGATGAGCTGACCTTCTATAAATCGGTCGAAGAAAAAGACGCAAAGACGCAACTGGATCAGCCGGCGCCGAATCCGCCGACCGTGTTCTCGAACAAAGCGGCCGATGCTAAACCCGCCGATAAGGCTTCCGAAGCGAAGGCGCCCGAGATCGCAAAGCCGACGCAACTTCAAGCCGGGTACATGGTCCAGGTTGCGGCGGTCAGCAAGCAGGAAGACGCCGACGCGCTGGTCGCCGCCCTGCGCAAGAAACAGTATCCGGTCTTCGCCGCGACCGTGCCCACCGACAAGCTGTACCACGTGCAAGTCGGACCGTTCAGCGACCCCAAGCAGGCCGACGAAATGAAGTCCAAGCTCGTGAGCGACGGGTATAACCCGATCGTGAAAAGATAGGCTCAGGGCGTAGGGCTTACGGGTCAGGATTTTTGGAATAACAAACGCCGCCCGATTTCGAGCGGCGTTTTCGTGTCCAGCGCCTCTTCGGTGTGCCCTACGCCCAAAGCCCTATGCCCCTGAGCCCTCAGCCGTACCTTTCCTCGCTAAACGGATCGCCCCGCATGTGATAGCCGTTCTGCTCCCAGAACCCGGGAGTGTCTTTGGCAAAGAACTCCAGGCCGCGGACCCATTTCACGCTCTTCCACGCATACAGGTGAGGAACGATCAGTCGCAGCGGATAACCGTGCTCCGGCTCAAGCGGCTGGCCGTCGTGATGGGTAGCGAACAGAACGCCGTCGCGATCGAGATCGGCTAACGGAACGTTGGCGGTGAAACCCTGTTCGGCGTGCACAAGCACGTACTTCGCTTCCGGGTTCGGACGGACGAGCTGAAGGACTTCGCGGAAGGCAACGCCGGACCAGCGATTATCGAAGCGGCTCCAGCGCGTGACGCAGTGGAAGTCGCTGGTCGATTCCGTACGCGGGAGCTTGTCGAACTCGTCCCACGTCAGGCGCACGGGGTTTTCGACCAGCCCCCAGACTCGAAACTCCCATTTTCCCGGATCGAATCGCGGCACCGATCCGTAGTGCAGGACGGGCCACTTCAACGTCAGCGACTGGCCGGGAGGAAGACGACCCTCGTCGCGCATTTTGCGCTCGAGGGTCTTGCGTTCATTGCCTTCAAAGAGCACAGGCGTTAGATGACTACAGGGGGCGGAAGCGCTCAGTCTTTAGAGCTCGCCTGAGAATTCGCGCCCATCAGCTTCACCGTTTTCGCCTTATACCGGCTGCCCTGGAACTCGGCCGAGACCTCCACGTCGCTGCCGACGGTGACGTCCTGGCCAACCGTATCCGGATCGAAGTGCAGCTCATAGACCTTGTTGTCGCTCGCGTTCTCGACCGCCATCACGCCGCTCTTCACGTCGAGGTGCCGCACCTTGCCGGCGAACGTGAATGAGGCGCCCGGCATGGCGAGGATCGTGACCTCCTGCGCCGTGTTGCGCTTGCGGTGGTCGGACGAGAAGTGCACTGTCACCAGCGAACCGGGGACCAGGTCGATCTTCGAGTCACCTCCCGATCCCTTCACCTGCGTCTCGTTCGTGACGCGGAAGGTGACCGGCGCCGCAGACAGGTCGTCGCGCACCGTCATCACGCCGCTGCCCGGGTTGTAGTTGACGATTTGGCCGCGCGCGTCGGCCGGACGCAGGCTCGTCACCACGCGGATATTGCGCGCGAAGAGCTGCGTACCGTCGAGCATCGAGTCGACATACACGCGCTCTCCCGGTTGCAGCGCCTTCGATGTGGACTCGACGCCGTCGCGATAGATGTGGCTGCGCTCGTCGTAGCCGAGCATCATGCGCTTGCCGTTGCCGAACACCCGGAGCGTGATCCGCTGGCGAATAGGGTCGCTCTTCTCCACGACTCCGCCCAGCAGCGCGACCTTGCCTTTCGGCATCTTCGGGACACCGAACATAGGATCGTTTGCGTCCATGGTCTCGGTATCCTGGACCGTGGTCTTGGTGTTGTTATCGGCCTGCACGGGAGACGTGGCGCTCTGGGGGGCGGGCGGCGTGCCCGGCCCTTGCGCCAATCCGTAAGTCGCAAAACAGAATGTCAGAAACAAAACCAGGGAAACACGCTTCATCAACGACTCCTAGGCTCGACCGTAAGAACTCGGGTTCGGGTGCCCCGGTTAAGCCTGGTTTGGCTTAGCCGGCAAATCCAGCCGCTTCTTACGATGCCAGCCGCAACATCCGAGTTAGCACGCGGTTGTCCAAAAAGAGCACTCGATTTCGGGGCTGCTGGCAAACGCGTAACGAGTATTCCCATCCAATGAGAGGAAAGCGGCTGCTCAACTGTGGCACGCGTGTTGCTTCTGGATTCCCTGTAGTTGGAGGTCTACCCCGGTCATGAGGCTCCATCCCCTGGTATTGTCCTCGGTCCTCGCTGTAGGTCTGATGGTCGGCATTGCGCACGCCGGCGATATCCGGATCAATCTTCCGAAACGCACCAAGCCCACCCCCGTCCAAAAGCTGAACCAGGACGGTGTTAAGGCGATCCAGCACCACAAGATCGACCAGGCGCGCAAGCTCTTCTACAAGGCTTACCTGCTCGACCCCGACGATCCTTTTACGCTGAACAACCTCGGTTACATCTCCGAATTGAATGGCGACATCGAGCGCGCGCAGCGGTATTACGAGCTGGCGGCCGAGAACACTTCCGACGCGACCATCGATCGCAGCACCACCGAGGCGTACAAGGGCAAGACTGTCGCCGAAGTCGGTGGCCACGCGGGCGACGCGCAAATGCAGATCAACCGCTACAACGTGCAAGCCATGGGCCTGCTGATGAAGGACCGCGCCCCGGAGGCTGACCTTGTCCTCGAGAAAGCGCTGCGCCTCGACCCGCGCAATCCATTCACGCTGAATAATCTCGGCTTCGCCAAGGAGAAGGAAGGTGAGTACGAGATCGCGCTGACCTATTACAGCAAGGCCGCAAACACCGGAAGCAACGAGCCCATCATCGTGGCCGTGAACCGCAAGTGGCGCGGCCGTCACATCAGCGAAGTCGCCCGCGACAACGCCAAGGCGCTCCAAAGGTTGATGGAGAAAGAGAACACGCCGGAAGCGCAGGTCGCGCGCTTGAACCTCCAGGGCGTCTCGGCGATGAACCGCAACGATCGCACCACCGCGCGCCAGTACTTCCAACGCGCCTACAAGATCGATCCGACGAACGCGTTCACATTGAACAACATGGGATTCCTCTCCGAGATGGATGGGGACCGCGAGACTGCCGACTTCTTCTACGGGAAAGCCCAGGAGGCGAACCGTAATGGCGCGGTCGCCGCCGTCGCGACGCGCAAGAATGTCGAGGGCAAGCCCATTCGCGCCGTCGCCGAGTATGGCGACAATATGATCGCCGCGCGCATGGAAGCTGAGCGTGCCGTGCGCGAGCGGGAGGGCGGCCCCGTCCTGCTGAAGAAGCGTGACGGCAGTGCGGTCGTCGAGCCCGAAAAACCAGCGGAGCCGCTGCCCGACGATGCTTTCGAACCGAAACCGGCGACGCCTCCGCCGTCCGATGTCATCCAGCCGCTACCCGACAATGCGCAGCCCCCGGCCGCCCAGCCGAATAATCCGCCGGCGAGCACTCCGCCTGCGACGAAGCCTGGCGAAGTGATGCCTCCGCTGCCGGACAATCAGCAGCCCGCCACAAACCCAGGTGGGGTCCTGCCGCCGCTGCCCGACAATCAACAGCCCCCAGCCACTCAGCAGCAGCCGGGGAACACCCAGCAGCCTGCGGCAAATCCGGGTGGAGTGCTGCCGCCGTTACCCGATAACCAGCAGCCTCCGGCCGCCAAGCAGCCGCCTCCGAAGCCGCCGAAGCAGTAAACAACCTCAGAACGCGAAACCCGGCTCCGGCCGGGTTTCGCCATGCCAAATGCCCAACGCCCAAAGCCTCAAGCATTGAGCAGACCTAATGCTTAGTTGTTGCCGATTTGGTCGGCGTAGAGTCCTGCTTCAGGAACCTGGCAATCTCTTGCGCCCGCGCCCGGATTCCCTGCTCGTCTTTGCGCGTCGAACTCGAAGTCGAGCCGATGTCCTGGTTCCAGAGCTCTTTTCCGGTCTTATCCTTCAGGAAAACGGTCACGCGCTTGACCGGGCGGCCGCCCTCGACGCGCGTCACGATGAGCCCGCTGATCGTCGAATCCGCCTGCGGCTCGAAATCCACAACCTTGAAACCCACCTGGGCCAGCTCGTAGCCCAGTGCCAGTTTGAGCTGGTCGGCGTCGTCGCCCATACCGAAATTCCCGATAAAGATCTTGCCCGGCTTGACCGGCGTCCGCGCAGCCTGTGACAGCACTACTCCCGCGATCAGAACAACCGCCGCACACGTTGCTATGGCCCTTCGCATCGCTACATCTTGCCTTTCGCAGTCCGTTGACTCAAGGTAAAACGCGTTACCTGCTCCCGCGGTGTGCCAGATGATTCAACGGCCCCTTCCCTCGCCCGATCGGGACTGCGGCGGCAATCGCGTCGGCGACATACTGTTTCGCCAGTCCAACCGCTTCCGTCAGCCCCGACCCCAGCGCCAGCCGGCATGCCAGCGCGGTCGAGAAAGCGCATCCGGTTCCATGGGTCGATTGCGACTCGATCCTCCTCCCCGGATACTCTCTGGACATTTCCCCATAACAGAGCAGGTCCACCGCCTCTCGGAGGTGTCCGCCGGTGACCACCACCGCCCGCGCGCCCATCTCCTGGAGCCGCTCCCCTGCCGTGCGCATCCCGGAAACATCCGACACTTCCAGACCGGTCAGTGCCCCGGCCTCATCTATGTTCGGGGTCACCACGTCGGCCAGCGGAAGGAGCCGGTTCTTCAGGACCTCGACCCCCGCCGGATCCAGCAGTTCCGCCCCGGACGACGACCTTATTACGGGATCCAACACCACATTCTTCGGACGCCGCTGCTCCAGGAACGCGGCAACCGCCCTCGCCACCGCTCCCGACCCCAGCATTCCAACTCGAACCGCCCCGAATTCCACGTCGCTTACCAGCTCGGCCAGCGTTTCGACGACGGTCTCCGCCCGGACCGCCTCCACCCGGCGTACCCCCACGGTCGACTGCACCGTAAAAGCCGTGATGCAGGTCATGGCATAGCAGCCGTGGGCCGCCGCAGTCTTGATATCGGCCGTGACACCCGCGCCCGATGAGGGGTCAAAGCCGGCGATCGACAGCACGATGGGAGGTATGGTCATCGGCCGCAGTGTAGCAGCAGTGACCGTCCACACCATCCGTAACCACTTGTGCAATACATTTTGCCGATGTTACCTAACGTAACAACAAGCCCGTAAAACTTGTCATCCCCGGCCAACACCGCCTCCCGCAACCCCTTCTAATGGAAAGACGTTAGCTTACATCGGGTTTTGACCCGGTCGCTGCCTAGGCTACCGGAGGTCAAAAGTCAAGCAAAAAGGGCTGCCCCATTTGTGGTGCAGTTGACTTTTAGTTTTTTGTTTCTATAGACTTACGGGATTGCGCCTCGGGGAGGGGGCGGCCTGTACGACCCAGGAATGAGCTGTAAGTTTCCGGGCCACACGAACGCCAATACACGAGGTGAGTAGATGCAACGATTCCTAACCATCATGCTGGCGACAGCATTTGCTATCCCCAGCCTGACGGCGCAGAACCGGCAAGCGGACCCCCCGAATTCCCCCAAGACCGCCCTCAACATCATTCAACCGAAGCCGGGCAAGCGACACTGGTACCAGATCGGCAAGGCCTCCTGGTACGGCCCGCACTTCCAAGGCAAAGAAACCGCCAGTGGCGAAACCTTTGACATGTACGACCTGACCGCCGCCCACCGTACCCTGCCCCTCGGCAGTCTGGTGCGGGTGACGAACCTGAAGAACGGCAGCCAGGTGACCGTCCGCATCAACGACCGCGGACCGGTTTATCGCTCTAGAATCATCGACTTGTCTTACAAAGCGGCCAAGGTCCTCGGCCTCAAGAGCGAAGGCATCCAGACCGTCCGGCTCGAAGTCATCGCCGTACCGGTCCAAGTAGCGCAGGAAAACAGCCTGGCCTTCCAGTAGGAAGGCTTCAGGCTTCAGGTGTCAGGCAAACAAAGCAGCCGCTCGGAGCTCGAGCGGCTTTCGCTTTTCCTGACACCTCACTCTTGAAGCCTAATACCTGCTTTCCTGACACCTGCCCTTGAAGCCTGACACCTGGAGTACAATCGGCTGCGGCATGAATGCGCGCGAGCATCTGATCGTAGCCCTCGACGTCCCCACCGCCGCCCAAGCCCAATCGATTGCCAACCAGGTCGGCGACGCTGCCGGGTATTTCAAGGTCGGCAAGCAGCTTTTCACCGCCGAGGGACCGCAGCTCGTCCGTGACCTGGTCGCCTCAGGCCGCCGCGTGTTCCTCGACCTCAAGTTCCACGACATCCCCAACACCGTCGCGGGCGCCGTGAAGTCGGCTGCCCAGCTCGGCGCCAGTATGCTGACCGTCCACGCCTCCGGCGGCTCGCGGATGCTCAAGGCCGCCGTGGATGCTGCCGGCCCCTCGGGGCCAATGATATTGGCTGTCACCGTCCTGACCAGCCTCACCGACGCCGACATGCCCGAGATTGGTGTCGCCGGCCGCGTTCGCGATCAGGCCCTCCGCATGGCTGCACTTGCGCGCAATTGCGGCTGTCCGGGGGTGGTCAGCTCTCCGAATGAGGCCGCCGAGATCCGCCGCGAGCTGGGCAGCGGCTTCGCCGTCGTGACCCCGGGCATCCGTCCTGCCGGATCCGATGTCGGAGACCAGGCCCGAGTCGCCACACCGGCCAGCGCCATCCGTGCCGGGGCGACCCACCTCGTCATTGGACGCCCGATCACTGCGGCCCCAGACCCGGCCGCCGCCGCCCGGTCCATCCTCGCCGAGATCGAAGAGGCTTGCCGGCAGCCCGTCGCTTCCCAGACTTGAGATAACTTATGCCATCTTCAGGTCCTGCGTAGGCCGAGGTGTCGGTGTCGCGGAGCCGATGACTGTCAGTTTCGGGGTTTCCTGCAACGCAGTGAGCAGTTCCCGTGCGATGCGGTCATCGATTGCCGCCGCGTTGTTCACTTCCGCCGGGTAGCGGACCACGATCTCGATTCCCCCCTGCGTCAGCCGCACATGACTGCGTGGTTCCGGCGGCGAGACCGGCATGTTCAAAGTTTCCTCCATCTGCCGGTGCTGCTCGTCAATGCTTTGCTTGTAATCGGCGTACACGCGCTCAACAGCGGCCCGGATCCTCTGCTCAGCCATCTGGTAATCGGTGTCTGGAGCGAAGGTCAACGCAATCTCGTGCCACACGAAATTGGTCCCCGGGATCTGCCGGAAGAAACTGGCGGTGGGCTGAAACACGACCGAGTTTGAGAACACGACGATACGCCCGGTGGCGAGTCCCGTGCTCGCGTCGCCGACCTCCATCAGGTGCAGGCGGATCAGCCCAATGTCGACCACGTCTCCCGTGATCCCCGAGATCTGCACGCGGTCGCCCACGCGCACCCCGAACTTGCCGATCAGGAAGAAATATCCGGCGATGGCGAGGATCACGTTTTGCAGCGCGACGGCAATACCCGCCGTGATGAGCCCGGCGAACGTCGCCAGGGACCCGATCTCCGTCGCTAGCGCGAACGCCACCGTGATCGCTATGACAAACCATAGGACGATCCGGCGCAGCAGGAGGAACTGGTAACGCCGTCGCACGTCGTGGATGTAGCGGAAGATCGCACGCCGCCAGATCTCCGCCAGCACGATGGCGATGACGACCAGCGTCCCAAACAGAACGGCGCGCAACAGCAGTTGCTTCAACGCCGTTGCTTCCTCGCCACGCACCAGCTCGCGCCAGCGTGTCAGGTTGGCTCCATAGACGTCGAGCAGGACCGATTGCTTCGCCAACGGTAGCGCGAGTGCGGACAGGCGTTTGAACTGGGCGGCCAGCGACTCCAACTGTTGTTTCTCCTGCTCCAGTTGCGCCGGATCGCTGACATCGGCCTGCTTCGCGAGCTGCTCCCCTCGATTTGCCGCCTCCGTGAGCTGGGCGACGAATGGCGCGCGGAGGTCTTTCACCGTTGCAGCCATGCTATTGGTCGAGGCAAGGAGTTGGTCTAGGTTGCGCACCTTCCGGTGCTGCGCGATCAGTTCGGTCAGCAGCGCCAGCGCGCCTCGTACTTCACTCGCCTTTTGTGTTTGGCTGGACGGCGTTACCACCGTGTTCGACGCCGCCGTCGCATTATTGGAAGTGGCGGCTTGGAGCTCTGGAACAGCGCGCTCGAGTTGGTCGATCTGTGCTACCAGTCCGCCGCCGGTGTTGCCGCCTGTGCTCACGAACTGTGCAATGTCGTGCAACGTCCGGCTACGGGCGTTCGCCAGGTCAAGTTCGGCCTGGAGTTCGTCGATCGTCGCCTGCAACTCCCGGCGCGTAGCTCCGCGCGCGGTCTGCAGCTTCTTCCGGTCTGCTTCCAGTTCCGCTGCCGTCGCGCGCGCCTCGTTCTCGGCATCGTTCGCCGCCCGCAGCAGGGATTGGTTCGCCGGCGCTGCCGGCGCGGTCGAAGTGGGCGCGGCATTCCCTGCCAGCGTCTGTGCCGCCGCGCGCGCAAAGTCGAACGACAGCCGCAGCGCTTGCAGCGAGATCTGTCTGTTGTCGGCCAGGAATAACGCTTCCGCCGGTTCGCTCGCCATCTGCTCCTGGACGGTGATCTGCCGATGCCAGTCGATCGACTGCTTCAAGTAACCAATGATCCGCGCAGGATCAAGCGCGGTCGTACCCGCCGGTTGTTGTGCCGCTGCCGCTGACCACATCAGCCCCACGAGAGCAACGCTCCCGATAAGCGTCCACCCTCGCGCACGCCGTCCTAAATTCATGAAAAGCTTGGATGCTACCGGATCGTCTTGTGCAGTCGACGCGCGTGCGATCGGCCGAATTGCAGTTATCCACTCACCAAATCCTTTTTACTCCGTCTAACCGCGCCAGAAGGAGCTCGACATGAAGAGGCAAGCATCGGTCCTGATCGGCATCGTTCTTGGCACGGTCGCCGCGGTGGCGTTGACCGCGAGCGCATCGGCGCAGGAGCTGCGCGAGGAGTTCCACCAGACGTACCCCATCGCCACGAACGGCTCGATCGCGCTGCATAACCTGAGCGGCGCCGTCCACGTCACCACCTGGAACCAGAACGCGGTCAAGGTCGACGCCATCAAGACCGCCCGCACGCAGGAGCGCCTCCAGGAAGCGCGCATCGTGGTCGAGAACACGCCCGACCGCGTCGTCATCCGCACCCGGTATCCGAACCGCGACTGGGACGATGGGGATGACCGCGACGGACGCTCGCTCGCATCGGTCGAGTATTCGCTCACCATTCCGGCGGGCGCCTCGCTTGACGAGGTGAAACTGGTCAGCGGCGATGTCGAGGTCAAAGACGTCGGCGGCGAGGTCCGCGTCTCCACCGTCAGCGGCGACGTCAGCGCCCAGGGCCTGAAGGGGCGCGCCGACATCTCCAGCGTCTCCGGCAACGTGAAGGTCACGTTTAACCGCGCCTCGTCGCGCATGAACCTGCACTCGGTCAGCGGCGACGTCATCGCCACCCTTCCCTCTGACGCCAGCGTCGAAGTCAGCGCCAACACTGTGAGCGGCGATATCAGCAACGAGTTCGGCCTTGAAGTCGAGCACGGCAAGTACGTCGGCCACCACCTCACCGGCCAGATCGGCAACGGCGACGGGAAGCTCGAACTGCATAGCGTCAGCGGTGAAATCCGCGTCCGCCGCGCCTCTCTCTAAAAATCTCTTCTCCTATAGTGACTCGGGGACAGCGCACGCTGTCCCTTTTTTTGTTTTCCAGGAACCACTGAATTAATCTGAGCAATGAAAAAGCCGCTCCGAGGAGCGGCGGCACGGATCGGAATGATCTTTCCTACATTCTTGCTTTACGCCGGGTGAGCCCAACCAAGGCCGCAATACCCGCACCAAGCAGCACCAGGCCAGCCGGTTCGGGCGTCGTGGCGTACGCAGCGTTGTTCCAGGAAGAGAAGCCGATGTCAAAGTAAGTGTGGTTCCCGATGTTCAGGCCACTCCACGTGAATATCACAGTTCCTGGAGAGAAGTTCCCTGCAGCCTGACCGGCAGTGCTGTAGCAGAGAAAGCCGCCCCCGGCGCTGCCGTTGGTGCAGTTCATGAAAGAGCTGCCGCTCAGGGCTTCGCTGGCTCCGCTTGGCGCACCAGCTCCCTTATTGGCCTGGAAGTTATCGCAAACCTTGGTATGGTCCGTTGGGCAGGGACCCGCCGAAGCCGTCGAGGAAGTAAATGTGTCGGTGAGAGTCAGAGAAAAAGTGCTGACCGTACCGCCCGTATCGTTAAAGACGCGAAACTGACCCGCGTTCATCGTTTGGATAGAGGTCTGTCCGGCCAACAGCGACGTGCCGGCAACCTGGAACCACTGATTGATGGTACTCAGATTGAAGGCTACCGTTCCGTTGTAGCCCAATGTGCCGTTCGTGCTGCACAGTACGCTTCCGCCGCACGCGGTTGCATTGTCGCCGAACGTTATGATGTTCGACGCTAGGAGTTGGGGCGTGATTGTCAGTGCTGCAACCAGGATTACGAGCGCAATCTTTCTCATGGTGACCTCGATGATGGCCAGCGAAGAGTCTCCGCAACATCATCGGGTCCTCTGGTTTGCGCTGGTTGACGACAGGCGGGCGAATCACCCCGTCTCATCGCCAGCAATTTCTTGTCCGTTCTAAGATTTTCCAAAAGTAAGAATTTCAGTGACTTTGGTCGGCTGTGCTCGGCTCCAGCGAAGCGGAAGCGCAGAATATTTCAGTTTCGCGGAAGCTCATTCGCTCCTTGTCTGCTATCAACACTTCGCGTTGTGGTTGTCGAGGCAGAGGACGGGCGGGTACAGTGGCTACATCCCATGGGCCGCATTCACGTTTTGTCCGACCAGGTAGCCAACAAGATCGCCGCCGGCGAGGTGGTGGAGCGGCCGGCGTCCGTGTTGAAGGAGCTGCTGGAGAATTCGATCGACGCGGGCGCCCGACGCATTCGCGTCCAGGTGGAAGGCGGCGGCAAGAAACTCATCCAGATCACCGACGATGGCTGCGGCATGGTGCGCGACGACGCGCTGCTCGCCTTCGAGCGCCATGCGACCTCGAAGATCCGCAATGCCGACGACCTGCTCTCGATAGCGACCCTTGGGTTTCGCGGGGAGGCGCTGCCCTCGATCGCATCCGTGTCGCGCCTGCGGCTGGAGACACGCGCGCCGGAAGAGTTTTCCGGGACCGTGGTCGAAGTCGCCGGCGGAAAGATGATGAAGGTCGAAGAGGCGGGGCTGCCGGCGGGGACGTCGATCACAGTCCGCGACCTCTTTTATTGTGTGCCCGCGCGGCGCAAGTTTTTGCGCAGCGAGAGCACTGAGCTGTCGCAGATCGCGTCGCTGGTCACCCACTACGCTCTCGCGCATCCGGACAAGCACTTCGAGTTGCATTCGGCGACCAACGCCATGCTGGTTGCCGCGCCCGTCGAGGGCCACCGCGAACGCGTCTACCAGATCTTCGGACGCGAGACGCTCGACCAGTTGATCCCGCTCGCGGCCATGCTTCCCCTGGCGCGTGTCGGCCTGCCGCAGCCGCCGCCGTGGAAGAGGCGTGACGAGGACGATTCCGACGAAACCGCTACGCCCGGCGAGTTGCGCGTCCACGGCTTCGTCAGCAAGCCCGAGATCCAGAAGCTCAACCGCAATTCCATTTTCGTCTTCGTCAACGGACGCCTCATTCGGGACAAGCTCATCCAGCACGCGCTCATGGAGTCGTACCGTAATATCCTGCCGCCGACAGTTTTTCCGGTCGTGCTGCTCTTCCTCGAGATGCCGCTCGCCGAAGTCGATGTCAATGTCCACCCCTCGAAGGTCGAGGTGCGGTTCCGGCAGGCTTCGTTCATCCACGATTTCGTGCGTGACTCGGTCCGCGCGGCGCTGATGAAGGCACGCCCCGTGCCGCAGTTCACCCGCGAGATCTCCGCCCAGCCGACGGCAAGCCCGCACCTCTCGCCGAACCTTTCGCAGGCCGACAACATGTCGGGGGAACTGCCGGCTGGAAGCCAGCGCTATGGCGAACTCTTGACGCTGGCACCTCCCGAATTCACGCCGCTGCCCGGCAGTCTGAACTTTCAAGGCGACCCTCTCCAGATCGACGCCAACGCCGCGATCCCTGTCGCGCGCTTCCCGCGCCAGACCTTCTTCGTTCCCGACGACAACTGCTCGCCCGTGTTGGCCGAAGAGCCTGCGGACGACGTCGCGCCCCTGGCTTCTCTCAAGCCACTCGGTCAGATTCGGGACAGCTTCATTCTCGCCACCAGCGCCGAAGGGCTCTGGATCATCGACCAGCACGTCGCGCACGAGCGCGTGCTTTTCGAAAAAGTGTTGAAGCAGCGCGCCACGGCGCAAGTCGAGACGCAACGCCTGCTGATGCCGATCATCATCGAGCTCACGCCGGCGCAGCAGGCCATCTTCGCCGAGATCTGCGACGAACTGCGCACCAACGGCTTCGACGCCGAGCCTTTCGGGTCGCGCACCATCGCCGTCAAGACCGCGCCAGGCGGCGTGCAGACCGCCGACGTCGAGCGCATGCTGCATGAACTGCTCGACCTGCTCCAGCGGGAGGAGCAGCAGATCAACCTGGAGAAGGTCCGGGCACGCATTGCCGCCAGCATTGCCTGCCACGCCGCCATTAAGATCAACACTCCGCTCACGCAGGACAAAATGGAGTGGCTGCTCCGCGAACTGGCGAAAACCGAGTGTCCGATGTCCTGCCCGCATGGTCGTCCGGTGGTGCTGCGGTATTCTGTTATCGACATACAGAAGGCTTTTAAGCGCATCTGAGAATCATCTGGTGATCGGTTGGTCTGGTGATCTGATGGTCGGCTTTGGATTTGGAGCCGGTTTTCAAATCACCAAATCACCAAATCACCAGATCACCAGATCACATGACAGAACTTGAACTCTTACAGCTTCGGCGCGAAAAGTGGCGGCTGGCCGGCAATCCGGTGCGCACGATCGAGGACGCGCGCGACTTCATCGCCTCGGTCGGCTTCTGCCTGATGTATCCGCTGCCCCGGAAGGAGCAGCGCGTTCCGGTGCTTGCGCCCACCTTCATCGGCGCGTACGCGGGCGACGATTCCAATCTCCCGACATGGCTGCAGGCTTTTGCCGACCCCCGCGCGCAGGAAGCGACCGAGCTGATGGTCCGCCTGCTACGTGAAAAGTCGGCGTACGAAATGAAGTTCGGCGAGACCAGCTTTCTGGTTTCGGCGCAGATGTTCCCTTACTTCTACGGCCTCATCGGCGACCGCAATCCGCGCCAGCAGGCTGCGCCGGGCAAGCGGTCGGAATATTCGCCGCTCGCGCGCGACGCGTTCGAAGCCATCCGCGAGCGCGGCAAGCTCACGAAGAAGCAGCTCACCGACATCCTCGGCGGCGCGCCCTCCCCGGCAGCGCTGGACCGTGCCCTCGGCGAGATGTGGGCGCGCCTGCGCATTACCCGCGTGGACTACACGCCCGACGGCGGCGCTGCCTGGGACGCTCTCTACCGCTGGTCGCCCGAACCGGTGCGCGAAGGCGTGAACCTGTCGCTGCCGGAATCGCTTTCGGTGCTCATCGCCAAGTTCCTCGAAATGGCAATCGCCGCCGAGCAGACCGAAGTCGAAGATTTCTTCTCCCATTTCGTGCCCAAGACGCGCGTGCGTGACGCGTCGAACGCGATGCTCGCCGCGCGCGAATTCACGTTCACCCCGGTCGGAAAGAAAACGATGTTACAGGTGGCGCATCGGAGGGAAGCGCCATTACCGCGCCGCAACGCTCCCCTCGCCAATCGCCCGATATCGCGGCGTACGCCTTTCAAGACCGGAGGCGGGGCACCCAAGAAATGACCGACACTCCACGCAAACTCGTCATTGCGATCGACGGTCCCGCCGGCGCCGGCAAGAGCACCATCGCTTCCCGCCTGGCGCGCAAGTTCGGCTACGTCAATCTTGAGACTGGGGCGATGTACCGCGCCCTGGCGCTAAAGGCCATCGAGCGCGATATCGGCTTCGACGACGAAGCGGGCCTTCTCGACTTGGCCACGCGCTCGAAGATCGAACTCCAGCCGCGCCTCGACGGCAACCGCGTCCTGCTCGACGGCCGCGATGTCAGCAACCGCATCCGCGAACGCGATGTCACCGAAGGTGCGTCGAAGGTTTCCGTCCATCCCCTCGTGCGCGAGTGGATGGTCGACCGCCAGCGCGAGATGGGTGAGCAGGGCGGCGTCGTCATGGAAGGTCGCGACATCGGCACGAAAGTCTTCCCCAATGCAGAGGTCAAGATCTTCCTCGAAGCCGATCCCGCCGTCCGCGTCGAGCGTCGCATGAAGCAACGCCAGGCTCCTCCTGAGAACGCCCCGAATATCGCCGCCGAATTGCGCGACCGCGACCACCGCGACAGCAACCGCGCCGCCTCACCGCTCGTCGCCGCGGTAGACGCGGTCGTCCTCGACTCCACGCACCTCAGCATCGACGACGTCGTCGCCCGCGCCGAAGAACTGGTCAATCACGCCCTCCGCGGGAATCACTCCTAGCACCCGCTGTTCGCTTCTGAACGCACTTATCCCATTCTTGGACGTGTACTAGCCAGGCTTGCCTGGCGACACGCGCGTTTCCATCATAAGAATCAACTTATTCCGACGCTGCGCGTTGGCACTCCACGTGCGTCGGTACACCGATATGGATTCGTTCCTGCACGACCTTCGCTACGCCCTGCGCATGCTCGTGAAGTCGCCCAGCTTCACGGCGGTTGCGGTGATCACGCTCGCTCTCGGCATCGGTGCGAACACTGCAGTATTCAGCATCGTCAATGCGGTCCTGCTCCGGCCACTCCCGTACCGCGACCCGCAGCAACTGGTGAAGATCTGGGGCCAGTTGGCCAACGAAGGTATCCCGCAGAACTGGATCTCAGAGCCCGAGTGGTGGGACATGCAGTCGGGCCTGCATTCCTTCTCATCGCTTGCCGCGTACAATGCCGGCGGCGGCGCGAACCTGAGCCTGTCGGGGAGCGAGCCGTCGCGGATCACCCGGAACTCCGGTACCGCTTCGCTATTCCCGCTCCTTGGTATTACTGCCCTGCACGGCCGCACCTTCTCGCCCGAGGAAGATACCCCCGCTAACCGTCACGCTGTCCTGCTGAGTTACAAGTGTTGGACGTCGAAGTTCGGCTCCGACCCGAACGTGGTCGGCCGCTCGGTGGAATTGGACCTGGAAAAGTACATCGTCGTCGGGGTTCTGCCGCAAGGCTTTGCCTTTGCCGGCGATGCCGATATCTGGACCCCGCTCGCACTCGACCGCTCCAAGCCTGACGACCGCGGTTCCCATTACCTGGAAGTCATCGGCCGCGTCGCGCCGGGCGTCTCCCTGGCGCAAGCCAATTTAGACCTTCGCGCCTTCGCCGCCGCCGAGGCCCGCCAGTTTCCGGACCAATACAAGCCCGACACCGGGTGGGGCATGTTTGCGCGCCCGCTACGGGTCGAACTCGTCGGAGACATTCGCACAGCGACCCTCGTGGTCTTTGGTGCGGTCGGCTTTGTACTCCTGATTGCGTGCGCCAATGTCGCGAACCTTTTGCTGGCACGAGCTTCGGCGCGAACGCGCGAGATGGCGATGCGTGCCGCCCTCGGGGCCGGCCGCTGGCGCCTCATTCGCCAGCTGCTGACGGAGAGTGTCCTTGTCGGTTGCGTTGGGGGTGTGCTCGGAATCGCCATCGCGGTTTGGGGGACCAACCTGATGGGCCGTTTCGCCGCCGACGTTCTTCCAGAAGGCACGAACGCGACGGTAGATTTGTTTGTCCTTTTTTTTGCCGCCGCCCTCTCCATCGGCACTGGAATTCTCTTCGGTCTCGTTCCAGCGCTCCAGACTTCCCGGCCGGGACTGTTCGATACCTTGAAAACCGCTCGCTCCTCGCCGGCTGCCGCGACGCATCGTACGCGCAGCGGGCTGGTGGTCGCCGAGATCTCTGTCGCCCTGGTTCTCCTGGTTGGCGCTGGACTGATGGTGCGCAGCCTTCAACGACTGATGCACGTCAACCCGGGATTCGAGGCCGAACGCGTCCTGACTGCGCGGGTCTATTTGCCGGAGGCGAAGTACAAGGAAGGGACGCCGCTCAGCTCGTTCTTCCGCGACTATGTCAATCGGCTTCGCAATCTTCCCGGTGTGAACGCAGCCGGCGCCATCAACCTTTTGCCGGTCACGAATTCTGGGGGGTCGGGTTCGACGTATCCTGAAAACACGCGGGTTCAGGGCCTGCCGGTCGCGAAATGGGCGAACAAGCAGTACATCGAAGCCGATCGCCGCTTTACAACTCCCCAATACTTCGAGGCCATGAAGCTTCCGCTGTTGCGCGGCCGCTACTTCACCGATGCCGACAACGAGAACGCCCCGCTGGTTGCGATCGTCGACGATACGTTCGCAAAACGCTTCTGGCCCGATGAAGACCCGATCGGCAAGCGCATAGCAACGGGCGCGGTGCCCGACTCCAAACCACCGGTTCCGCAGTGGCGCACTATCGTCGGTGTCGTCGGCCACGTGAAGAATGGCTCGCTGGACAAGAACGGGCGCGAGCAGACCTACTTCCCGCAAAGCCAGGTCAGCTATATTCGCGGGATGAGCATCGTCGTTCGCACAACGGCGTTGCCGTCGACGATGGTGAACGACCTTCGCACGCAACTGGCCGCCATGGATTCCTCGCTCCCGCTCTACCAGGTGCAGACGATGGAGGAGACGCTGGAGCGCTCCACCGCCCAGCGCCGCTTCAACATGGTCTTGCTGGTCGCGTTTGGATTGCTGGCGCTGACCTTGGCCGCGATCGGCACCTACGGCGTTCTGTCTTATTCCGTCGGGCAGCGCACACCAGAGATCGGCATCCGCATGGCACTGGGCGCAGGCACCACGCAGATCCTCAAGATGGTCGTCGGCGACGGAATGCGGCTCGCCGCCTTCGGTGTCGCGATCGGTTTTGCTGTCGCGCTAGTCGCCACGCGCTTTATGTCGACAATGCTCTTCGGCGTTGGCGCGATCGATCCGCTGTCGTTCGCGATCGCCGCGGTGGTGCTGGTCGCAATGGCGCTGCTGGCGGCCTATGCGCCCGCGCGACGTGCGACCCGCGTCGACCCCATCATCGCGCTACGAAACGAATAGCTGGTAGCGCCTGCTTTTCATGCGATCGCGGACTCGCTGCGGAACCCGCCCATGTTCTCGGTCAGGAATGCATCTTCGCAAAAGGTTTGTTGCACAGTTGTTACATCCGCGTCCTCCGACGTAAAATGCGCAGCCTGATTCCATTCGATCCCAGCTTCGCGTTGTAGGCTGGCCGCCCTCGGCCGGCTGCCTAACGCGGAGCTTAACGAGGTCCTGATGCCGAAGACGCGGTATGCCCTTCTCCTTGTCCTCTCCATTCTTTCGTCAGTGCTGGTCGCGCAGACCGCGAAGCATCCGCTCAAACTCGATGACCTCGCCCGTTTCCACGATGTCCGCGATCCCCAGATCTCCCCCGACGGCAAGTGGGTCGCTTACGTGGTTTCCACCGTCGACCTGAAAGAGGACAAGTCGAACACGCATATCTGGCTCGCGTCGCTGGACGGAAAGATCGATCGCCAGATCACCTTCAGCCTGGACAGCGAAGGCTCGCCGCGCTGGAGTCCCGACGGCAAGTACCTCGCCTTCACCTCGGGACGTCCCGGTCCGGCCAAGGGAAGCCAGGTTTGGCTGCTCCCGCGCGACGGCGGCGAAGCCTACCAGCTCACTGACACCAAGGGACGCCTCCAGGGATTCGAGTGGTCGCCTGATTCGAAGCGTGTGGCGCTCGTCATCGGCGACCCCGATCCCGATGCCGACACCAATACGCCCGCCGAGACTACCGGTTCGCCCGCTGCTCCGGCAACGGCTCCATCCGGTGCTGCGCCTGCGACTGCCACTCCGCCGCGTCCGAAGGCGCCGAAGCCGATCGTCATCGACCGCTACAAGTACAAGCAGGACGTGCAGGGCTATCTTCTTTCCGGCCGCCACAGCTACATCTATCTGTTCGATATCGCGAGCAAGAAGACGGAGCGCCTGACCAAGGGCGCCTCTGACGAGAGTTCGCCGGTGTGGTCGCCCGATGGCTCGCGTATCGCCTACATCGACAACCACGGCAAGGATCCCGACCGCGACGCGTCGGCTTCCATCTTTGTCGCCGATGCCAAGCCCGGTTCCGCCGAGAAGCAGATCACACCCGAGTCGAGCCGCGTCGGCCGTGGCCGTGTCGATTGGAGTCCCGACGGCAAGTGGATCGCGTTCCTCGAGGGCGATGACAAGAAGTGGGGCGCTTACAACATGGAGCACCTCGGGCTCGTTCCTTCCGACGGCAGCGCGGCGCCGAAACGTATTCCAGCGGTAGAAGCGCTTGACCGCGGCGTTTCGTCTCCCGAGTTCGCCGCCGACGGCCAGTCGATCACGTTCCTGGTCGCCGACGATCGCTCCGTCTATCCCGCGCGCGTCAGCGTCAACGGCGGCAAGGTCGAGCGTCTGCTCAATCCGCCGGTGGTTGTTTCCAATTGGAAGACGGAATCCGGCCACACCTTCGCCCTGTCCGGTGGAGACGAAAAGGCGACGGAAGTCTATGTCTTTGAAAACGGCGCGCTGCGCCAGTTCACGCACCAGAACGACGCGCTCGTCGCCGAACTCGATCTCGGCAAGACGGAAGAAGTCAGCTTCAAGAGCAAGGACGGCACCGAGATCCACGGCCTCCTCACCTACCCTGCCGGATATCAAAAGGGGACCAAGGTTCCGCTGCTGCTGCGCATCCACGGCGGACCGAACGGACAGGACCAGCACCAGCTCTCGCTCGAACGCCAATGGTTCGCGGCCAATGGTTACGCGGTGCTCGCGGTGAATTATCGTGGCAGCTCCGGACGCGGCCAGAAATTCTCGCGCGCCATTTGGGCCGACTGGGGCCACTACGAGGTCGATGACCTGCGTGCCGGTGTTGACCACGTGATCGCCATGGGCGTTGCCGATCCCGACAAGCTCGGCGTCGGCGGCTGGAGCTACGGCGGCATCCTCACCGATTACATGATCGCCAGCGACCCGCGCCTGAAGGCCGCGACCAGCGGCGCCGGCACGGCGTTCACCGTCGCCTTCTACGGCACGGATCAGTACATCATCCAGTACGACTACGAGATCGGCCCGCCCTGGGAACCGAAAGCCTGGGAGACGTACCAGAAGATCTCGTACCCGTTCCTGCACGCCGACCGCATCAAGACCCCGACGCTATTCCTCGGCGGCGAGCGCGACTTTAACGTCCCCGTTCAGGGCAGCCAGCAGATGTACCAGGCGCTGCGCTCGCTCGGCGTCGAGACGCAACTCATCATCTACCCCAACGAATTCCACGGCATCAACCGCCCGAGCTATGTCCGCGACCGTCTCGAGCGCTACCTGGCCTGGTACGACAAATACATACTGAAGAAGACGCCCGCGCCCGCGACGAAAGCTGCGGGACAGTAACGCAGGCGTCTCGCCTGCCACGCAGGACCGATCAAGGACGATGCAGCTTTAACCCAACCCGGCACGCAAGTGCCGGGTTGGGTTTGGTACCGAACTTATGACTCCGGAGGGACGGCACCAGTTGCCAATTCCCTCCGCGCGCCCTACATTGTTCGCGTTCTATGCGTACGATCAAACTCTCCGCCTTCTGCGGCGTCAGTGTCGACGGCTTCCTCGCCCGCCCGGACCACACCGTCGATTTCCTCGACACTCCCGAGCAGGAGCCACATGGGTACGATGAGTTCTACGGCAGCGTCGACATCGTCGTCATTGGCCGCAACACCTACAACTTCGTCGTCTCCTACGGCCAATGGCTCTACGGCAAGAAACCCGTCGTCGTGCTCAGCAGCCGTCCGATCGACTTCTCGTGGATCAAGAATGGTGTCGTCGACCAGATGTCGGGCGAACCAGCCGATATCGTCGCGCAACTGGAAGCGCGCGGCTTCCGGCACGCCTACATCGACGGAGGCGTCACCATCCAGCGCTTTCTCGCCGCCGGACTGCTCGACCGGATGATCATCTCGCGTGTGCCGGTGCTGATCGGAACAGGCATGCCGCTGTTCGGCCCCGTGCCGCACGACGTCCATCTAAGGCACGTCGCCTCGCGGACCTTCCGTGGCGGTCTCGTGCAGGATGAGTACGAACTCGCCTCCGCACCCGCGAAAAGACCAAACGAAGAAAAAAGACAACGGAGTCGCGGAGCGACCATACTTCATAGCCAGGGACGTAAGTCCCGGGACATGTAACACAGACTTCTTGAGTCCCGCAGGGACGGCACAACTTAGAACTCCTTTTCCAACGCCATCTGCGCCGCGAAGAATCCGCACATGCCGTGCACGCCACCGCCGGGCGGTGTTGCCGCGGAACATAGGTACAGACCCTTGACCGGAGTGCCGTACAACCGCCGTGTCGGCCGCGCGACCATCTGCCGTAAATCCGGAACGCCGCCATTGATGTCCCCGCCGACTATGTTCGGATTGTGCGCCTCCAGTTGCGCGGGCGACATCGTATGTCGTCCAAGGATCAGCTTTCGGAACCCGGGCGCGAACCGCTCCACCTGCGCCTCGATCCGCTCAGTCATGTCCACGCTCGAGCGGCTTGGAACGTGGCAGTATCCCCATGCTGTGTGACAGCCCGCGGGTGCGCGCGTCGGATCGAATAGCGACTGCTGCGCGAAGATGACGAGCGGCTTTTCTGCTGCGCGTCCTTCCCATGCGTCTCGTTCTCCCTTCGCGATCTCTTCCATAGTTCCAGCCAGGTGCAGCGTTCCCGCCCGCAGGCACTGCGGGTTTCGCCACGATACCGGACCGCTCAGCGCCCAATCGACTTTGAAGACCCCCATGCCGTATCGGTATCGCTCCAGTCGCCGGCGAAAGCCCGGCGGCAGTTTGTCGCCCGCGATCTTCAGCAACTGCTGCGGCGTGACATCGCACAGCACTGCCTTGGCTGGCGGCAAGTCGTCGAGCGATTCGACGCGCACGCCAGTCACGATCTCTCCACCACGCGAGCGGAGATAGGAGGCGAGCGCGTCCGCAAGCCGTTGTGCTCCGCCCTTTGCAACCGGCCAGCCGACGGCATGTCCCAACGCATTCAGCACGATCCCAAACGCTGCCGTTAGATTATGGTCCAGCGGCATCATGATGTGCCCCGCGCATCCGGCGAACAGTGCCTTCGCCGCCTCGCCCTGAAAGCGGCTCTGCCCCAGCGACCACGCCGAGCGCAACCCTTGCAGTCCGAACCTCGCCAGGTCCAGCGGATGCTTCGGCCAGCGCAGCGGCGCCAGCAGATCGCCCGCGACATCGTCCCACTTCTGCGCCAGCGGTCCGACTACCTCGCGCCACGCCGGACCATCATGCCCAAGCGCCGCGGCCGTCTGGTCGACGCCGCGCTCGAGGACCGCCACGCTGCCATCGTCCAGCGGGTGCGCCAGCGGGGCATCCGGCTGGATCCACTCCAGCCCATGCTCCGCTAACGGCAGCGTTCGGAAGAACGGCGAACCGATGCCAAGCGGGAACACTCCGGCGCAGACGTCGTGCGTGAACCCCGGCAGCGTCAACTGCTCCGAGCGGGTGCCGCCGCCCACCTGGTGCGCGGCTTCGATCACCGTTACCTTGCAGCCGGCCTGCACCAGCACGATGGCCGCCGCCAGGCCGTTCGGCCCGGCTCCGATGACGATCGCGTCGCTTTCCGGAATGTTAAGCAATCGTTAAGTCCTTGCGCATTAGAGTCATGCGGCAGGTAACCGGATGCGCGATGACCACGGGTTGGGCGAATCTTAGCGCTTACCGCAACATCTAATTAAATAACTGGTTAATTCATTCATCAGGTCGGAGGTGATCTGAATTATGAAACGCATGAACAAGTTTTCAACGGCGCTGCTGACTGCGGTCCTCGCCACGGGCCTGACGGCGTTTGCCGACACGCCCCGCGACGACTCCGCCATTCAGGCCAGCGTCGCACATCAGTTGCAGAAGAGGTCCGAGCTTCGCGGCGTGCAGGCGACGGTGAGCGCCGGCACGGTCACCCTGCAAGGCTCGGTCGACAGCTACAAGGCGAAGCTCCAGGCGGAGAAAGCGGCGCGCAAAGCGGACCATGTCGCCACCGTGCGCGACCTGGTCCAGGTCAACGCGCCCGAGGTCTCCGACGCCGAGCTTCAGGAGCGCGTCTCCAAGAAGCTCGCGTACGAGAACACTACGTTCACCAATGTCTTTGACGCCTACCTGGTCGGCGTGAAGGACGGTGTGGTGACCGTTGCCGGCGAAGCCTACAGCCCGTACGACAAGCAGGTCGCGCTCGACGACATCACCAACACGAAGGGCGTGCGCGACGTCATCGATCAGGTGAAGGTCGCGCCGGTGTCGCCGTTCGACGACCAGATCCGCGTGCGGTTGGTGCGTGCCATCTACGGCCGCGCCGTCGGGCCGACGTACGCGCTCGATCCGCAGGCGCCGATCCGGATCGTCGTCGACAACGGCCACGTCGGACTCTACGGCGTGGTCAACAGCGACGTCGACCGGACCATGGCGATGATGCGTGCGCGGCAGGTGTTCGGCGTCTTCGACGTCGAGAACCACCTGCAAACCGCCAAAGAGCTGGAGCGTTAACCGGATCCCACCCTGGCAAAAACGGCCAGGGTGGGCCACCCAGGATTCCGCATGGTGAACCAGCCTGCGGATCTCGGCCCCCAGGCCGAGGCAAGAGAGGGACGGCTACGGCCGTCCCTTTTTTGTTGCGCGGCAAACTCCTAAACCGGCTCAAGGCGCATGGCACATGGCGCATGGGTTCAGCAATCGAACGCGAATCGCTCCGAATTACCAGTCGGTAAACCTACCGTGGGTATACCCCCTCCCCCCTCGTACCTAGCGTGTGGTGAGATAAGAGGCTGGAGGAGAAGAGTTTAAGTGCGCTCCAAGTAAGCCTAGGTAACCTGAGGATACTTGGGTAACCCTGGGTAACCCAGAGACCCATCGAGCGGCGTCGAATTTTCAAAGAACAGTAACCAGTTGGTTATCGGGAGCCATGTGGGACACAACTCCCTCCGCTAACGTGAGCGGTACGTCCATGGTTGCGCCGGAGAGGAGGAGAGTCAAGCGATTTGGTCACAGATGAGTGTGACGAGGTGCCGAAACGGGAAATCAAGCAACAGGTCAGAGCGAACGCAAGATCTCGTACAGGATAGCTAGGATCACGGGGAAAACTAGAAACCAAAGCACCAAGTTGCGGACGATGTACTTGGCATCAGCAGAAACTTCTGTACGCGGATCAAACAACGGATTTGGGGAAGTTGAAGGGGTAGCCATAACGCGGCGATATTAGCGGAAATCGGCTGGATTAACAGTGACGTTTCCACATCTGGCAACAGCGGGCAGATGTGGGGCACCGGTCATCGCAGTTAACCGCAGCCGGTGCTGTATCATAACCGGCAACATTCAGCCGAAAATCACCACCGGAGACGACATTGATACGTCGCATTCTCGCCGTTCTTTTGATGTCTGCCGCTGCACTGGCCCAAACTGCCGCGTCCAAGAATGCCCCGAAACCGCCGCGCGTCACATACATCCGCGCCGGACGCCTGCTCGACATGGCCGGCGACAGCGCCAAACAGAACGTCGTCATCGTCGTGAAGGACGACCGCATTGAGCAGGTCGCGCCCGCAGCGCAAACGCAGATACCGGCAGGAGCAACGGTCGTCGACCTCAGCAACGCGACCGTGCTGCCCGGATTGATCGACTGTCACACGCACCTGACGGGCCGCGCCGACCAGTACAACGAACTGCTCACCTTCAAATGGACGCCGTTCAAAGCGGGCATGTACGGCGAAGTGAACGCGCGCCGCACGCTGATGGCCGGTTTCACCACCGTGCGCGACGTTGGGTCCGCTCCGTTCGGCGCCGTTGACCTGCGCGACACGATCAACGAGGGCTTCATTCCCGGACCGCGCATCGTCGCCTCGGGGCCTGGCATTTCCATCACCGGCGGGCATGGCGACCTGAACAACTTCTCGCCGCTGGTGACTATGGAAAGCTATCCCGGCTCGCGCGAGGCCGGCATTGCCGACGGTCCCGAGCAGCTTCGCCACACCATCCGCTTGCAGGTGAAGTACGGCGTAGATGTCATCAAAGTCCTCGCAACAGGTGGTGTGCTTTCGAAGGGTGATAATCCGGGCGCGGCGCATTACACGCTCGAGGAATTAAAGACGGCGGCCGAGACAGCGCACATGCTAGGCCGCAAGATCGCCGCCCACGCGCACGGCACTGAGGGGATCAAGAATGTGATCCTCGCTGGGTTCGACTCGGTCGAGCACGCCTCGCTTGCCGACGAAGAGGACATGCGCCTCGCCAAGGAGCACGGCACGTATTTCGTGATGGACATCTACAACGACGATTACCTGCTCGGCAAAGCCATCGAGTTCGGGCTGCCGCAAGAAAACGTCGATAAAGAAAAGATGGTCGGCCGCCAGCAGCGCGAGAATTTCCGCAAGGCCGTGCAGATGGGAGTGAAGATGGCGTTCGGCACCGATGCGGGCGTTTACCCGCACGGTGACAACGCCAAGCAGTTCGCGAAAATGGTCGAGTGGGGCATGACGCCGATGCAGGCCATCCGCGCCGCGACCGTGAGCGCCGCCGATCTCATCGGCCGCAGCAAGGACGTCGGCTCGATCGAACCTGGCAAATACGCCGACCTCATCGCCGTGACCTCCGACCCGCTTCAGGACGTGAAAGTGCTGGAGAACGTCGGGTTCGTCATGAAGGGCGGAACGATCTATAAGGACAGTGTCACCGGCAAGCACCTGGCAGCCCCGGGAGATTAGTCGGAGGAGAACATCGGCAAGATACTCCTCATTACCGGCGCCAGCCGTGGCATTGGAGCGGCGACGGCGCGACGGGCCGCGCAGCGCGGCTATTCCGTGTGCGTGAATTACCGCTCGAACCGCGACGCCGCCGAGGCAGTCGTGCAGGACATCGTGGCAGACGGGGGCAGGGCCATCGCGGTTGCTGCCGACGTTGCGGTCGAACGGGACGTCGTGCGCCTGTTTGAGACCTGCGCCCGGGAACTCGGGATATTGACTGCCCTGGTCAACAACGCCGGCATGCTGGAGACGCAGACGCGGCTCGAAAATATAGACGCCGCACGGTTGCAACGCGTCTTCGCTACGAACGTGATCGGCTTTTTCCTGTGCGCGCGTGAGGCGGTGCGACGGATGTCGACCCGGCACGGTGGAGGGGGCGGCGCCATCGTGAACGTCTCATCGGGCGCGGCGCGCCTTGGTTCGCCAGGCGAATACGTCGATTACGCCGCATCCAAAGGGGCAATCGACACGATGACCATCGGCCTGGCGCGCGAAGTCGCGGAGGAGAAGATCCGCGTCAATGCTGTCCGCCCGGGATTCATCTACACCGAGATGCATGCCAGCGGCGGAGAGCCGAACCGGGTGGAGCGGGTGAAAGAAATGGTTCCGATGAAACGGGGAGGGCACGTCGATGAGGTGGCGGCAGCGATCCTGTGGCTGCTGTCGGACGAGGCGTCTTACACGACCGGCGCGTTTCTCGACGTAACCGGAGGGCGGTAGGACGACCGTTCGATCGCGAACACGACGTTCTTCTTCACTGTTCCGTCGCTGCCCGGCCGATCCACCATGCGCAGGAATCGGCCGCCGATCTTCTCGACCGCTTTTTGTGAGCGCAGGTTGTTCTCGCCCACGACGAACACCACGCGGTCGACGAACTGGAAGGCGTGGTCGAGCATGAGGCGCTTCATCTCCCCGTTGTAAGCGCCGCCCCAGAATTCGCGGGTCAGGAAGGTGAAGCCGATCTCTATCTGCGATTCCTCGGGAATGAGATCGTGATAGCGCGTGCTGCCGATCATGCGCCCGCTCTTGCGGTCGATGACGGCAAAGGCGCCGCCGGATTCGATGGCGCCGTCGAAGTAGCGTTGGAACACCGGGCGCGTGTAGCGGTCACATTCCGGATGCTGCTCCCAGATGAGCGGGTCGCCGGCGGCTGCGAAGAGGGCGTCGTAGTCCTCGCGCCGGAGCGGACGCAGTTCGACCAATTCTCCGGTGAGTGTCGGCTGGAATTCGAAATCCATGGTGTTACAGGTGCAGGAAGGCATTATATCGCCGGGCGGCCTGAACAGCGGCGACCGGGCGCCTGGTGACGTGCTCACATATCGTGTGACGAGCCGAGCAGCTTTTTGATAGAGTCAGTGTTTACCCATCGAGGAGAGGTTTATGTTTGAAGGATTGTTCCAGCCCACTCATCTGCTGGTGATCGCGATCATCGCGGTGTTCGTCTTCGGCCCGAAGAAGCTGCCGGAACTCGGCAAAGGTTTGGGCGACGGCATCCGCTCGTTCAAGGACGCGATGAACGGCGACGAACCGAAGAAGGACGACGCCCCGAAAGCTTAGGCGGCCCCAAGTTCGATCTGGCCATCGGTCACAATACCGTGTGACGTAGCCGCGATAGCCGGCAAGTGCGCGGGCAATCGGACGTAAAATCCAGCCATGCAGGCCGGGGCGCATGGCGGGATCCGCGACTATCACGTCCGCGGAAATTACTTTAACCAGCACAGCCGCCGTTTCCGCAAAGAGCGTTACTCGCCGGTCCCGTACTCGGTGGCCTACGAGCCGCCGATCGTTGATTTCACGTTCGACGACGGGACGACCGGCAGCGTCAAAGCCAGCGAAGTCGATATCCCGCTGCTCTGCCAGCGCGACTACGAGCTGGGTAAGGCCTATCTCGAACTGATCATCCGGGCGCGACGCGGAGACAGCGGCGCGGCGAGCGAGGTAGCGGCCGCGCTCAACCAGTTCCCCTGGCTCACGACACCTTCCGACGAACCACCCCCGCAGGAAACGCGTTTCGTCGTGCCGTCGACGAGCGACGAGAAGCACTCCGAGATCGACATCAGCCAGAAGGGATTTGTCCTGCTCAAGCTGACGCAAAAGGGCTATCCCGTTCCCGACTTCGTGGTCCTCACCGCCGACGCATACAACGACGCGGCGAATATCGAGCGGCACCTGGAGGACGCGATCGCGCAGTTGGAAGTACTGACCATGCAGTCGTTGCGCCGCGGCGACCCGCTGGTGTTCGCGATGCGCTGCGCCACCCCCAGCTACATCCCCGGCGTAATGGACACGTTCCTGAACGTCGGCGTGACCGAGCTGTCTCTTCCCTGCCTCAGGGACATGTACGGCGCGGAACCTGCGCACCGGATGTTTCTCAACATGCTTCGCAATCTTGCGGAAGCGCTGGAGCAGGACACCATCGTCGGCGACGCTGTCCCACGCGACCTCGCGCCCGAACAGGTGTCGCGATTGATCGACCGCTTGTCGGAGGGGATCCGCAAGAGCGATCGACGCCTGATCGAGGACCCGTTCCATCAAGCCGCATTCTTCGCCAGACTGGCGTACAAGCATTACGAAGAGAACCTCGACCTGGTCTCGACGCTCTGCCGCGGAAAAGAACATTCGCCGAGCCTCATCCTGCAGAAGATGGTCTGCACTGTGCGCCACGAAAGAGCTTACGCGGGCGTTCTCTACAGCCGGCACACGCAGACCGGCGAAGGCATGGAGTTGCAGACGGCGCGCAACATCTTCGGTGAGGAGATGATGACCGGCACGGCCGAAATCGAGGCCACCGCGTTCGACGACCGCGAGGCGGTGAAGGACTCGTTTCCGGCGGTGTACCACTTCGCGCCGCAGCTTCCGGAACTGGAGCGCGAGTTCGAGTGTCCGGTCACGATCGAGTTCGCGGTCGAAGCGACGCCGCGGTACGAGTGGTTCGCGCTGCTGCAACTCAACGAAACCGGCATCGCGGGCCGGGCGGCGCTGACGGCGGTCGTCGACATGCACAAAGCGGGCGCGATCTCGCGACAGCGCGTCACCGAACTCATCCGCCCGTACCACCTGAAGCAGCTCACCAGCGACACGATCGACCAGGAAGCGTTCAACACTCTGACGAGTTTCTCGAGCGGCGTGAGCGTGCTGCCGCGCTCGGCGGTTTCGGCGCGCGTCTACTTCACCGGGGATTCGGCGCTTACGGCGAAAACGCAGGGCGAGAAGGTATGCCTGTGCAAGAAGACGTTCGTGCCAACCGACACGGTGGTGATGCGCGAGGTGGACGCGATCCTCAGCTTAACGTCGGCGGCAGTCCACGTGGTCACCATCTGCCAGAGCCTCGGCATCCCCGCGCTGCTCAACCTGGAGAACGAGGGAGTCGTTCTGCATCTGGACGGCAGGCTGGTCAATCCGGCGGGCAGCGTCATCCGCGAAGGCGACTGGGTGACGATCTCGTCGCGCAGGCACTCCGTATACCAGGGCAGCGCGAAATACACTCCGGCGCGCCTGCTTCGATACATGCGCGGCGAAAAAGTGGAGATGGACCCCGAGGAACAAAGAATGTTCTCGTCGGTCGCCTACGCCTATCGCTACTACCAGCAGTTGGTGCGCGGCCTGACCATCGACCAGATCGCCAGCCTGAGCGAGGTGACGCGTCTGGTGAATTTCGAATTGCGCGGCGAGTCCGAAGAGGCACGCCAGCTTGTCAACGGCTGGTTCGACGAGCGCGAGAACCTGTACGTCGAAGAGGTGCTGAAGAGCGACATCGGCGACCACCTTGGGCAAAGCAACGTTTTCGAGATGCTGACGCTCGACCGCAAGATCCGGTTCTTCAAGGCGGCGCTGACGAAGCTCACACGCGAGCACAAATCGGGATACGAGGCGGGCGCGTTCATGCTCGGACGCTTTCTCTCGCAGCGATTTCCGGTCGCGTTCTGGAAATGCTTCAGTTCCTCGCAGATCGCGCTTCTGGTGAACGAGTGGGTGCTGTTCGAGAAATACATGCAGCTCCTGCACAACGTCGGGGAACGAAAAGTGCTGCAAGCGCGCAAGAAGATATTGAAGGAAGGATTGGACCAGGTGTCATTGCACACCGGCAACGTGAAGTGCCTCATCACCGTCAAGCTCAGCGGCATTCCGCTGGATGAGACTCGCAAGAGCCTGCCGGAGACGAGCGATCCGCAATCGGCGCGCGTGCTGGAGTTGCTCCAGCAACCTTATAAAGAGTTCTACAACTTCCGGGCCGAGTGGTCGGTGGGCGAGCTCAAGAAGATCTGCACGGGCGAGAACCTGCCGGTGCCGGCCCCGGAAGATGTGTAAAAGCAGTTGCTAGTTGCCAGTTGCTAGTTGCGAGACCTCGTTTCCGAGTCGCATCGCGGCCCCCAGTGGCAAGGGGGCTTTGTTGTTATCTCTTGCTATAATCCGTGCCCAATTATGCGGATTCTATTCATCTGCGCAGCCCTAATTCTATTGTCACCCGCTGCTTTAGACGCCCAGGACCCGCCATGTCCAGAGCGCACCTTCCCTCTCTCGATTATCGGCCGTGACGGGAACATCCCTCTCGATCTGAGCACGAAAGACATTGAGATTGAATCAAGGCATAAGCTTCTACAGGTCGATCATTTGCGGCTTGGCACCGGACCGAAGCATGTCGCCATACTTCTGGACACCAGCGGTAGCATGCACGGGGGTTATGATCACGCCCAAGCTAAGATGCTGTTGGCCACCACCGCATTGATGGACGCGCTTAAGAATCTGCCTGAGAACGTTTCGATTGCATTGTTTACGTTTAACGCTGGCGTGCAAAGCGAGTTCGATTTTTCGGCGCAGCGGCAACAGATAGTAGCTGCAGCAGCTGATATCCGAAAGCGGGCCGACAGCTTACCTCGTGGACGAACTGCGCTGTGGGATGCAATAGCCAGTGCACTCGGCTCGGTTCCCCATGCCGCTCCTGGCGACGCAATCTACGCAATAACAGACGGCGACGATAATAGCAGCCGCGTTAGTCGCGAAACAGTCGAACACCAGCTTCAGGTCGCAGGCGTTCGCTTGTACCTATTTTTGCTCCCCGAGGTGTTTAACGGCGGACTCGTCTATGCTCCCAGTCAAGAAGCGAGAGGGCTTGCGGAATCGACGGGCGGAGCCGTCTTACGTGTACCGTCCAATGTTCTTGCAACCCTAAGCATTGGCCACACAACTGATTTTGCGCTCACTGCAGAGCAACAACGGGCCGTTGCCGCAGCGTCGAGTTCAATGTACCGGCTAATGTCCAGCCCGTATCTGGTTGACGTGAACGTCCCAGCGACCCTGAAAAAACCGCAAGGATGGAAACTGATCCTAACCGATGCCAAAGTGCGGCAGAACGTGTACGTCTACTTCCCACGACAACTTGTGCCGTGTCGCATTAACTAGTCCCCGGATCTGGCATACGAGCTCCCGCGCGATGTGGAGTGTGTGTCCTGCCGTGCCACATACGGAGTCACGTCAAGGCGATTCAGTGAAGCCGTGCCCTGTCACATTCAGTCCGCGTGCACGGCTTCCATGATTTTCACGCCGTACAAATAATCGCGGTCGATGTTCCCTTCCATGTCGCGCAGGACGTCGGGCAGTTCGCTGCCGTCGCGCGCGGCGACCAGACGACCGAGCGCCAGCGACACTGACAGCACCGCGTTCATGCCCAGGTTCGCCTTGCGCTGCATGATGGCGATCTTGTCGTCCGGTGAAGCATCGCGAGCGATCTTCCCGCGCTTTTCCGCCAGGTCGAGTTCGAGCAGCAGGAGTTCGCGATCGATGTCGCCGAGCGACCCCAGTGAGCCGATCTTCTTACCGAGGAAGAGCGGCGCCACGACCTGCGTTACGTTGGCGACGGCATTCAGGCAGCCCTTGCCGCCGTAGCGCTTGGCGCGCACCCACAGCTCGGCGAGTTCCGGGTTCTCCTTGGCGAGCACGTCGCCCTTGAGGTCGGGGAGGAAGCGGTAGGTTCTATCCTTGTCGTTGTACTTGAAGTATTGCGGGTACTTCCGCGTCAGGGGGCCGGCCTCGATGATGCTGTCCACGAGATGGATGGCCTCGTCGGTCCCGGCGGAGGTGCCGAGCGGCGTCGCGGCCGCGAACTTCATGCCATTGTCGAGCATGACCGTGACACCGACGGTGGGGATGCCGGCGTTGGTGGGCTCTTCGTGGGCGAAGATGTCGGCGATGGTGAGGTCTGGATCGAGCCTGCGCGTGACCTTGATCCCCTTTTTGGCCGCCTCGATCAGCTCGACGATACGTCCGTACTTCACCAGGCGCTCGGTATTCGCACCGCCGCCGCATTTCAAACCGAGCGCGCCGACGGCGAAACTGATATCGGCCTCCATCACTTCGTTCGGCGACTTCGAGCGATGCGACACCACCAGCGCCAGCCCCATGTCTTTGGCGACACGGGTTGCCAGCAGCGTTTCACTGAGCGTACCGATCTGGTTGGCTTTGATCAGCGCGGTGTTGATCAGCCCTTCTTCGGCGCAACGTTTGATCGTGGAATCCTTCGTGGTGACGAGGTCGTCGCCGATGATGAGGATCTCCTGGTCGAGCCGCTTCATCAGCTTCTTCCAGCCTTCGTAGTCGTCCTCGGCGAACGGGTCTTCGAGCGAGACGATCGGGTATTTCTTCACCCACTCGGTGTAGAGGTCGACCAGCTCGTCGGTGGTCATCACCTTCGGGTCTTCGGCGCGCCAGAACAGGTAAAGTCCGACCGAATCGTTTTCGCCCGTCTTCTCGCGATAGGCATTGCTGAGTTCGCTGGCAGCGGAATCCAGTGCGAGCACGACGTCGCGGTCGGGAATGAATCCGCATTGCTCGATCGCCTGCACCGCGACGCGCAGGGCGCGCTCCTCGGGAAGGATGTCATTCGCCTCGCGCGAATACGACGCGACGATGCCGCCCTCCAACCCGATGCCGACGAAATTCAAACCCTCGGAGTCCTGGATGATCTGGATGGCGCGGCTTTGCAGCATGTTCGTGACGCGCTGCGCCTCGACGTAGTCGCGCGCGGTGAGCGGCAGGAACATCAGTTCCTGGAAACTCAGGTTGCCGCCCATCTCCTCGGTGTGGCGGCCGCCCATGATGGAGTTGCGGAACTCCCAGGGCGCGAAGACGATCCGGCCGTCCGGCAGTTCGACTTCCTGCAACCGGTGCAGGCGCAGCTTGCGCCGCAACTCCGCCGGGTTGACGGCACGCGCATCGGCTGCTCGCGCCGGTTCCGACGCCTTTACCTCCGCCGCGCGCGCCGCCGCTTCACGCTCACGGTCGCGGAATGCCTTGTACTTTCCGGGATCGGCGAGCAGGAAATCGAACATCGCCACCGCGCCGATGGTGAACAGCAAACGTCCGATATAGACCGCGAGCGGCACGTGCTGGTACATACCGAGCGCGACCAGGATGATGCCCGGCGGCAGTCCGATCAGGCTCAGGACAAGGCTGGCGCGCGGGCCGGCCGCGGAAACGGCCAGGTTCTGCGTCTTCACGCTCGGGTGGAAGCTGCCGGCTTCCTTGTTCACGCCCTTGAACTTACCCCAGGGGATCGTCACGAACATACCCAGATACCACATCCAGCGGCCGAAGAATCCTTCGTTGATCTTCGCTTGCGCCGGTCCGGCGAGTTCCGGCCGCAGGTTGTTGGTGCGCACCGCCGCCAGGTAATGCCCGATCTCGTGGATGGCAATGTTGCAGTGCCACGCCGCGTACCAGATCGCAGCCGAGATCAGCACCTCCGCGCTGAGAAACATCTCGCGAACGACGTCGGAACGCGACGAAATGTTGGGCGAGATGCTGAGCAGCGAAGTGAGGAACGCCGCATGGAAAGAGACGAGCTTGTGGTTGGCGATGATCCAGCCGCGGTCGAGGCGAGGGATGTCGTGCTCCTGTGGCCGGATGCGTGCGAAGAGGCTTTTCAGGAAGTTCATAGAGGCCCCTTGAACCGAAAGATGGTCGGCCCTGGTCGAATGAGGCTTCGATTATAGGAATTTCAGGCCTCCGGCTTCTGTGAGATACGTCACTCCCGCCAGCGCATTTGGGAGGTAATGAGGGACGAGGATCAACGGGCGAGGAGGTGAGAGGACTGGTTACTTTGCAGGTCTGAGAATCATTGCTTCAATCTGGGCGAATCCGTCTCATGTTGCGACTTGAGACACTCAGCGGGTTGTGCACGGATCACGTCCTTTCCGCATATCGCTGATTCCGAACGGCTTCTTTAGTTACTAACGACACTAGCCGAATGGGTACCGATGGCAGGAGGCGTGCAACTTCTTGCGGCATGAAACGCCACCACCAGCACGCCATGCGAGGATTCTCCCTGACGGAAGTCCTCATCGTCACGTCTGTCACCTTGTGCATCGCTGCGACGTCGGTGCCAAAGGTCGTGGCGATGATGTCGGACATCGAGATGCGCGCCGCGACACGTTCGGCTGCGGGCGTGTTGCAGCAGGCGCGGTCGCAGTCAATCAAGGACGATAAGTTCTACAGGGTCCGCTACACGAATGGCACCGGCGGCGGCGTTGTGTATGCCGATCTGAATAACGACAGCCAGGTCCAATCGACAGAGCCACAAGCGGAAATGGGTACGACCGTTCTCGCGTACAGCGCGCCTTCGGGGATTCCGGCGCTGGATGTCACGCTCCTGGGCTACACGCCTCAAACAACGACGGCCGTTGGGTTCAGCTCGACGGGACAGCCCTGCCTTAATACCGGCAGTTGCGCAGTGGGCATGGTGATCTACTTCACCGATACCCGAGCTGTCGGTGCGCCGGGTTGGGCCGCCGTCGCGATCTCGCCCGCTGGACGCGTCAATACCTGGCTCTGGAGTGGTTCGGCCTGGTCGGAATAGGCGACGGTGTTCGCACGCATGGACTAAGTGTAAGGCAAGGTTTCGGACGGCTGGCCGGCAATGGCCAGCCGTTTTCGTTTGGCGCGCGACTCTCATCTCATTGAATCCAACCGGCCACGGTTGAATCCAATCGGCATCGAAAGCCAGGAGGAATAGATGTCTTTACGCATCAACGATGAGGCGCCGAACTTCAAAGCGCAGACCACGCAGGGCGAGATCGACTTTCACCAATGGATCGGCGATGGATGGGCCATCCTCTTCTCCCATCCCAAGGACTTCACCCCGGTGTGCACCACCGAACTTGGTTATATGGCAGGACTGGGGCCGGAATTCAAAAAGCGCAACACCAAGATCATCGGCCTGAGCGTCGATCCGGTGGATGACCACGGGCGCTGGGCGTCCGACATCGAAGCGACCCAGGGCCATAAGGTCACATATCCGATGATCGGCGATCCGGAGTTGAAGGTCGCGAAGCTCTACGACATGCTGCCCTCCGATGCCGGCAACACTTCGCAGGGGCGCACCGCCGCGACGAATGCTACCGTTCGCACCGTGTTCATCGTCGGACCGGACAAGAAGATCAAGCTGATGCTGGTCTATCCGATGAGCTGCGGACGTAACTTCGATGAGGTCCTGCGCGCGCTCGACGCGATCCAGCTCGCGGCCAAGGAGTCGGTCGCGACGCCTGTAAACTGGAAGCCGGGCGACGAGGTGATCATTCCGACCACGGTCACAGACGAGCAGGCGAAACAGAAGTACCCGCAGGGATTCAAAACACACCGCCCCTACCTGCGCACCGTCAAACTGAGCGAGGAAGCGGCGAGAGCAACGAAGTAAGAAGAATAGAATTAGGCACGGATCTCCACGGATAAGCACCGATCAGATACAAGCCATGATTTGATCGGTGTGAATCCGTGAAAAGCCGTGGCGCGCTTTACGACTGATGACTGCCGAGTGATGACTGATTTTGGCGGAAGCGTGTGCGAGTCGAACGCACCGTCCCCAGGAAAACCTGACGACCGCCGGTTTTGAAGACCGGGAGGATCACCGGACCCCATGCGCTTCCGTCCGCTAGTCTAGCAAAGAGCGATCCAGCCGTTCGGAAGCCGCTCCGGGTGCGACTTCTCGCGATTTGTATTCAGAAAACCGCTTCCGGAGCGCACTCCAGCCAGGCCAACTGCCGGTGCTGCCGTGCATCTCACTACCCGGTTATCCTGCGCCATGGATAATCCTGGCCCGAGACCTGGCCGTCTCGGGTGGGGGTCTTGCGCCGGGGGACTCGTGCCAGTCGCATCCGTTCTGAAGGAGTATTTCCGCGTCGGGGACCGCGCTCCAACTTCGGGCATCTACCGGGCCATCCACAGCGGTCATCGCCAGAACCACACGGTGATCGTGATCCGCGGCGAGCAGTTCCCGCGCTGCCGCTTCTGCAAGGACGCCACGGTTTTCCTCCTCGTCGAGCCGACGACCTACATCGCCCACGATATGGATTTCGCCGGGCCCACGCTCGAAAAAATGAGTTCCTGAGCGGCCGACGGCTCGACGTCCACAGTCCGGCAGGAACGCAGCGTAAAATACCGGCGAAACGATTCCCTCCGGAGAATGCCCGCAATGACTCCGCGCTCGCTTCCGTTTGTCTGGCTCGACGTCTTCACCGACCGCCCGCTCGAAGGCAATCAACTCGCCGTCTTCACCGACGCGCGCGGCCTCTCAAAGGAACAAATGCAGGCCATCGCGCTGGAGACTCGGCTCTCCGAAACAACGTTCGTGATCCCGCGCGAGCCGGAGGTCGAACGCGAAAAGGGCGTGCGCGTGCGCATCTTTACCGTCGACGAAGAGTTGCCCTTTGCCGGCCATCCGACGCTCGGGACGGCAACCGTGCTGCGCGGAATCAGCGGCGCCGATACCATCTGGCTCGATCTCGATGCCGGCAAGATCCCGGTGCGGTTCCACGACGAGAACGGACTCGCATTCGGCGAGATGCGCCAGCGCGACCCCGAATTCCTCACCTTGCACCAACGGGAGGACGTCGCTCGCGCCACGGGACTCGCTGTTGACGATATCGATCCGGACCTGCCCATCCAGACCGTCTCCACCGGGCTTCCATTCACCATCGTGCCCGTCCGCAGACTGGCGGCGCTGCAGACGTTGAGTTTCGACTGGAACAAGGCGAAAGAGTACCTCGAAAGATCCGGAGGCAATTTCTTCTACTTCATCGCGCGCGGGGCGGTGAATCACCGCGCCGACATGCACGTCCGCATGATCTTCTACAACGGCGAGGACCCCGCTACCGGATCCGCTGCCGGGTGTGCCGCGTCGTGGATGGTGAAGTACGGAGTGGCGAAGGCGGCGCAGAAGGTCGCCATCGAACAGGGAGTAGAGTGCCGCCGTCCGAGCCGGCTGGTCGTCAGCGCCGACCGCGACGGCGACAAGATCACCGACGTGCGCGTCGGCGGGAACTGCGTCCATATCATCCGCGGCGAACTGACGCTGTAGTGCTCAGTGCTCAGTTTTCAGTGCTCAGATCGTCCATGCGAATGTTGGTTTATCAAAAAATTTTGTTCGAGGTTTGCACTCAGCACTGAGCACTTTGCACTCTGCACTCTGCACTTTTTCAAGACACGCATCCGGCGCGCCAAAGCTTTCCTCTGTTTCCACAAAATCCTGAATGGCTATTGTCATTTCTGGTACTTGCCTTGGTTCGCTGCGAGTCCTAGGATGCGCTTCGGTTTTCATTCGTCATTTAAGAAATCGAAAGAGAGATTAGGAGTCAGGCGAAAGGTGTGCCGCCTCGCTCCCGGCCCAACATCATGAAACCGAAAAGAACGATCCTGTGTGTCGACGACAACGAACAATCCTTATCCATCCGCAAAGTGATGTTGGAGACGCGAGGCTACCGGGTGATTGCCTGCCTCGACGGCCAGGAAGCCCTGGAACATTTCAAGCGAGGAGGCATCGACCTGGTTCTCAGCGACCTCATCATGCCCGGCGTCGACGGCCACAAACTGATCGACGAGATCAAGAACATGTCGCCCTCGACGCCCGCAATCCTTTTCTCGGGCAAGATCAAGATCTACGAGCGCGATCTGCGCGCCGACCTCTTCCTGCCCAAGGGCATGTACGCCCCGGTTGAACTGCTGGAGAAGATCCGTCTGCTGCTAGTGCGGAAACGAGGACCGAAGCGCATCTTGACGGTCGCTATTCCGCCCGGACCGGGAGCGCCGAGAATCGCCGCAAGCTGATTGGTTGCCAACCCGGTTCGTCGATCACTCCCTCGAGAGTACTAGGCCATCCGTAATGCCCTGCTTCGAGGGCAACTGGCCTAGTATCTTCATATGTCGAACGCGACCAGTTTCCCGCTCCCCAGGCGATGGACGCGATTCCACCTCGAGGTGCCGGTACGGCTGGTCGTTCATCGTCCCGCATACGCCAGCAGCGTGACCGGACGGGGCACCGAACTCAACGAGGGCGGCATGTGCATTTTCGCCGGCATTGAATTGCACCTCGGCGATCAGGTGGCGGTCGAATTCACGCCGCCGTACGGGGAAGCGCCGCTGCGGCTGTGGGCCGTCGTGCGCAATCGCGCCGGCTATTACTATGGACTGGAATTCCTGGCGGAGAACGACGGCGAACGCGACCAGGTGGAGCGCTTCCGGTCCGTGCTGCGCCGCTCGAGCGGCCAACGACACAACTAAGGGTTCCGGCTGCCGGGTTCCGGCTGCCGGGTTCCGGCTGCCGGGCTCCGGCTTCCGGGCTCCGGCTTCCGGGTTTTCGAGTACCGCGTTTCCGATTGACTTCCCCGTCGCGCGACCGCATAATTATGCAAGCGTTGCATAAAAATGCGTACCGTACCTAAAGCCCAGCGCCACCGGCGCATACTCGACCTGATCACCCGTGAGTCCATCCTCACGCAGGAGGACCTCGTCGACCGCCTGGCCGGGACCGGGCTGCACGTCACGCAGGCGACGCTCTCGCGCGATATTAAGGAGTTGGGGCTGGTCAAGACGGGCGAAGGTTACTCCACGCCGGCCGAACTGGGCGGCGAGGCAGTAGCGGCCACTCCCCCGCTTTCGCACCTGCTGCGCGAATTCGTTACGGACGTCAAGGAAGCGCAGAACCTGCTCGTCATTCGCACCACCCCGGGCAGCGCCCAACCCGTTGCCGCGGCGCTCGACGCCGAGCAGTGGTCCGAGTTGCTGGGCACGCTCGCGGGCGACGACACCATCCTGGTCGTCACATCGAGCAACAAAAACTGCCGCGAACTGGGAAACAGAGTTCGGGAGCTCATGGGATGAGCACCCAAGACATCGTCCGCCAGGCAAGCCTGGCTAGTACACCGAAGGAGCCATCCATGGTCACAGCGCAGTCAGCGCTCCCCACCGGCCTGCCTGCGCGCCGCAGCGCGTTCCAGCAGTCCGACATGATCTCCATTGCCGACCTTTCGCCCGCCGAGATCCACGAGATCTTCGACATGGCGCGCATGATCAAGTCGCGCCCGGCGATGTTCAGCGGCGCACTGGCCGGCAAGCAGTTCGTGCTGATGTTCGAGAAACCGTCGCTGCGCACGCGCGTGACGTTCGAAGTCGGCATCCGCAAGCTGGGCGGCGACGCGCTGTTCATGGAGCATCCCGGCGGTATCGACGCCCGCGAGAAGCTCTCCGACATCGCGCACAACCTCGAGCGCTGGGTCGACGGCATCGTGCTGCGCACTTTCAAGCACTCGACCGTGACCGACATGGCGCACTACGCGTCCGTGCCGGTCATCAACGGTCTCACCGACCTGGAGCACCCGTGCCAGGCGCTCGCCGATTACTTCACGCTCCAGGAGTATTTCGGGGACTTGTCGGCGCTGAAGCTGGCGTTTGTCGGCGACGGCAACAACGTGGCGCATTCGCTGATGCTGACCGCCGCCGCGCTCGGCAGCCGCTTTTCGCTCGCAACCCCGGCGGGATACGAACCGAGCAAGTGGATCGTGAAAGCAGCACAGAAGATGGCGCAGCGCACAGGCGCCGTCATCGAGATCACGAATGACCCGAAGGCCGCCGTCGCCGGAGCCGATGCCGTCTACACCGACGTCTGGGCGAGCATGGGACAGGAGAGCGAAGCTGGAGAGCGCGACAAGATCTTCCGTCCGTACCAGGTGAACCGCGAGCTGATGTCGCAGGCGGCGGCGAAGGCGGTGTTCATGCACTGCCTGCCCGCGCATCGCGGCGACGAGGTCACCGACGACGTACTGGATTCGGCGCGCTCCATCGTCTTCGACGAAGCCGAGAACCGCATGCACGTGCAGAACGCGATCATCGTGCTGCTCTACGGCGCATCGGGGCGCGTGCACGCGAAAGGCGCGGCGTCAGTCAAACCAGCAAGAGCGTAAAACAAGTTTCGAAGGTTTCAATGCTTCAAGGTTTCGCATTGGAACCCGGAACTTCGTGTGCGGAAACTTTGAAATCTTGAAACTTTGAAACGTGGGGTTGTAAATGGCAGAAAAAGTAGTCCTCGCCTATTCGGGCGGTCTCGATACTTCGATCATCATTCCGTGGCTGAAAGAAAACCATAAGTGTGACGTGATCGCCGTGGTCGGCGACGTCGGCCAGGGCGACGACATGAACGCCGTCGCCGAGAAGGCGAAAAAGACCGGCGCGAGCAAAGTCTTCATCGAAGACCTGCGCGAGGAATTCCTGACCGGCTACGTCTTCCCTACCCTGCGCGCGGGCGCCGTCTATGAGCACAAATACCTGCTCGGCACGTCCATGGCTCGCCCGATCATCGCCAAGGCGCAGGTCGAGGTGGCTCTGAGCGAGGGCGCGGCATACGTGGCGCACGGATGCACCGGCAAGGGCAACGACCAGGTCCGCTTCGAGCATGCCTACCAGGCGCTCGCGCCGCACCTGAAGGTGATCGCGCCGTGGCGCGAGTGGAAGTTGAACTCACGCGAGGATTGCCTCGATTATGCTGAGGCACGCGGCATTCCGGTGGAGGCATCGCGCACGAAGATCTATTCGCGCGATAAGAACATCTGGCACCTCTCGCATGAGGGCGCCGAGCTGGAAGACCCGAACAGCGAGCCCAAGACGGACATGTGGCAGCTCACCGCGTCGCCCGAGCAGGCGCCGGACGAGCCCGAGTCGGTCACCATCGATTTCGAGGAGGGGACGCCGGTCGGCGTGAACGGCAAGCGGCTCGATCCCGTGTCGCTGATCACCGAACTCAACGCGATCGGCGGACGCAACGCCATCGGACGCATCGACCTGGTGGAGAACCGTTTCGTCGGCATCAAATCGCGCGGCTGCTACGAAACACCCGGCGGCACGCTGCTCGTGGCGGCGCATAACGAACTGGAATCTCTGACGCTTGAACGCGAGGTGCTCCACTTCAAGCAGCAGATCGCGCTCAAGTACGCCGACCTCGTCTATTACGGCCTGTGGTTCACGCCGTTGCGCGAGGCGCTGGACGCGTTCGTCGACAGCACGCAGCAGAACGTCACCGGGAGCATCACCTTCAAGCTGTACAAGGGCAACGTGAGCGTCGCCGGGCGGCAATCCGAGTACTCGCTCTATCAGACCGGCCTCGCCGCGTTCACGATGGACGGTTACAACCCGAAGGACGCCGAAGGGTTCATCCGCATACTCGGCCTGCCGGCACGCGTGCAGGCGCCGCTCCGCCGCAAGAAGCCCGGCAGTGATCGCGAGCGCGGCAAGGAGTTCCTGAAGGCGACGACGGGAGACTAGAGCAGTGTCAGGTGTCAGGTGGCTGCTCTTCCTGAAACCTGACACCTTTTTGATTTGTGATTGAGTGATTTGTGATTGGTGATTTGATGCGCGGCCAAATCGCAAATCACAAAATCACTCAATCACAAATCGTGGATACCGGTACAATCGCCTTCTGCGACATGGCCGACAACGAACAATCAAAAACTAAGGACAAGCTCTGGTCTGGCCGCTTCCGCGAGCCCTTGAACCCCGAGTTCGAGCGCTGGCAGCGATCGTTCCCTTTCGACCGCCGTCTCCTGCGCGATGAGGTCGACGCCAGTGCTGCTTACGCGCGTGCGCTCCGGCGAGCCGGCATCTTCACCGGCGAAGAAGTCCACGCGGTGACGAACGCGTTGCAGGCGATCGTGGGAAAGGCGAACGATCCCGCATACCTCGACGATCCCGACGTCGAGGACGTTCACGATTTCGTCGAGCGCCGCCTGGTGCAGATCGTCGGCGACACCGGCTACAAGCTGCATGCCGGGCGCAGCCGCAACGAGCAGATCGCCACCGATCTTCGCCTGTTCTCGCGCCGCTCTATTGACGGGGTCCGCATCTGCCTCGGCGACGTGTGCGATGCTCTGCTCTCGCTCGCTCGCCGCCACGAATCGGACGCGATGCCGTCCTACACGCATCTGCAACGCGCCGAGCCGGTCACGATCGCGCACTGGTTGCTCGCGTATGTCGAGATGTTCCTGCGCGATGCGGACCGTCTTGCCGACTGCCGCCGGCGCGTGAACGTCCTTCCGCTCGGCTCGGGCGCGATCGCCGGTCCGGGGATCGCAATCGATCGCGAGTCGCTCGCCAAAGACCTCGGGTTCGAGGCGATCAGCACGAATTCGATGGACGTCACCAGCGATCGCGATTTCGAGCTCGAGCTGGTCCAGGTGCTCGGGCACGTGTCGCTGCACGTCAGCCGTATGGCGGAAGAGTTCGCGCTCTTCTCAACCGTCGAATACGGATTCGTGCGATTGCCGGAAGCCTTCGCCACCGGCAGCAGCGCGATGCCGCAGAAGAAAAATCCCGACGCCCTCGAACTCCTGCGCGGCAAGTGCGGGCGCGTGATCGGAGCGGCAGCGACACTGCAGACCATCATCAAGGGCACGCCCCTCGCCTATAACAAAGATTTCCAGGAAGCGCAGGAACCGCTCTTCGATGCCGTTGACACCGTAGTTTTCGCGCTTCCAGTGCTCGCGGGATTTCTGCGCGCAGTCGCGTTCAACACGGTGCGCATGAAGTCTGCTGCCGCTTCGGGGTACCTGAACGCCACGGCAGCGGCGCGCTACCTGGTATCGAAGGGTGTCCCATTCCGCATGGCGCACTCGGCGGTGGGGCAAGCCGTGCGCGTTGCTCTCGATAAAGGGTGCGAACTCCAGGGCTTATCGCTTGAAGAGCTGCGCCAGTTCCGCCCCGAATTCGGCGACGACTTCTATCGCGCGCTCGAGCTGGATGCCGTCCTGGCCAGCCACGATGTCCCGGGCGGCACCGCGCCGAATCGCGTCGCCGAAGCGATTTCATCTGCTGAAAAACGCATCAGCGCGATTCGCCAGAAATAACGTGTATTTTCATTTCCCTGTAACAATTCCGCCCTATAGTTAGTGCATGGCGGCACAGCAAGAGCGCACTCCGGTCTTCATGCTCACGCTCCTCTCGTGCGAGGTGGCGCGTGGTGCAGCGGCGAATCTCGCGGACGCGCTCGCCGGCGGCGCCGGGCAATGCCACGAGTTCGTGACCGAGGCTGAACTCCGCCTGGACCAGTTCGATCGCGAAATCGACGAGCGCGTGACCGAGGAGCTGTCGCACAGCCCGGGGAATGCCCGCGAATTGCTTGCCTGCATGAAGTTCATCGTCGACCTGGAGCGCATCGGCGACCTGCTCGCCTCCGTGTCCAGTTGCTCTGTGGGCCTGCAGCGCCGGATCGCGACGCAGGACATGGGCGACCTCATCCGCATGGCGACGATCCTCGAGCACATGCTGGCCGACGCGCAGACCTCGTTCGCCAACGCCGACCTCGACCTCGTGCTGGCCATCCTGCGCGCGGACTCGGAACTCGACCGCCTGCGCAATCTGACGCTCATGCGCCATCTCGAAGGCGCGCCCGAAACTGCGCCACACGACAGCATCCACGTTGTCTTCATGGCGCAAGCGTTGGAGCGCTGCGGCGACCACGTCAAGAATCTCGCCGAAACCATCTGCCATCTCGTGACCGGCAAGAGTGTCCGCCATGTTTCGCAACGCGACGGCCGCTCCACCGAGCAGATGTACCTCGATTTCCTGCGCGCGCGCTCGCTCGGAGCTTAGTTTCTTCCTCGTACCTGGTACCTCGCTTGATGCCTCGTGCTTCTCCGGTCTAGCATGGTGCTTGACTGCCATGGCTCGCCCGTCTCTGGAAAATCCCGGCCTCTATAACAATCCCGAGATCTCCTGGCTCGCCTTCAACCGCCGCGTGTTGGAAGAAGCCGAGGACGAGCGCAATCCACTGCTCGAGCGCGTGAAGTTCCTCGCCATCACGGCCAGCAATCTCGACGAATTTTTCGAGGTCCGCATTTCCAGCCTCCTGCAAAAGATCGAGGACGGCCACGGCGAGCCCGGACCCGACGGCATGTCGCCCCTTGAAGAGCGCGATTTCCTGGCACGCCAGACCCACGATTTCGTCGATGCCCAGTACCGCTGCTGGAACCAGCAGTTGTTGCCCGCACTCGCGGACAAAGGCATCCGCGTCCTGTCGCTCGCGGAACTCAGCCCCGAGCAGCAATCGTTCGTCCAGGAGTATTGCGAGCGCGAACTCGATCCATTGCTGACGCCCGTCACCATCGATCCCGCGCACCCGTTTCCACGCGTCATCAACAAGGCGCTGTGCGTGGCGTTGCTGCTGAGGCGGCGGCGACGCGCGTCGGCGAACTTCATGGGCGTGATCACCGTTCCGCGCGCTTTGCCGCGCCTGGTACGACTCCCGTCCGACGAAGACCGCACCGACTACATCGCCCTCGCCGATCTCGTCCTCTTTCACGCCGCGGGGATGTACCGCGGATACGACATCATCAGCTCCGCCGCGTTCCGCGTGACGCGCAACAGCAACCTGTACATCGAAGAGGAAGAAGCCCGCAGCCTGATGGAGTCCGTCCGCACCGAGCTCCACAACCGACGGCGCGGCGACGCTGTTCGCCTGGAGATCGAGGCTGGCGCCGATCCCGAGATGATCGAGCGCCTGCGCGTGATGTTTGGGCTCGAGATCTGGCAGGTCTATCAGACAGAGGGGCCGGTAAACCTCTCGCGGCTTTTCTCACTCGCGCGCGAGACCGACCGTCCCGACCTGAAGTTCCGCCCGTTCGCACCGCGCCAGCTCCAGCTCACCGCGAAATCGCACGACCTGTTCCAGGAGTTGCGCCTCCACGATGTGATGCTCCACCACCCATTCGACGCGTATGACTCGGTGGTCAGCTTCATCGAGGCCGCCGCCGAGGACCCGGGCGTGATGGCGATCAAGCAGACGCTCTATCGCACCGGCGAGGAGTCGCCGATCATCCAGGCGCTTGTCGAAGCCGCGGCGCGCAAGGAAGTGACCGTGGTCGTGGAGCTGAAGGCGAGATTCGACGAGGCCTCGAATATCAAGTGGGCGCGCCATCTCGAAGACGCCGGCGTACAGGTGTTCCACGGCCTGGTCGGCCTGAAGACCCACGCCAAGCTCTGCCTGCTCGTGCGCCGCGATCCCGACGGCATCACTCGCCGCTACGCGCACCTCGGAACGGGCAACTACAACACCACCACGGCCAAGCTCTACACCGATCTCAGCGTGCTCACCGCGAATCCGGACATGACGCAAGCGGTGCACGACGTTTTCAACTTTCTGACCGCATACGCTGAGCATCCCGACTATGAGCCGCTGATGCTCGCGCCCCTGGACATGGCGCAGAAGATCATCAACCTGATCGACCGCGAAGCCGATCACGCCCGCCGAAAGCGCCCCGCATGCATCGTCGCCAAGATGAACGCGCTTACCGACAAACAAGTCATCCAGGCGCTCTATCGCGCGTCGCAGGCAGGCGTGCAGATCGACCTGATCGTCCGCGGTATGTGCGCGCTTGTGCCCGGGGTGCGCGGCGTCAGCGACCGCATCCGCGTGCGCTCGATCGTCGGACGCTTCCTCGAGCACAGCCGCATCTTTTATTTCGCGAACGACGGCGACGGCGAAGCCTGGCTGGGCAGCGCCGACTGGATGCCGCGCAATCTGTACGACCGCGTCGAGGTGCTGTTCCCCGTGCGCGATGCCTTGATGTGCCAGCGGCTGATGGACGAGATCCTCGCCGCTTATCTTGCCGACACCGAGAAAGCGCGGATACTGCAACCGGACAGCAATTACGTCCGGGCGTACGAGTTGCCTGGCCGCCCGCGCACGCTGTTCAACGCGCAGGAATTCCTCATCGAGGTCGCCGAGGGCCGCAAGTCGGTTGACGATATTCCGGGGCACCCGAAAAAGCCGCGTGCGACGGGACGACGTGTCCGAGTTCCGAGATCGAAGGCCGAAGTGGTCGGATGAAGAATTAACCTGCCATTCACATTTGCTAAAGCTTGTGATTTATCATTCTTGATTCTTCATTATGCTCGTTTACTTCGTACGCCACGCCTCCGCCGGACAGCACAAGGCCGACCCCGCCAAAGACGAGAAGCGCCCGCTCGACAACGACGGCATCGAGCAGTGCACCAACATGGGCCGCGCCCTGGCAGCGCTCCAGACGCACGTGGACCTGATCCTCTCCAGCCCGCTGAAGCGCGCCGCGCAGACAGCGTCGCTGATCGCCAACGAACTTGGGTATGAAGAGAAGATCGTCCTCACTCCGGCGCTGCGGCCGGAGGCGAATTACGCCAAGTTCGCCGTGCTCCTGGAAGACAATGCGCAGCACGAGGCGATCATGGTCACCGGACACAACCCCAACTTGAGTGAGTTTCTAGGACGGCTGATCGGTGGCGGCAGTCGTGCAGGCACGGACCTGAAGAAGGGCGCGGTCGCTCGCGTCGAAGTGGATCGCCGCCGCGGCATCCTGCACTGGGTGCTTACGCCCAAGGTGGTGCGCACCTTGACGAGCGTGGATAAGCAATAGCTGAATTGATGAGTTGATTGGGTGAGCTAAATCACACAATTAAGCAATTCAATCACCCACTCACCAAGTCACCAAATCAGCAAATCTAGGATGGATTGACTTCCAACTCCCTCCCGAACACCGCCCGGAAGTAGCCGCGCTCTTTTTTCAGCGCCCAGACCTCCAGTTCGGCCGTGACGCCGCGCCGCTGGGCGATGCTGAGCCGCACGCGCCCGTCGCGTACCGAAGTTGAAACTTTGTCCACCGCTCGCCGCCTGCCCTGGTTCAGCGAACGCGCAATGCGCAGCAGCGCGACTGCTTTTCGCACGTTCTCCCGCTCCAGCGCCGGAAGCGCCCGCAGCAGCTTGTCATTCGGCGCCGGCAGCGCTGCTCCCAGGAAACGCGTGATGGCGGCGATGAGCTGTCTCTGGATCGGCGTGTACCCCAAAAGCTCGGAGTGCGCGATCACGTACCATGCGTGCCGGTGCCACCCGGTGCGGTTCACGAAGGCACCCACCTCGTGCAGCAGTGCACCCGCCGCGACCCAATCGGCGTATTCGGGCGGCAGCCGGTGAACGGGCTTCAATCCGGAGAATAGCTGCAGCACGAGGTGGCGCACATGCTCCGCCTGGTCCACTTCTACCCCGTAGCGCTGCATCATGGCGTTAACGGCGTCGTTACGGTCGGAGGCAAGTTGCTTGGCCGGCACAGCCACATCCAACTCCGCCGCCATCGCCGCCAGCACGCCATCGCGCAAACCGAGATCGGAGTAGCGGTATCCGCGCAGCTTGCAGCGCTGCACGATCTCGGCGTAGACCGCCGCACCCGCTACGATGATCTCGCCGCGCCGGGTGCCGATGCCCTCGAGCTGGATGCGCTCGTCGTACGACATCTCCGCCAGTTCTTCCGCGGTGTTCACGACTTCGCGCGCGAGGACGAAGCGCTCGAGTCCACCCGCCAGCGCCGCGGCCGTGCCGGAGGTCGCGATGATGGTCGCGGGCGCGGCCTTCACCACGCCTCGGGCTACGCGCTGGAGTTTCTCGGCCACGAACGCGCGCAGGCTCTTCATCTCGTAGTCCTTGGGCGGATCGTGATGGACGAACTCCTGCGTCAGGCGGACGGCGCCGACCGGCACGCTGACCGTGTCCTTGATATGACCGTGATTCGAGACCGTCAGCTCGCACGAGCCGCCGCCCAGGTCGATGAGCAGCATCGGCCACCGGGACACGCGCATGTTGGTGACGATCCCGAGATGGATCAGCCGCGCCTCTTCGACGCCGGAGATGACTTCGATCTCCCACCCCGTGCGCACCCGCACCCATTCAATGAACGCCTGCGCATTCTGGGCATCGCGCAGCGCGCTGGTGGCGGTGACGCGCACGCGCACGTCGCCGTAGAGGTCCACTGCCTTTCGGAATCGATGCAGGACCTTGACCGTGCGCGCCATAGCGTCCGGTGAGAGCATGCGCGTGCGGAAGACCGATTCGCCCAAGCGCACGACTTCGCGGTCTTCGTGCAGCGTGCTCATCCGCCGCCGCGCCAGACGCGCCACTTTCAAACGAACCGAGTTGGCTCCGATATCGACCGCGGCAAAGGTGGGCATCGAAAATTGGCTCAGGGCTCAGGGCTCAGGGCTCAGGGCTCGGGGCTCAGGGCTCAGGGCTCAGGACTCAGGGCTCAGGGCTCAGGGCTCAGGGCTCAGGGCTCAGGGCTCAGGGCTCACGGAAAGACTAATGGAAGTTGATCATGACAGGGAGCCTCTTTTGGGGTACTCAGCGTTTCGTCAGCTCAAAATATTAGCTGGCGACTGATGACTAGCGACTGGTCTTACGCCACACCCGCCGTCGTTTTCTCCTCCGAGGTGGGGGACGCTGGTTTTCGGCGCACCGCCGCTGGCCGGCGTTGTCCGTTCTGGGTTGTCGCCGGCGATTGGAGGCGAGTGACTGGCGGCTGTTGTTGCCGCTTCTCCCGCTCGCGCACCAGCATCGCCCGATAATCCCGCATCAGTTCGCGCTTCGCGTCGAGGGCGACCGCGCGTGCTTCGACGAACTTGGCATTGGAAACATTGCGCAGCGCCGATACCAGCGCGCTGTCCACCGAACCGGAGAACAGCTCTTCGGCCGTCACAGTGAGAGTGTGCCAGTCGTGCCAATTTCCGATCGAGTCCTGCACCCGCTTCAGCAGCCCGACAACCCGCTTGGATTCAGGCGAGGGCCCCGCTATCTCGGCCACGTACCGGATGCGCTTGCAGCGCGTGCGGTAAGCGTGGATGTTGTCGGCGGTGATCGCCTTCGTCTGCCGCGAGAGGCGGGCGAACATGCGCAGCGACGCCGAGACCGGGTCGAAGTCGATCCACACCGGCGGCCAGTTGTGTCCGTTCTGCGGTGGCGGCACCGACGCCTGCGCCATCTCCGCCGCCGTCTGCTGCAGGCGCTTGCGCAGCTTGTCCGTCCTGGTCGCGCGGATCACCTTCTGGAATTGCGCCTCGCATTCCGAGCGGCGATCGGCCAGCGCAGCCAGCAGGCGCGTCTTGCGCTCCGATTCTCGCCCGATCTTCAAGGTGCGAAGCGCGGCCGCCTGGACATCGAGGTCGCGGACTGCGCCGGCACGCTTCCGCAGCCGCTTCAGCCCGCGCAAGGTTTTTTGCACGCGCGAGGTTGGGTCGGGATAGACGATCTCCAGGACCGCTTCCAGCCGGCGCGCGGTCGTGCGCACCTGGTGGACGCGTTCCGCGGTCGGCGCAGCGCCGGTGCGGGAGAGCAGGATATCGAGCCGGCGAAAGAGTGCTTGTGTTCGTTCCTGATCGATCACAATAAAAACCTTGCCACGGATTCACACGGATCAACACGGTATTCAACACGGATCAGGAAAGAATAATTGCCATCATCCGTGAGAATCCGTGGCGATCCGTGGCTAATTTAATCTTTTCTCGATCGCGTCGACGATGGTCTTCACCACCTTAACGCGGGCGTAGTATTTGTTTTCCGCCTCTACTACCGTCCACGGCGCGTACGACGTGCTCGTGTGCAGCAGCATGTCCTCGACGGCTTCCAGGTAGCGGTCCCACTTCGCCCGGTTCCGCCAATCCTCTTCGGTCAGCTTGTAGGATCGGAACGGGTCCACTTCGCGGCTCTTGAAGCGCCGCAGCTGCTCTTCTTTGCCGATATGCAGCCAGAATTTACAGATTACCATTCCGGATCCGGACTGGTGCGCCTCGAACTCGTTGATCTCACGGAAGGCGCGCCGCCACTCTTCCTCGTTGCAGAAGCCTTCGACGCGCTCGACCAGTACGCGCCCGTAATGGCTGCGGTCCCATACGGCGAGGTGGCCGGCGCGCGGCAGTGACTTCCAGAAACGCCAGAGATAATGGTGCGTGCGCTCGTCGCCCTTTGGCGCGGCGAACGGAGTAACGGTGAAGCCGCGCGGGTCGAGCATTTCGGTCACGCGCTTGATGGCGCCGCCCTTGCCGGCGGCGTCCCAGCCTTCGAATACGCACAGCACCGGCACCTTCTGCTTGAACAGGCAGAACTCCAGTTCGCGCAGCCGCACCTGCGCCTTGCCGATCTGCAGCTCGTACGCCGGTTCCGACAGCTTCTTTACCGTCATCTTCTCAAGCATGTGCGGCCTCCTGGCTCTCCACCTGCATCGCCTCGGCGTCGCTCGCGGTGATGTCCGCGCGCAGGGCCTTCATGAACGGCTGCGCCGCGGCCGTGCGCGAAATCAGTTCCGGCACCGATTTGCGCTTCGCGATTGCTTCTTCGATGCGTGTGGTGATCGTCTGGAACACCTTCACGCGGGCGTAGCGGAGGTCATTCGCTTCCACGACGGTCCAGGGCGCATAGGGCGAATCGGTCTTCGCCAGCATTTCTTCCACGGCCTCGGTCCACTTGTCGTAATCGCGGTGATGACGGCGGTATTCCTTCGTGATCTTCCATTTGAGGGCCGGGTCATCCAGCGCCTCACGGAACCGCTTTTTCTGTTCGCTCTTGGAGATGTGCATCCAGAACTTCATCAGTACCTGGCCGTCGTCGGCGAGCCAGCGCTCGAATTGCGTGATCTCCTCGTACGCCTGCCGCCACAGCTTCTTCCTGATCACCTTATCGACGCGCTCCACCAGCACGCGCCCGTACCACGAATGATCGAAGACGACCATCTCGCCGTCGTTGGGCAGCGCCATCTGGTAGCGCCACAGGAAGTGATAGCGCGCTTCCAGTTCCGTCGGCGGCGAACCCGGAATGATCCGGAACATGCGCGGGTCCAGCTTCTCGGTAAGCTTCTTGACGACCATGCCCTTGCCCGCTGCGTCCCATCCTTCGAGGCAAATGGTGACTGGGATTTCCGCTTCTCGCGCGAGGTATTGCAGGCCACGCAGCTTTTCCTGCAATTCGGCCATGGTCTTGGAGTAGGCAGGCTTCGACAGCTTCTTAGTGAGATTGCACGTTTCGAGCATGAAACGCCTCCGGGCGGGGATGCGTGACGAATTCGTACCTTCGGGAGATTGCGGGGATAATACGCCAAAGTGAGCCGATTTTCATCGGATTGTAACATTTCAAGTTTTATCGGACACGAGTCACCTTTGATACGATTCACCGGAATGTTGAAATCCGCGGTTGTCACGCTCCTCTTCTTTGCCACTACATCCAGTGCTCAGACGGCCGATCGCATTGTGGTCCACAAGAAAGACCGGACGCTGGAGTTGTTGCGCAACGGTAAAGTCATTCGTTCTTATAAGGTCGCACTTGGCGGCGAACCGACAGGCCCGAAAACCTGCCAGGGTGATCACCGCACTCCCGAAGGCACGTACGTCATCGACGGTCGTAACGCCGGCAGCAAGTTTCACCGTTCACTTCATGTCTCTTATCCGAATGCGGAAGATCGCAAACGGGCCGTAACCGCGCACTGCTCTTCAGGCGGCGACATCATGATCCATGGTTTGCCGAACGGGTATGGCTTCGTCGGGGCAGGCCATCGGTTGAAAGACTGGACCGACGGCTGCGTCGCCCTCACTGACCAGGAAATAGAGGAAATCTGGAAAATCGTGCCGAACGGCACGCCCGTCGAGATCCGACCTTAGCAGTGGCGTCGGGTCGGTACGCCGCTTTCATAGTGGCCTTCGTGAAACCTTCGTGTCCATCGTGTGAACGCTTTTTCAATAGCCAATCGGGAATTAGCAATTGGCATGGCCTTTGTAACTTTCTCCGACGCCGTGCATCCGAATCAATATGCTCAATCTCTCTCTCGCCCTCGTGCTCCTGATCGGAACGGCGGCTGCCCAGACCCAGACGAAGACGCCCGTTGTTGTGGAGCTTTTCACCTCGGAAGGCTGCTCTTCCTGTCCGCCGGCGGACCAACTCCTTTTTCGTCTCGAGCAGCAGCCGGTGCCGAATGCCGACATCATCCTCCTCGGCGAGCACGTCGATTACTGGGACCAGCTCGGCTGGCGCGACCGCTTTTCTTCGTCGCGCTTCACTGACCGTCAAACGCTGTACGCGAATCACTTCCGCATCGACGGCCCCTATACGCCGCAGATGGTCGTCAACGGCCGCGCTGAATTCGTCGGCAACGATTCTGACAAAGCCCTGCGCGAGATCACCCGCGCGTCCCAGGCGTCCGGACCGGTTCCGCATATCCAAATCACGCGCCAACAGGACCGTTTGCATGTGACCGTCGCCTCCGCCGCAGCACGCCCGTTCAATGTCCTGTGCGCGATCACCGAGCGTGACCTGACGACGAAAGTCGGTGGCGGCGAGAACGGCGGACACGAACTCCACCACACCGCCGTGGTCCGCCAACTGACCAAGCTCGGCGCGACCCGCGACGGCCACTTCGAATCCGACGTCCCGCTCAAACTCTCCTCCGACTGGCGACCGGAGAACCTCCACGCGGTCGTTTTCCTGCAAAACGGCAGCAGCGGCGAGATCACCGGCGCGACCCAGATCCCGCTGAAGTGATTCTGGCCCTTGGGCTTTGCGCCTTGGGCCCTGGGCCCTGGGCTTCGTCGCTGCTTGACCTTTCCCGTAACCTCACCTTTAATCGTACATTCACATTTCCTGCAAAGGAGCCCGCCTCGCGGCCTTTGCGCTTGGCGAACACGTGTCCGACGCCCATGCAACGCTGTCCGCCGCCGACCGCGAGCGCCTGCTTGCCGCCGCCCAGTCCATGTTCCAGCGCGCCTATGCACCCTATTCGAAGTTCCTCGTCGGCGCCGCCATACTCACCGAGGCCGGCAACATCTATACGGGCTGCAACGTCGAGAACGCCTCGTATGGGCTGACGAACTGCGCGGAACGCACCGCCATCTTCTCGGCGGTGGCGGCCGAAGGTCCCACGATGCGCGTGCGCGCGGTCGCCGCGCTGAACGCCGCCGAAGCGATCTGCTCGCCGTGCGGCGCCTGCCGTCAGGTGATTTTCGAATTCGGCCCTGATGCGATCGTCCTCTATCGCGGAACGAACGGCATCGAGGAGTCGACTGCGAAAGCTCTGCTGCCTGCGGGGTTCTCGCTATGAGTTCCAAGCCCGGCGCCGCCGGACGCGAGCGCACGCACCGCATCGTCGACCTCATCCGCCGGAAGCGCGACGGCGGCGAGCTGAGCGCGGAAGAGATCCAGTACATCGTCTCCCGATATACGGAAGGCGCCATTCCCGATTACCAGGTCGCCGCACTGCTGATGGCCATCGTCCTGAAGCAGATGACGCGCGCCGAACTGGCGGCCCTCACGGAAGCGATGCTCCATTCCGGTTCGGTGCTCGACTTTTCCGACATTCCGGGCAAGAAGGTCGACAAGCATTCCACCGGAGGCGTGGGCGACAAAACTTCGCTGGTGATCGCCCCGCTCGTCGCCGCCGCCGGCGTTCCTGTCCCGATGATCAGCGGGCGCGGCCTCGGTCATACCGGCGGCACGCTCGACAAGCTCGAATCCATCCCTGGCTTCAACGTCAATCTTTCGCTCGACGAGTTCCGCCGCGTTCTCACCACGTGCAATTGCGGCCTCATCGGCCAGACCGCCGAGATCGCGCCCGCCGACAAGAAGCTCTACTCGTTGCGCGACGTCACCGGCACCGTCGAGAGCCCGTACTTGATCTGCGCTTCGATCATGAGCAAGAAACTCGCCGAGGGCATCGACGGCCTCGTGCTCGACGTCAAGACCGGATCGGGCGCGTTCATGAAGAAAATAGAAGATTCGATCTTCCTCGCCGAGCTGATGGTCGAAACCGGCAAGCGAATGGGCAAGAGCATGGTCGCGCTGATCACCGACATGGACCAGCCGCTCGGCCGCAAGATCGGCAACTCGCTCGAGATCGAGGAGTGCATCGAGGTGCTGCGCGGCGGAGGCCCGGCCGACCTGCGCGAACTCTGCCTCGAACTCGCCGCATGGATGCTCTACCTCGCCGGCCGCACGACGACTATGGAACTCGGTCGCGCACTCGCGGCCGAGCTGATCGCCAATGGCTCCGGCCTGGAGAAGTTCCGCGAGATCATCTGGCTGCAGGGCGGCAATCGCGCCGTGATCGACGACACCTCGCTTCTGCCGCGCGCTGCACATAAGTTGCCGATCGTCAGCCCGACCAGCGGATTCCTTGGCCGCATCCAGTGCGAGCAGGTCGGGACCGCCACGGTCGTGCTCGGTGGCGGGCGCGAGAGGAAGGAAGACTCGGTGGATCCGGCGGTCGGGATCATCCTGCACAAGAAAGTCGGCGACGCGGTCCGTGCCGGCGAGCCGCTCTGCATCGTCGAATACAACTCAGACGCGCGGCTGGTCGAAGCGCGCCGTCTGCTCGAAGGCGCATTCCTGATCTCGGAACAGCCGCTGGCGGCGATGCGCCCGCTGGTCCACAAAGTGTTGCAATAGGACAAGGTTCTCCGCTTTTTGGTACTTGGTACTTGGTACTTGGTCTTTATGAAACACGCTACCGAACCTTCTCGCTCTCAAGACGAGTACACGCGCGCCGAAGAGGCCGCAGCATTTATCCGCAGCAAAACCAAACTGCACCCGAAGATCGCGTTGGTCCTGGGTTCCGGGCTCGGTTCATTCGCCGACCAGCTCACCGGCGCGGTCCACATCCCGTATCAGGACATCCCGTACTTCCCTCGCCCGACCGCCGAAGGACACGCCGGACAACTCGTCGTCGGCACGCTCGGCCATGCGCCCATCGTTTGCATGAGAGGCCGCGTGCATTACTACGAGGGCTACTCGATGCGCGACGTCACGTTCCCGGTGCGCGTCTTCGGCCGGCTAGGTATCAAGGCTCTGATCCTGACGAACGCCGGTGGTGGAGTGAACGAGACCTACACCCAGGGCTGCCTCGTCGTGCTCAAGGACCACATCAACCTGCAAGGCTCGAGCCCGCTCATCGGCGCTAACGAAGAGCGCTTCGGCCCGCGCTTCCTCGATATGACGCAGGCCTACTTCCGGCCCTATCGCCAGATCGCGCTCGAGGCCGGCAAGAAGCTGGGGATTGAGATGTTCGAGGGAGTTTACGCCGCGATGTTCGGCCCCGCTTACGAAACCCCCGCCGAGATCCGCATGCTGCGCACGCTCGGCGCCGATGTCGTGGGAATGAGCACGGTGGCCGAAGTCATAGCCGCGCGTCATATGAACATGCGGGTGCTGGCGATCTCCTGCGTGACGAACATGGCGGCCGGCATGCTCGATCAGCCGCTCTCGCACGCCGAAGTGCTGGAAACCGGCGAGCGCGTCAAAGGAAAGTTTATCCAGCTGCTGGAAATGATTATGCCGCAGGTGGAAGACCTCGCAGGGTAGTTCTTGGTACTTGGTACTTGGTACTTGGTACTTGGTACTTGGTACTTGGTACTTGG